>NZ_JANEYT010000127.1 GCF_024357955.1 Photobacterium pectinilyticum
TGGACAACGTATCACCATTTCCAGGAGGCGGTCATGGAGTTATCAAAATGTAGCACTATTAGGATCAGCTATTTAGTAATATTTATGCTTGGCTTAGCCGCTGGGCGCCTGACTAGTATTATATTCGATGGTATGCCTCATTGGTTGCTATTCATTTATTTGTTGCTCGAAATCGGATTTGGCGTTGTTGCTTTAAAAATGATTAATCTAGAAACGACTGAAAATACAAGAGGGAATAGATGAAAAGGATATTACGTTTTTTTATAATTAGCTTGCTATTCAACTGGTCAACTGTGGTTTTTTCGGCACAAGAGAGACCCAATATATTTGTGATTTTTACAGATGACATTGGGATATCGAATATTAGCGCTTACCATAATGGAGTAATGAGTAGTCAGACTCCGAATATTGATAGCATCGCTGAGAATGGCATGATGCTTACTGATTATTATGCTCAACCCTCCTGTACGGCTGGGCGTTCTGCATTTTTGACAGGCCAATTACCCGTTCGAACAGGGATGCATACTGTTGGCTTACCCGGAGGGCCTGTTGGATTGAATGCGGATACACCAACATTGCCTGAAATTCTCAAAAAATTGGGATATGTGACAGGTCAATTTGGTAAAAATCATCTTGGTGATCGCGATGAGTTTTTACCAACGATGCACGGATTTGATGAGTATTGGGGCTGGTTATATCATCTTAACGCCATGGAATACACGGAAGATCCGGATTGGCCACAAGACCCGGATTTTCAGAAATTCGCCCCGCGTAATGTGATTCATGCAACTACCGATGGCAGTGGTAACCAAACTATTAATGATGATGGACCGCTGACTATTGAAAGAATGCGCACGCTTGATGATGAAGTGAACAAACATGCTATTGATTTTATTGAGCGGGCAGTAAAAGAAGATAAGCCCTTCTTTACTTGGTATTGTCCTTCAAGAGGGCATGTGTGGAGCCACCTTTCCCCTAAATATGAAGCAATGTTAGGGAAAAATGGTTGGGGACTCCAAGAGGTTGTAATGAAAGACCTTGATGATCATATTGGAGAAATGTTTGCGAAGTTGGATGAGTTAGGTGTTGCAGACAATACCATCGTCATTTTTACCGCTGACAATGGGCCAGAAATTATGACATGGCCGGATGG
Source organism: Photobacterium pectinilyticum (assembly GCF_024357955.1). Taxonomy (GTDB): domain Bacteria; phylum Pseudomonadota; class Gammaproteobacteria; order Enterobacterales; family Vibrionaceae; genus Photobacterium; species Photobacterium pectinilyticum. The sequence continues at coordinate 1,154 of NZ_JANEYT010000127.1, forward strand.
CGGCATGACTCCATTTCACGGTGAAAAAGGGACAACCTGGGAAGGTGGAGTCAGGGCTCCTGCGCTTGTTAGTTGGCCAGAGAACATTCCTGCAGGTTCAGTGAATAATGGTATTTTTGATGGGATGGATTGGCTACCCACTTTAGTCGCTGCAGCGGGAGGACCGACAGATCTAAAAGAGAAGCTGCTGGGAGGTCATGAAGGCTTCAAAGCACATTTAGATGGCTACAATCAACTTGAGATGCTGACGAAGGACAGTCAATCCAATCGAAATGAAATTCTCTACTATGAAAGAGATAAGCTTCAAGCAGTCAGAGTCGGCGACTGGAAAGCACATTTCGTTGTGCAAAACCATGGCTGGAGTGGACCAAAAGAAGAGTTAAATGCGCCTTTGCTCTTTAACTTGCGTCGCGATCCTTATGAAAGGGCGGCTGAAGAGTCTGGGATGTATTTGAAGTGGATGGGACAAAAAATGTGGGCATTTGGTCCTGCACAAGCTGCGGTAGAACAGCACTTGGCAACCTTTAAAGAATGGCCGGTATTAACGGCTGATACTCCCGTCACTAACAATGGTGGTGTTGGCAATTAGTTGAGTTGAATACATAGGCTGCCGAGAGGGATCGGCAGCCTAGATTATATTTACGCTTTAATACCAACCTACATAAATACTTGATCAACTACTTATCCAGGTTGGTATAAGGCTGAGAACACTTCGCTAGTGTTAATCAGTGACCGACATAAATTTCGTTTTCTCTACCCTTTATATGATTGCATCTGCTTATTACCAGGCTTATCGACCTGCGTTATTGGCACAAGGCATACTCTGATGGGTATCTGGGTAAGGTGTGGTCTAAACCAGATGAAGTCGTTCATAAAGAACCTAGAATGATAACAGAGAGCCATTTTATCAATGGCTTCTATGGAATTTTGGAAAATCAAAATGAGCCATAAATGGCAGTGGAAAGTCAATGTCACTTTACGACAAAAATCATTAAGTTATTGATTTTAAGTGTTATTTTTGTGGTTGAAAAAAGTTTTATGTGAGCTGGAGCATTTGCATGATGGTTGATGAAAATTATGATGAGGGAGGACTGGGTTCAAATTTAAAGGATTAGATTATGTGTAGAAAGCATGAAGCGAGACGAAGTATCGCACAATACATGGCTGAGTCTGGCAGCAATGGAAACGTTGAAGATCTTGAAGTGCTATTGGCTGAATTAGTCAGGGAAGTTGAATGTAAGCGGGGCACAGAGTTTGCTCAGGTAATGTGTGAAACCGCGAGCCTACAACTTCTTCGGTAACGCCCTGTATGGGCCAAAATAATGAGGGCCAGAGATCGGCAGCGATCTCTGGCCTTTTGCTCAGCATTATTTATGAAGGGGGGGAGAATGGCCCAATATCATTTGTTATACCAACCTACATAAATATTTGATCAACTACTTATCCAGATTGGTATTAAAGCAGATTTCTGCACTTGCGGGTTGCAGGTTTTCATCTCATGGAAAAACAATCCACTTAAATGTCGTCCAACTGTACTGAAAACTTGAGCATGCCCTCAGAATAGCAAGTCATATTGTATTACCATTTGACGCCTCCAGGTTTCTATTGCTCTGTCAGTGACGGCTGAATTAAGGTTGACTTGTGCCATCCCAATCCTATGTAAAAAAGAATTTCTCGCTAGCTTGGCCATTGGCCTTGAATGGACTCTTGATGCAGTCCATGTTGATGATCGATACGCTATTGGTTTCACCATTGGGGGAGGTGCCGTTAGCCGCTATGGGGATCTCAACCACTATTCTGGCTTTTATTTTGGCGATTCAAATGGCATTGGCGAATGGCAGCCAACTGGTGCTAAGCCGGGCGGTAGGATCAGGTAGCCAGCAAGCTCTGTCGACAGCATCTTGGTCTGGAATGATTATTAACTGCTTAGTTGCGTCTCTATTCTGGACACTGTTGACTGTGTTTGACCAGCCACTAATTCAGGCGTTGACTGATAGCACTCCACTTCAGCAAGAAATTGCCGATTACCTTATGATCTCAAAGTACCTAGTTTTATACACGGGTATTACTCAGGTAATGATTGCGCTATTTAATAGTTTGGGTAAAAGCAGAATCACTCTTAAAGGTTACCTACTTGAATTACCAATAAATACACTGCTTACTTATCTATTTATCAATGGATTCGACCTGTCTGACTCGCTGTCATATGAGGGGATGGGGGTTCAAGGCGCAGCGCTTGGCAGTATTTTTGCGATAACAGCCCGCCTGATTTTCTTTGGAATAACACTGTATAAAAAGCGTTATATTTCCTTTATAACGCTTCGTGAAGTAACGTCGATGGGGCGAAATATAAGGCTGCATTTTTTAGAGATTTTTCCCGTTGCTGCCAACGTGACGATTTTGATGCTTGGAGCCACGGTGTACCAGTTGCTCTACTCACAATTGGATATCAATGCTTATGTTGCTATAACACTCGTCGCACCATGGATCCGATCTGGCACCCAGTTTATCGCGGCATGGTCACAATCATCAGCGATAACGATTAGCCAAGCCATTGGCTCAAAGAAAGTCGATAATCTCAGCAAAAACGTGAACACCAGTATTGATGTCGCGATCGGGATTTCGGTGTTGTGTGCTCTATTGTTTATTGGAATGAGCTTTGTAATTGCCGATATTTACCCGGATCTTGACCAATCAACCTACCAGGCTTTAGCTGTTATTGCGCCTCTCTACATCATTTTGCCTATCGTACGTGGTTACAATACCGTACATGGTAATGTATTACGCGCATTGGGTAAGACAACAGCAGTATTTAAAATTAACTTTACTGGCCAATGGATTATTTCTATTCCATTATGCGCAGTCATTGTTTTTGGCTTCGATAACTCGGTGTTTTGGGCCTTTGCCGTCCAGCCGTTTGAAGAGTTAATTAGGGCTTTCCCCTTGAGGCACTTGGCTAAAAAGTCGCTCAATGATTTTGATCTCCAAAAAGCAGAAAAGCTAATGTATAGCTAACTGTGGGCCAGGGGTTTACGGTGTTGCTTTCATACCTGTAAGGTAAGTTGGCAGCACATATTTGAAAGGGGATTAACGGATATCCTGCTGTTGAAATCCGCTTCCTGTCCAGCGATCTTCTATTATTTGGGCAACAGCTTGTCCCCATTGTCGGTATATTTTCGGTCCGGGGTGGAAACCATCGGTGGCCATATGCATAACATCGAGTGGCCCCCCGATGTTAACGAGCTCACAGTCAGGTTGTGTTTCGACCCATTTGGCCAGTTTTTTATTAAACGCTTTTGCTTTGCTGCCCAAATACCAACGTAAAGGGTGAGGGAGGGATGGGAACACTTCCATCGGTGGAATTTTATTAAGAATAATGTGCTGGCATGAAAAGTGACTGCGTAACGTATTGGTAAGCATCTGTTGCTGCTTGATCCATTTTGCTGCGCTGGTCGGTTTGGTGACATCATTAACTCCGGCGGATACAACAACAACGTCATACATTTGCTTGGGGTGCAAGAGAGCTGATTGATGCACTTGCTTCGTCGTAAAGCCCGTTTTTGCGATCAATTGCCACTCGACATGGAATTGATGGTGCAGGGCCGATATGAGCTGGCCGGATAACGCTTGAGATTGATGTTCAGCGCCTACTCCGGCAGCGGCGGAATCCCCTAAGAGTAGTATCCGAAGCGGTTTCTTGGTTGGAGGACTCTTTCCTTCTCTACCCGCTATTTTTTCACTTTGCCCTCGGCGTGGCCCTGCCGCTTCTTTGAGGCAGGGAATTGACTTACGGACATGCTTACCTTGTACCAAAAAAATGGGTGCCATAACGACCAGGATAAATTGATGTAGCATAAATACCCGCTTTCTATATGTTTATCACTCTCTGTAAATAATAGAAGCGATTACTTGATATTTCATGTGGCAAAAAGAGGATATTACAAGGATAAAATAAAATCCTCGCACTCTTATGATGCTGCAAGCTGACCTGTTCGTTTTATACTGTATAAGCATCGGAGTTTTGTAATATTCAACGCTAATTATAGATATTATTAGTTTAATAGACTGTAAATATCGATTAATGCAAACTTTTAAGTATTCCTTTCCTGATTGAGTTGATTATTAACTTCAATTTAAAGGTACCTTACCAACTGAGAAATAATTCAGTTAGCGGTTCAAGTTGTGATGTAAGCCATTGACAATGAAGCAACAAAACACAAAGAATGAGATTTATATGCTGAAACAATGACATGGAAGAAAAAGGTGTTATGAACAATATACTTAATATGGCGAAGGGGTCAGCCAAACTAGCAACTATAGCGGTAGTGACTGTGTGTATGAGTTTTGCTGCACAGGCCAAAACTTACCGCTTGTCCCACAATGTCTCTAATACGACGACTTGGCAGCAAGGTGCAGAAAAATTCAATCAACTGCTGCAAGAAGGTAGTAACGACAAGCTAAAAGTTAGAATATTCCCTAATTCAGTGCTTACAGGTGGCGATCAGATTAAACAAGCCGAAATGTTAGGTGCTAACAAAATTGATTTCATTTTAACTTCTGCGATTAATGTAACACCACTTATTCCAGAAATGGCGGTGTTCTCTCTACCTTATCTTTTTGATGGATATCAAGCTGTAGATAAAGCCATCCAAGGTGAAGGAGGTAAGCTAATTGAACAGATTGCACTAGAAAAAAATATCATTATTTTAGCGTGGGGGGAGAATGGCTTTCGTGAGTTAACGAACAGTACTAAACCTGTTTATTCCCCTGATGACTTGAAAGGCATGTCGGTACGTGTTGCTGGCCCTATGTATATCGATGTATTTAAGGATCTTGGTGCAAACCCACAGCAAATTCAATGGGCTGAGACGTTCTCTGCTTTGCAACAAGGGGTAGTTGATGGTCAAGAAAACCCTGTCGGTGCGATTATTGTTCCGCAGCGCCTTTATGAAATCCAAAAAAACATCACTCTTTGGCATTATTCCTACGATCCAATCTTCCTCGCGGTAAGCCGTAAAGTTTGGAATAGTTTTGATGCTGATACCCAAACTATGGTGGCCGATGCCGCCAAAGAGGCGATGGAATATCAAATAGCAATATCTCGTCAGATGACAGCGGATGGTGTTCAAACACTTAAAGATGAAGGAATGACGGTTGTTGAACTAGATGCTAAGCAAATTGATGAGTTTAGGCAGAAAACCTTACCTTCATTTAATAAGTGGCGAGATCTCGTTGGTACCGATATCGTGAAAGTATTTGAAGACGACATTGCAACAAATTAAATGTGAATAAGCGAGAAAAAGTGAAATGGAACTAAGCCCGCAAAAGCGGGCTTAATATTCCTTTTCATGAAATTATAACTGTAACGACCATAAAAGATTCTGGAACAATTGTATGGGTACTAGCTTTAAAAACTTATGGGGTAAATTGGAAGAGGTCATCTGCTTTGTTACATTTGTTGTGATGCTATTGTTAGGCTTCTCAAATGTCGTTGTACGTACCCTTACGAATTACTCACTAGCGTCGACACAAGAAATCGTTATTAATGGGATGGTGGTACTCACGCTATTTGGTGCTGCCATTGCGATTAAGCGAGGCCAGCTACTGGCTGTCGGATTTTTGATTGATAATATAAGCGATCGTTATCGAAAGTGGCTGCAGGTTGGCCTTTCGATTGCGGTTGTGTTTACCTTGTTAGTGATGTTTTATTTCATGCTCGATCTGCTGGGTAACCAATACGAGTCACAAATAACCTCAAGTGCTTTACAGGTAAAGGTTTGGTATTACACGGCTTTGCTACCCTTAGGTTTCGTTTTGATGATTGCTCGTCAAATCGAATGGCTTATTACTCAGCTGCGTTGTAAATAATACTCATAATATCAAGGAAGTAATTATGGATATCTCTACTGGAAGCCAGATGATAATGTTGTTTTTCATCTTTATTATCTGCGGTATTCCCGTTGCGTTTTGTTTGGCATTATCGGCGTTGTTTGCCATGTGGCAGATGGATTTTGGGCTTGATATGGTTGCAGACCTGCTCATTGCTGGCAGTTCAAAATACACGTTATTGGCTATACCATTTTTTATTTTAGCCGGAAATATCATGGGGATCAGCGGAATAGCAGAACGTATGATCCAGTTCTTTCGGGTTTTAGTTGAGAAGTTACCAGGTAATATGGGGCTGGTTGGTACCGTGGTGTGCTTGTTTTGGGGGTCAGTGAGTGGCTCGGGACCAGCTTCAGTGGCAGCCATTGGACCATTGATTATCAAAGGAATGGTTGATGATGGATACAGTAAACCTTTCGCTGCTGGTTTGGTGTGCACTGGAGCGGCACTTTCCCTGATCATTCCGCCTTCTATCGGGCTTGTGATATATGGTGTGATAGCTGAGACGTCGATAAGCAACCTTTTTCTTGCCACGATTGTTCCTGGTATATTGCTAGGCTCATTGATGCTATTGATGTTGCCATTATCACGCTTTTATGCGGATAACAGTCAGCCAGGGTTTTCGATTTCCCTGCAAGAACAAGATTCAAATGAGCCTTATCACTTACGCTTGTATAGTGCCTTTACCCACGCTTTTTGGGGACTATTCACGCCAGTTCTGATCCTCGGTGGTATATATGGAGGGATATTCACTCCGACAGAGGCGGCGATAGTCGCGTCGATGTATGCCATTGTGGTTGGAGCCTTAATTTATCGTTCGATTAATATAAATCAGCTTTACCATTCATTTATCGATTCTGCTTGCTCGTCAGCTGTAGTCATGCTGGTGGTTGCTTTTGCTGGGCTTTTTGGTTGGGTGATTGAGATCGATGGCTTAGTGGGAGACTATTCCGAGGTATTGATTACCATGAGTCAACATCCTCAGATCATCTTGTTTGTGATTTTGGCGATCTTACTGGTAGCCGGTATGTTCATGGATGCGGTTACTATTATGTATATTACTTTGCCGATATTTTTGCCGGTGGTTCGTTCTTTGAATATTGATCTCACTTGGTTTGGTGTATTGTTAATGACAGCGTTATCTATCGGACTGATTACTCCACCTGTTGGCATCAACCTTTTTGTTGCGGCAAATATAACACACTGTTCTCTAGGCTCTATAGCAAAGGGAGTGATGCCGTTTCTTTTGGTTTCAATATTCGGACTGTGTTTGTTGGTGTTGTTTCCACAGATTTCACTCTTTTTGCTTTAAGAGTCGGGTGAGTAACAGTTCTTTACTCATATTACTTTTAGTGAAGCTTAAAAGCGTACATACCATGTATATCTATTTCTAGATAAATGTATATTGGTGTGTACGCTTTTTATCCCTGAAGGCTTAGCAAGGCGGTGGCTGCTGATATCCCAGCTGTTATTGGCGAAACTAATATCATCGATATACTGCCAATATAGAGGTAATCCGACGGTCATATTTTTGTCACAATTATTCATGAGTGAAGAGTGCTTCAATGAATGTCGCACTTTTTATCTGAAATCGGACCGACTGCATAGCAGGTGCCAAAAATCCATCTTTAGTGTTAGGGGCTCCATAAGTGGAAAGTATTATACTAGAAGTTAGATTTAGCTTCCCTAGACTGAAAGAGGGTTGGATCATGTCAGCACAAGATAAGTTAGCTGGTTATGGCAATGGCTTTTCAAGTTTGGATGCAAACGTGATTGCTGAAAATGTGACATCAGAGTACAAGCTTCTTGATAAAGATGGTGCCGTTCATCACAAATCTGATCTTCATGACTATATCGCTGAGCTTAAAAAGTACGGAGATACCATGGAAATCACAGAAGTGATGGTTGATGGCGAAAAGGCTTGGTGTAATACCAATCTAAGTAAAAATATGATCTAATTGAGGTTACTCTTTCAGACAGTCACATCGCTATGGATAGCCTCAA
>NZ_JANEYT010000128.1 GCF_024357955.1 Photobacterium pectinilyticum
CAACTTCACAGCCCCTGTGGTATATAGCCTCTCACTCACTCACTCGGTAGTGAACATGGTTTTTACTGTATACTCCTCATCGGGCGAGGCTTTACGCGCTATTAGGTAACCTAGCCAGAGACTTGCCAAGTTCAGGCCCTGAATGATATCGCGATTCGGGCACCACAACCCGGGCCTGAGCATTAAAGATAGGGACCATTAAGTTAGGCGATCTTTCCCGCTGCCTTGATCTTCACATGGACCCGATTACCTTGCAGGTAGCTAAGTGGGATTTCATGGCGTTCAATCACCTGGACACTGTCAGGACAAGCCCCTGCTTCCACCGCCAATTGCTTAGCTTCCAACGCCAATGCCTCGAGCACAACCTGCCGTTGATCCGGTGCAATCTCGACGATTTTGTCCAGCTGCCCTGATATCTCACCTAGGGCAACACCAATCGCATTGGCCACTTCAAAGTGTTGTGGGCGAACCACTTCACTCACCCCATTGAAGCTATCGGGTAGCAAGGCACTACCACCACCGACTAGGATCACTGGGACCTTGGCAGCCGAGGTTTTCATCTTATCGATGCCCTCTTCCACCTGCTCCACCATCATCTGGTAAATATCTTCAGCCAGTTGATTGCTCATTTCCAACCGTTGGGCGGCTGGTTGGCCATTCCAAGACATAGCGCCTGTGGATAGTGCAATATCGGTCAAGGTAAGGGTCTCTCCGCCAAAGCTGCGTGCCAATTGCGTTAATTGGTGGCCGATACTTTCCGGGCCCAGCTCCAAAAAACAGGTGTCATTATGTTCAAAACCTTTCACCACGGTGCCTTTAACCACAGTACCGCCACCAATCCCGATAGCCAGAATATCCGGCATCCGGAAATTGGTACGCACCTCGCCAAGCTCTACCGCCGCACTGGATTCACGCGGATAGCCGTGAGTCAAAGCACCGATATCCGACGTAGTTCCGCCAACATCAACCACAATGGCATCGGTCAACTTTGTGAGATGGCTAGCACCACGGATCGAGTTGGTTGGCCCGCACGCTACAGTGAGGATCGGGTATTTGAGAGCAAACACTTGTGACATCAAAGTGCCGTCATTCTGGCCAAAATACGGAGTTACATTGATGCGATGTGCTTCCAGCGCATGACAGAACCCTTCCACAAAACGCTTGGCGGTTCCCTGCAGTGCCGCATTGAGGATAGTGGCGTTTTCACGCTCAAGTATGCCCAGACTACCGATTTTATGGGACAGAGAAATGCCGACACCCGGCAACTCTTCACGCAACCACTGTGCCACTTGCAATTCCTGCTGGCTATTTACCGGCGAGAACACGCCGCAAAGGGCAATCGAATCAACATGGCCGCGCATTTGTTGGCAAAGCTGGCGAATTTCCGCCTCTTGAATATCAGCAATAAGCTGACCATCGTATTCATAGCCACCGTGCGCCTCATAAAAGTGCCCACCGAGTACCGCCTGCCATTCACGGCTCCAACCACAAAGTGGTGGGACACTACTACCGCTAGGCAACGACAGACGGATCATTCCAACCCTGTCGAGCCCCTTACGTTCAACAATGGCGTTGGTACACTGGGTTGTGCCCAGCATCGCGTACTGAACTTGCTCGCCACTGATATTGGCTTGCTCAAGCAAGGTCGATATTGCCCCATCAATCCCAGATGCAATATCTGTGGTTGTTGCTACTTTGACTTTAGCCACGCAGTTGAGCGCAGCATCAAGCAGTACGCCATCAGTATTGGTACCACCAACATCAATGCCTAAACGAAATTGACCTAAGCGAAATTGTTTCTCTTCCATACCACTCTCTCCTATTTCGCTTGTGTCTCTGAGCGTTTCAGTGATTCCACCGGGCAATATTGGGCTGAGTAGCCAAAGTAAGCAGGCCCGGCAACGTCAATTCCCTTCTCTGTACGCCACTTTTCATCGCACGGGTAAGCAATAAGATCAACCCGTTGGCCATAGCGCAATTGCTCAGTCGTAATGGGGTGGCCAGTTTCATGATCCAAAATCGAGATCAGATCCGGTGTGACCGCCAATAGATTATCCTGCGCTAAATCTTCGGCCTGAGTCCCTTCATGGGCGAGCAATAATTCATTTTGGAAATGGACATACACGCTATCTAAGTCTGAATCAGGATCCGCCTGTATCAGCCTTTCGATTGTCACACCACCCTTCACGAAGCCACCGCTGGTGCTTCTTTCTATATCAATGATTTTGCCACTGATAATCTTGTGGCCACCGACAATGTCCAGCACAGCGACAACGCCACTTAGTCCTTCGTCATTGGCTTTCCTGATAGCAGCGCCGATCTTCATCGCCTTAGTCAGGGTTGCTGGCAGCGCACTGCGCTTAAGAGACGCACCGCGCATTGGATAATCACACATCGCCGCCGAACCGCCCATCTGTTCGGTGATCGGACGGGCAAAGCGTTCAGACCATACACCATCAAGCGGATGCAAGATCACCACATTGCCTTTTTCATCAGCCAAGGTATTGGGTGCTGATGGCAAACCATCAAGGTAAAAGGTCACCATTTGCGATTCAGGAAAAGCCCGTCCCATAGCATCACAATCAATTACCGGGATCCCTTTTTGTGCCGCCACCAAAATAGGTATGAGGGAGTTAAAGCCGCCCACTTCAATCGGGTAGGTCGCTTCAATATCGCAGCCCACCGCTAGCTCCATAGCCTCGAAAGCCACTAACATCTGCTCGCGTGAATTGATTTTTTCAATCGCCACTGTCGGTGCACCAATCATAGATGAAGGTACGGTCATCCAATCATCAGCCACTTCATCGAGCGCAATAATCTCAACCGGTTTAGTCGCATTGGCAATCGCGACTTTAGCCATCAAGGCACCGCTGTAAGGATCTCCTCCTCCGCCTGTTCCCAGCACGGTTGCGCCCAGGGCAATATCATCGATCATTTGTTCATTGATAATCACGCACAGTCTCCTTTTCAATGACTGACAACTTTACGAGCACCATATAGGCCACCAGCGAGGCAAGGATGCCGTCGATGGCCGAAATGCTGGTTAACGTAAACAATCCGAAAAACTCACCTGCAGTGCAGGCACTGATGACACTGCCGAATCCCCAAGCAATCAAACCCTTGAACATCCAATCAGGGGCGTTAGAGATACGCTCGAAGGTCAGTGCCTCTTTATCAATAAGGTAATACTGCGCCAAATAAACCCCTGCAGACGGGGCAATCGTCACACCCAGTAATGTCAGGAAGGCGGTAAACTTATCCACCATGCCAAATTGGGCTATCCCCAAGCCGACAATAGTCATCAATATCACCAACAATGGGCGGGGTACCGATGGCAGCGTCACCGACATACCCAGTGCGCCAGAGCATAGGTTACTGCTGTTAGTCGTCCACTGGGCGAAGACCAGCACGATAATGGCAGCCAGCCCCAAGCCTAATGAAAAGAAGACATCGACCAGATTATCGGTACCAGTCATCTGGGTCAGCAACAAGGCAACCACTATGATGGCGCTGTTGCCAAACAGGAAGCCGAATCCAGCACCGAGAATGGCGTCTTTACGGGTTTTGGCATAACGGGCGATATCCGGAGCTGCGACTGCCGCAAGGATCCAAATAGACATCACGAAAGAGATTGCCTCGCCCATCGAGAGCGGAGACTCAATCATTTTGGCTGAGGTAGACTGAGTGCCTGACGCCATATAAAGACCAATGGTGATCAGCGTGACCATCAAAGGCACAGAGTAGGTACTGAGTTTACCCAGTGCCCGTACTCCATAAATGGCCGTCACCATCATCAATAGGCCGCCACCAACCAAAGCCGCACCATGGGAAACCACCAGATCGTATTTGGCCAGGGCATCAACCATAATCAAAGCAAAGAAGTCAGCTTGGAAGGCAAACCAACCCACCAGCGAGATCCCGGTGATAGCCCCCATTGTCTTGCCACCTAGGCGACCAAACACCGCGCTACTGATCAGCGGCGTTGATACCCCAGCCTGATAGCCGATGTTGGCACACAACATAGCGATAATGGCGAGCAAGGCCGAACCAATAAAAGTGGCCGTCAGTGCTTGGTCTATCGGTAAACCACTGCTCAAGAATGCCCCGAGGAACAAGCCTGAAATATCAATCCCGATCGCCAACCATATCAAGCTGATCACCATCCAGCTCCGCTTTGCATTCTGCGGTACCGGCTCCAGCTCGAAGTCATTAATTTTTGAATCCTTTCCTTTCTCGGTCATTCAGCCACCTTGCATTTTTATCCCCAAATATCACATAAAAAAAGTTAGCAGCTTGTTACATTTGAATAAATACATATTATTGAATACAAACATTCGAAAACAACTATGGAAGAACACCATGACGATCCAAGCCCCGACTCTGGATAAAAGGGATCTGCGCCGCCTTGAACTATTCCGTGAAATCGTTGAGCAGGGTGGGATCAGCAATGCTATCCATAGCACAGGCCTGAGCCAACCGGTACTGAGCAACCAGCTTATCACATTGGAAAAAAGCTTAGGTGTGAGCCTCTGTAAACGGGGAAGGAGCGGGTTCGAACTGACTGATGAAGGAAGGTCTGTGTATAATTATGCAAATGAAATCAGCGCGATGTTGACCGAGTATGCCTTCAAACTCAAAGGGGTACATTCAACCTTGTCAGGGCATGTCCGTGTGGGTTGTTTGGATAATACGGCAACCTTGACCAACAACCCATTACTCAAAGCCATCGAACAATTTTATCAGCTGAGCGACGATGTTGAGGTCACTTTGGACGTGGGCGACTACACCCAACTCAATGAAAAATTATTAAGCGGTCAACTGGATATGATGCTTTGCGTACTTGGTGATCGACAACGTGCCGCCTTTGAATTTGCCACGCCTCTGTTTATTGAACAAAGCCAACTGTATGCCCGCAAAGATCTGGCCGAGCAGATCATTGCCAACCACTACATACTCTCAGGTTGTCGCATCAACATGGGCGGATACGCTGTCGACACCATGAAAGCACTGCTTAATATTGAACAGCATCCAGGAGTAAAGCTTTACAATGGCTGGCATGTCGAGTCCGGCTTGATGCTCACTCTCGCAGGCAGCCACCTCAGCTTCCTCCCCACCCATCTAATCGAACAAAATCGCGCCTGCCAACACTTAGTGGCTCTCCAACCCGACAAGTGGAAGTTAGAAAGCCAGTTCTACCTCATCACCAAAGGTAAGCCCAGTACCCTGTCATCGGCAGCTCGAGCATTCACAGACCTGCTTAATACCGTTGCAAAAGAAAGCAACGATCAATAATCTCCCAGCTATCACGATGTGTGATAAGCGCTATCTTGCTGTTAGACTCGAAGCTGCCAAAATGCCCGCTCTTTTTCATTCGTAGCCTTAGAGGAGAGATATTGATGAGTGGGTTAGAACGAGTATTTCATGCAGTCTTATTCGAAGTATTGGCGGTATCGCTATCCATTGGGCTATTGATGTTTTTTACTGATCATCAAGTCGGCGCTTTATCAGGAACTATGATAATCATTGCGACCATCGCCATGGCTTGGAACTTTGTGTTCAACTGGGGCTTTGACCAGTTTTTTCCGGGAGACAAAACCAAGCGTACTATCGCAAAACGCGCCTTCCACGTGGTGTTATTTGAGCTGGGCTTATTGGCGCTGACCATTCCTGTAATGGCCGCCATTTTAGGTGTCAGCCTTTATCAGGCATTTATCATGGATGTCGGCGTGACGGTGTTTATTACTATCTATGCCTTCGTGTTCAACTTTATCTACGACCATATCGGGGCAATTATCGTCAAAAAACGTCGGAACGCTTCAACGTTGACGGTATCGATATAAACTTTTCGAACGCGGTGAGTTTTAACCATAAAAAAAACCGCCAGCATCTTTGCTGGCGGTTTTTTTCATGTCTGTGCTTCGCTTGTAATTAAGCGTGAAGCAGTTCCATTGACTCTTTAGCAATTACCCACTCTTCGTTAGTCGGGATAACCATAGCTACTGGCGTGTTTGGCTTGGTGATAACACCTGCATTGCCAAAGCGTGCAGCAGCATTGCCTTCTTCGTCTTCACGGTAGCCGAAGATCTTCAGGTTCTCAAGGATCTTGCTACGGATTGGCAGAGAGTTCTCGCCGATACCCGCGGTGAAGATGATGGCATCTAGCTCATCTAGCGCAACCATGTAAGAACCGATGTACTTAGCAACACGGTAGCAGAATAGCTCAAAGGCAAGTGTTGCACCTTCGTGGCCATTTTCCATCGCTTCGATGATGCCGCGACAATCGCTTGTCAGGCCAGACACACCGAGAAGGCCCGACTTCTTGTTCAGCTCGTCGAATACTTCCTGCTGAGACCAACCTTTCTTCAGTAGGAACTCAATGATGCTTGGGTCAAGGTCACCACAACGCGTACCCATCATTAGGCCCGCTAGTGGTGTAAAGCCCATACTGGTATCAACACTCTTACCGTTCTTAATAGCACATACCGATGCGCCATTACCTAGGTGAACAGAAATGAAGTTGCTTTCTTCAACTGGCTTGTTGACGACCTTCGCAGCTTCACGGCTAACATAGTAGTGGCTTGTACCGTGGAAACCGTAGCGACGGATGCCGTAGTCAGTGTAAAGTTTCTGAGAGATAGCACCAGTGTATGCCTTCGCTGGCATCGTCTGGTGGAACGCTGTATCGAATACAGCGTACTGAGACAGGCTTGGGAAAGCCGCCATCGCTGCGCGCATACCGATAACGTGAGCAGGGTTATGAAGAGGCGCAAGATCACTCAGGCTGTCGATCTCTTCCAGTACTGACTCGTCAATTTTAACCGTCTTAGTGAATTTCTCACCGCCGTGAACAACACGGTGACCGATGGCAACGATATCTTGCTTCATGCCTAGCTCTTCAAGCAGGACAACGATGCGATCAACGGCCTGCTGGTGGTGGTTACCTTCAGCATCAAGCGCGTGCTCGTGCTTTTCACCATCGATTTTCCAGCTTACTACGGCTTCAGGCATACCGAAGCATTCGCCAAGACCGCTTAGGGTCGCTTCGCCGCTGACAGTGTCGATAAGGGCAAACTTAAGTGAAGAACTGCCAGAGTTGATTACAAGTACTAGAGAGTTGCTCATGGGTTATCTCATCAGATTAATTAGGGCTCTAGAACAAAATGTTCCGTTACACGTCTTTCCGGTCTGTCGACCTATCTAGAAGAAAAAGTGTGGAGCAGCATTTTCTTCTAATTTATAGCTTTTGATTACATTATTCAATTTTTTTTGAATAACTCAACTTTTGTTTCGACAATTTTGTAAAAATTTGAAAAATCACTGGTTCAGATCAAGTTTAAGGCAACGAAAACGTTTTCGTTCGTCTAGTTTGTAACCAAAAACGACAAGAACACACAAAGAAATGTTTATGCTATTAAACAAATTATAGAAAAAAGAAACGACGGAAAGGGCAAAAAAAGCGCAGGGCGAAGCAAAAAAGCATTCGCCATATCTAGAGCCATATAAAAAGTATCGTAACTAACTGATTAAACGAATTTTATCATGTTGTGAGCGGAACCATTCACTGATAAAAGTCATCAAATGACGGATCCTTGGGTTGATATGGACATCATGGTGGCACACCAACCACCAGCTCACACCAGGCAAGGTAATATCAGGTAGAGGGATAGGCTCTAATTCCGGATAACGCTTGGCAATCGAGTGAAAGACAACGGCAATCCCCGCCTTGGCCCTCGCCAACTCTAGCTGCATCTTGAAACTATCGGTGCGAAAATTGAAATGAGACTTACTGAGCGACCTTCCAAACTGACTGGCCGTTTCAATATCGATCTCTAGCTGATCGAACCCAATGAATTGATAGTTGCTAGTATACATTTCGCGTACCGTGGCAGGCTTGCCAAACTGCTTGAGATAATCCCGGTGAGCATAAAAACCTATCTCCTCGCTGTGCAGTAAGCTAACCACCAAATCAGATTGCTCAGGTTTGACTTTCGATATCAGCACATCAGCTTCACGCTTATTCAGATTCACCTCCTTGTTAGCGACCAGTACTTCAACTTCAATATCGGGATATTGTCGCTGAAATTCATTCAGCAACGATGGCATAAAGTAGAAAGACATTATGTCACTAGCCGCCAATCGAACATGGCCAATATGTTTGCCACTGTGAGCAGATACCTTGGTGATAAACCCATCGACTCCTTTTGCCGTCACTTTTGCATCACTTAACAGTTCATTACCCACCAAAGTCAGGCCCAAGCCCTGCGTCGAGCGGTCAAACAGGTTAAAACCCACTTTCTCTTCGAGGGCTGAAATATGCCGACTGATTGTCGGCTGTGACATGCCTAACTTCTGACCAGCCGCAGACATACTCCCTTCTTCGGCAACGGCAAGAAAAATACGAATGCTGTCCCATTCCATATATGCATTCTCAAATACCCACTATGTGTTTTTATGGTAAGCGGGTAATTCTACCCACCTAGCTATTGAAGGGCCCTTTGCTATAGGGCAGCAGATCGCTGATATCACAG
>NZ_JANEYT010000129.1 GCF_024357955.1 Photobacterium pectinilyticum
TCACTCAAGAAGGAAAAGCGGATCAAGTGCGATGGATCACAAATGATTTTTCAATGGGGGTCTGGTGAACGGTTACAAATAATGTGTTCTGTTGTCTGAGGGGAAACTCTGACAGTTTGCCGGTAAGCCACTGTTTGTCATGGGTTACCGGCTTTTTTATGCGCTATTTCACGTCATCGAATGTCGCACTATCGAGTAGCGTGGCGATAGTATCTTCGAAGCTTATTCCAGCTTCTTTGGCTGCCATTGGAAACACGCTGCGGGTGGTCATACCCGGCACGGTGTTCATCTCAATCAGCCAGATTCTCCCGCTGTCATCCAAGAAGGTATCGACTCGGCCCCAACCTCGGCATCCCAACGTTTTATAGGCGGTCAGTGCGGCTTCACGCATCTGTTGTTCCTGCTCATCGGTTAAATCTGACGGGCAGTGATATGTCGCGCTTTGATCGCCGAATTTCACATCCCAGTCAAAAAACGTATCTGACTTGATTTGAACAACTGGTAGTGCTTTCTCGTCAAGGATGGCACAGGTGTATTCGCGGCCGGTGATGAATTGCTCGACCAGGATGTCATCGTCATACTCAAAGGCATCAATTAAAGCGCTGTAAAGCTCCTCCGGGGAGGACGCTTTTGACACACCGATACTACAACCTTGGTTCAATGGCTTGACGACCACAGGGTAGGAAAGATCTTCCAGCGTCGCTTTGATGGTGTCGGTTGGAATGTGTTTGTTTACCTTGATCCAATCAGCCGTTAGCAGGCCGTTTGAACGCCAAATTTCTTTGGTTTTTAATTTGTTGAGTGAGATCGATGAAGCTAGCAACCCACTGCCGGTATAGGGGATTTTTAGTAAATCTAACAAGGCTTGAATATGCCCGCTTTCTCCCATGCCGCCATGAAGAGCAATGAACACTTTGTCGAGGTTAAAGAAGCCCTGCAAGGTGATATCAATATGGCGGGGATCAATCTTGATAGCTTCGTGGCCCAGCGATTCGACGGCACCGGCAATGCAGTTGCCAGATTTTAATGAGACTGCGCGCTCGCTAGACTCACCACCGTATAATATTCCAATTCTCATGGTTTTGGTTCCGATTAAGCTTTGCTTTAAAAAATATCTATAAAAGGAGCAATAAAAACGTGTTTGCTCTGAAATAATGGCAAAAATAGTAATATAAAATTGCTTGTACAGTGTTTTGTGGCTTATTGTGACGTTCTGCATTTTATACTGGGCTTTTGTGTATTGAAAGCATGGCATTGTTCCTGTTTTTATTTTCGTCACAAAGGATGTTGTCTTATTTTTTCCAAAAAAAAGAGCAAGGCCGTGACCTTGCTCTTTGGGGGGAAACGATATTGATGGTTTAGCTTGTCACAGGCTCAGCCGCCATAACAGGCTTGCTCTTGCGAACCGCAAAGGCACAGAAGGCCAGGAACCAAAGACCACTTACAGCAACACCCGCCCAAGCAGAATGAGTGTATCCGATAGCGAGGTAACCCAATAGGGCACCGAAAGCAACCGAACATGCGTACGGTAGCTGGGTCATAACATGGTCCATGTGGTGACAACCTGCACCGGTTGCCGATAGGATACTGGTGCTTGAAATTGGCGAGCTGTGATCACCAAATACTGCGCCAGCCAATACAGCCGATAGCATAGGAAGTAGCAGTGCAATGTCACTGGCAGCAGCAATATCACCGGCTAGTGGTAACATGATCCCGAAGGTGCCCCAGCTGGTGCCAGTAGCAAAAGCCATTGCACAAGATAGCAGGAAGACAACCGCTGGAAGCAGTTCAACAGGCAGGTTGCCGTTTGACATGGAAGCGAGGTAAATACCGGTTTGCATATCACGGACAACTGAACCGATAGTCCAGGCAAAGAACAAGATCACAATAGCGGGCATCATGGCTGAAATGCCTTGTGGTGCTGCTTTTACCCAAGTGTTCACGCCAAGGTTAAGACGAAGCGCTAGCGCAATAGAAACCACTAGGCTACAAATCGCACCGTATACCAGAGATGATCCAACATCGGTGTTTTCAAAAGAGCCGATCACACTGAAGGCTTCACCATTGGCTGCTAGTACATCTGCGCCTGATTGCACCATGAAAAAGACTGTTGCCATCGTCAGGGTCAGGATAGGCAATACCATATCGATCATGCCGCCTTTGGCAGATTCTGGTACCTCAACCTCCAAACCAGCAGGTTTGCCCTTGGACTCATCCCACAGTTTGCCTTCTAGTGCCCATTTTTCATGCTTACGCATTGGGCCGATATCAAGTTGGAAGGCAATAACGCACAGTACCATGACCAAGGTGAATACCGCATACAGGTTCATTGGCATCATCTCGACAAAGGCTGAGATAGGGCTCTGATCTGTCACACCGTGTGCCATCATGATGCCGCCAACGAGGGCGATGATATAGGCACCCCATGACGAGATAGGCATCAGTACACAAACCGGTGCTGCGGTTGAATCAAGCAGGTAGGCCAGTTTTGCTCGAGAGATATTGAAACGGTCGGTTACCGGACGGCAGATGGCACCTACAGATAGGCTGTGGAAGAAGTCATCAATGAAGAAGATAAAGACCATCAGGCCGGTTAGTGACTTGGCACTGCGGCGATCTTTACAGCGTACTGCTGCCCAGTCGGCAAATGCTTGCGTTGCACCGGAGACACTCATCAGGCTGATCAGTGCACCAAGCAGTAACATGAAGATGATCATGTTAACGTTGTCACCGTTGAGTGCATCATCAACCCAGACAATCGCCAGTATCTTTTCAACTAGGTACTGCAGTGACTCTAATGGTGAGTATTGGTTTAGCATCATGGCACCGGCAAAGATACCTGAGCCAAGGGAAAGCAAAACCCGCCTGGTAGTGACTGCTAGGATAACAGCCAGCATGGCTGGGACAACGGACATTAGTGAGTCCGAAAAATCTACAAGGTTCATGATCTCATCACACCTACAACTTAAAGGTGGAGATCTACCGAAAGGAAGTGTAACTAAGACGCAGAAAGGTATGACTTGTTACCCCCTCAGGTAGCGCTCCATAGGTAAATACTATGGCAGTTCTATGCCTATTCGACACAGACCCAGCGACTGAGTTGATAGCTGCAGTCACTTCGGCGCTGACTCCTTTCTCCGGCTTCACAGGTATCACCCTCTGCTCGGTTACTTTTAGGCAGCGCGCCTCTACTGATTTAGGGATTATCACCGTTAATCCTACTGGTTATCGGTGATAAGCCTGACATTATATACGGCTGAATAATTATGTCAGCTAATAATCAGCTTTTTTCATCGAGTTCATTAGAATCTTGGTTTGTACAGTTAGCCCCTTTTCTCTGATTATCTTACTTACCCATATCAGGGTTTATATTTTTAAGGAGCTACCGTGTTTTCTCGTAAACACTTTGAATTGATCGATAAGCCGACCTTCTTCGGGGCGCTGGGCATGTTGATCTCGGTTGTGGTGCCCTTGCTGCTGTTTCCAGTGCAAGGTGCGGAATGGATTACTATTGCCAAAACCTTTATGACCGACAAACTCGGTTTTCTTTATTTGTCGCTCGGTGTCGCTGCTTTTTTCTTTATGATCTACATCGTTTTTTCTGACATCGGCCAAATCAAGCTGGGTGATCCTGATGAAAAGCCCGAATTTACCACGGCTTCCTGGGCAGCGATGCTGTTCTGTGGCGGTATCGGTGCCAGTATCCTGTACTGGGGGACGATTGAGTGGGCTTATTATTATCAAGCTCCGCCGTTTCAGCTTGAACCGGGTAGTGAAGAGGCGGTGCGCTGGGCAGCAACTTATGGCTTATTCCATTGGGGACCGATAGCTTGGTCTATCTACTTGGTTCCAGCTTTGCCAATTGCGTATTTCTTTTATGTTCGTAAGCAACCTGTGTTAAAGGTATCTGCGGCTTTGATGCCGGCCATTGGTGAAGCCCGCAGCTATGGTTGGCTGGGTAAGGTCATTGACGTGCTGTTTATCTTTGGTCTTCTCGGTGGTGGTGCGACAACGCTAGGCCTTGCTGCCCCATTGATCACCGAAGGTGCCAACTACTTGTTTGGCTTACCAAAAGACACAGAGACTCAGATTATTGTGTTGATGCTCTGTACTGCGATCTTTGCATACTCGGCCTATGCCGGGATGGAAAAAGGGATCAAGTTCCTCAGTAATGTCAACTTCTGGGGAGCTCTGAGCTTATTGGCCTTTGTGCTGATTTCCGGCCCAACCATTTTCATGCTGGAAACTGGGCTCGATTCACTGGGCCGTATGTTGTCGAATTTCTTTGTGATGGCAACATGGGCCGAGCCGTTCGGCGGCTATGGCTCGTTTGAAAATACCCATTTCCCACAGGACTGGACCATTTTCTACTGGGCGTGGTGGTTGGTGTTTGCACCGAGCATGGGGTTGTTTGTTGCGAGGATCTCCCGTGGCCGTACTATCAAGCAAATGGTAACGGGGTCGATCTTCTTTGGGTCGATGGGCTGCTTTTTGTTCTTCATGATCTTGGGTAACTACGGTCTATCGCTGCAGCTGTCTGGAGCGCTGGATGTCGTTGGTATCCTTAACAGTGAAGGGGCGACCAAAGCCATTTTCTCAATTCTTGAGCAACTGCCTTACAGTACCGTTGTTATTGCCGCGTTTACGCTATTGTGTTTGATCTTTACAGCGACCACGTTTGACTCGATCTCTTATATTTTGGCATCGGTGGTACAGAACAATGTGACGGAAGACCCAATGCGGTGGAACCGTTTGTTCTGGGCTTTTGCATTGTCATTTATGCCTTCGGTATTGCTGTTTATGGGCGGCTTGTCTACCCTACAGACCGCAGCCATTGTCGGTGGTTTACCGCTGTTGGTGATTGCGGTGATGTTGATGATATCGGCAGTGAAGGCGGCGAAGCTCGACCTGACTCACCAGGAAGGCTATGAAGATCCGGTAATTAACATCGAGGAGTTGCCAGATGTTGACCCTTGGTCGAAAGAAGGGATGGCGTTGACCAAGTTTGACGAGCTGAAAGACATCGCGATGGCCGCAGCCGAAGCTGAACGTGAAGCCTTGTATAAAGTGTGGAAGCTGAAGAAAAAGATGCGTGCAGAAGCTATGGCGAATGGCGAGTCTGCTTTTGAACTTAGCGAGGCGCCACAAGAGCGACTGGATCAACTTCAGCAGTTGATGGACGACGCCATATCAGCAAAAGAGAATAAACTAGCGGCGTCTGAAGAAGCACAGGAAGCGCGTAAGGTGTTTGATGAACTGATGCGACGCCGTCTTGAAGCGATGGTCGAGCAACAAGCTTAATTTGATCAGCCGATGATGGCTCGTGGTTTACCGGTTACCTAACGTTTCTAAGCTCTCCTTGGCTTTGAACAGCGGGGGTTCAGGGTATAATGGTAAAACTAAGCAATCTCAGATTAGTAGGTATAACAATGAAAAAAGCACTTCTGACCGCGACACTATTGCTGGCAACTCCGCATGTTTTTGCAAGCGAGAATGCTGATATGTTTCCTGAAATGCCTGGTTTTACCAAGCATGTTATTCAACTTGAAGCGACTGAAAACGAAAGCCAAAACCGCCGAGTGCAAATTATTGCCAATAGCGTTATGAATGTTGATTGTAATATTAAAGCACTTCCTATGGATATTGAGCGACGTTCATTGGAAGGCTGGGGATACTCATATTACGTATTGGAGAAGCAAACTGACTATGCCACTACCATGTTGGCATGTGAAGAAGAAGCATCAGATCAAAATTTGCAGTTCCACAGTGATTTGTTGCGTTATAACTCAAAGCTTCCTTTAGTTATTTATGCTCAGGATGATGTTGGCGTTGATCACGCCGTTTGGGCTCCAATGAAATAAAGTGATGCCGGTTTGACGCTGTTTGGCTCCAAATTACCGAACGATTATGCCGAGTCATTACGACTCGGCATTTTTATTTAAGAACACCGGTATTAGATTTGATCGATGATTGCTCTAACCGCTGCTAACACATCTTGGCCAAAGGCCACGCTACGCTCTGGCGACCAGCCATAAAACTCATCAGGATGACTGATGTGATCCTTAAATGGCATCTCGATAGTATAAGACAGGCACTTGAATTGCTCGGCGACCCAGTTAGAGCCAATGGTTAGGTTGGCCTTGCCCGGCTCATCTTTATCGTAGCCGTGCGCGACCTGAAATTCAGGCGTGATGGTCAGCAAGGTGGCCTTGAAAGCATTTTCCAATGCGGCATGGCGTTCATTGTAAGACGGGATCCCCTCGCTACCTGCAACGAAGTTATAGGGAATAGCCTCGTCACCATGGATGTCGAGGAACATATCTACGCCAGTTTTAAGCATGCGCTCACGCACAAGGAAAACCTCAGGGCTTTTCTCCATCGACGGTGTTTGCCACTCGCGGTTGAGGTTAACACCAATGGCATTGGTACGAAGGTGACCACGGATACTGCCATCAGGGTTCATATTCGGTACGATATGGAACACCGCTTTATCGAGCAGAGCTTTGGCGACAGTATCGGTATCGTCGAGTAGGCGTTGCAATAGACCTTCGATAAACCACTCTGCCATGGTTTCACCTGGGTGTTGTCGGCCAATGATCCAGATGTTTTTCTTTTCTTCCGACGGCTCACCAATGTTGAGCAAGCTCATGTCGTTGCCATCCAAGGTTGAACCAAGGGTTTCCAGTTTACAGTTGAACTGGGTTTGGGCTTGGTGCAGTAAATCTTGGTGGCGGTCATAACTGAATGGGGCGAAGTAAGCGAAATACATCGAGCCGTATTCCGGAACCACCTTGAAGGTCAGGGTATCGCCATCAAACTCGGCTGGAATACGGAACCACTCTTCTCGATCATAAGAGGCAACCACATCATAGTCTTGCCAACCTTCGGGATAGGCTGATTTTGCCAAGTTTAAGATTGAAAATTGATGATGAAGCTGGGGCTGGCTTTCCAGACGGAAATGGAACCACTGCGAGATGTCGGATTGGTTATCCGCTGGGATCGTCAGTTGAATGTTGTCTGGCGAATCGGCACTGACGATATGGATGTTACCACTTTCGAAATTGCTGAAAATTTTCATTGTTATCAATCTTATGTTTGTTGAGGTGAAAAGAGGTTAGCAATAACTATAGCCTTTCTGAAGCAAATAACTGTTACAGAGCTTTGATAAGCGTATTTGCGTCATTTCTACATTTCGGTATGACTTGCCGCTGCGGTACCATGGGCAAAAATGCTAAAGAGGAAGGTAAAGTGGCTTTTCATTATGTTGCGCGTGGGTTGATCCGCGATGGTGACTATATCCTATTGGTCAGGGCGATTGGCGATACTATGACGTTCTTGCCTGGTGGTCATATTGAGTTTGGCGAATCAGCGCCGGTTGCTTTGGCGCGGGAGTTGAGCGAGGAAGCGTCGATTGAAGCCAATGTCGGGGCATTTATAGGAGCTGCAGAAAATGAATGGTTCCTCGATGGCCAGCTCCAAGCTGAGATCAATTTGATTTTTGACGTTGAAACGGACTTATCACACCAAGAGACTGTGGTAGCGAATGAGCCTCATCTAGAGTTTTTCTGGGTACCTTGCGCTGAAATTGAGCAATGGAACCTTTTTCCTGACTCCCTTCGCCAATTGATTAGCCATAATCAAACACCTAAACAGGCATTTTGGGGCTCTGGAATCACTTTACAATCAGGGTGAACCCCTCTTTTTTGTGAATTATTGTGCGTTAACTGGCCTATTGGTGCCTCTTTGTATGATGTGCGAGCAAGTGAGCATTTTGGGGGTTTACACAAGCCGATAAGCTTTATATTATACGCCGCACTTACGGAGAGATGGCTGAGTGGTTGAAAGCACCGGTCTTGAAAACCGGCATACGTTTGTAGCGTATCTAGGGTTCAAATCCCTATCTCTCCGCCACTTTTAAAATGAATAAAGCTCTGATTTTTCAGGGCTTTTTTCATATCTGACGCATAGAAAAATCACCTACTACATAGAGGTGATACATATGTATCTGCTAAAACTGCCATCTAGTGTGTATTACACACGCCTTTCCACTCCAGTCAAACTGCGCCAGGCAGGCTTTCCCAATGAGCTTCGTTATTCACTTTTCACTAAAAATCGTGATTTGGCGATCGAGCGTAATTTACAAGTATCGGCTTGTGTCAAAAAGCATCTATTGAAACTGAAGTCAGCGCCAGCGACTTCCTTTACTGATTTTCAAGTTGCACTCTTGCAAGATAATATCGCCTCTATTCGCAGAGCTTATCCATCAGCAGAGCAAATCAATCACTACCTTCCTGTCGATGCGCATGAGTGTGACTTTATCGATATGGATGACGTTGACTTACAGCAAGTGAGTTGCGATGCCCCATCTCTTACTACTGCTAATACCGCCAATTATCGAACATGGTTAGCGAAGTTCATCGGCAGTAAGAAAAACGAAAACGTCATTCATCTAACTATTCA
>NZ_JANEYT010000012.1:0-12455 GCF_024357955.1 Photobacterium pectinilyticum
TATTGAGGCTATCCATAGCGATGTGACTGTCTGAAAGAGTAACCTCAATTAGATCATATTTTTACTTAGATTGGTATGAGTCCCGCTGGTGCGCCAGCCCGACCGATACGCCACTTCTTCAAAAGCCTCAGGAGAAATGCTGAGGCTTTTTTGTGTGAGTAACAATGTTCGGCCTACGGGCAAATAGCCCAAGATTCGGCGTCCTCGGAATTTCTTGTATATATGTTTACGTCGTTATTGGTAGTTATAAAAGTGCCGCAACCAATGCTCGGCAATGGCTGTTTCGTCAGCCTCGCTTAATGGTTGGATCCCCGGTTTGAAGTCTTCTGGTTGGCAAAGCAGTTGTAATCCGGCAAGCATGTGCGCCGCTTCGAATAAATACAGAGTAGGATCTCCCATCCCTGTTTTGAACGGGGTATTGGCTGATTCACCGCCAGCAAGAAGGTAGAGGCGATGGCCTTGCCGCGTCTGATATTCACGGACTAATTTATTCCCGCCTACTTCAATTAGCGCACCATTGGCGATCAGGCTTGGCAGATTGAGTTCATCATCGGCCGAGGTCACGGTGGCGATAAAACTGTTGTCATTGATAGAATCAAGGAGGTGCTCAGGGATCGCACCATTACCTGTACAGCAGTAAATCAAATTACATTCGTGGACCAATCGTTCTATTGAGCTTACTTGTACACCGTTGCGGGGAAATTGAGTTAGCCTTCTTGGGTCGATATCTGCGACTAGAATGTTGCCAATAGCTTTCCCTTTAAGGTATTGGATCACCCCGCAACCTAGGTTACCGGCACCAATCACACCGACTTTTAGGAAACCATCATTATTGAGTTTCAATCCAAACTCTTCACGTAGGATCTGATCGGAATAATGGACAATGCACTCTGAAGCCTCGTAGTCAGCAGGGGCCTTGATACTGAGATGGGAGACAGTGACCAGTGGGTGATTCAGGTTGCAGTTTAAGTACTTGTACAAGCCATTGGCGGTGAGTTCGGTGATACCGACGAGTTGTTCCTGAAATACTTTGCTAAGGTGCTCGATGGCATGAGAGAAGTAACCGCCGTGATCTAGGAGTAGAAACTTGCTGTCCGCATCGATGTATTGACGGATAAAGGTTTCAGCCGCGAGGGGATCTCTGAGGTGTTCCTTAGTTATTCCATGATTGGCTATAGTACAGCTAGGCAGTTTCTCGATCGTTGCCTTGATCTCGCGGTTACCACTGGTTGTCGCTCCCTTGGGAATAAAAATTAATTCATGGGCCAGCTCGGCAAGGACATTGATATAAGGCAGCGAACCTTCGTAGCAATGCATGACTGAAAAAATAATTAGGTTTTGAGGTGCTTTATAGCACTGTGAAATCTGCTTTAGGAAGTCGTAGCCTTTGGCGGCATAAAAATCAGAGTAGTACGAATGAGTTAAGATTGGTTGGGGCATTGTTATTATTCCATTGATAAATTAATTGCAGCCAAAAAGATTCAGTAGTGCATAGAGTAATGGCTCATTCTGTCGGCTTTGTTTACAGCACAGACCTAAATGCATCGGCTGTACTTTTTCTTTTTCTAGCCGTTTGACTTTATTGCCTACCGGGCTGTTCTCAATCACCACATCCGGAGCTATACCTACCCCACAGCCAAGGGCAACCATACTGACAATGGCTTCGTGACCACCGACTTGAGCATAAATATTAGGCTTTATCTTTTTGCTTTTTAGCCATCTATCGGCCTTATCTCTTGCGGTGCCCGACTCCGGTAAGATAAATGGTAGGCTGGCCCAGTTCGGTGGTTCTGCCAATGCTTTTTGCAGGCTCGGTGGTGGGAGAAGAGGGGCGATGATCGACATCGAAACATTGTCGAGTTCAATGTAGGTCATCTTTCCCGGTAAGGTATCAGGCTTGGCGGCAATGGCGATATCGGCTTCATCTTGCTGTACTTTATCGATCGCTTGGGCGGGATCGCCGGTAAGTAGCTGGATCTCAACCTGGGGATAGAGCTGACGGAAACGGTTTAGGATATCGGGCAGGTGGCTATAGCTGGCGGTGACGGAGCAAAATAGCTTGAGTTTACCTTGTAGTTTGTGGTGATGATCTGCAAGTTCAGCTTTGACCTTCAGCCAGTTAGCGACAATGAGTGCCGCCGTCGGCAAAAGGGTTTGCCCTGCAGAGGTTAGTTCGACACTTCGGTTATCACGAACAAACAGGGTTTGGCCTAAATCTTCTTCGAGACGCTGAATGATCCGGCTGAGGGCTGATGGGCTGATATGCATGGCCTGGGCGGTCTGGCTAAAATTCTTTGATTCGCACAGGTGAAGAAATAACTGCAAGGTTTTTATGTTCATCTTCCATGTTGCACTTTTTGCAATGACTTATTGTGAATATATCACTTTGCGCAACTTACTGCTTGATCTACTATCGGATTATTCGACAAGTACTGTCGACCCAAGGAATAGAATTCACGGAGTTTGCTGTTATGGCTAATTATTTCAATACCCTAAATCTTCGCCAGCAATTAGATCAACTAGGTCGTTGCCGATTCATGGATCGTAACGAGTTTGCCAACGAGGCTGATTACCTTAAAGGCAAGAAAGTCGTTATCGTCGGTTGTGGTGCCCAGGGCCTGAACCAAGGTCTGAACATGCGCGACTCTGGCCTTGATGTGGCTTACGCCCTACGCCAGGCTGCAATCGACGAGCAGCGCCAGTCTTACAAGAACGCGAAAGAAAACGGTTTTGAAGTAGGTAGCTACGAAACGTTGATCCCGAAAGCGGATCTGGTCGTAAACCTAACGCCGGACAAGCAACACACCAATGTGGTTGAGACAGTAATGCCGTTGATGAAGCAAGGCGCGGCACTGGGCTACTCTCACGGTTTCAACATTGTTGAAGAAGGTATGCAGATCCGCCCTGATATTAC
Source organism: Photobacterium pectinilyticum (assembly GCF_024357955.1). Taxonomy (GTDB): domain Bacteria; phylum Pseudomonadota; class Gammaproteobacteria; order Enterobacterales; family Vibrionaceae; genus Photobacterium; species Photobacterium pectinilyticum. The sequence goes on from NZ_JANEYT010000012.1 coordinate 2,915, forward strand.
TGTTGTCATGGTTGCACCTAAGTGTCCGGGTACCGAGGTACGTGAAGAGTACAAGCGTGGCTTTGGTGTTCCAACACTGATTGCGGTTCACCCAGAGAACGACCCTCAAGGTGATGGCCTAGAGATTGCCAAGGCATGGGCTGCTGCAACTGGCGGTCACCGTGCAGGTGTGTTGGAGTCCTCTTTCGTTGCTGAAGTAAAATCTGATCTGATGGGTGAGCAAACTATCCTGTGTGGCATGCTTCAGGCTGGTTCGATTGTTTGCTACGAGAAGATGATTGCTGATGGTGTGGATGCGAGCTATGCCGGTAAGTTGCTGCAGTACGGTTGGGAAACCATTACCGAAGCACTGAAATTCGGTGGCATCACTCATATGATGGATCGCTTGTCTAACCCTGCGAAAGTGAAAGCCTTTGAACTATCAGAAGAGCTGAAAGATCTAATGCGTCCGCTTTACAACAAGCATATGGACGACATTATTACTGGCCACTTCTCTAGCACCATGATGGCTGACTGGGCCAACGACGATGTGAACCTGTTGGGTTGGCGTGGTGAGACAGCAGAAACCGCATTTGAGAACTACCCAGATAGTGATATTGAGATCTCAGAACAAGAGTATTTCGATAACGGCATCTTGATGGTGGCAATGGTACGTGCTGGTGTTGAACTGGCGTTCGAAGCAATGACGGCTTCCGGCATTATCGAGGAGTCGGCTTACTATGAATCACTGCACGAGTTGCCACTGATTGCTAACACTATTGCCCGTAAGCGCTTATACGAGATGAACGTGGTTATCTCTGATACGGCTGAATACGGTAACTACCTGTTTGCCAATGTTGCGACACCGCTACTGCGTGAGAAGTTCATGCCGTCGGTAGGCACGGACGTGATAGGCAAGGGTTTAGGTGAGACTTCTAATCAGGTTGATAACGCAACGCTAATTACGGTGAATGACACTATTCGCAACCACCCGGTTGAATACATCGGTGAAGAACTGCGTGGTTACATGACAGATATGAAGCGCATTGCTGTAGGCGGTTAATTTTCCCCAAAAGCTAAACATAAAAAAGCCCGGATGATTATCCGGGCTTTTTGTTAGTCATTTCGCAAGATTACTCTTGCTCGGCATCTGCCTTTGGTGCCATGCGGCCTTCTAGCTCATCAAGCTTCTGCTCAAGTGCAGTTAGCTTCTGGCGGGTACGCAGCAGGACCTGGGTCTGTACATCAAACTCTTCACGGCTGACAACATCCAGTTTACCAAGCTGTGCTTGGATCACTTGGCGAACTTTCTGTTCTACATCGTTGCCTAGCTCTTTGACTGGCTGAGGCATGGAATCCTGGATCTGCTTGGCCACTTGCTCAAGTTTCTTTGGATCAAACATAGCTTAGTTAACTCCGTAACGGCATTTCATTTGTTGTCGTTATTTTATTCAAATATAACAGGATTGTCGTTGCTGTTGGTACAAAATAAAAGAGGCCGTTAAAACGGCCTCTTTGTTTGCTTGCTTCGATTAGCAATCGTGCGCTTCTTTCAAGGCATTGCGTGCTTCATCAGCACGCCTAAGCTTTTCCAAGTCTTTGTCCTCGACAAAGACCGGCAGCGGCTTATGAATGCTCGCAAGGTAAGAATAAATAACCGGCAGTACAAACAAGGTGAATACCGTACCGATAGCCAGACCGGCAACGATAACGATACCGATACTGAAGCGCTGGGCCGCACCGGCACCGGTGGCGTACAGTAGCGGGATCAGACCGGCAATCATTGCAGCCGTGGTCATCAGGATTGGACGCAGACGAATTTTCGCCGCTTCCATCACAGCTGCCGTACGGTCTTTCTTGTGGTGCAGCTGCTCTTCTTTGGCGACTTCACAAATCAAGATACCGTGCTTGGTGATAAGGCCAATCAGGGTGATCAGGCCGACCTGCGAGTAGATATTCATCGAGGCCGCACCCCACGCCAAGGCGATGAGGGCACCACAAATTGCCAGCGGTACCGATACCATGATCACTAACGGGTCGCGTAGCGATTCGAACTGGATAGCCAGAACCAGGAAGATGATCGCTAATGCCAAGGCAAAGGTAGTATACAGCGCATTACCTTCGGTCACGAACTGGCGGGCTTCACCCATGAAGTCATACTGGTAGCCTGCTGGAAGGGTACTGGCCGCTTCGTTCTGGAACCAGTTGATCGCATCACCCATCGCGACACCCGGAGCAGGGACAGCGCCGACTGTTGCTGAGTTCAGCTGGTTGAAGTGCGGCAGTGAACGCGGTTCAGACACAACGTCAATCGTCACCAAGCTCCCCAGCGGAATTGCATTGCCGTCAGCAGCACGGACATAGTAGCCCTTAAGTGACTCAGGGTTGAGGCGGTACTTACGCTCTACCTGTGGGATCACCTCGTAAGAGCGACCGTTGAGGTCGATACGGTTGACATAACCATCGGTCATCATGGTACTTAGGGTGATACCAATATCCTGCATCGTCACGCCATAGGCGCCGGCCTTGTCCTTGTCGATCTTGATCTTCATCGTTGCCGAGTCGTAGTTCAGATCGAGATCCGAGTAGACGAACATTGGGTTACTTTTTACCTTACCCAAAATATCGCTACTGATCTGGAATAGGCTCTCGAAGCTGTTCGGTGTAGTGAGCACAAACTGGATTGGCAAGCCTGAGCCCGCACCGGGTAGCTCTGGCATCTGGAATGCCGTGACGGCCATTTCCGGCACGTCCTTCACCAAGTCCGTCACTCGCTTGACCACTTCAGCCTGGCTCTCTTCACGTTCGCTCCAAGGTACCATCGAGGCAATACCAAAGGCCTGGTTGGAGTTCGGTACCCCTGAGAAAACCTGAGCAAAGGCTACTTCTGGCTGTTCGACCAGCATACGGTTCACTTCGCCCATGGTGTTCTCGATATAATCGAGGTTGGCATTTGATGGTGCGGTGCCCATCATAACCAGTACGCCTTTATCTTCCGATGGTGCCAGTTCACTCGGGATGAACTTGAACAGCACAGGCATGACACCGAATACCAGCAGTGCGAACACAATAACAACCGGGCGCATTTTCATGATCCCGCCAAGCATTTTCTCGTAGCGGTTGGTCATGCGATCAAGGAAATGGTGTACCGTGGTTTCGAACTTGCTTGGCTTTTCATTGGCCTTCAGCATTTTCGAACACATCATCGGTGAAAGTGTCAGGGCGATGATCCCCGAGACGAATACCGCACCGGCCAGGGTTAGGGCAAATTCCTTGAACAGTGAACCGGTGATCCCGCCCATCATTGCGATCGGTGCATATACCGCACCCAGTGTCAGGGTCATAGCAATAACCGGCACGGCGATTTCACGGGTACCGATAATCGCTGCACGGAACGGCGATTCCCCTTCTTTGATATGGCGGTCGACGTTTTCCAGTACCACGATTGCATCATCAACCACGAGGCCGATAGCCAATACCATAGCCAGCAGAGTCATCAGGTTCCACGAGAAACCAAATGCCTGCATTACCATGGCAACGCCAATCAACGAGAGCGGAATGGTCACAATCGGGATAATAACCGCACGGAAAGAGCCGAGGAACAAGGTGATCACTACCAGTACGATCAATGCTGCTTCGGCAATGGTCTTGATAACCTCATTGATAGACTCGTTAATCGCAATGGTCGAGTCATACATGATGTTCATCGAGATGTTGCTCGGCATGTTGCGTTCAAGTTCCGGCAACAACTCATAGACATCGGCGGCAATGTTGATCGGGTTGGCACTTGGCGCAGCATTGATCGCTGCGACAACAGCCTCTTCACCGTTGGCAGAAGCACGATAGATATCATGACTCTTTTCCAGTGATACCTTGGCGATATCACCGAGGCGGATCACTTGACCTTCCTGGGTAGACACGACCAGTTTTTCCAGATCGTCGGTATTGCTCACCTGGGTATCGGCTGTACCGTTGTACAGCACGAATTCACCCGTCGCCTGACCTGTGGCGGACTGGTAGTTATTGGCGTTCAGAACGTTCATCACGTCTGTTGCTGTTAGGTTGTAGGCCGCCATTTTGGCAGGGTCCAACCACACGCGAAGGGCATATTTCATCCCGCCGTATAGGTCGACCTTGGAGACACCGTTTACCGTGAACAGTTGTGGGTTGATCACTCGCTCTAGGTAGTCGGTGATCTGGCTCGAAGCCAACTCATCACTGGTAAAGCCGATATACATTACCGCTGTTGTCGAGCCTGTCGACATGGTCACGGTTGGATCTTCGGCTTCTTTCGGTAACTGGGAACGGACCGAGTTGGTCTTGGCAAGAATATCTGCCAGAGCCGCATTCGGGTCAGTATTCAGCTTCATGGTGACCGTAATGGTCGATGAGCCGAGCACCGACGACGAGGTCATGAAGTCGATATTATCAGCCTGTGCGATGGCCTGCTCCAATGGCTGGGTAATAAAGCCTTGGATCAGATCGGCACTGGCACCGTAGTAGCTGGTCGTAACCGTCACGACGGTATTGGTCATGTCAGGGTATTCCCTGACCTGCATTTTGAATATTGCCTGCAGGCCAAGAAGGGCGATCAAAAAGCTGATCGATACCGCTAGCACAGGACGTTTAATAAAAACATCTGTAAAGCGCATGTCTCCTCCGGATCACAGCATTGGGGTTTCAGCTGGGGCTTCCAGCGAGTTGCTTTCTACCACACGAACTTTGGCATGGTTACTCAGGCGTACTTGACCGGAAGTCACTACGGTATCACCAGTTTTCACACCCTCAAGGATGTGGACACTGTTACCTTTGCGCTCACCGACTTTGACGACAGACTGGGTAACCCGAAGGATACCGTTTTCATCTTCACCGGCCAGATAGACATTATCGCCATACAGGGTATAGGTAATTGCGGTCTGTGGCAGGATGATTTGGTCTTCCAGCGTCGGCAGGATAATGTGGGCTCGGGCAAACATACCGCTACGAAGCTGCCCTTCATTGTTCGGGATATCAGCCTGGATCTGTACTAAACCGCTCTGGTAGTTCACCGCGGGCTCAATCGCACTGATCTCACCGTTAAACGGTGTTTTCGGGTAGGCATCAACAAAGATCTCAACGTCCTGACCCAGATGAATCTCTGAGATATCGGTCTGGGGTACCGTAAAGCGCAGTTTCATCAGAGAAGTATCTTCAAGGCGCACCACATCGTCACCTGGTTGGATATATTCACCGAGGAACACATTACGTAGACCAACGATACCGTCGAACGGTGCCTTGATAGTACGGCGCTCAATGGTCGCTTTCAGGCTTTCGATGTCGGCAGCCAGAGAGAAATACGACGCTTCGGCATCATCATAGGCTTCTTTGGATATCGAACCTTTTTTGAATAGGCCACGGTAGCGCTCATACTTCGCCTTGGCGGCTGGAAGGCGAGCCTGGGTACTTTTTAGGTTGGCAGCCTCGACATTGGAGTCTAGTGCCAGGAGCTGTTGCCCTGCTTTGACAGCGGCACCCGATTCAAAGTCGAGGGTTTTGATCACCCCTGTAACTTCGGTGGTAATGGTGACACCCTGATTGGGCTCGATAAAGCCGATTGCTTCGATGGCTGGAACCCAGTTGCCCGGCTCGGTGGTGGTCACTGTGACTGGAAACTCCGGCTCAGGCATGCTGGCCATGTATTCGGCGATTTTTTGTTGCTTGAAGAGATTGAAACCAATCACGCTGCCAAATAGCAGCAATGCGATCAGTAGCATCACTATCCATTTTTTCATTGTTGGGTGTGCTCCGAAGTTAGCTAATGTTAATGCTGAATTATGGCGTCCCATGAGGCCTGGATGGCTGCTTCTAGCGCGTCATCATTGACCTTGTAAACGCCGTTTATATGTTTGCGAGCCAGGCAAATACTTGGCTCAAGGCTTAATGCGCTCAAGATTTCGTTATCGAGGTTTTTGAACAGGCCAGAAGCCTTTCCTTCCTCGAATAACGTACTCACCTTGGCGAACATTTTCTTTTCTAATAATTTTTGTTCATGGCTTTCACGCCGGGGCAGGTTCTCAAACTGGCCACGGTTGATCAGTGGGGCATCTTCTTGGGTGGCCATGTTCCAGATGTTTAACCACATAGTGCGAAACCTATGCTGCAACGGCATGTCATCTGACACGTTCTGGCTGATTTTGTTCGCGACATGAGCCAAAATGTGATCATGAAGCTGATGCAACAGATCATCTTTGTCCTCGAAGTAGCGATAAATCGTCCCAGCGGCCACCCCTGCCTCCTTGGCCACCATTTGCATCGAAACCCCGTGAAAACCATGTTCTGCCAGTAACGTTTCCGTTGCCTGGAGAATGCGTTTTTTCTTGTCACTCATAAAAGGCAGTTTGTAAATAAAGATGGTGAATGAATGTTCATTCACCATTCTATGGTGCCTGATTATATGTGCAAGCAGTTTTTTTATTTAGTCAGGATGAGTAGGCTTAATCGGTAGGCGAATAGACAATGGCGGTGAACCCGCTACAATGCGCCTGCTGACCCGAAGATCAATACAGGATTAAGTCAATGAAACTGAACCCAAGGCAAAACGAAGCGGTAAAATACGTCGCTGGACCAAGTTTGGTCCTTGCTGGCGCAGGCTCGGGCAAAACCCGAGTGATCACCAATAAAATTGCCTACTTGGTTCAGCAATGTGACTACAAAGCCCGTAATATTGCGGCGTTGACCTTTACCAATAAGGCTGCCCGTGAAATGAAGGAGCGGGTAGGGCAGACGCTTGGCAAGCAGGAAGCCAAGGGGTTGATGGTTTCAACCTTCCATACCCTGGGGCTCAATATCATCCGTCGTGAGTACAAGGTACTGGGGCTTAAGGCCAGCTTTTCCTTATTTGATGACCAAGATCAGATGGCCTTGCTCAAGGAGTTGACCGAGCAACAGATTGATGGCGACAAGGATTTGCTCAAACAGCTATTGTCGACGATTTCCAACTGGAAAAATGACATGTTGTCGCCGGCACAAGCCAAGGCACATGCCTCAAGCGAGCGCGATCAGATGTTCGCCTATTGCTATGAGATGTATCAGCGGCAGATGAAGGCTTACAATGCCCTTGATTTCGATGACTTGATTTTGATGCCAGTGTTGCTGTTGCGTGATAACCAAGAGGTTCGCCAACGTTGGCAGAACAAGATCCGTTACCTGCTGGTGGATGAATATCAGGATACTAACACCAGCCAGTATATTTTCGTTAAGCTGCTGGTGGGTGAGCGTGCCCGCTTTACCGTGGTTGGCGATGATGACCAGTCTATCTATTCTTGGCGCGGTGCCCAGCCGGAAAACTTGGTGCAGCTGAGCAAAGACTTCCCTAGCCTGAGGGTTATCAAGCTGGAGCAGAATTACCGCTCGACCAGCCGTATTCTGCGTACTGCGAATATTCTGATTGCCAATAACCCGCACGTGTTTGAAAAAACGCTGTTCTCGGAAATCCCCGATGGCGAGATGCTCAAGGTGATCACCGCCAAGAACGAAGAGCACGAAGCGGAAAAAGTGGTGGGGGAACTGATTGCCCATCGCTTCTTGAATAATACCCAGTATAAGGACTATGCCATCCTTTACCGAGGCAATCACCAGTCCAGGTTGTTCGAGAAAGCCCTGATGCAAAACCGGATCCCCTATAAGATTTCCGGTGGTACCTCGTTTTTCTCACGGGCAGAGATCAAAGATATCATGGCGTACCTGCGCCTGCTGACCAACTTAGATGATGACAATGCCTTTTTGCGTATCGTTAACACCCCACGCCGTGAAATCGGCCCGGTGACGCTGGAGAAGCTTGGTACCTACGCTAACATGCGAGGCAAGAGTCTGTTTGCTGCTAGCTTCGAAATGGGGTTGGAACAGCACCTATCTGGCCGTGGTTTGGAATCCCTGCAGCGCTTCACCCGTTGGGTGGTTGAGTTATCCGATAATGCCGAGCGCGGTGATACCGTTGCAGCTGTGCGCCAGCTGGTGCGGGATATTAATTACGAAGATTGGCTATATGAGACATCGCCTAGCCCGAAAGCGGCCGAGATGCGAATGAAGAACGTCTCAGATCTGTATAGCTGGATCACCGCCGACCTTGAAGGAGACAACTACGATCAGGAAGTGAAGACCCTCAAGGAAGTGGTCCAGCGCCTGACCCTGCGCGATATGATGGAGCGGGGCGAAGATGACGATGATGCCGATCAGGTTCAGCTTATGACGTTACACGCCTCGAAAGGCCTGGAGTTTCCTTACGTGTACCTTGTGGGCAGCGAAGAGGGGATATTGCCGCACCAAACCAGCGTTGATGAAGATAATGTTGAGGAAGAGCGCCGTTTAGCCTACGTGGGGATCACCCGCGCCCAAAAGGAGCTGACCTTTACCTTGTGTAAGGAGCGCCGCCAGTTTGGCGAGCTGATTAAACCTGAGCCAAGTCGGTTCTTGTTTGAGTTGCCGCAAGATGATCTGGAGTGGGAGGCTGATAAAAAACCAATGACCCAGGAGCAGCGAATGCAAAAGGGCCAGGCCCACATAGCCAATATCCGGGCGATGTTCAAGAAATAGCGCTGTAATCAATGAGCAAGCACTTTTCAGGACGGGACAGTATATAAAGAAAAAGCGAGGGCCGGTGGCACTCGCTTTATTCGTTGTAGGGGAGAGACGCTTGAATTACAGCCCTTCGATCATATGGTCAATGGCGGCAACAATTTCATCATCGCTACAATCCATACATGATCCCTTGGCTGGCATGGCATTGAAGCCGTTAATCGCGTGATCAGCCAGTACATCATTACCTTTGGCAAGGCGAGGGCTCCAGTCCGTAGAATCACCAATCTTTGGTGCGCCCATGATTCCAGTCCCATGACATGCTGCGCAAAAGGTACCGTAGACGGTATCACCGCTACGAGGGCCGGCAGCCACAACTGGGCCCGAAGGGGCGTCGCCCTCAAGGTAAACGGAGCCTACCGGTTTGATACGTTCTGCGATAGCTTCATCTGACATATCGGCTGCCACAGCAGTGCCGGTAAATGCCAGGGCAGCAACAGCCGTTACCATAAGTTGTCGAAGAGAAAATTCCATTGAGCTCACCTTTACACTTCCAGATCATTATGTGCTATTGCCACAGTCTTATTTCGTGTTTGTTGTAGTCAAACTGTTGAGACAAGGCAGTGTTTATTTATAGAATGTTTGATTTGTAAAAACAACGTGAGTATATCGCCTATTTTCATCGTGATAAACTAGGGGGCTGCTTTTGTATGATGCGAATCAACAGTTATTTGCCTATATTTGCAGCGAACGAGAAAAAAACTAAAAAAAACACTTTACGAGGAGGGCCCCGATCCGTAATATTCACCTCCGCCGATAGGGCATGCGCCCGTAGCTCAGCTGGATAGAGCGTTGGCCTCCGGAGCCAAAGGTCGAAGGTTCGAATCCTTTCGGGCGCGCCATTCCGGACAGGATCGTATCGGCAAAAGTAACAATGGTGGCTATAGCTCAGTTGGTAGAGTCCCGGATTGTGATTCCGGTTGTCGCGGGTTCAAATCCCGTTAGCCAC
>NZ_JANEYT010000012.1:12726-99440 GCF_024357955.1 Photobacterium pectinilyticum
AACAATGGTGGCTATAGCTCAGTTGGTAGAGTCCCGGATTGTGATTCCGGTTGTCGCGGGTTCAAATCCCGTTAGCCACCCCATTATTAAAGACTTCATTATTGAAGCATTTGTCGTGAATCGCCTAGTTTGATAGTGCATCATGGCTCTTGGAATAGCGGACCAGAGGTTAACCCTCTTGGAGCAAAGCCAAGTAAAAAGAATTTTGTCGGTGAATAGCGCAGCTTGGTAGCGCATCTGGTTTGGGACCAGAGGGTCGGGGGTTCGAATCCCTCTTCACCGACCACTCTTCGAAAGCCTCGTCAGAAACGGCGAGGCTTTTATACATCCTATAGATGTATTCGGTTAGTAGGAATTTAGTCCTTTTAACTAACCACAAACAATGGTGGCTATAGCTCAGTTGGTAGAGTCCCGGATTGTGATTCCGGTTGTCGCGGGTTCAAATCCCGTTAGCCACCCCATATTGGAAAGCCCCGTCAGAAATGACGGGGCTTTTTTCGTTTTTGTGATTTTCCCCTTCCTTTAACCCCTTCAGTAAAAGTGTGATCTGCTGTCAATAATGTCTATTCTCAGCTTAGATCTCTGGCATGTGACTATTTCACGAGATATAGGTTTACATTAAGGTGTTGAAATGGTTTATGTTTCTACAATGTTAAATGGGGCGTTCTTGCTCTCTGTATATTTATGCAAAATTTAAAAGTGTTAGCTATATCATATAACTGTAATTACAGCTGCTTTCACTGCTAAATGCGGATGTTGTGTATAGGGGTTATATCTGTTTTCTCTCTTGTTTTCTTACTCTTCCTCCATTTTATGTGATTATTTATTCTTTTTTTATTCGTTTTCCTGGTTTTTACTTGCGCGTTGTTGATTTATTGTGAAATATTTGACAGATTATGTCCTGAACATACATTCAGCAAATTATGCTGAAAGAAGGGATTCAATTTTTCAGACAGGGCAGAACGCTGCCAAGCAGTTGGGGTCTGGTAATGGCTTTATTGGAAGTGAAAAACCTGCGTATCGAATACCCATCACGACATGGGGTTCATGCTGCAGTGAAGTCGCTCTCGTTTTCAATTGAACGAGGCGAGATTGTCGGTGTGGTCGGTGAGTCCGGCGCCGGTAAGTCGACCGTGGGCAATGCAGTCATTGATTTGCTTAGCCCGCCAGGACGAGTTGCGAGTGGAGATGTTTACCTCGATGGTGAGCTTATCTCGGGGTTGAAGCCGGAGCAAATGCGCTCAGTGCGCGGATCGAAAATTGGTTTTATTTTTCAGGATCCGATGACCTCGCTTAATCCACTCTTTACGGTTGAGCAGCAGCTGACCGAAACGATTGTGACAAATCTGAAGGTGAGCCAGAGTGAAGCGGTGAAACGGGCCATCAACTTGATGGAACAAGTCGGGATCCCGCAGCCAGAAATACGTATCAAACAGTATCCGCATCAGTTTTCAGGTGGTATGCGTCAGAGGGTAGTGATTGCTATTGCCTTGGCTGGCGAACCGGATTTAATCATTGCCGATGAGCCAACCACTGCGCTGGATGTGTCGATTCAGGATCAGATCCTGAATCTTATTCGCGAACTGTGTCGGAAGAAAAACGTCGGTTGTATGCTGGTGACCCATGATATGGGTGTTGTTTCCAACGTGACCGATAGGGTTGCTGTGATGTATCGCGGTGATTTGGTGGAAATCGGTGATACGGAGCAGGTGTTGTGCCGCCCGAACCACCCGTATACACAAAGCTTAATTTCAGCTGTTCCGCGTTCCGATATTAAACTCAAGCGTTTCCCGCTGGTAAGCTATATCGAAGACGCGAAGGAAATGAGCCAGCTTGATGTGAAAAATCATTGGCTGGGCCAAAGTGAAGATCAACGTCGTTATACCGGTGCCTTGCTGCAGGTTGAGAATGTTAATCTACGCTTTGTTACCAAGGATTCATTTTTCGAAAGCCGTCGTGAATACGTCCAGGCGAATAATGACGTCAGTTTTGAGATCTTTGAAGGGGAAACGTTCGGGTTGGTGGGAGAGTCGGGTTCAGGTAAGTCGACGATAGCCCGAGCGATCACTGGCTTGTATCCGCCTAACTCCGGTAAAATTACCTTTGAAGGTGTCGATCTTACTGCACTCAAAAATGAAGCCGAGCGCCGTCCGCTGCGTCGCCAGATGCAGATGGTGTTCCAGAACCCTTATACTTCAATGAATCCGCGAATGAAGGTTGCCGATATCATCGCGGAACCTATTCGTTTCCACCGACTGACTGAAAATGAAAGCCAGACTCGTCAAATCGTTAATGATCTGCTTGACCACGTAGGTTTAGGTAGTGCATCTGGTGTGAAGTACCCGCATGAATTTTCGGGTGGCCAACGCCAGCGGATTTCGATTGCACGGGCATTGGCTACCCGCCCCCGCCTATTGATTTGTGATGAACCGACATCGGCATTAGACGTGTCAGTCCAGGCACAAATTCTTAATCTACTCAAAGATCTCCAGGATGAGCTGAATTTGACCATGCTGTTTATCAGTCATGATCTCCCGGTGATCCGCCAGATGTGTGATCGCATCGGTGTGATGCAGAAGGGCACCTTGCTAGAGGTTGCCCCGACCGAGCAGTTGTTCACTGCACCACAGCATGAGTACAGTCGTCAGCTGATCTCTCTGATGCCTGAGTTCAAGGGCATGAGTCAGGAAGGACTGAAGTTAGCTTAATCATTTCATGCCGCTGTCTACAGCGGCATAGGACACAACAAAAGCAAATACAACAGCAAGGGAGTTACCTCCCCGCATAAAGGAGCTATGCAATGAAAACCCTCAAGACCAAGTTGGCCGTGGCCTTAATGGCTGCCGGCCTGAGCTTTAGTGCCGCCGCAGCTGACATCAAAGTCGCCTATGATGCTGATCCAGTATCACTTGATCCGCATGAGCAATTATCTGGTGGCACTCTGCAGCTATCGCACATGGTCTTCGACCCATTGGTGCGCTTTAAGCAAGATCTCGACTTTGAGCCACGCTTGGCAACGAAATGGGAGCGTGTTGATGATGACACTTTCCGTTTTCACCTACGTCAAGGCGTGAAGTTCCACTCAGGTAATACCATGACGGCAGATGATGTCGTGTGGACTTTCCAGCGTCTGAAAGATTCACCTGATTTCAAAGCGATTTTCGACCCTTTCTCTGCGATGGAAAAAGTGGATGATTACACGGTTGATCTAAAAACAACGGGTCCATACCCGCTTGTTCTACAAACAGCGACATACATCTTCCCAATGGACAGCAAGTTCTATACGGGCACCACAGAAGACGGTCGTGATAAAGCTGCGATTGTTAAGCACGGTAACTCGTTTGCATCGACGAACATGTCTGGCACCGGCCCATTTATCGTGACGAGTCGTGAGCAAGGCGTGAAAGTAGAATTTGAACGTTTTGATGGTTACTGGGATACCGCCTCTCCAGGCAACGTTGACACTATCACTTTGCAGCCTATCAAAGAGAATGCCACTCGTGTTGCAGCACTGCTTTCTGGTGGTGTCGATATGATTGCTCCTGTCGCACCTAATGATCACAAACGTGTTGAATCTTCGAAGGACTTGGATTTGGTGACCCTACCAGGCACACGTCTTATCTCGTTCCACATGAACCAAAATAGCAACGAAGCGCTGAAAGATGTCCGTGTGCGTCAGGCGATTGTTCACGCGATCAACAACGACGGTATCGTACAGCGTATCATGCGAGGCTTCGCGACAACGGCCTCTCAGCAGAGTCCGGTTGGTTACGCTGGCCACAATGAAGCGTTAGATGTCCGTTTTGATGTTGCTAAAGCGAAAGAGTTAATGAAAGAAGCGGGCTATGAAGATGGCTTCACTTTAACCATGATGGCACCAAACAATCGTTACGTGAACGATGACAAGATCGCCCAAGCTGCCGCCCAGATGCTTTCTAAAATCGGGATCAAAGTTGACCTTAAAACGTTGCCAAAAGCGCAATACTGGCCGGAATTTGATGTCTGTGCGGCTGACATGATGATGATCGGTTGGCACGCAGATACAGAAGATTCAGCGAACTTTACCGAGTTCCTAACAATGACGCGTAATGAAGATACTGGTCGCGGGCAATACAACTGTGGCTATTACTCAAACGCCGAGGTGGATGGTTTGATTGAGGCATCAAACGTTGAAACTGATCCAACCAAACGTTCTGCTCAGCTGAAGAAAGTTGAAGAAATTCTGTATAACGATGCGGCATACGTTCCGTTGCATTGGCAAAACCTAGCGTGGGCTGCAAAGTCTAACGTGAAGATCGCGCCGATTGTGAACGCAATGAACTTCCCGTACTTCGGTGATCTGGTAGTTGAAGAGTAATTCTTCACTGCAACAACGTCAGGCCAAGGTTGGCCTGACGTTTCTTTAGTTTATGAAAGGGATAAGAAATGTTTACGTTTCTGGTTAAGCGCCTGTATCAGGCACTGATAGTGATGTTTGTGATCAGTCTGGTCGCGTTTGCAATCCAGGATAACCTTGGCGATCCGCTGCGTGAGTTGGTGGGGCAATCTGTCTCAGAGGCAGAACGACAAGCACTTCGTGACGAACTGGGCCTGAATGATCCATTTGTGACTAAATACGCTCGCTTTGTTGGTAATGCGGTTCAAGGTGACTTAGGGACATCTTACTTTTTTAAACGTCCGGCACTGGACGTGATAATGGATAAATTGGTGGCGACGCTCGAATTGGTATTTGGCGCCTCCGTGATTATCGTCTTGCTCTCGATACCACTGGGTGTTTATTCTGCGATTAACCCCAAAAGCTTTTTTACCAAAGTGATTATGGCCTTCAGCAGTGTGGGTATATCCATTCCGGTTTTCTTAACCGCTATTATGCTGATGTATGTATTTTCAATAGAGCTCGGTTGGCTACCTTCGTTTGGACGAGGCACTACCACTAGTCCATTAGGTTGGGAATCGGGTTTGTTTAATTTAGATGGACTGGCGCACCTTGTTTTACCATCGATTGCTCTGGCATCGATTATGCTGCCGTTGTTTATTCGCCTCGTGCGCTCTGAAATGCTGGAGGTTTTGAGCTCGGAATATATCAAGTTTGCCAAGGCGAAAGGATTAGCGCTGAACAAAATTTATTATCAGCATGCGCTGAAAAACACCATGTTGCCAGTGATCACTGTCGGTGGTGTGCAGATCGGTACTATGGTTGCTTATACCATTTTGACCGAGACGGTTTTCCAATGGCCGGGAACGGGTTTCTTGTTCTTAGAAGCAATTAACCGGGTCGATACCCCTCTTATTACGGCATATGTGATTTTTGTTGGTTTGATATTTGTGGTCACTAATACCATTGTGGATCTGCTTTACGGTCTGATTAACCCGACTGTTAACCTGACTGGAAAAGGAGCGTAATCGATGTCAATGACTCAAACGACAACACCTAGCCGCTTGCAGCGCTTTCTAGATTCTGATTTCATCTATCACTTCAAGCGCGATAAAGTCGCGATGCTGAGTTTTGCGGTCTTTTTAGCATGCGCACTGAGTGCCGCTTTCGCTCCGTTGCTAGCACCGGTTAACCCTTATGATCCAACCGCCATTGACATCATGGATTCTGAGATGGCACCAATCTGGATGGAATATTCAGACCCGCGTTTCTTGCTCGGTACCGATCCGCAAGGGCGCGACATTTTATCGACCATTCTTTATGGCATGCGCATCTCATTGATCATCGGTATTTTGGCGGTTGCTGTACAGATGGTTCTGGGCGTGGTTATTGGCCTTAGTGCGGGTTACTTCGGCGGCCGTATTGATAGTTTCTTAATGCGCTTTGCCGATATTCAGCTATCGTTCTCTACCATGATGGTGGCGATCATTGTTTCGGCTATCTTCCGCGCTGGTCTTGGTACTCAGCTATATAGTCAGTATGCAGTGGTGATGCTGGTGGTGATTATCGGTATTGCTGAGTGGCCACAGTATGCGCGAACCATTCGCGCTTCCGTATTGGCTGAAAAGAAAAAAGAGTATGTTGAAGCGGCGAAAGTGATGGGCTTCAAGGCGCCACGGATCATGTTCCGCCATATTCTGCCTAACTGCTTGTCACCGATTTTGGTTATCTCAACCGTACAGGTTGCCAATGCCATCATGTCTGAGGCTGCCCTCTCCTTCCTTGGGCTCGGGCTGCCAGTGGACCAACCGTCGTTGGGCTCGCTGATAAGTATCGGCTTTAACTATATCTTCTCTGGCTCCTGGTGGATCACCGCTTTTCCTGGGATGGTATTGGTTGTGTTGGTGTTGGTCATCAACTTGCTAGGTGACTGGTTGCGTGATGTGTTTAACCCGAAAATTTACAAAGGGTGATAGCAAAACGTAGCGATATTCATTAAGTTGTTCCCATTGCTTAGAAAATTAAGTGGGAACAGCGATGATTGATATCGGGGTCAACTTGACTAACAGCCGGTTTGATAAAGACCGCCACGAGGTCGTGGAGCGCGCCAAAACAGCGGGTGTCCACGGCCTTATTCTTACCGGTACCAGTATCGAAGAAAGCCGACAGGCGGTGGCAATGGCCCGTCAGTGGCCGGGCTATACTTACAGCACCGCAGGGGTGCATCCCCATGATGCCAAAAGTGTCCAAGACTTGGCGCTGACCGATCTCCGCGAACTGGCTGCTCACCCTGAAGTGGTGGCCATCGGTGAATGTGGACTCGACTTTAATCGGGATTTCTCTCCAAGACCGCAGCAGGAAGCCGTATTCGAGGCCCAGTTGGCGTTGGCTGCTGAGCTTAATATGCCTGTTTTCATGCACTGCCGTGATGCCCATGAGCGCTTTATGGCAATTCTCAAGCCGTGGCGCGATAAGTTACCGGCAGCAGTATTGCATTGTTTCACCGGTACCCAAGAGGAGCTTCGGGACTGCTTGGCGCTGGACTTGCACATCGGGATCACCGGTTGGGTCTGTGATGAGCGCCGCGGCACCGAGTTGCGTGAGATTGTTGCCGACATTCCAGATAACCGCTTGATGGTGGAGACCGACTGTCCTTATCTGCTGCCGCGGGATTACCGGCCCAAGCCAAAATCGAGCCGCAATGAACCCAAGTTTCTGCCCCATATCGCGTCCGTGATTGCAGAGTGTCGCGGTCAGCAACCTGAGCAAGTGATGGCCAATGCGTTTGTTACCACCCAGGCATTTTTCAATATCGGATCAACAGCCACCGAATGAGGGTGGTATGATCCACATAAGCGATTTAACCCAAAAAGGAGTATGCAGTGTCTGTATCTATCCAGGGCGCGTTTCCGGCACGCCGTATGCGTCGTATGCGCAAGCATGATTTTAGTCGCCGTTTAATGGCCGAAAATCAGATTTCTGTGAATGACCTGATTTACCCAATGTTTATCCTGATGGGTAAGAACCGTCGTGAAACCGTCGATTCCATGCCGGGGATAGAGCGTCTGTCTATTGATCTTATGCTTCAGGAAGCCGAGTACCTGGCTACGTTGGGTGTCCCTGCGATAGCCTTGTTCCCAGTGGTATCGCAGGACTTTAAGTCAACCTGTGCTGCGGAAGCCTTCAACCCGGAAGGTCTGGTCCAGCGAGCAGTCCGTCTGCTGAAAGAGCATGTGCCACAGATAGGCGTGATCACCGATGTTGCCCTCGATCCGTTCACCATCCATGGGCAGGACGGCATCATCGATGAAGACGGCTATGTGATCAATGATGTCACCACCGAAGTGCTGATCAAGCAAGCCTTGTCTCATGCTGAAGCGGGTGCTGACGTTGTTGCTCCGTCGGACATGATGGATGGCCGTATCGGTGCAATCCGCGAAGCGCTGGAAGAAGCCGGTTATGTTCATACTCAAATCATGGCTTATTCTGCTAAGTATGCGTCTAACTACTACGGCCCGTTCCGTGATGCGGTCGGCTCGTCAGGTAACCTGAAAGGTGGTGATAAGAAAAACTATCAAATGGATCCGGCCAACAGCGACGAAGCACTGCATGAAGTGGCCATGGACGTCAACGAAGGCGCTGACATGGTGATGGTCAAGCCGGGTATGCCATATCTGGATGTGGTGCACCGGGTGAAAAATGAACTGCAGGTACCGACCTTTGCCTATCAGGTCTCGGGTGAGTACGCGATGCACATGGCAGCGATCCAGAATGGTTGGCTCAAGGAGCGCGAAACTGTGATGGAATCCTTGCTGTGCTTCAAGCGTGCGGGCGCCGACGGTGTCCTTACCTACTTTGCTAAATCAGTTGCCGAGTGGTTGGCAGAAGATGCCGCTGCCCGCCAGACTGAGCTGGATAACCTAAGCGAATAATCTGAAAGAAGAGTAGGTAAGTCTTTACTTATCGGCTGTGATAATCAGGGCCTGCACTATGGTGCAGGCCCTTTTGTTAGCGCTGAATAATCGCAGATGGTCAGGGGTGGACGTTGCGGTTGATTGGGTTTTGCAGCGAGATCAGGGTCTCGGTTGACTGGACTTCGTCGATTGCCTGCAGCTTATCAATCAGCACGTACTGCAGCTCTTCTATCGATTTGCACATCAACTTGACGAAGATATTGTACGCCCCGGTGGTGTAGTAGGCCTCGACCACCTCGTCAAGCTCATTGAGCTTGGTCAGTGCCGAGTGGTAGTCCCGTGCTGCGTTGAGGTTGATACCGATAAAGCAGCACACGTCGTAGCCGAGTAGCTTGGGGTTGATGATCACTTCGGTGCCGGTGATGATTTCAGCTGCACGCATTTTTTCGACCCGGACATGGACGGTAGCAGGGCTGACGTTGAAGCGCTTGGCCATTTCGGCATAGGGGGTACGGGCATCGCTCATCAGGGTATTGAGGATTTCCCGGTCGAGATCATCAATTCGAATTTGGCTGGTCATGGTGGAAGCAATCCTTGGTTTATACGTGCTTGGTCATATCTTATACTGACACCACGCTATGTCGCTAAATTATATTAAAAAATAGCCGTTTGGCTAGTTACTGTCCCTTATGCGCTTGATTGTTATTTTTTCTTCTCAGCGGGTTACCGCTCAAGGCGTCGACCTACGATACTTTAGTGATCCATTCTTACCACAAGGGCATTCGCTGGACGGATGGTTTTCAGGCCGGGCTGGAGTCGGCCGCCAGTATGCAAGGGGGTCGCTCCATGTTAATTATATGGACAGTAAGTGCTATCAGTCACCGGCTTATCTCAATGAAGATGGGCAAGCAGACGGTAGATGAATGTGTCGAGAATGAAGCGAACCTTGCCAAGCTCGGTGAATTGGAAATGGATTATGCCCTGGGCTATGTGTTTGGCTACCCACAGCCGTTGCCTAAGCTGGTTGCTCAATTGAGCCAGCGTAAAGAGGTGTTATAATCCGCAACTTAATGCCTGCCGTGTTTGGCTGGCAGGTGCTGTATTTACCGGAGTGTGTGTGTGCAACTAGCCTTAATTTCTGAGTCCCCTGAGCGTCAACATGAACTTGATCTGTTGGCTGAACGCTGGGGACTATCCCATGACCCAGACAGCGTGTTTGCATTGGTCCTGACAACTGAGCGGCTGGAGCTTCGCAAGCTTGATGAGGCTAAATTGGGCGCGGTATATGTCGACT
The DNA here is from genome assembly GCF_024357955.1 of Photobacterium pectinilyticum. GTDB lineage: Bacteria > Pseudomonadota > Gammaproteobacteria > Enterobacterales > Vibrionaceae > Photobacterium > Photobacterium pectinilyticum. Next base: position 22,310 of record NZ_JANEYT010000012.1, read on the forward strand.
TGGCGAGTGGCGCCGTGGCACATAGGCGTAAATTCGGTGGTGGCCGGGGTCAGGCGATTGCCAAAGCGGTGGGTCTCAAGGGAGGCGTGACACCAACCGTGGTTGATGGTACGGCAGGATTGGGACGCGACGCGTTTGTTTTGGCCTCGCTCGGCTGCAAGGTACAGATGGTCGAGCGCCACCCAGTAGTGGCTGCGTTGCTGGACGACGGTTTGGCCCGCGCCAAAGCGGATAGCGAAATCGGTGGCTGGATCAGCGAGCGGATGACACTGCTGCATGCCTCGAGCCATAACGCGCTGGAGTTGCTGGCTGCCGATCCGGATTTTGTGGCCCCGGATGTGGTGTACCTTGATCCGATGTACCCACACAAGAAGAAATCGGCGTTGGTGAAAAAGGAAATGCGGGTGTTCCAAACTTTGGTCGGGGCCGATCTTGATGCTGATGGTTTGCTGGCCCCAGCGTTAGCTTTGGCCACCAAGCGGGTGGTTGTCAAGCGGCCGGATTATGCCGAGTTTTTAGCAGGGCAAAAGCCTGCGACAGCCATCGAAACCAAGAAAAACCGCTTCGATGTGTATGTGAAAGCAGCAATGAAGTAGCAGTTGGCGGTTAGCAGCGGTATATTGTAATGAGAATAGTTACTCCGGCCTGACAGGGGTCGGACGGCCGGAGATGAGGGAATGGCAAAGTCGTTATGTAAATATCGCCGGGTTGAGATCACGGCCCAGTTTTCCACCATTAGCCGGATGGTCAGTACGGCTAATTATATGTGCAGTAGCTGTGCCCGTGTGGCCTCGGAAAAAGGCTACCTGTGTAAGCCTAGTGCCCTGAAGCGTCCGACAGATATGGCTCATGTGATCAAACCGAGTTTGGCGGCGGTCGAAGCGGTAGCCGTTGATACGGCGGCGGTTTCCGAGGTGACCAACGTGTCCTCTTTAGCGAGGGCTTCTGCCCCGGCCCCTGTTTTGGCTACCAAGCTGGATACGCCAGTGCCAGTTATTGCTTCGCACCCAGCGGTGGTTGCGTGCCGTAAAGTGGCAAGGAAGAAAGCCAAGCAGCTTAAAAAACTGAAGAAACTGGCAAAGAAGCAGAACAAGCAGTTGAAGAAGGCCATCAAGGCGACCCGTCGCTATCACAAGGCTATAGAGAAGGCTCAAGCTTCGGTGTAGCGAGCTATTGACGGGTATAAAAAAACCTCCTGGCGGAGGTTTTTTTGTTCTGGGCAATTATGATTCTTTGATCAGTACTGCTGTCATCAGGCAGGTGATCACAGAAACAATGATGCCAGAAACGATTAACCAAGGAAGCATATCCATAGTTAGGTATCCATCTGTTGAGCAACATGAGCCCCTATTGAAACCTGTTTACAAAATGCTAGCAATGGGATGGATATAGCTTGAAACGCCTGTTAACAAATGGAAACGAATATTCGCTCTGGGACACATAATTCATTGTCTTTAAGTATAAAAAAGCACCCTCTTGGGTGCTTTTTAATTGCTGGATGTTATGTTGCTTTTTTGTTAGCTTTTGGCGGGTAGTGCCAGAGTCAGGGCTTGTCGTGACAATGCGGCAGCGCCTTGTTTGTCATCTAGCTGCTCCATCACTTCAACCAAATAGCCGTAGTCAGCGACATCGCTGCGCAGAGCGATGGCTTTCTCGAAATGCTCTTTAGCTTCTTCCAGCTTGCCTTCACGCATAAACAATTGGCCTAGTGCGCTATGGGTGCTCGGGTTGTTGCTATCATAGCGGAGTAAATCCTGCAGGCGAACAATTGCTGGGTGGCTGTCGGCCAGTTTTAGGGTCGGGATAAGGTTGATCAACGACTCGTCAATGTTCTTTTTCAAGGCATCACGCAGCACGGTATAGGCTTCACTGTCGGCGTTGTATTGGCTCATTAGTTTGACGAAACACGCCACGAGATCCGGGCGTTGCTTGGCCTTGCGGCTCAAACTGTTCCAGTGACCCATCAGGCCTTCACTGCCTTGTTGCTTAGCGATGTGGCGCATGATGCCGCATTCGGCTTTCGCTTCGAGTTTGGCTGCCTCTTCAGTATCTACCACACCAGATTTCTCCAGTTGAGGAAGCAGTGCTAGCAAGGGTTTCCAGTCTTCAAGACGGACGTAGCAGTCTTTCAATAGGGTCAGTAGCACGGGGTTGCGGCTATGGTCGTGCTTGATATCTTGCAGAGTGGCAACAGCCTGCTCAAATTGCTGCTGGCGGAACTGAAGCTTGGCGCGGGTCAGGGCAACAGCCAAGCTCTGGCCATCAAGGTCGGCAGCCAGTCTCAGGTATTCGTCCCGTTGGCTGGCATCGCCTTGGCCTTGTGCGGCTTCGGCTGCTGCTAAGTAGTTCAGCAGTGGTGCATCGCTGTGCTTGGCTGACTTGACCACCAGTTTTTCAGCCTGTTTCCAGTCACCTTCGATCACCTTAGTCAGGCCTTCAGATGTCTGTAGGCGGGCTTTGCGGGTTTTACGGCCTGAGAACCAGCCGCGGGTCGAGCTACCCAGTGAGAACAGGCGTTTGAGGATATTCTCCAGCAGGAAAAAAGCACCGAACAGCACGACCACGAGGATGATCAGTGTCGTCAGGCTCATTTCCACGGTTTGGTTGGCCGCCGAGATAAGCACATAACCTTGGTTTCCGGCCAGCATCGGGCCGACAACGATGCCGGCAATCAGTGCGGCGACCAGCAATAGCAATTTGATCATGCAGGGTTCTCCTCTGTGCTAAGCGGTTTCACCTGCTGGCGTAGACGATCGCTGATAGTATCGGTGATCAGTGCTTGCGACTGCAGCTTGCTCGGGTAGTCGGCTTCGATGTTTTCTTGGCCGAGTGCCTCGAGTGTGGCGATGAAGCTCTGAACGGCAGGATCGTCCATATTATAGAACTGCTCAGCCCAGTCTTTGGCCATGGCCAATGACGTGATATATAGCTCGCCCTGCTCGCGGTATACCGACTTGATCGCGGTTTCCAGCTTAGACTTGATGTTTTCCTGCAGGTAGAAGTCTTGCTTCGGAGTCAGCAAAGGGATAACACTGCCATCGCGCTGGCGGTAGGTGATGAAGTGATCGCTGAAGTTCTTCAGTGAGGTCATCATGTTTTGCTTCCAATCGTCGACGGAGGTAGACACTTCGGTGGTCTCTACAACTTCGGCTTCTGGCAGAATAGCGTTGGCCAATGGTAGCTTGCCAATTTCTTCCTGGAGGCTAGTAAGGCGCAATACCAGGCCATCACGGTCAATACGGGCAACCGCTTTCAGTGCTGTGATATCAGTATGCATCGCCTGGCGGATAGGCGTTAGGCTTGGATCGTTAAGCTCAGCGATACGGTGATCGGCAGATTCGAGCAAAATAGTCGCACTGGCGGTGTCATGTTCCAGCCACAGTTTTCGGCCCGCCATCTTGACCAGGTAATCGGCCTCCGCCAGCAGCCAGTCGTTTGGACGGCGGCCTTTCATTTCTGATAGGGCCATCTGCAAACCGGTAATCGACTTTTCCTGCTGCTCAATCGACGTTTCGGTGCGCTGCAGGCTGGAATTAACTTGGCTTAGGGTTTCTTGCTGGGATGTTTTGAGAGATGACTGAAGCTGGGATTGAAGTTGTGAGACTTCTTGCTGCAAAGCCGCCATTTGGCTGTTTTGGGTTTGGGTCTGTTGGTGCCCGTGGTAGTAAAGACCGGCACCGAGAGCGATGACCAAGGCGATAGCAATTGCACCGGTTTTGCTGCCACCCGGCTTTTCGCTCGGTTGACTGGCTGGTGCTGCGGCGGCCGGTTGTGCTGGCTGCTCTGCTTTTACCTGTTTTTCAGGAGTTGGCTTTTTCTCAGCGGCTGGCTTTGGCGCTTGCGCTTTGGCGCTTGCTTGTCCTTGCTTATTGGTATTGTTTGCTGCGGATTGTTGTTTATCTGCAGGGTTTTCATTATTGGTTTTTTTATCAGTCATCCGATTTTCCCATTGTGCCTATTTTGCTTAGGGTCGTGAACAGCGGGCCATTGGCCGCACTTCCCACATTGGAAATTAAACGAAAACCAAGCCCATGGGCTTGATCGGCGATTCGCTGGCTTGGTACGAATAGCTGGCAGTTAAGAAACCAAGCCATAGCGCTGTCTGGTATAAGCTTGACCAGTTGGTCAAGTTGCTCACTGCTGGTGACGACCAGGGTGTCAACTTTGGCCTGCTGCCAACTCCGGCTCAAGGCCGGGCCATCAAGCGGTAACCAGTTGCGCTGGTATGTCTCGCAATAGGAGACATCTGCCCCACCTTGGCACAGGCGCTGGTAGATCAATTCGCGCCCGCCATTGCCGCGTAAGATGAGCACTTGTCGCTCAGCTACATCAGACAATATTGGCAAGGCCAACAGTCCCTCACTGTCGCAACGCCCGGACGGGGACAAAACAGTTTGTCCTGTATAGTCTTGCAGCGCTGCGGCGGTTTTCTGGCCGACCGCTATATAATGCACGTTTTTTGGCCAACTGGCACCTACTGACATCATGTAATTGTGCGCTAGATTGGCGGCGTGAACACTGACGGCAATCAGAAAATCGCCATTTTTCAGGTGAGAGAGTGCGTTAGGTAGGTGCTGAAGTTGCTGCCCCGGCTGAATTTCCAGCAGGGGCTGCGCAATTGCGTTGATCCCCGCAGCGATCAGCTGCTGTGTTAGCTGGTGGCATTCTGGTGCCGGGCGGGTGATCAGTATGGTCATCAGGCGTTGCCGTAAAGCTCGTCGAGAATAGTCTTGGCCCCATCGGCCAACAGCTGATCGGCGAGTTCAAGGCCCAATTTTTCGGCGTCATCGCGAGGGCCGCGGACTTCACCGCGAACAATCTGGCTTCCGTCAGGCTCACCGACCAGAGCGCGCAGCCAGATCTGATCGCCTTCCAGTACCGAATAGCTGCCGATTGGTACCTGGCACCCGCCTTGTAGGCGGTTGTTCATGGCGCGCTCGCACAATACGCGGGTTTCCGTATCTTGGTGGTTCAATGCAGCCAGTAGTTTGCATACACGCTCGTCGTCAAGGCGACATTCAATGCCAACAGCGCCTTGGCCTACCGCCGGTAGGCTGGTTTCCGGGGCAATGGCCTCGCGGATACGATCTTCCATTTTTAGGCGCATAAGGCCAGCACAGGCAAGGATGATGGCATCATATTCGCCGTCATCCATTTTGCGCAGGCGGGTGTTGACGTTGCCGCGCAGATCTTTAACCACCAGATCAGGACGTTGGGCACGCAGCTGGCATTGGCGACGCAAGCTTGATGTCCCTACTACGGCACCGGCTGGCAGTTGCGCCAGATTTTCATAGTGGTTGGAGACAAACGCATCACGTGGGTCTTCTCGCTCACAGATGGTGACGAGGCCCAACCCTTCAGGGAACTCTACCGGGACGTCTTTCATTGAGTGTACGGCAATGTCGGCACGGCCTTCCAGCATCGCCACTTCGAGTTCTTTGACAAATAGCCCTTTGCCACCCACTTTTGCCAACGGAGTATCGAGAATAATATCGCCTTTGGTGACCATAGGAACCAGTTCGACTTCCAGGCCGGGGTGGGCTTGCTCTAGAGCTGCTTTGACAAATTCGGCTTGCCACATTGCGAGTGGGCTCTTGCGCGTGGCAATACGGATTGGGGTATCGGTCATAGGATCGGGTCCATATATGTAATTGAGCACTATTATTATTGTTTCTAATCCTACCACTACTGGGCAGGGATGGTAATTGATGTGTGGCTGCGAGTGCGTTGGGGCAATATTGTCTTGCTATAAACTGCAATTAATGTGATATTGGTCACATATGTTCTCGGTGGTATACAGATAACCGATCGCAAAGTGGCGGTTTGGTGAGCTTGTACTAATTTGTGAGAAAGTGACTACGGAAAGGTCCGCTGGCAACATTTCAGTCCATTAATAACCTGTCATAAAACGGCGCTATCTTTACGGTTAATACAAAAACTGTTAGATTGATCACGTTTTTACTCCTGGTTCGAGCCATCTCAACCGCTTTAATGACAAGATTTGGGCCGCTCTTAAGCTGGTAGCTCTTGGAAGAGTAATTTGCAGAACTATATTGAAACGCTTAAAGGTAGATTAGATAAGCTCAATGAGCTAAGACTCGAGCGGGCGCGTGCCGCCATGACACCGCAGTCTGTACAGGTGTTCAATCTGTTGCCTATCTTACTTCACTATAATCACCCGGCGGTACCTGGCTATCTTGATCAGGAAGTATCGGTGGGGATTGCGTCTTTTACTGCCACCAAACAGCAGCAACAGTTGATCGATGACTGTGGTTTGGCCAGTTCTACTCCGATTTATACTCCTGCAAATGATATGCACCCTATCCAGGGGCTTTATGCGATGGGCAGTACCGCCTCGTTGGGGCAGAGTCTAACCAGCGATCTTGATATTTGGGTCTGCATCCGGACCGACATGCCAGCTGAAAACCGTCAGGCTCTCGATGCCAAGTGTGCGGTGATCTCTGAATGGGCCATGGCCCAAGGAGTTGAGGCAAACTTCTTTCTGATCGACGAAAACCGCTTCCGTGAAAACTTCTCTGAGCAGATGACCGGTGAAAACTGTGGTTCAAGCCAGCATTTATTGCTACTTGATGAGTTTTACCGTTCAGCCGTTAATCTGGCTGGCCAGCGCCTGCTATGGTTTATGGTGCCGCCGGAAATGGAGGAGTGTTACGATGATTACATCTGCTATCTTGAAAATGGCGGGTATATCCATCGTGATGAATGGATAGATTTTGGCGGTGTGTCCCGCATTCCGGCCGAGGAATATTTTGGTTCCAGCTTGTGGCAACTCTATAAAAGTATCGACTCGCCGTATAAGTCAGTACTAAAAGCCATCCTGCTTGAAGCTTATTCTTGGGAATATCCTTATACCCAACTGCTTAGTGTTGACGGTAAACGGCGTTTCTTCTCCATTGACCGTACAGAATTCTGCATGGATGCCTATTACCTGATGCTGGAGAAGGTGACCCGTTACCTTGAGCGTATCAATGATCACCGTCGTCTGGATCTGGTTCGTCGTTGTTTTTATCTCAAGACCCATGAAAAGCTGACCCGCGCGCCTGCGTCTGGCTCGGTACCGTGGCGCCGTAAGGTGTTGCAGGAGCTGACCGACGAATGGCAGTGGCCGCAAGAGGTACTTGTAGAGCTCGATCGTCGCCGCGACTGGAAGGTCGAGCAGGTCAAGAGTGCGCACAACGAACTGCTCGATGCCTTGATGCTCAGCTACCGTAACCTGATCCGTTTTGCCCGCCGTAATAACATTACCTCGGCAATCAGTCCGGAAGATATCAGTATTTTGGCCCGTAAGCTGTATGCGGCATTCGAGGTACTGCCGGGCAAGGTGACCTTACTCAACCCGCAGCTGTCCCCGGATTTGCATGAGCAGGATTTGAGCCTGATCCAGGTACCGGCCGGGCGAACTAATACTGCTGGATGGTACCTCTACAAGCAGTCGCTCGATCCGATGGCTATCATGGGCCGCCCGGCACTGGAGCATAACCGCTACCTCAGCAAGTTGGTGGCATGGGCCTATTTCAATGGACTGTTGACTGAATCGACCTGCCTGCACAACGTAATACGCGACTCAGCGGTTGATATCGACAAGCTTTACCAGCTGGTCAGTGATATCCGCAATACTTTCCCAATCCGTCGTCCGCAACCGAGTTTGCAGGCGCTGTCGAGCCCGTGTGAAATTCGCCAGCTTGGCCTGTTTGTCAATTTGGAGAACGACCCTACCACCCGGCTGCGTAACCGCTCGGTCAAATTTGATTTCAAGAATACTGATATCTTCAGTTATGGCCCAGACCAAATGTGCTTGGTCGGTAGTGTCGATTTGGTGTACCGCAATTCGTGGAACGAAGTGCGTACCCTGAACTTCACCGGTGACAGTGCCATGCTGGATGCATTGAAGACGGTATTGGGCAAGATGCACCAAGATGCGTTGCCGCCGGAGTCGGTGGACGTATTTTGTTACAGCAAGCACATGCGTGGCTTGATCCGCAACTTGGTGTACCAACTGGTGGCCGAGTGTATCGAGATGCGCCTCAAGCCAGTTGAGCAGGAAAAGCGTCGCCGTTTTAAGGCGATCCGTATTGCCCGTCAGACCCACGGCCTGTTCTTTGAGCGTCGCGGCGTGTCGGTGCAGAAACTGGAAAACTCCGTCGACTTCTACAGCTGTATCTCGACCAACAAACTGCTGGGCTCGGCTAATTTGGTGATGGGCAAGACCGACGAGCCACATCCGCCGGAAATTGTCGATGCTTATGCCAGCGAAGGTTTGATCCAGTTTTTCTTCGAAAATTGTGATTCAGGGTTCAACATCTATATTCTGGATGAGTCCAACCGTATTGAGGTTTATCGCCAGTGTAGCGGTGACAAGGATGAGATGGTGCATGGGGTGAACCGTTTTTACACTTCGGCCCATGATCGTTTTAGCTATAGCGCTAATTTTATCAATTTCAACCTGCCGCAGTTTTACGACATTGTCCATAGCGAAAATGGCGCGCCGCAGGTACTACCGTACAAGAGCGGTCAGCAGCCGTCGCGACGACCGGAGGTAACTCCTCAGCCGTTGATGAACGCCAACTTTTCGCGCTAAGTCGCTGAAAATAAGCAAAGAAAAGCGGGAGCCTAGGCTCCCGCTTTTTTGTTTGGGCAGGTTGATGATTAGGCTTACCAATCGACAGCTTCACCGGCGTGTAGTGAGCATTCTTTTTTGACCAGGGCGATAAGTTCGTTGCCACTACGGGTACAGTGCCACTCGCCATCCTTGTACTTGAAGTGATAACCGCCTGATTTTGATGCCAGCCAGATTTCATGTAATGGCTCTTGGCGGTTAATCACAATTTGGCTGCGGTTTTCAAATTCCAGTGTCAATACGTTGCCAGTGGTCTCGTATTCGATGTCGACACCAGATTCGTCGATGCCTTCTTCGATGCTCATCAGCACTTCATCTGCTAACTTATGAAATTCTGTATCATTCATCCCCGATCGTCCTATTGCTTTTCCTAGTGTGGGTGCGATTATAGAGGGCAATGAAATGATAATCACTGGCTTTCAAAAATGCGTAAAGGTTTATTAGCAATTTTGGTGTTGGGCGTACTGGCCCTTACCGGTTGTGGTCAGAGTGGGGCTCTCTACATGCCTGACGACAGCGAGCAGCAGCAACAGAACGATCAATAAACGGTTCAGACAGGGAAGAGACTACATTGGATTATTTTAATTATCAGCAAGATGGCCAGCTATGGGCCGAAGAGATTCCACTGGCCGATTTGGCTGACCGTTTTGGCACACCGCTCTATGTCTATTCGCGTGCGACGCTCGAACGTCATTGGCATGCTTTTGACCAAGCGGTGGCCGAACATCCCCACCTGATTTGTTATGCCGTAAAGGCAAACTCCAATATCGGCGTGCTTAATGTACTGGCGCGACTGGGTTCCGGTTTCGATATCGTTTCGGGTGGCGAGCTCGAGCGGGTAGTCGCCGCGGGTGGCGATCCGGCCAAGGTCGTGTTCTCCGGGGTCGGTAAGACCGCCGCGGAAATGAAGCGGGCCCTGGAACTTGGCATCAAATGCTTCAATGTAGAATCCGAACCTGAGCTGGAGCGGCTTAATCAGGTTGCCGGTGAGTTGGGCAAGGTAGCGCCGGTATCACTGCGTATTAATCCGGATGTCGATGCCCAGACCCATCCGTATATTTCAACTGGCCTGCGCGACAATAAATTCGGCATTGCCTTTGAGCGAGCGCCAGAAGTGTACCGTTTGGCCCATCGCCTGCCGCACCTAGCTGTAACGGGGATGGATTGCCATATCGGCTCGCAGTTGACAGCCATTGACCCGTTCATTGATGCCACCGACCGCCTGCTGGCATTGGTTGATACCCTTAAAGCCGAAGGCATTGTTATTCATCATCTTGATGTGGGTGGCGGCTTGGGTGTTACCTACAGCGATGAGCGTCCGCCTCAGCCTTCGGAGTATGCCAGAGCGTTGATGGCGCGCCTGACCGACCACCGTGACTTGGAGCTGATTTTCGAGCCGGGCCGGGCGATTGCTGCCAATGCTGGGGTGATGTTGACGCGAGTGGAATACCTCAAGCTTACCGAATACAAGAACTTTGCCATCGTCGATGCGGCGATGAACGACATGATCCGTCCTACCCTTTACCAAGCGTGGCAAGATATCGTGCCAGTTATCCCGCGTAATGGTGAGAAGGTGTCTTATGATCTAGTCGGCCCTATCTGTGAAACCGGTGACTTTATCGGTAAAGATCGCGAGCTGTGCCTAGAGACTGGTGACTTGCTGGCGGTACGTTCGGCAGGGGCTTATGGTTTTGTGATGTCGTCGAACTACAACACCCGCGTGCGCGCAGCGGAGATCATGGTTGATGGCGGCCAGGCCCACGTAGTGCGTGAACGCGAAGAACTCGCGCAGCTGTGGCAATCAGAGCAGCTGTTGCCAGAATAACGAGAAGGAACAACATGCAGGTTAATTTTTCGAAAATGCATGGGCTAGGTAACGATTTTATGGTCGTCGACTGTGTGACCCAGAATGTGTTCTTCTCGCCGGATGCGATCCGGCGTTTGGCTGACCGCAACCGTGGGGTTGGGTTTGATCAGCTATTGGTGGTAGAGCCGCCCTATGATCCCGAGACGGATTTCCATTACCGGATCTTCAATGCCGATGGTAGTGAGGTGGAGCAGTGTGGTAATGGTGCCCGCTGTTTTGCCCGTTTTGTCTGGATGAAGGGGCTGACCAACAAATACCATATTTCGGTCAGCACCAAAGGCGGTAAAATGGTACTCAAGCTGGAGAACGACAACCAGGTCTCTGTGAATATGGGGGTGCCTGAGTTCGATCCGGGTAAAATTCCTTTTCGTGCCAATCAAAGCGAGAAAACTTATATCCTGCGGGCGGGTGAAAAAACCGTATTTTGCGGGGCCGTCAGCATGGGCAACCCACACTGTGTCACAGTGGTGGATGATGTCGAGACTGCAGCGGTCGAGACCTTGGGGCCGATCCTTGAATCCCACGAGCGTTTTCCTGAGCGGGTGAATGCCGGCTTTATGCAGGTGATCAATCGCAACGAAGTGAAGCTGCGGGTTTATGAGCGTGGTGCTGGTGAAACCCAGGCATGTGGTAGCGGGGCTTGTGCCGCGGTGGCGATTGGCCGGATGCAGGGGCTGCTGGACGACAATGTGAAGGTGTCGCTACCGGGGGGGGATTTACAAATCCGCTGGCCGGGAGAGGGCAAGCCTTTGTATATGACAGGTGCGGCAACGCATGTGTTTGATGGACAAATTGTATTATGACCGATATATCTCAGCTTGACGTTTGTGCCCCCGATGAGGATGCCGTCTCGTTGAACGAGCAGGAGGTAGCGGACTTTTTGTTGGCTAACCCTGACTTCTTTGCCCGCCATCCAGAGTTGTTGAGCCGGATCCAGGTCCACCATGCCGACCGTGGCGTAGTGTCTCTGGTTGATGTCCAGCTTGAGCGCTTGCGCAGTAATGTTGGTGAGTTGGAAGAGAAAATTACTGGCTTGGTTGGGGCGGCGACCCACAACAGCCAACTTTTCCATACCTTTGCCAAGGCCCAGCAACAGTTGTTCCAGACTCATAATATCTACCAGGCATTGTGTGTACTGGAAACACTGGCCGATGAGCTGAATCTTGACATCAGCCTGCGTCTGTTTGATAGCCTGGATGATAACCTGTTCCTTGACCGCCGCAGCTTCGAGAGCTTCAGCCGTTCGCGGCTGTCATCGCGCCCGGTCTATCTGGGTCGGTTGCGGAAGCTTGAAGCGGATCTGCTGTTTGACCAGCCGCCGCAGCTGGGGTCGTTCTTGATCTTGCCGCTTGGCAATGACAGGCCGTTTGGGGTACTGAGCTTTGCCAGTGTCGATGGCGGTCATTTCCAGCCGGAGATGGACACCTTGTTTGTCGAGCAGTTGGCCATGGTCCTCGCCAAGCTGATCCACCACTGGGAATATACCCGTGAGGTGATTGAGTGAGCTTGCCAGCTGGCTTGGAAAAGCCGCTGCAGCGATTTTACGAATACCTGCGCAGTGAACGGGAGCTTAGCCTTCATACCCAACAAAACTACAAGCGCCAGCTGACAACGTTGGCCGAGCAGCTGGTGGCGTTGGGCGTCGATAACTGGCAGGCCGTCGATGCCGGTTGGGTCCGCCAGTTGGCCTCCAAGGGGATGCGAGATGGTCTTAAGGCCAGCAGCCTGTCGATGCGATTGTCAGCACTACGTAGCTTTTTCGATTACTTGGTCCGGCAAGGTGTCCTCAAGGCTAACCCGGCTAAGGGGGTGTCTGCACCGCGTAAGGCCAGGCCGCTGCCGAAGAACCTGGATGTTGACGAGATGGATCAGTTGCTCAGCGTCGATGAGGACGATCCCTTGTCTATACGCGATCGGGCGATGATGGAACTGATGTATGGCGCTGGCTTGCGCTTGTCGGAGCTGGTGAGTCTCAATGTCAAGGATGTCAGCCTGCGCAAAGGCGATTTGCGGGTGATCGGTAAGGGCGACAAAGAACGTGTTGTACCGTTTGCCGGGCTGGCCCGCGAATGGGTTGGACACTGGCTGAAGGTGCGGGGCCAGTTGGCTGCGGCTGGCGAGCCCGGGTTGTTTGTGTCCAAACTGGGCCAGCGTATTTCTAACCGCAATGTCCAGAAGCGGATGGCGGAATGGGGCCAGAAGCAGGCGGTATCGAGTCATATCAACCCGCACAAACTGCGCCATAGTTTTGCCACCCATATGCTTGAGTCCTCGGGGGATCTGCGGGCGGTTCAGGAATTGCTGGGCCATGCTAATCTCTCGACCACCCAAATCTATACCCATTTGGACTTCCAGCACCTGGCACAGGTGTATGATGAAGCCCATCCCCGAGCCAAACGCAACAAGCGTTGAGCTGGGGTGTTTTTGAGAGTAGCCGCTGATGCAGTTTTACCGACCTTTTTCCGCGCCCAAGGCACTGACCTTTGATCTTGACGATACCCTCTATGATAACCGACCGGTGATACGCCGGGCTGAGCAGTCAATGCATGATTGGTTGGCGGTTAACCACCCGCGGTTGAAAGGGATAGGGGGAGCTGGTTGGCTGCAATTGAAAAAGCGTCTTGCCAAAGCCGATCCCATGCTGCGCCATAATGTGACTCAATGGCGGTTTGAATTGCTCAAGATTGGCTTTATGCAGCTGGGCTATTCCCTTTCAGCTGCGGAACAGGCCGCTGGCGAAGGGGTCGCGGTGGTTCTTGAGGTCAGAAATCAAGTGGATGTCCCTGCAGAAACGCACCGGGTATTGGCGATGCTCAAGCAACAGTTGCCGCTAGTGGCGATTACCAATGGCAATGTCGATGCGGAAAAAATCGGGCTCGCGCAGTATTTTGATGGGGTGCTGATGGCGGGCCGTGATGGATTAGCCAAACCTGAGCCCGATTTGTTTGTCAGCGCGGCGGTAGATCTAGGCATCCCCCCGAGTGATATTCTCCATATTGGCGATCACTTGGTGACCGATGTCGGTGGCGCCAAGCAAAACGGTTTCAAGGCCTGCTGGTTCAATGATCAGCTCCGTGTGCTGAGTCGTGAGCCACGCGCCAAGTGGCTACCGGATGTCGAAATCAGCCAGCTGTCACAGCTGTTGGCATTGGTGTCTGAGTGAGGCAAACCCACATATAGCCGGTTATTTGAGCGATCAAAAAAGGGACAGCATGCTGTCCCTTTTCTGTCTTTATCTGTTTCGCCCTGAAATAGGTTTACTGCAATAAAGACTGCTTCGGCTTGCTGCTGATGAGATGGTCGACAGAAATCATCCCGGCGCCCCAGAACACGTTGATCAGCATCATCATGCCCCATAACTGGTGGTCGAAGAAGCCCTTCTCCCACAGCAGCGGGTAGGACACTACCGCAATGATATTGAATACGAACAGTGCCAGTGCCATTGGTCGGGTGAACAAGCCGAGTGCCAAGAAAACGGGCAGGATCAGCTCGGCTGCCGTGCCCGAATAGGCGGCGAATTGCCAGGGGAACAGGGGCACTTGGTATTCATACTCGAACAGGTAAAGGGTGCTGTCCCAACTGCTGTATTTCACCATCCCGGACTTGAAAAATACCCATGCCACCCACAGTCGGGTGAACAGCAGGAACAGAGGGATCAGGGGCTCGGTGATCCGCTGGGCCGTGATATCGATTTGTTTGAGAAAATTCAGCATGCACACTCTCCCTCAGGCAAGCCGTGGATACGGGTGAAAAGTTGTTGTTGGATCAGCTCGCCTAGAATGGCCAGCATGGTACCGTCAGCGTCGCCCAATGCACGACCTTGCTGGCACAGGTGTAACAAAGCTGTCGCCGTCGTGGTTGTTGCCATCACCAGCATACCTTGTGAGCGGTGCTGGATAATGACCGACTCCGGCTGATTCATATCAATCGGCTCAACCTGATCATCGGTGATCATCTGCCACAGGCTGGCGACAGGGTAATGGGCATCGAAGCTGTAGATAGGCTCAGCAACTTCCATTACCAACTGAGGCAGGTTGTCCTCGGTGATCAGTGTTAGTTGCTCGAACGGAAAATCTGTACTGACCGGAGCATGCTGGCTAGCTCGGTCGACAAGCCACTCCAACTGGGCCAGTTCGGCTAGATAAGGAACCGCCTCAATTACTGACGGCTGGCCGGAAATTGTATCGGCAAAGCCGTCGCCGTAATCGGTCACATTGCCTTCCCCTAGCGGGTAGGCCAGTACATGCTGGCGGGCGAGTTGGGCGAAACACTCGTCACCGACCACGGCCTTGCAGCATGGATAGGAGGCTTCCAGCACTTCCGACAGGCTGATAATAAAGTTGTTACGGTAGATTTGTATCAGTTGTTCCGGGGCAAACTGACCGGTCGTAACGGTTTCATTAGCAGGGCTTGGCCGGTAGTGCAGCGCTTCGGCGAAATCCTGTTGTAGTTTATGTAGTTGGTGCGGCTTTTTAGGCTGCGGAGATCCCATCATTGGCCTCCTCCGCAATAATGTATCGCGCCTTGTCGGCTTCCCCAAGTAGCACGTCGAGCGCAGGAATATCGAGATCCCATTCAATCAGCGTTGGCACCCCGCCAAGCGCGGTGAAGTGCTGGCGTACCCACTGGCGATAGAGTTGCCATACTGGTTCGCTAACGGGTTTGCTGTGGGTGTCTATCCATATTTCGCCTTGTTCGAACTGTTTGACGGTAAAGCCCGCCAGGTGGATCTCTTTAACCGTGCGAGGGTCAATAGCATCCAGATAGGTTTGGCAATCGAAGCCGTGGTTGAAACTGCTGACGTAGATGTTGTTGAGGTCGAGCAGCAAACCGCATCCGGTGCGTTGTTGGACAGCTCGCAGAAATTCCCATTCCGGAATCGTGGAGTGGTTGAAACTCAGGTAACTGGATGGGTTCTCGACCAAGAGCTGACGGCCGAGCGTGTCTTGTACTTGTTCAACCTTGTGGCAGAAGTGGGCCAGTGCCTCCTCGGTATAGGGCAGGGGCAACAGATCATTGAAGTACTGACCGTCAACCGAACTCCAGCTGAGGTGGTCGGATACCGCAATCGGGTCTATTTCATCCACGAGCTGCTTGAGCCGGGATAGGTGCTGTTTATCCAGCGCATCGGCAGAGCCGAGAGACATCCCGACCCCATGGCAGCTGATCGGGTAGTGGTTGGCAATGTCCCTGAGTTGCTGGCGGGCCGTCGAGTGAGGCGTAAAAAAATTCTCGCTGTGGATTTCCAGCCAGCTGATATCTGGCTTGTCGGCGAGAAATTGATGGATGTGGGGGGAGCGAAGCCCCACCCCTACCATCTTGTCAGGAGACAACCTGCTCAATTACTCGGCCTCTTTAGAACTACCGGCCAAGCGATCGCAAAGGCCTTTAGGCACCATGACGAAAGCATCTTTCTGGCCATCGGTTTTCGAGGTGCCGGCACAAGAGCTGGTTTTGGTCGCACAGTCATTTTTACCGGCTTTGACCACCCCGTAGCATTTTTCCTTTTCTGCCGCGACGGCCACAGAAGGTGTTAGTGCCGTACCCGCAAGGGCAAGTAAACCAGAAACCGCAGTAGCAACAGCAAGATTAGACTTTTTCATAATGATTCCTTCATTTGAGTGTTATCAAGTTGGTAGGTGATTAAAGGTTATGATGAGCTGGTTGAGCCGCCAGCAAGACGATCACACAAGCCTTTAGGAACCATCACGAATGCATCTTTCTGGCCGTCGGTTTTTGAGGTACCGGCACAAGAGCTGGTTTTGGTGGCACAGTCATTCTTGCCTGCCTTGACTACGCCGTAGCACTTTTCTTTTTCCTCAGCAGCGACCGCGGCGGTGGTGGTCATGGCGGTTCCGGCTAGTGCAATCAGGCCTGTTACTGCAGTCGCGAGTGCAATGTTGGTGGTCTTTTTCATGTTTAATCCTCTTAAATACGCTGACTGTTGCAGGAAAATGCAACGTTTCCTTTTGGGTTAACTGACACCTTGTTGGTGCTCTCGGTACATAAGAAAGGGCGAGTTAGGAATAACTTTCATGCTTTCTTAATTTTTTTAACTTTTCGTTAACTTTGTGTAGTTCCAAGCATAGAACAAAACAATCTGGCAAGAGGTTGATAAGGTGAAATTTTTGTCACGCTTTATTGATGGGTTTGTCATCTGTTGGCTGGGTGGTGTGGCAGAGGGGAGGTTTCTCGCATCACGGTGGGCTTTGTGGTTATAATCATCACCATTGTATAAATAACCAGTAGAGAGCGATGGACGTTTCACTTCTGTTAGATGGCCTAAATGACAAGCAACGCGAGGCGGTGGCGGCACCGTTGGGTAACCACCTGGTTTTGGCCGGCGCCGGGAGTGGTAAAACCCGGGTTTTGGTCCATCGCATTGCCTGGTTGATGACGATAGAGCAAGCCTCGCCTTACTCCATCATGTCGGTAACCTTTACCAACAAGGCAGCCGCTGAGATGCGCGGCCGGATCAATGAGTTGATGCACGGTTCGTCGGCAGGTATGTGGAACGGCACCTTCCATGGCCTGTGTCACCGCATGCTGCGCGCCCACTATTTGGATGCCAACTTGCCGGAAGATTTCAATATCCTCGATTCTGACGATCAGATGCGTTTGATGCGCCGTTTAATCAAGGCCCAGAATCTTGACGAGAAGCAGTGGCCGGCCCGCCAGGCAGTGTGGTATGTCAATGGCAAGAAAGACGAAGGTCTGCGTCCACAGCACATTGACTCGTTCAATGACCCGGTCGAGCAAACCTGGCTGCGTCTTTATACTGCCTATCAGGAAGCATGTGATCGTGCTGGTTTGGTCGATTTCGCCGAGTTGCTATTGCGTGCCTTCGAGTTGCTGCAGCGTAGCAAGCATATCCGTGAACACTATCAGGCTCGCTTTAAGCACATTCTGGTGGATGAATTCCAGGATACCAACAACATCCAGTTTGCCTGGTTGCGCCTGATGGCCGGTCCGGACTGTAATGTGATGATTGTGGGTGATGATGACCAGTCAATTTACGGCTGGCGTGGCGCCAAGGTGGAGAACATCCAGCGCTTCCTCAATGATTTCAAGGGGGCTAGTTCGATCTTCCTTGAGCAAAACTACCGTTCGACCGCTAACATCCTGAAAGCGGCCAATGGCTTGATCGCCAACAACAACGAGCGAATGGGCAAGAATCTGTGGACCGATGGTGCTGAAGGTGAGCTGATCTCTATTTATTCGGCCTTCAACGAGCTCGATGAAGCCCGCTTTGTGGTTGGCAAAATCAAAGAGCTGCGCGATCAGGGCGGAGCCTTGAGCGATGCAGCCATGCTTTATCGTAGCAATGCCCAGTCGCGGGTATTGGAAGAAGCGTTGATCCAGTCGGGAATGCCGTATCGGATTTATGGCGGTATGCGTTTCTTCGAGCGTCAGGAAATCAAAGATTCCCTGTCGTATTTGCGACTGATTGCCAACCGTAATGATGATGCCTCGTTTGAGCGGGTAGTGAATACCCCGACCCGTGGCTTGGGCGATCGCACACTGGAAACAATCCGCATGACAGCCCGTGACCGCGGAGCGACCATGTGGCAAGCCAGTGTTGCCTTGCTGGAAGAGCAAGTGCTGGCTGGCCGTGCAGCCAATTCGCTGCGCCGCTTTATCGAACTGGTCAATGCTCTGGAAGATGATACCCGCGAGCTGCCGCTGTATCAGCAAACCGATGAAGTGATCCGTAATTCTGGCCTACGTGCGATGTACGAGCAGGAAAAAGGCGAGAAAGCCCAGGCACGAATCGAAAACCTTGAGGAACTGGTCACCGCAACCCGCCAGTTCGAGATCCCGGAAGAAGCCGAGGAGATGAGCCCGTTGTCGGCGTTCTTGTCCCATGCTGCGCTGGAAGCGGGCGAAGGTCAGGCTGATGAGTTCGATGATGCTGTCCAGCTGATGACCATGCACAGTGCCAAGGGGTTGGAATTCCCGGTGGTATTTATGGTTGGCGTCGAAGAAGGGATGTTCCCGAGTTCGCGCACTACCGAGGAAGTGGGCCGCTTGGAAGAGGAGCGCCGCTTGTGCTACGTGGGTATGACCCGTGCTATGCAGAAGCTCTACATTTCCTATGCGGAGATGCGTCGTTTGTACGGCAAGGACAACTTCCATAAACCGTCGCGTTTTATCCGCGAGATCCCGGAAGAGTTTATCGAAGAAGTACGGATGAAGGCCAAGGTGTCACGACCTGCCAGCAGCGGTCGCTTCAGCCAGACCCAGGTCAACGATAACTTTAACCAAACGGGTTATACCCTTGGTCAGCGGGTCAAGCACCCGAAATTTGGTGAGGGGACCATCATCAACTTTGAGGGAAGCGGTGCCCAGAGCCGGGTACAGGTAGCCTTCAATGGTGAGGGCATCAAATGGTTGGTGACCCAATATGCCAAGCTTGAGCCGATGTAAACGCTCAAAAGAGCAATCGCTGGTTCGATGTTAGTCAAATGACGAAAACACAACCCGTGGCATCTGCCACGGGTTTTTTTATGCCGGTTTACTCAGTGGTGCTGTGTATCCAGCGGTGATCTTATTTTGCGATGACTTTGCCTTCTCGGCGCGGATCGGCAGCACCGGTCAGGTTTTTGCTGTTGAGCTTGATGGCCTGAACACCAGAGTTGAGCTCCTTGACCTGTACCTCGAAGCCGAGGGTTTCCAGCTGTGGCGCCCAGCTTTCTGCATCGGTACCGGCTTCCAGCTCAAACGGGCCGAAGCGGTTGTTCATGTTAGGCAGGTTGATGGCTTGTTGCAGCTCCAGCCCCCAATCGAGGTGGGCGACTAGGGTCTTGGCAACGTAACCAATGATTTGACTGCCGCCCGGTGAGCCGATAGCCAGGTAGGGCTTGCCTTTTTGCATCACGATGGTCGGTGCCATGGAGGATCGGGGGCGCTTGCCGGGCTCGACCCGGTTGGCAATCGGCTTGCCGTTGTCATGGCTACGGAAGGAAAAGTCGGTCAGCTCGTTGTTGAGCAAAAAGCCGCGCACCATTACCCGGGAGCCAAACCCGTTCTCGATGGTGGTGGTCATGGAAATCACGTTACGGTTCTTATCGACGATTGAAAAGTGACTGGTCGAGGGCAGCTCGATTGATTCATCCATGGCATAGCGCATGGCGTGATCCCACTGCGGGGTGCCCGCTTCGGCTTTGGCCAAGGTTTTGTCCGTGTTGAGCAAGGCTGCCCGCTGTTGGAGGTAGTCACCCGCTAGCAACCCCTTGGTGGGCATTGGTACATAATCGCTGTCGGCCATATAGTGACCGCGGTCGGCAAAGGCGAGGCGGGAGGCATCGCCGAGCAAGCGCCAGCTGGTCAGGTTGTCCGGCCCCAACTCCGCAAGCGGATAGTGGCTGAGCATTCCCATGATCTGACCCAGCGTCAGGGCGCCAGAGCTTGGTGGCCCCATCCCGCAGATCTCGTACTGGCGGTAAGGCGCGCAGATGGCAGGCCGCTCCTTGACCTGATAAGTGGCGAGATCCATGGTGCTGAGGACGCCCGGGTTGCCAGGTGCCGTACGTACCGCCTTGACGATATCTTTGGCTATCTCGCCGGTGTAGAAGGCGCTGGCTCCGCGCTCGGCGATTTGGCGCAAGGTATCGGCATATTCCTGGTTCTTCAGCGTTTGGCCGGCCTGAATCGGTGAGCCATCGTTATTGAAGAAATAGGCTTTGGTTGCCTCGAAGCGTTGCAGGTGGGTTTGGTCTTTTTCGACCAGTGACGCCAACCTTGGGCTGACGGTGAAGCCGTCTTTGGCAAGCTGGATCGCTGGTTCGAACAGTTTCTTCCAATCCAATTTACCGTGACGCTGATGGGTATACCACATCAGTCTGACGGTGCCCGGGGTGCCGACCGAGCGGCCACCGACGACGGCATCGAAGAATTGCAGAGGCTGGCCCTTGTTATCCTGAAATAGCAGGGGAGTGACGGCGAACGGTGCCGTTTCTCGGCCATCAAAGGTGGTAAGGGCTGCCTTTTTTTGATCCCAATACACCATAAATGCTCCGCCACCGATACCGGAGGATTGGGGCTCGGTCAGGCCCAGTACCAATTGGGTGGCGACCATGGCATCGATAGCGTTGCCGCCCTGACGTAAAATGTCAGCGCCGGCTTCACTGGCGTATGGATTGGCAGAGGCGATCATCCAGTCTTTGCCCGTCACTGCTTTCTGTTCGGTGAGTCCGGTGGCAGCTTCCGGGGCGAGTTGATCCGTACTTTGTTGGCTGTCTTTGGCAAAGGTGGATGTCGGCAGGGTCAGCAGGCAGGCTGACAATAGGACGACCCGGTGTCGGTGATTCCATTCCATGGGGGAGTACTCCTTACTTAAGCTGTAGCTAGCCTAAGTAAGGTAAGTGGTGGTGTCTAACGGTTGACTGTTTTTTGTGCAGCGGGTCAACCTGTGTGAGGCATTCTAGTCGTCGCGTTGACTACGCGATAATGCTGATCAGGATCAGGCTACCGATAAGGGTGAACAAGGCGCCACAGGTGGCATCAATCCATGGTGTCCATCGCTGCAGCTTTTGTTGTAGGCGAGCACCGGTCAATAGCCAGGCCAGCAGGGCAAACCACAGAAACGAGGTTCCCCACAACAAGCCGATTGCCGTCGCTTTGCCACCCAAAGACATACTGGCGGGCACCAAGGTTGATAATAAGCTGATAAAGAAAACCAGAGCTTTGGGGTTGAGGATATTGGTGGTAAAGCCCTTGGCCAGTGCTTGTTTACGGTTAGCAAGCACTTGCTTATCTTGTTTGGCTGTTTGTTGTTCTGCTGGCTGATAGCGCTGCTGGTAGTGTTGCCACGTGCCTTTGAGCGCGCCGATCCCAAGCCACAGCAGGTAACTGCCGCCAGCAGCTTGCAGCAGTGTAAATAACATAGGGTGCTGGTGGATGAGCAAACTCGCACCGGTCAGGCTGAGGATAGAATGGAGCAGGATCCCCAATGACAAGCCGAGGGCGATCATAATCCCGGTCTGGCGGCCGTAGCGGCCGGCATTTTGTACCACCAAGGCGAAGTCGGGCCCCGGACTCATCAGGGCGACGATATGGACAGTTACCAGAGTGGCGAGGGTGGTCATTTCATTGATCATGCTTGCTTAGCCTTGCTCTTTTGTTGTTTGCGGGTATTGCGATGGTGTCTCAGACCGTCTGAACTGAATAAGATCAGCGCCGCCCAGATAAAGGCAAAGGTATAGCCTTTATCGACAGTAAATTTTTCGTCATAGACAGTAATCGCCAACAGGAACATCAGGCTCGGGCCGATGTACTGGAAAAAGCCTAGCGTTGAGAGCTTGAGCTTGGTGGCTGCACCAGTAAAGCACAATAGTGGCACAGTGGTGACTATGCCGGCTGCCATTAGCAGCAGATTAGTGGTCATCGGGTTGACGGACCAGTCCGATGTTGGACTGGTGGCAAAAAGAAAGACGTAGCCGAGCGCCAGAGGCAACAACAAGCTGGTTTCCATAAACAGCCCCGTGGCCGCATCAAGGTTAACTTTTTTGCGCAGCAGGCCGTAGAGGCCGAAGCTAGCAGCTAATGCCAGTGCGATCCACGGTAATGAGCCGAACTGGATCAGTTGGACTGCCACACCAGTTGCTGCCAGTGCTACAGCAACCCATTGCAGCGGCCGTAGGCGCTCGCCGAGGAAAAGCATCCCGAGCAAGACATTGAGCAGTGGGTTGATGTAATACCCCAGGCTGGCATCGAGCATGTAGTTGTTGTTGACTGCCCAGATGAAAATCAGCCAATTTCCTCCGACCAGCAATGAGGTTGCCAGCAATAGCATGACCACTTTCGGTCGACCTAATACGGCCCGTACTTGCCCCCATCCCTTGCTAACCATCAATATTAGTGCAAGAAACACGAACGACCAGATCACCCGGTGGCTGAGGATCTCCATTGCACTTACATGCTGGAGGGACTTGAAATAGATCGGGGCGACACCCCACATGGTGTAGGCCGACAGGGCGAGGATGACGCCGCGCTGGGTCCGGGTATTTTGCGCTTCCATGATTACCTGAAAAGTTGGTGCCGAGCTGGCAGGAGAGAAATAAATATTCAGTTGTGTATGCAGGCGCAGTATAAATCGTGATCGATCCCAATACTATTGTCTTTTTCATCAGCAAACTCAGCCTCGGGCTACGGAAATGAATTGAACCAGGGGTGACTCCCATCGGCGATCTGAATGGTATAGAATAGCCAGCCTTGTCCATCTTCAGGTGCCCCGTGTCGGGTCACCCGCGCCAATGAGAACGTTATGCCAGCAAGCCAGCCGTGCAAGACCGAAAGCCCTATGACCTGTGAACAGGTGCTGCAGGATGTGTTCGGCTACCAGCAGTTCCGCGAGGGTCAGCAATCTGTTATCGAGGCGGCGGTGTCCGGGCAGGATTGTTTGGTGATCATGCCGACCGGTGGCGGCAAGTCGCTGTGCTACCAAATTCCGGCCTTGTTGCGTGATGGGTTGACACTGGTGGTGTCTCCCTTGATTTCCCTGATGAAAGATCAGGTGGACCAGCTTAAGGCCAACGGGGTGGCTGCCGCCTGTATAAATTCCACCATGTCGTGGGAAGAAGTACAGGGTACCTTTCAGGCGATGGAACAAGGCCAGATCAAGTTGGTTTATGTCTCGCCAGAGCGCCTGCTTGGCCGTGATTTCTCCGAGCGGCTGGCCAGCTTGCCATTGAGCATGGTTGCCGTGGATGAAGCGCACTGTATCTCGCAGTGGGGGCATGATTTTAGGCCGGAATACGCCGCTCTTGGCAGTATGCGTCAGGCATTTCCCGATGTACCAGTGATCGCCCTGACGGCAACAGCGGATGATACCACTCGGCAGGATATCATTGCCCGTTTGGCCCTACAGGCCCAGCATACCTATCTCGGCAGTTTCGACCGGCCGAATATCCGTTACACCCTGCAGGAAAAATACAAGCCGATGGCCCAGCTGACCCGCTATTTAGCTGGGGTGCGCGGCCAGTGCGGTATTATCTACTGCAATAGCCGCAAACGGGTGGAGCAGATCAGCGAAAAGTTAAATGAGAGTGGGATCCGTGCTGCTGGCTATCATGCCGGGATGGGTCATGACGAGCGAGCTTGGGTACAGGAAGCTTTCCAGCGTGATGATGTGCAAATTGTGGTGGCGACGGTGGCATTCGGCATGGGGATCAACAAGCCCAACGTCCGTTTCGTGGTTCATTATGATATCCCGCGTAACATTGAATCCTATTATCAGGAAACCGGACGGGCAGGCCGAGACGGCTTACCGGCTGAAGCGATCCTGTTTTACGACCCGTCAGATTTAGCCTGGCTACGGCGCTGCCTGGATGAGAAAGAAGACGGTGCCCAGAAGTTGGTGGAAAGCCACAAGCTCAATGCCATGGGAGCCTTTGCCGAGGCCCAAACCTGTCGGCGGCAGGTGTTGCTCAATTACTTTGGTGAAGCGCGGGAAGAACCTTGCGGTAACTGCGATGTGTGTCTCGACCCGCCCAAGCATTTTGATGCCTTGGAAGTGTCGCAAAAGGCACTTTCCTGTGTCTACCGGGTTAACCAAGGTTTCGGTATTACCCATGTGGTGGAAGTGCTGCGCGGCATGCAGAACCAGCGTATTCGTGAATATGGCCACGATAAACTGAGTACTTATGGTATTGGCCGCGAGCATAGCCATGAGTTTTGGGTCAGTATTTTACGCCAGCTGATCCACCGTGGTTTCCTGACCCAGAACATTGTCCGCAGTTCGATATTGCAGCTGACGGCCAAAGCTCGCGAAGTACTGCGCGGGGAAATCCCCCTTGAGCTGGCCGTGCCGAGGCTGGATATTGCTGCCCGCAGTGCCAAGAGCGACAAAATGGCCAACCGCCAGTACGACAAAAAGCTGTTCGCTAAACTACGTAAGCTACGCAAGGCCATTGCCGACGAAGAAGATTTGCCGCCGTACGTGGTATTCAATGATGCCAGTTTGATGGAGATGGCTGAGCGTTTGCCGACTTCGGCGGGTGAGCTGCTGTCGGTCAATGGTGTTGGCCACCGCAAGTTGGAAAAATACGGCAACGTCTTTTTGGGACTGATTGAAGATCATCTGACTGCAGGTGAAGAGGTCGGTTTCTGAACCGTTTTCTAAGTCGGTGGGTGTGAAACAGGCAAAAAAATACCGGACAATCTGCGCCCGGTATAAAATGCGTATTAGATACAAACAGGGGCTTGGCCCCAGCATGATCTGTTCGCTACAAAACAGCTTGCGTATTTGGTGAGAATGTTAAATTCACCGATTGCTTACCGGGTCTCCCCAATCAGCAACACTTTCATAAAACCATGAACCTCCCCCCCTTGGCTAGGGGCTAGTTATTGCTTGATACTCACAGAAACAATTGGTTACAGGAAATTTCCTGCAGCTAAGCATTGCTAAAAGGAATACGCGCTATGGCAATAAGTTCGCACTATTGGTGTCGACGGTTGGATACCGCAGTAAGACTGTTAGAGCTCGGCGGGCCTGAGTTCGACTATGATAGCTTTACCGAAGTGGCAGATATGTTGCTTCAGGGGCTGGGGATCACGGTTAGACTTGCATGTATGGCTGGTGGACTTTGAAGGCTGCCGTTTGCTGCTGAAAGGTGAGCACTACAGTGGCCAGATGTGGCTAGAAGGGCTCGACAGTGAAGCACAAGAAACACTGTTATTCCTCGCTGGATTGCTGGGTGAGCGGTGATACTCTAGGCAAAGCGGTGGTTTGCTGTATAATCCCCGCCTTCGGTTGCTACTGGCGGTGTGAGAGCTGGCGGTAGTGTTTTGGGTTCCCTCTCCCCCAATGACAAAAAGGTCTGACAATGACGACTTCTCAATTTTTGCCTGTGCAGCAGCGCAAGGCCCTTTCTTTTTTGGTGGTTTTCCACCTGTTGATCATCGCATCAAGCAACTATTTGGTTCAGCTTCCCTTTACAGTCATGGGATTGCATACCACATGGGGCGCCTTTACCTTTCCGTTTATCTTTCTTGCGACTGACTTGACGGTACGTATTTTCGGTGCGGCAATGGCAAGGCAAATTATTCTCAGGGTAATGATGCCAGCGCTGGTGATTTCCTATGTGCTGTCGGTTCTCTTCTATCAAGGGGAGTATCAGGGCCTAGGCCACCTCGCTGAGTTCAACTTGTTCGTTGCCCGGATTGCGATTGCTAGCTTTATGGCTTACCTGCTGGGGCAAATCATGGATGTGTCGGTGTTTAACCGGCTGCGCCAGACCAAGCAATGGTGGGTCGCCCCGAGTTGCTCGACCTTGTTCGGTAATGCCCTCGATACCTTAGCCTTCTTCGCTATTGCATTTTATAACAGCCCAGATGCATTCATGGCAGAGAACTGGGTCGAGATCGCTCTGGTGGATTATGGTTTTAAATTGCTGATCAGCCTTGGGTTGTTTGTGCCTATGTACGGGGTGTTGCTCAATTACCTGATTAACAAGCTGACGACCGTGCCGCCAGCCCGACAGAGCAGTGACAAGCAACCGCGCAGCACCTTGGGCGTCTAGCTTTCCCTTATCAGGGTTTCGCACCATAATAAGCACAGTTTAAGGCCAGCATTGCTGGCCTTATTCAGTTTGGTATATAGGAGGAATTATGCATATCCGTGAGGCCAGTACTGAAGAAGCCGTAACGGTGTTGGTCGCGATCACCGAGTTTGCTCGCCCCGCTACCGAAGACGAGCTAAAGCAGAGACTCCGTGTCCACCGGGCTTTGATTTTAGTGGCTGAGATAGATGGCGAATTGGCTGGGGTCAAGATCGGTTATCAGCTGTCGGAGGATTGTTTTTACAGCTGGCTGGGTGGCGTTGCACCAGCTGGACGCCGTAGTGGTGTGGCACAGGCCCTGCTCGAGGCTCAGGAGGCATGGGTACTGGCTCAAGGTTATCAGACGCTGAGAGTGAAATCCCGAAATCGGTTTCCAGCCATGTTGCGCTTATTGTTGAGAAATGGTTATCAAATCGAGCACTTAGAAAAGAAAGACGGTATTGAAGACTTCAGGTTGCATTTTGTTAAACAACTAAATGACAATAATTCTCAATAAAATGCTTGCATCTCAAATGAGAATGGTTATTATTAGCTTGCGCTCAACGAGAAAGGTTTAAACCGGTTCTCATTGAAGGCACGACATTGCTCACATTGCTTCCAGTGTACTTTAGCTAGGGTGGGTTTTTAGTGTAGGGCTAAAAACGGCTATCCCTTCTGCTAAGCGGCAGCTACTTCCGGCTTCTAGCTGGAGAGTAGTGCCGCTTTTTCTTTATCTAGCGCTGATTGCCTGATCGGCGGCCTTAGGCGATCTTCACCAACTCCCTGACCAGCTTATTGATCCCTTCTGCGGCTTCAGACACGCTGCCCGCTAGCATATACGCAGGGGTAGTCAGCAGCCGGCGCTTCTGATCCAGGACGAAATCATCGACCGGGCATTTGATATGTTCACCGCCCATTTGGTTGAAAGCTTTTGACGTATCGGGATCCGTACCTATCGTCCCTTTGGCTCCCGGACCGTAGATCAGTGGGATCATTGCAGGTGCGATGCAAAGGTAACCGGCGGGTTTCTCTTCCTCGGCAAATTGCTGGCAGACCCGTTTGACCTCAGGGTGGATGGAGCACTCACTACCCTTGAAGGCAAAGTCTGACAGGTTTTTGGCTGCGCCAAAACCGCCGGGGAGCAGTAGAGCGTCATACTGGCTGGGATCCAACATGGCCAGATCATCGATTTGACCACGGGCGATCCGGGCTGCTTCGATCAGCACATTGCGTGTTTCCGCCATTTCTTCACCGGTCAGGTGGTTAATCACATGGTGCTGATCCATATTCGGGGCAAAGCAATGCCAACTCGCCCCTTCTTGTTCGATAGCCAGCAGGGAGAGGACGGCTTCATGGATTTCGGCACCGTCAAACACCCCTGAGCCGCTCAAAATAACTGCAATTTTCTTCATAATGGCTCCCTTTATCGTCAGATTTGTCTATTTTTACTCTCAGTTCATCTTATTTAAGAACGCACTGTTAACTTTTTCCACAATTAACGATCATTGCTGGATCGTGGATCAAATGAGCTATATAAGTCTAAGTTGTTGTATTTTATTTGTTTTATTTGTGTTTTTTTTGATTATTAAAAAATTGATCAACACTTAAAAATGAACTACCAACAAACTTATCCACAGATGTAGGGCCTTGATTGGAAAACAGCAGTTAACAGTTGATGGTAGTCATGGCATCCTAGGGTCCTCACTCTTTCATCCCCCGGATATAAGACTATCTTTATGGCAACTATCCCAGAAAACCCACTTATTCTGATTGATGGATCATCTTATCTTTATCGTGCCTACCATGCTGCGCCTAACTTCACTAATTCAGACGGTGAACCAACCGGTGCAGTCTACGGTGTGGTAAATATGCTGCGCAGTATGCTGCGCCAGTTTTCCACCGAGCACATTGCCGTCATCTTTGATGCGAAAGGAAAAACATTCCGAGATGATATGTATCCGGAATATAAGGCCAATCGTCCGCCGATGCCGGATGATTTGCGTAGCCAGATCGAACCCCTAAACGCCGTTATCAAGGCTATGGGCTTACCGCTGATTTCGATCCCCGGGGTTGAGGCCGACGACGTGATTGGTACCTTGGCCAGTCAGGCATCAAAAGCCGGTATGCCGGTCTTGATCAGTACCGGTGATAAAGATATGGCTCAACTGGTTGATCAGAACGTTACCCTGATCAACACCATGACGGATGTGGTGATGGATCCGGCCGGGGTTGTTGATAAGTTTGGTATCGGCCCTGAGTTGATCATCGACTACCTTGCCCTGATGGGAGACAAGGTCGATAACATTCCGGGAGTACCGGGCGTTGGTGAGAAGACGGCCAAGGCCTTGCTGACGGGGATCGGCGGTCTGGATGCGCTATATGCCAACCTCGATGATATCCCGCCATTGGGTTTCCGTGGTTCGAAAACCATGCCGAAAAAACTGCAGGACAACAAAGAGGCAGCATACCTGTCTTACGAGTTGGCAACCATCAAGCTGGATGTTGAGCTCGATGTGACGCCAGAGCAGTTGGTGAAAAGCACACCGGATACCGATGCGCTGACCAAGTTGTTTGGCCAGCTGCAGTTCCGTCGTTGGTTGTCCGAAATGCTCGACGGCAGTGACGGCCGTATTGTTGCCGATGAAAAAGCGGCATCGCCTGCGGCAGACAGTAAACCGGTGGCACCGGTAATAGACCGCAGTGGTTATGAAACCGTATTGGATGAAGCGGCGTTTAATCAGTGGCTGGAAACACTGAACTCTGCTGACGTTGTTGCGTTTGATACTGAAACCGACGGCCTCGATTACATGACGGCAAACTTAGTGGGTGTGTCGTTCGCGGTCGAAGAAGGCAAAGCGGCTTATGTGCCGGTTGCCCATGACTACCTTGATGCGCCAACCCAGCTGGACCGTGACTGGGTGTTGGCTCAGCTTAAGCCATTGCTGGAAGACCCCGAGCGTGCCAAGGTGGGCCAGAACCTCAAGTTCGATGCCAGTATTCTTGCCCGCTATGGTATTGACATGCAGGGGATCCGTTTTGACACCATGCTGGAGTCTTACGTATTCAACAGTGTGGTTGGCCGTCATGACATGGATAGCCTGTCGCTGCGCTACCTTGAGCACAAAGCCATTAGTTTTGAAGACATTGCCGGCAAGGGCAAGAAACAGCTGACTTTCAATCAGATTGATTTGGAGCAAGCCGGCCCTTATGCGGCAGAAGATGCCGATATTACCCTTCGCCTGCATAACCTGCTGGTTGAAAAAGTGAATGCCGATGAAAAGCTCAAGTCGGTGTTTGAAGACATTGAAATGCCATTGGTACCGGTATTGTCGCGTATAGAGCGTACTGGTGTGCTGATTGATAGCATGCAGCTTGGCGCACAGTCTACCGAGATCGCCGTCCGTCTTGATGAGCTGGAGAAGCAGGCTTACGAGATCGCAGGTGATGAGTTTAACTTGAGCTCGCCAAAGCAGTTGCAGGCTATTCTGTTTGAAAAGATGGGTCTACCGGTGCTGAAGAAAACGCCTTCTGGTACGCCTTCGACCAATGAAGAAGTGCTGCAGGAGCTGGCATTGGATTACCCACTGCCTAAACTTATCTTGGAATACCGTAGCCTAGCTAAGCTGAAGTCGACCTATACCGACAAGTTGCCGAAGATGGTGAACCCGGCAACAGGCCGCGTCCATACTTCCTACCATCAGGCCGTGACCGCGACGGGGCGTTTGTCATCGAGTGATCCAAACTTGCAGAACATCCCGGTACGTAATGAGGAAGGGCGCCGTATTCGCCAGGCCTTCATTGCACCAACTGGCTACAAAGTACTGGCGGTCGACTACTCGCAAATCGAATTGCGTATTATGGCCCACCTGTCGGGTGATCAGGCCCTGTTGGATGCCTTCCGGCAGGGCAAGGATATCCATGCCGCGACGGCTGCTGAGATCTTGGGGATCCCGCTGGAGTCGGTATCTACCGAGCAACGTCGCCGCGCTAAGGCGATCAACTTCGGCTTGATCTATGGTATGAGCGCATTTGGTCTGGCTAAGCAGCTGGATATGGGGCGTAACGAAGCTCAGGAATATATGAATGTGTATTTCGAGCGATACCCAGGTGTGCTCGAATATATGGAGAGCACCCGCAATCAAGCCAGTGAACAAGGGTACGTGGAAACCTTGTTCGGGCGTCGTTTGCACCTGCCTGATATCAAGTCGCGCAACGGTATGCGCCGCAAAGCGGCTGAGCGTGCAGCGATCAACGCCCCTATGCAGGGAACTGCCGCTGATATTATCAAACGTGCGATGGTGTTAGTGGATGAGTGGGTTGGCCAGCAGCCTGAAGGCCAAGTACGTTTGCTAATGCAAGTACATGACGAACTTGTATTTGAAGTACAAGAGTCGGAGGTCGAAAGCGTATCTGTTGAAGTTCGCCGCCTGATGGAAATGGCGGCTGAACTGGCTGTCCCGCTGATTGCAGACGCCGGTATTGGTGATAACTGGGACCAGGCGCACTAAATTAGCCCGAGAGCTTATAATGGTATGAAAATAGCCAGCATTGCTGGCTATTTTTTTGCTTAAATTATTCGTTCAGTGAGTTACGAATGTTAGAAACTACTTACGAAATCCTGAAAAAAAACTACAAAAATACTTTTCAATACTGAGCAATTGATATACAGTTATAGGCGTAGGGTACAGAGGTAAGATGTTCTATCTTTCAGACCTTTTGTTTCACGTTATTGGATTTGGCTGATTCAGCCGCCCTGGTCATTTGGCCAGGGCGTTTTTTATTGTGCCGCCAAAAATTCCATCCCTCCGAATTATCCCGTTTACATTTTGACCATCTTGGCACTGATTTGTTGCCATCTCATCTCGTTAGATAGCGAATAACTTACTGGAAGGTTATGTTTCCAGCGTTTACTGTGTATACCGTAATCCTTCGTTACTCATTTTTAGAGTAATTACTTTAATTTTGTTTTTCAGAGCGCTATACTCTTGTTTGCTTCTTGTTCATATTTGTTTTCGGTAGTGGGCTCCAAGCCGGCTAGCCAACAAATACATGAAATAGCCATCCTGGATTTGGGGTGGCTTTTTTTTATCCGGCCAATCATAAAACTGTAATTTTATTCCATTTTGGGATGTCTTTATTGGACTGCAGTACGCTTTATTTTTAATAAAAAACAACTTCACCCACTATTAGTCGCCAACAGCTTAAAACTGGTGGTTATCCTCTGGAACCTAAGATGTAACCTGTGGTTAAGTGTTGCCGGATACACAATTATGGGAGAAAAAACTTGCGTTGGTGGGGGAAATCACTGATGCTTTCTGGACAAATATAATAACCTCCTATTTCTCTCCCATTGCCCCGCCTTGCTGGTGGGGTATTTTTATGCCTGTGTCCCGTGATATTTGTGCCGCGTCCGTAGGCAAAAAAAAGCTCCCAGGCGGGAGCTTTATTTAGTGTTGATTTGTAAGTCGTTACTCTTTGTCTTGCGCTTCGTCTTCTTCGAGCATCGCCAGTTGTCGCTCTAGCTCAGGGGCAAACCATTCATCCAATTTACGGCGGACCTGATCTACGCCGATCCCCTTGAGTGACGAGAAGGCTTCGACCTGTACATCGCCACCGAATGTCTTGACGCTGTCGCGTACCTTCATCAGTTGCTGTTTACGAGCACCGCTCTTTAACTTGTCAGCCTTGGTGAGTAGAACCAACACTGGCAGGCGGCTTTCGATCGCCCACATGATCATCTGTTGATCAAGATCCTTAAGCGGGTGG
The DNA here is from genome assembly GCF_024357955.1 of Photobacterium pectinilyticum. Taxonomy (GTDB): domain Bacteria; phylum Pseudomonadota; class Gammaproteobacteria; order Enterobacterales; family Vibrionaceae; genus Photobacterium; species Photobacterium pectinilyticum. The sequence goes on from NZ_JANEYT010000012.1 coordinate 54,120, forward strand.
CGGATGTCCATCAGCACGACTAGGCCCTGCAGGCACTCGCGCTTTTGCAGGTATTCACCCAGTGACTCCTGCCACTTTAACTTCATTTCCAGCGGAACCTGGGCGTAGCCATATCCCGGAAGGTCAATCAAGTTACAGCCGGGGATCACCTCGAACATGTTGATTAATTGGGTACGTCCGGGGGTTTTAGAAGTGCGGGCGAGGCTCTTTTGGTCGGTGATGCGGTTTAGTGCACTCGACTTACCTGCATTGGAGCGGCCAGCAAATGCGATCTCAACGCCTGTGTCGTTCGGCAAGTGTCGGATTGTAGGTGCACTTGTGATAAATCCTGTGTTTCTATAGTTGAGAGGTTGATTCACTGTTAACTCCGTCAAGTCTTGATGTAGTCGACTGATTACTTTTATGTGAAATTGTGTAAAATGTATGAAAACCGAGCTCGGTTAGTGGTCGCATTGTATACCATGTCACTGAGCATTACTTGTGGTACTGGAAGCTCTATAATTATAAACGGAATGTCATGAAGAAATTAGCACTGATATTGACTCTGCTGGCCAGTTGCTCTGCCTGGGCCCAGGGAGATGCAGAAGCCGGAAAGGCAAAAGCCGCAACATGTGCCGCCTGCCATGGTGCAGATGGTAATGGGATAATGGCTCAATACCCGAAAATTGCCGGTCAGCACCAGGGTTACTTGGAAAAGCAGCTCAAAGATTTCAAACTTGCTATGAGCACTGGTGGTGCTCAAGGCCGTAACGATCCTGTGATGGGCGGTATGGCCATGCCACTGACCGAACAGGATATGGCTGATTTGGCTGCCTTCTATGCCTCATTACCTATCTCAGATAACACCACTGCCGAGTCGTCGATTGAACTTGGCCAGGCGCTCTACCGGTTTGGTGATGCCGAGCGCGGCGTGACCGCATGTACGGCTTGTCACGGCCCTCGGGGTAATGGGACCAGCCTGTCTGGTTTTCCTAAGATCTCCGGCCAGAATGGTGAATACGTCAAGTTACAGCTTGAGAAATTCCGCGACGGTCAGCGTGGCAATGATATGAATGCCATGATGCGTGCGGTGGCCGCGAAGCTGACGGACGACGAAATTACCGCTTTGTCGCAGTACGTCGGCGGTTTGCACTAAATTTCCATTCAGCCAGACTTCCAGTGGTGGTGAAAAAGAGGCAGCGTCGGCTGCCTTTTTTATTGCATAGAGAGTGGCTACATCTGCAAGAAAATAACAGCTTTATTGAGGCAAAACGCAAATGGCTTGGGGGCTTATGAGAGATCGGCTATTTGTATCGGTAGATGTTGATGAAGTTGTTAATAGTTTTTGCCTTAAAAGCAAGAGATAACAGAACCTTGTGATTGCTGAAATAAAGTTACAACCAAGTCGCCGGTGTTGGTACATTGCTTCAAGCCTAGATTGGCGTAAAGTATCCCTTGTCGACAGGGAGTTGGCACCGGAACGGAAAGCGCCAATGACGGCATGGGCAGGGCGCTCGAAGGAATACAGGATGTCCGGCAAGGAGCTGGGTAGGCCGCAAGATGTGGTAAGGATTGTCAGGAAAGACACTTACGGAAAAGAAAACACAACATAGGAATCAGCATTCTAGGGATGGGGTGCACACACGGATGGTGAACTGGTTGCCAGATGGCAACATGCTGATGGAAGCAGCCGGTTAAGGATAGCCGTTTAAACAGGGATAATTGTTCAAGGACGGAAAAAACACATCAGGATGATGAAGAACAACACGTTGGCATGGAAGCACCAATAACAAAGGATATTGTCAAACCGGGATGTTATATAACTGGTTACGGACAGACTCGACAGGATATAGCCAGCAATGGCGACCCTACATAGCGACAGGTTGAATAACCTGTCGCTTTTTTCTTTTCAGACACTTACCTCCCTCCTACCTTAGTAGTGCACATTTCTCCATCAAATCTGCTATGATACCCGGCTTCATTGAGCGCTGTGGCAATGCCCTGTGCGATAGATTTTACCGGAGAGCGAAGATGAGCCCTTGTCCGCTGTGCCATAGCCAAAGCACTGCGCTGTTTTTTGAAGATCGGCGTCGGCAGTATGTCCGTTGCGGTGAGTGCGCATTAATTTTTGCTGATCCCGAGTCGAGATTGTCGTCAGAAGAAGAGAAAGCGCACTATGATTTGCATGAGAATAACCCGGAAGACTTGGGCTACCGGCGCTTTCTCGCCCGGCTTGCTGAGCCACTGATGGAGCGTCTTGGCGCTACCTCGCTTGATGGTTTGGATTTTGGTTGCGGCCCCGGCCCGACCTTGTCGCTGATGTTGGCTGAAGCGGGCCACAAGATGGCAATTTATGATCCGTATTTTGCCAATAAGCCAGAGGTGCTGGACACGCAATATGACTTTGTGACCTGTACCGAGGCAATAGAACACTTTTATACGCCTGCGAAGGAGTGGGGGCAGCTGGTTGGTATGGTAAAATCCGGTGGTTGGCTGGGCTTGATGACCAAACTGGCAAAAGATGCAGATGCCTTTGCGCAATGGCATTACAAGAACGACCCAACGCATGTGAGCTTTTTTAGCCGCGAGACGTTCCAATATTTAGCCCAAAGAGATGGCTTGGACGTTGAGTTTGTTGGGAATGATGTAATTTTGCTGAGGAAAACCCAGTAATGACCCGTAAGAAAAGAAGTCGTGCTACCGGATCATCCGATCAGGTAGTCACCATTAAGACCCGTACTCAGAATGATGTCGATGGCCTACAACGTAAGAAAGATCGTAAGCGTAAGGGCCTGAAGTCAGGTAGCCGCCACTCGATGGTATCGCCAGACGATGCTCGTAAGGCCGCGCAGCGTAAAGATCCGCGTCACGGTAGTAAGAAGGCTATCCCTTTGGTTGTTGAACCGAAAAAGCCGATGACTAAGCAACAACGCCGCATGAGCGCTGAGCAAGAGCTACAAATGCTGGAAAATGATGCCCAGCTGATGGTACTGCTTGACCGTATCGAAGCCGGTGAGAAACTGGGTGCTGGCTTGCAGAAGCAAGTTGACCAGAAGCTTGATCGTATCGAACAGCTGATGAACCAGCTTGGCCTAATGGAAGAAGACGAGCCGGAAATGAACGAAGTAGATACCCCTCGTGGTCCTCGTTCAGATGATGACCTGCTCGATCAGTTCGAAAACATGGACTTTGACGGTTTAGACAAGGAGTAACCCTTGCAGGATTTGACATTGTGGCTAGGGCTGGCCGGCTTGATTGTGGCGGTATTGGCAAGTTATGCCGGCTATTTGTTGTTTAAACTCTACCAGCAGACCCAGCGCCATAAGGCATTTCTCGCTCGCGCCCAGCGTCAGCAGGAGGAAGGGATTAAGCAGCGCAATGCCAATATCATGGAAAGCGTGTTGATCATTGCTGCCGCCGGCAAGCAAGATGAATGTGATATGTCGGAAATTGCCATTCGTTTGTACAAGCTGATGGAAGTGCTGCAAGGTGATCATCGGGTGGACTTTTCCAACCAGTATCCGGCTATGCATGAGCTTTACCAAGTGGTGAAGGACATGCCACGCGGGGATGCGCGTAAGACCCTGGCCAAGCAAGAGCGCATGCAGCTGGACTTGCTCCGGATGAAGGCCGAAGCGCGCTTGGTTGAAACTATCAAGTCTGAGCTGGATCTGATCTTGGCTGCCAAGCCAACTGTCTGATTTTGGTTCCTGTTTTCCCCTGTCTATACTCAGAGACAGGGGAATACTGATCGGGGTAGCAGTTTAGTTATCTTCTATCTACATCTTTACCAAGTTGTGTCACACTTGGTGATCAATATTCTCTCCCCCTCTAATTTAGTGGAACTAAGTCATGTCAAATGAGCAAATTATTTGGGATCAGGCCTTAATCGAAAAATATAACTATTCGGGGCCGCGTTATACCTCATACCCAACAGCGCTGGAATTTCACGAAGCGTTTACGCCTGCGGAATTTGACATGGCGTGTGCCCAGTATCCTGAACGCAACCTGTCGCTGTATGTCCACATCCCGTTCTGCCACAAGCTGTGTTATTACTGTGGCTGTAACAAGATCATCACCCGTCACCAGCACAAAGCTGATCAATACCTTGATGCGTTGGAGCAGGAAATCCGCCAGCGTTCGACATTGCTGGGTGAGCGAACTGTTAGCCAGCTTCACTGGGGCGGAGGCACCCCAACGTTCCTGACTAAGCTGCAGGTGAGCCGCTTGATGGGCCTGTTGCGCGAGCAATTTACGTTTACCCCCGATGCCGAGATCAGCATCGAGGTTGACCCGCGTGAAATCGAACTAGATATGCTTGACCACCTGCGTGGCGAAGGCTTCAACCGCCTTAGCATAGGGGTGCAAGACTTCAATAAAGAAGTGCAGAAGCTGGTTAATCGAGAGCAGGATGAAGCGTTCATTTTTGCTATGGTAGAGCGTGCCCGCGAACTGGGTTTCCGTTCGACCAACCTAGATTTGATCTACGGCCTACCAAAGCAGACCCCGGATCTGTTTGCCCAAACACTCGATCAGGTGCTGACCATGCGCCCGGGTCGTTTGTCGATTTTCAACTATGCCCACATGCCGACACTGTTTGCCGCCCAGCGTAAGATCAAAGATGCGGACTTGCCGCAGGCCAATGAGAAGCTGACGATTTTGCAGCAAACCATTGCGACCCTGACTGGTGCCGGATACCAGTTCATAGGTATGGATCACTTTGCCCTGCCGGAAGATGAGTTGGCGGTGGCCCAGCGTGAAGGTATCTTGCACCGTAATTTCCAAGGGTATACCACCCAGGGAGATACTGATCTGCTGGGTCTTGGGGTATCGGCAATTTCGATGATTGGTAATTGTTACGCCCAGAATCAGAAAGAGCTCAAGCAGTATTACGCCAGTGTGGATGAAAAACGTGAGGCGCTCTGGAAAGGGGTTTCGCTGGATGCCGATGACTTATTGCGCCGTGAAGTGATCAAGTCGCTGATTTGTAACTTCCACCTGGATAAAACCGCGATCGAGCAACAGTTTGATATCGACTTTGATAGCTACTTTGCTGAAGATATCGAATTGCTACAGACCTTTATCAATGATGATCTGGTTGAGGTGAGTGATACCGCGATTGATGTCGCGCTGAAAGGTCGCCTGCTGATCCGAAATATTTGCATGTGCTTTGATAAGTATTTGCGCCATCGTGCTCGTCAGCAACAGTTCTCGCGGGTGATCTAAAACCAGTATTGGTTTTATCGTCCAGATAAACAAAAAGCCCTCGAGCCGTTATGCTCGGGGGCTTTTTGATATTGGCTAGCTCAAGGATTAGCCGTGAAACATGTTCACCGCGGCAATCAGTGCCAGGATACCGGCAGCAAAATGACCAGGGCCATTGGCTGCGATTTCACTGACAGCAGGCATTGCCACGCTGAATGAAAATAGACTTTCCAGCATGGTGGGGATCCAACTGTGTTTTTAGTGTTATGTGGTTTAAGTGATGATTGAAGCCGGGGGTATTGTACGCAAAATGAGCGAAGATGGAATGGGGGGAGGTCAAAAAGCGACCAGTAGTGGCATTTTATTTGCATCTCACCGCCCTCGCTATGCTGCGGTCGAGTTGTCATCTCGATGGCTTTCACATGCGGTTTTGGTCATCGCTGGGGACAAGTTGTTGATGCGGAAAGAAACCCTGTGGTGCTGTTGAATGCCTTTCCGCATGAAAGGTGTGCAGGATTAATCGGTCATGACATTGAGCTCTTTGAGTTTGCGGGTCAGGGTGTTACGGCCCCAGCCCAGCAATCGCGCGGCTTCCTGTTTATGGCCATGGGTGTGCTCCAAAGCCGCTTCGAGCAGGATTTTTTCAAATTCCGGCAATGCTTCACCGAGCAGGTTTTGGTGCCCTTGTCGAAGGTTGTCGAAGGCCCATTTTTCCAATGCATTATGCCAGTGTAGATGGCCACCTTCGCTGGTGTCCGGCTCGCTAGGGGCAACCAGCTCCGGTGGCAGGTCAGCAGGTAGGATTTCCTTACCGCTGGCCATCACAGTGAGCCAGCGGCAGGTATTTTCCAGTTGGCGGACATTGCCCGGCCAGTCCAGCATCGTCAACGCTTCTTCGGTATCCGGGTGCAAGGTCTTGACCTCGACTCCGAGCTCGTTAGAGGCACGCATCAGGAAGTGGCGGGTTAGCTGCGGAATATCCTGGCGGCGATCTTTGAGCGCGGGAAGGTGAACCCGGATGACATTTAGGCGGTGAAACAAATCTTCGCGGAAGTCTCCGGCGGCAACCAACCTTTCTAGGTTCTGGTGGGTCGCAGCGATGATCCGGACATCAACATTGACTGGTGAATGGCCACCCACCCGGTAGAACTGGCCATCTGCCAGCACCCGCAGTAATCGGGTTTGGATATCTAGCGGCATGTCTCCTATTTCATCAAGAAACAAGGTGCCGCCGTTGGCCTGTTCAAAGCGGCCTTGGCGGACACTATTGGCACCAGTAAAAGCGCCTTTTTCGTGGCCGAATAATTCCGATTCAATCAAATCTTTGGGAATGGCTGCCATGTTGAGGGCAATGAATTCCTTGTGGCTGCGCGGGCTATGGCGGTGCAGCGCATGGGCGACCAGCTCTTTACCGGTACCCGACTCACCGTTGATCAGCACTGAGATGGACGAGCGGGATAGGCGGCCGATAGCGCGGAATACCTCCTGCATTGCCGGGGCTTCACCGATGATTTCCGGGGCGTTTTTTTCAACTGTTTCAGGTTGTTGTTGGCGCTTCTGCTCCTGGCTGTGGGTTACTGCACGTTCTACTAAACTAACGGCTTCATCAATATCAAACGGCTTGGGCAGGTATTCGAAGGCCCCTTCCTGATAGGCATTCACCGCAGCGTCAAGATCGGAGTGGGCGGTCATGATGATTACTGGTAGGGTCGGGTAGTCTGCCTGTAGCACCTTGAGTAAGGTAAACCCGTCCATACCTGGCATGCGGATATCAGACACCAGTACATCGGGTACGCTGCGCTCCATTGCCTCGACCACGCTATCGGCATTGGCGAAAGTTTCACATTTCAGTCCGGCGGCATTGAGGGTTCGCTCCAGTACCCAACGGATTGAGCTGTCGTCATCAACGACCCAAATTAGTCCTTTGCTCATGGTGAATCCTCTACATAATCGGTAAATACAGGGTGAATTTGGTATGGCCTGGCCAGCTGACGACTTCAATCTTGCCTTGATGCTGGTCGACCAGGTTCTGTGCAATAGACAGTCCCAGCCCGGTTCCGCCCTCGCGTCCGGTGATCATGGGGTAGAACAGGGTGTCCTGGATATCACTCGGGATCCCTGGGCCATCGTCGATGATGTCGATTTTGGCGGCAACCCGGTATCGCTTGCCGTGGATCAGTGTCTGATGGGCGATACGGGTCTTGAGGGTAATATTACCGCCACTGTGTTGCTTGAGCGCCAATGAGGCATTGCTGACAATATTGAGGATAGCTTGCTCGAGTTGGTCGGCATCCATGGTGAAATCGGGCAGGCTGGGATCATAGTCGCGGTGCAGATGGATATCCTCGCCACAATCAATACTGATCAGCTGACGGACTTTTTCCAGTACCACGTGAATATTGTCTTGCTGACGGTTGCCTGGGCGCTGCGGCCCGAGTAGGCGATCGACTAGGTTGCGTAGTCGGTCGGCCTGCTCGATGATCATCTGGGTGTATTCGGTGTAGCTCGGATCGGGCAAGGTTTTTTCCAGCAGCTGGGCGGCACCGCGCAAGCCACCCAGTGGGTTTTTGATTTCATGCGCCAACCCGCGCACTAATTCCTTGGCGGCTTGTTGCTGGGCGTGCTGGCTGAGCTCTTGGCTGATCCGACGTTGTTGATCAATAGGCTTGAGCTCGAGCAATATCAACAACTCGCGCTGCCATGACAGCGGACTCGCATTGAGCTCGAGGGTATGGTGGCGACCGTCGATGACAAAGGTGAGATCGCTGTCAGCCAACCCTTGCCCACTTTGAAGGGTGTCGGAAATAAGGCCCAGATCTAACGATGTGTGCTGGAGCAGATCTGGGAAGCGGGTGTTGTTGAGTCGACGCTTGCTGAACGACAGCAGTTGCTCGGCTGCCGGGTTGACATAGCGTATGGTCAGCGACTCATCGAGTAATACGATTGCCGTGACTTGGTTGTCCAGGATCAGGGAAGAAAAGTCAGCCGTCACAGTTACCATCCTTGTTGGTGCAGTTCATCATGGTGCACTGAACTGCCAATGCACCACATTGGTGCAATCAAGTGTAGCCTGTCTGCCTGGTATCGTGAACGAAAAAATGGCAAGCGCCTGTTATTTGGGCACTGGGAGTGGTGCCGGGCGCTGGTTGATACGGGCACGGTGCAAGAAGACAGTTATTTCTTCAGATGATGCAATAACCTTGCCGTGTTTTAGCAACTCTACCTGTAGGGTATGGCTGCCGCGGTCAATATTGGTGAGAGGCCAAATTAGTTGGGCCTGCGGGCGGTCGTAGATTTCACCATCGAGGCGCAACCGGGTGCTGTGGCCTTGGTTGAGTTTGCGGTTACTCGAAGCCATGACTGTTAGGTTGCCCTGGTTGTCGCGTACGGTTTGCTGATCGGACGGACTGGTCAGCTGAATGCTTGCGGCTGGCAGGGTCGACTCGTTTGGTTGCTCAGTGTCGAGGTCTGTTTCTGCGACGAGAGGTTGGGGATCCGTTGATTCTTGGGGGGCCTGAATGCTTATCACCGATGCGCCAGGGAAGGGCTGGTCGGAAAAGTGGGTAACGCCATCTTCATCTTGCCAGGTATACATTTCGCTGGCGGCTGTGGTGGTTGAAATTAGCAGTACTGCTGTTAGCAAGCGGGATATTCTAGTTCTGTACATTTTTGTTATCAGACGGTGGATGATCCCTCATTGTTGGCATTGGGGTTGGTCGGTAACAAGATCAAAAAGGCCAGCTTGTGAAGCTGGCCTAAATCTATAATGTCGAGCTGTTTATCAGTTACTTAAACTGAGTAGTACAGTTCGAACTCTAGTGGGTGCGTGGTCATGTTGATTTTTTCAACATCCTGAGACTTCAAGCCGATGTAAGAATCGATGAAGTCGTCAGAGAATACGCCGCCAGCGGTTAGGAACTCACGGTCATCGTCAAGAGCTTGTAGTGCGCCCTGTAGAGATTCGGCAACGGTTGGGATTTCTGCTGCTTCTTCTGCTGGTAGGTCATACAAGTCTTTATCCATCGCTTCACCCGGGTGGATCTTGTTCTGGATACCGTCAAGGCCAGCCATCAGCATTGCTGCAAATGCTAGGTACGGGTTAGCGGCTGGATCACCGAAGCGAACTTCGATACGGCGTGCTTTCGGGCTTGGTACCACTGGGATACGGATAGAAGCCGAACGGTTACGTGCAGAGTAAGCCAGCATTACTGGTGCTTCGAAACCAGGAACAAGACGCTTGTACGAGTTTGTCGCTGGGTTAGCGAAGGCGTTGATTGCACGTGCGTGCTTGATGATACCGCCGATGTAGTAAAGCGCCATTTCAGAAAGGCCGCCGTACTTGTCGCCAGCGAACAGGTTAACACCGTCTTTCGCCAGTGACTGGTGAACGTGCATACCGCTGCCGTTATCGCCTACTAGTGGCTTAGGCATGAATGTCGCAGTTTTACCAAATGCGTGAGCAACGTTGTGTACAACGTACTTGTAGATTTGGATTTCATCCGCTTTGGTTGTTAGCGTGTTGAAACGGGTAGCGATTTCGTTCTGGCCTGCCGTTGCAACTTCGTGGTGGTGCGCTTCAACAACCAAGCCCATTTCTTCCATGATTAGACACATGGCTGAACGGATGTCTTGTGAAGAATCAACCGGTGCTACTGGGAAGTAACCACCTTTCACGCCAGGACGGTGGCCTTTGTTACCGCCTTCGAAATCTGAACCTGTGTTCCAAGCCGCTTCTACGTCGTCGATCTTGAAGAAAGAACCAGACATATCAGTGGCAAACTTCACGTCATCGAACAGGAAGAACTCCGGCTCAGGACCGATCAATACAGTGTCTGCAACGCCAGTTGCACGCATGAAGTCTTCAGCACGCTTGGCAATAGAGCGAGGGTCACGGTCGTAGCCTTGCATTGTTGCAGGCTCTAGGATGTCACAGCGGATGTTCAGTGTTGCATCTTCTGTGAATGGGTCTAGTACCGCGCTAGCTGCATCCGGCATCATTACCATATCTGACTCGTTGATACCTTTCCAACCAGCAACAGAAGAACCATCAAACATCTTGCCTTCTTCAAAGAAGTCAGCATCGATCTGGTGGGATGGGATAGAGATGTGCTGCTCTTTACCTTTGGTATCGGTAAAGCGTAGGTCAACAAACTTAACTTCATTTTCCTGGATCAGCGCTAGTACACTTTCTACTGACATCTTGAATAACCTCCGGTGTTAGATTGGGCATCAGGCCGCAATAAATTAGGAATGAGCGTGTTTCGCTCTATTGCTAAAAGACAATGCGATAACTGTGCCAACTTTTCAAAGCCCCAAAATAGCGCACTTAGCAGGTATCTGAGGCTGAATTTGTCCATCGCTTGCACTGTTATGGGGATTCCTTGCACCAAGTTGGTGCAGTATGGATTGTTATCCCTTTAATGGTGCGCGTATCTACATTAGCCCAGCGCGATATATTGTCAATTGGCTCGGCCGGGAAAAGTTGATCGAAAAGGCGTTCGGAGGGGGGGCTTTACTGGCCTGCGATGAAGCAAAATGCCTGGTTAGAGCAAGTAGAACGAAAAAGGCGGTGATATAAATCACATATTACGTGGGTTTTGGCGTAAAATCTGTTAGATTATGAGCCGTTTTTTTAACCAAGTAGCGCCATCCGGTTGCTGCATGTTCTGAGTGAATGTGAATCCATGTCTAATCCACAGATCGATAAATTAAGAAATATCGCAATTATTGCGCACGTTGACCACGGTAAAACCACCCTGGTTGACAAACTGCTTCAGCAGTCTGGCACGTTAGAGTCTCGCGGTGACGTTGAAGAACGCGTAATGGATTCCAACGACATCGAAAAAGAGCGTGGTATTACCATTCTTGCTAAGAACACAGCAATTAACTGGAATGATTACCGCATCAACATTGTAGATACTCCAGGACACGCCGACTTCGGTGGTGAAGTTGAGCGTATCATGTCGATGGTTGACTCTGTATTGTTGATTGTTGATGCTGTTGACGGCCCAATGCCTCAGACGCGTTTCGTAACTCAGAAAGCGTTTGCCCACGGCCTTAAGCCTATCGTTGTTATCAACAAGATCGACCGTCCGGGCGCACGTCCTGAGTGGGTTATGGATCAAGTATTTGACCTGTTTGATAACCTAGGTGCAACAGATGAGCAGCTAGACTTCACGACTGTTTATGCTTCAGCTCTTAATGGCTGGGCAACAATGGATGAAGGTGAAGTTGGCGAGAACATGGAGCCATTGTTCCAAGCGGTTGTTGATACGGTTGACGCCCCAAGCGTTGACGTTGATGGCAGCCTACAGATGCAAATCTCTCAGCTAGACTACAGCTCTTACGTGGGTGTTATCGGTGTTGCTCGTGTAACCCGTGGCTCTGTGGTACCAAACCAGCAGGTTACTATTGTGGGTGCTGATGGTAAGACACGTAACGGTAAAGTCGGTACGGTATTGGGTTACCTTGGCCTTGAGCGTCACGAAGTTGAAAAAGCAACGGCGGGCGATATCATTGCAATTACAGGTCTTGGTGAACTGAAAATCTCTGACACTATCTGTGATGTGAACGCGGTTGAGGCTCTGCCTGCTCTGTCTGTTGATGAGCCAACTGTAACCATGACGTTCCAGGTCAACACGTCTCCGTTCGCAGGTAAAGAAGGTAAGTTCGTTACTTCACGTAACATTCTTGAGCGCCTACAGAAAGAATTGGTACACAACGTTGCACTTCGCGTTGAAGAAACGGATAACCCAGATCGTTTCCGTGTTTCAGGTCGTGGTGAGCTTCACCTGTCTATCCTGATCGAAAACATGCGTCGTGAAGGTTTCGAGCTAGCAGTATCACGCCCAGAAGTTATCATCAAAGAAGAAGATGGTCAGCTAATGGAACCGTACGAAACGGTTACCATCGATGTGCTAGAAGAGCACCAAGGTGGCATCATGGAGAACATCGGCCTACGTAAAGGTGAGCTGACTGATATGTCTCCAGATGGCAAAGGCCGTGTACGTATGGACTTCATGATGCCTTCACGTGGTCTGATTGGTTTCCAAACGGAATTCCTAACGCTAACTTCAGGCTCTGGTCTGATGTACCACACGTTTGACCACTACGGTCCACACAAAGGTGGCGTAATTGGTCAGCGTAACAACGGTGTTCTAATTTCAAACGCAACAGGTAAAGCGCTAACTTATGCGTTGTTTAACCTGCAAGAGCGTGGCCGTCTGTTTGCTGAGCATGCCGACGAAGTTTACGAAGGCCAGGTTATCGGTATTCATAACCGTTCTAACGATCTGACTGTAAACTGCCTGAAAGGTAAGCAGCTGACGAACGTACGTGCGTCTGGTACCGATGAAGCGCAGGTGCTTTCGCCACCAATCAAGCACACACTTGAGCAAGCGCTAGAGTTCATTGATGAAGATGAGCTAGTAGAAGTAACACCAGAAAACATTCGTATCCGTAAGAAACTGCTTACTGAAAACGAACGTAAGCGTGCAAGCCGTACAGCAAAATAATTGCTAACTGATTGCCGTTAATCAATCCCCCCATCGGTGCTACCATGGGGGGATTGTTGTATCTGGCCCTACAAAAAAAGAAGAACAGACTATGCAGCCCATAATTATTACCGGGGGACCGGGATCCGGGAAAACCTCGCTGCTGGATACGTTGGCACAGCGAGGATATATGACTTTTCCTGAAGTCTCCCGTAGCCTGATCCGTGAGCAGGCCGCTTTGCTTGACGGGGTTCTCCCCTGGACCGATTTGCCGCGCTTTGCTGCGCTGTGCCTTGAGATAATGAACAACCAGCGCGAGCAGGCCCGGCGAGGGACCATGCCGGCATTTGTCGACAGGGCGATTGGCGATATTTGTGCTTACCTGACTATTGGCGGCGAGAGGGTTGACGAGCACTATTGGGCGATGGCTAAAGGGTACTTTCCAACGGTTTTCGTCTGTGCCCCGCATGCCGATATTTATGTACAGGATGACGAGCGGCCGCACAGTTTTGTCGAGGCAGAGCAAATCCATGCCCAGTTGGTATCAACCTACCGTGAGCTTGGCTACGAGGTGGTCGATGTGCCGTGGGACAAGATAGAAGAGCGGGCCAGCTGGTTACTGGCCCGGCTCAAGCAGGAATAAATAGGTAGGTTAGCTGCGCTGCAACTGGGAGATAAAGCGCTCGGACTCGGTGATAGCGGCTTCCATGTCGGTGATCGCCCGCTGGATATCCCGTTGCAGTGACTGGAATTCTCCCTGTAGAGAACCAATTGCGGCTGCATTGAGGTTATGCTTTAAGTACAGGGTGTTATCCCGTAGGGTATCCAGTACCGGATCCATTTTCTGCTCGGCGCGATGCATCGCACTGAGCATGCGCTGGTATGAGGCTTTAGTGCTGTTGAGCTTTGTTTCGCTGTCGCGGCGCAGCTTGCTGTTGCTATACAGGGACAGCTCATCTTGCCATTCAGCAAACAGGGCGTCGGCGACATCTTCAATGGCAGCGATGCGTTCACGTACTTTCTCGGCAGCCTCATCGCTGGCCTCGTACTGATCGTTGACTTGGTTGTAGGCGCTTTCCAGATCGCCGCCGTCAAATTGGTTGAGTGCCTTCACTGCATCGAGTGCACTGGTAAATTGCTGTTGGGCGTCTTGCTGGGCCTCGTTGGCATCCTCGACCCGGTCGACCATGATGTCACGTTTGTGGACGCCGACTTGTTCCATGGCAGAGTAATAGGCACTTTGGCAACCGGTTAGGGCGGTGAGGCTGAGAAAGATCGCAAGCAGGTAGGGCATAGTTGACTCCATGTGTCCTAATATGTGAAAAGTGACTGTGAATACAAGCAAATAATGACATGACTATGGCTGACAAACCAATAACTAGCAAGCATACATGGCGCCAGCGGACGCGGAACTTCATGGCGTTTTCCGGTTATTTATACCACCGGGTCGGGCACGATCGATTGACCGTGACGGCGGGATCGATGGCGTATGTGACCTTGCTGTCCTTGGTGCCGTTGATCACTGTGGTGCTGTCGGCTCTGTCGTCTTTCCCGGTGTTTGCCGGGCAGGGGGAGCTGCTACAGAACTTCGTGATTGAGAATTTTGTTCCGGCCGCGGGCGAGGTGGTGAAACAATACCTCAATGAGTTCGTCGCCAATGCCGGGAAGATGACGGCGGTAGGGGTGGCCGCCCTGTTTGTGGTGGCGATGATGCTGATTTCCTCCATCGATAAATCGCTCAACTATATTTGGCGGGTGCATGAAAAGCGCCGCCCGGTGATCTCGTTTTCGATTTACTGGATGGTACTGACACTCGGTCCGATTTTAGTCGGGTCGAGTATTGCTGTTAGCTCCTACCTCGGCTCGCTCAATCTACTCGGTAGTGAAGCTGTCAACGGCTTGCTGCAGCGATCTCTACGTTGGTTGCCAGTGATCATGTCGAGCATGGCTTTTTTGGTTTTGTATCTGCTGGTGCCTAATACCAAGGTGCATTTCCGTCATGCCTTGGTCGGTGCGGTGATTGCCAGTGTCTTGTTTGAACTGAGCAAGAAGGGGTTCGCCCTTTATATTACCAATTTCCCTTCATACCAGGTGATTTACGGTGCCTTGGCGGTGGTACCTATTTTATTTGTCTGGGTGTATTTGTGTTGGTGTATTGTATTGTTCGGAGCCGAGATCACCGCTAGCCTTGGTGAAAAGAGCCATTGGCACCCCGAAACCAAGGGCTGGCAAACTACGGTACCGACCCAGGCCGAATTATCGGGTATCCAACAGTCTGCAGTTCCAGACACAGACATTCAACAGACTGACATTATAGGAAAAGGTAAAAACGAATGATTGCACTGATCCAACGGGTGAGCGAAGCCAGCGTAACAGTGGATGGCCAGGTGACTGGTGCTATCGGCAAGGGCTTGCTTGTTCTGCTTGGTGTAGAGAAAGGCGACGATGAAGCCAAAGCCAAGCGACTGCGTGAAAAAGTGTTGGGCTACCGGGTATTCGAAGACGAAGACGGTAAGATGAATCTCAATGTCCAGCAGGCGGGTGGCAGTGTATTGGTCGTTTCGCAGTTCACATTGGCGGCAGAGACAAAGAAAGGGATGCGCCCGGGCTTCTCCAACGGTGCCGCGCCACAGGACGCCGAGCGGATGTATGAATATTTTGTCGAATGCTGCCAAGAAACAGGGATCAAAACGGAAACCGGTATCTTTGCTGCTGATATGAAAGTGGCACTGCTGAATGACGGCCCGGTAACCTTCTGGTTGCAGGTATAATGATAAAAAGGCGTATTGCCTAGGAATGCTGGAGAAGGATTTCATGTTTCGACTTGTCACCCCACAAACGGAAGAAGAGCTAGCCAGCTATTACGACTTTCGCTGGCGTATGCTGCGGGAGCCTTGGCATATGCCGATCGGCTCTGAGCGAGATGCCTATGATGGCCTCAGCAGCCACCGGATGATCGTCAGTGACAATGGTCAGACGATTGCCATTGGCCGGTTGTATATGACGCCGGATAATGATGGCCAAATTCGCTACATGGCGGTACATCCGGATCATCGCCATCAGGGGATGGGGGCTATCGTGTTGATGGCATTGGAATCACTGGCCCGAGAAGAAGGCGCAAAGCGACTGGTCTGTAATGCCCGCGAGGATGCGATTCCCTTCTATCTACGTAGCGGTTTTACCAACCAGGGAGAGTTGAGCGAGGAAAAAGGGCCGGTCAGGCATCAGCAGATGCTCAAGCACCTCGAGCCGCTGGCCGAAGTGGTCCGTCATCCTGATTGGTGTCAGGAGTTGCAGGCGTTGTGGCAGTCCCAGATCCCGATCAGTGAAAGAATGGGGGTGAAGATAAGTCAGTACACTGGCTACCGCTTTGAGGTCAGTGCCCTGATCAATGCCAACCTCAATACCAAAGCCAACATGTTTGCCGGCAGTATCTTCACCATGGCGACACTTGCAGGCTGGGGCTTTGTCTGGATGCTATTGAAAGAGCGAAAATACAAAGCTGATATCGTTCTGGTTGATAGCCATATCCGTTATCGATCCCCGGTCAAGGAGCGGCCGCGTGCGGTTGTCACCGTTGAAGATCTCGAGGGGGATGTTGAGCGTCTTGCCAGTCACCGCAAAGGCCGAGCTATCGTCAAGGTCAACGTATACAGCGGCGATGAGTTGGCATCGACCTTCACCGGCACTTACATGTTATTGCCGACACAAGTCGAAACCGACACCGTCTGCTGACCATCCTGCCAGCGCCTGATAAGGCGTTGGCAACCCAACTTCGCATGCAATTCAAGTTGTTGCCCGGTAGGGCTTGCCAAATCCCATTGCCCTTTCAATGAGGCGTCTATGTCTTTGCCCTTGATAGTGAGCGGCGCTATCGTGAGGCGGCCCCGATCACTGCGGATTTTGAGCGGGGTAATGGCCAGCGAGGTTTTCTTTTCCGTGTCATCTGTTGGTTTTTCACTTTGGCTGCCCGTTATCGTAGGCTCTGCGGTTGCGGATATACTCTCCTGTGCAGCGGGTGGGTGCCAGGCCTGCAGAAAAGTGGTTGAGCCCTGGTTGACCTCGCTGTCGCGGAATGTCGCCCGGAGCTCGCCATTCAGGCTATGGGCAAGACCGGTATAGTGCTGGCCGAGTCCCTGTAGGGCGGCGGTGGCATCTATGCGACCGGCCGCTGGCCATGGCAGGGATAACCACTGTGGCAAAATATTGGCAGGCAGACTATCGCCTTGCAGTGCTGCGTGCCAAGGCAAGCCTTCTTGATTTAGATCCCATTGCCCTGTTGCCTCTAGCAATCCCCCTTTGAATGGTAGGAAGGCTTGCTCCAGCTGCCACTGGCCTTGTTCACTGCGCATCTCGACAAGCGGTTCTTGCAGGTCAATGGTATTGAGACTCGCTTGCCTTGCTGTTGCGGATAGGCTGCCATGCCATAGGTTGAAATAGGGCTGCTGGCGGATCAGCAGATCGCGACCGTTGACGTTAAGCCCATTGATATACCAAGGTGTATTGCTGTCGGCGGCGGTTAGCTGGGCATAACCGATGTTCAGTGTATCGATGCGAATCTGCTTGAAGGGCGAAACGGCCTGTACCAATTGTCCGGCCCAGTCGGCAGGCAGGAACCATTTGATCCCTTTGCTAGTAAGGTTGTCTAGCCGCAGAGCATCTGGGGTAAAGCGGCCGCTTGCACGCCAATACCCTTCTAGCGCGTTGACTGCGACACCGTTGAGAGCAACGGTGCCGGGTGTGAAGCTCAAATCAAGTAGGGGATCGGTAAATGGCCGTTGGTGCCAGCTACCGCTCTCGGCATTGAAAGATAACCAGGCATCCTCTTGTGAGTAAACGGTGCCGGGCCAATGCCAGTTGGTCAGGGATAAATTAGCATGATTAAGGCTCAGCGATGGCAGCTCGATACTGCTGTCGAGAATATCAGCCCGGCGTACTGTCGCCTGCCAGCCTTGCGAGGCCAGCGCATAGGCTTGTTGCTGGATTTCATTGGTGAGCTTGAAATCTTGTAGCTGCAGCCCGGAGAGGGTGAGTTGATGGATATCCACGGAGCGTTTGTCGAGGGCTGCATCAAACTGGCCATTGATGTTGGCATTCTGCCAGTCGAAAGAGAAAGCATTGAGTGTCCACTGATTGTTTCGGTGGCTTCCATCAAGTAGGGGCTGCTGGATCTGCCATTGCTGCCAGCGGGCGCTGTCGGCTGCCAGCTGGAAATTACCATCGAATTGTTGCCACCAAGGGGCCGGATTGCTGGGCTGATAATGCCACTGGTCGAGTTGAAGTTCGCCCTGCTTGAGCCTTAACGAGGGTGTTGATACGTTCAGGTGACTGATCGCGAGCCGGTGGCTGCGTAATTCGGGCAGTGCAAAGGTGCTTGCTTCCATCGCTTCTGGTGCGAGGTCGGATAGCTGCTTGGCGAAAACAACGGGTTCGTCAACCAGTATGCTATCAAATTGCCACTGCAGTTGGAGCAGTGAGCTTGGGTTGAACCAAACAGAAAGCCGGTTGGCGGTTATTGGCGGTTGACCGTCTGTGATAGTCAGTGCGGGGCGTTGTAAGGTCAGGTGCCACGGATCGCGGATATGATAGCGGATGTCGTCAAGGGCCAAGGTATAGGGTGTAAATCGGTTGACGGCTTGGGTGATCATCGGCGTCGCATACCGGGTATGTAGCAGGGCCAGCACGATGGTGATCCCCAGTGCGATAAGTACAGCAAGGGTGGCGATGATCTTCCCGATAAAACGCATATTGGCTCCCAGCACGCTATAGATCTGAATATGCCTTCAGTGCAAAAATACTGATGGTTATGATTATTAGGCGGTAATTTCACCAAGGCTGCAAGGGTTGGGCGGGAAAACTGGCGTTTAATTAACGAAAAAGCCCCTCGTGTGAGGGGCTTAGAACTGTATGGCTAGCGATTAGTCTAGCTGAGGTCCAGCTGCGACCAGAGCGGCACCTTCGGTATTGTCGGTGTATTTCTCAAAGTTGTTAATGAAACGCTCAGCCAAGTCTTTCGCCTTGCTTTCCCACTGCAGAGGATCGGTGTAAGTCTCGCGAGGGTCAAGGATTTCTGGGTCGACATGTGGCAGCGATGTTGGTACTTCCAAGTTGAAGATTGGGATATTCTTCATTTCTGCGCTGTCGATAGAGCCATCAAGGATAGCATCAATGATGGCACGGGTGTCTTGGATAGAAATACGCTTGCCAGAACCGTTCCAGCCAGTATTTACCAGGTAGGCTTCTGCGCCTGCTGCTTCCATACGCTTAACCAGTACTTCTGCATACTTAGTTGGGTGTAGCGTTAGGAACGCGTTACCGAAACATGCTGAGAAAGTTGGCGTTGGCTCGGTGATACCACGCTCAGTACCGGCGAGTTTAGCGGTGAAGCCAGACAGGAAGTGGTACTTGGTTTGTTCTGGTGTCAACTTGGACACTGGAGGTAATACGCCGAACGCATCAGCCGATAGGAAGATCACCTTGTTAGCATGGCCGCCTTTAGATACTGGCTTAACGATATTTTCAATGTGGTAAATCGGGTAAGAAACGCGGGTATTTTCTGTTTTCGAGTTGTCATCGAAATCAATCGCACCATCGCTGCGTACAGTGACGTTTTCTAGTAGTGCGTCACGACGAATAGCATTGTAGATGTCAGGCTCGGCTTCTTTCGATAGGTTGATAGTCTTCGCGTAGCAACCACCTTCGAAGTTAAACACGCCGTTATCATCCCAGCCGTGCTCATCATCACCAATCAGGGCGCGCTTAGGATCGGTAGATAGGGTGGTTTTACCTGTACCTGACAGGCCAAAGAAGACTGCCACATCACCGTCTGCACCCATATTGGCAGAACAGTGCATTGATGCGATGTCACGAAGCGGTAGGAAGTAGTTCATCATTGCGAACATACCTTTCTTCATTTCACCGCCGTACCAAGTACCGCCGATAAGCTGCATTTTTTCCGTGAGGTTGAACACCGTGAAGTTTTCGGAGTTCATTTCGTGCTCTTCCCATTTCTGGTTAGTGCACTTGGCACCGTTCATGACCACGAAGTCAGGCTCGAAAGATTCCAGCTCTTCTTCTGTCGGACGGATGAACATGTTTTTCACGAAGTGAGCCTGCCAAGCAACCTCGGTGATGATACGAATACACAGGCGAGTATCTGGGTTGGTACCACAGAAGCCGTCAATCACGAACAGGCGCTTGCCAGATAGCTGGCCTGTCACTAGCTCTTTCAGATCGTTCCATGCTTCAACACCAATGCTCTTATTATCGTTTTTGCCTTGGTCTGCCCACCACATGGTATCGCGGGTGGTGTCATCTTTAACAATGAATTTATCTTTAGGGGAACGGCCAGTGAAAATGCCGGTATCAACCGCGACGGCACCTAGCTCGGTAACGATACCTTTTTCGTATCCCTCCAGGCTTGGCTTGGTCTCTTCTTCAAACAAAACTTCGTAGCTTGGGTTGCGAACGATTTCCGCAACATTATTGATACCGTATTGAGATAAATCTAGCGTTTTTGCAACCTTTTTCTCGACGTTCATGACAGTCATAGGTGCTCCTTGGGTAAGATGTTGTTTAACTGTTGACCATGCTAGCAACCCTAAAGGGGTAATTCAGGGAGGTTTATCAAAAATTAACCATTAAAAGGTTAAAATTAAGTAAAATTCTTTAATTTATTGTGGGTGGTAATTTTATCGTTATGTGAAGCGTTTAATCTAGCCCCTGTGGTTTAATACTTTTTCTGAAAAAAGCGAGGCTTAGCATGTTGCTTGCTTACAAAATAAACAGCTAAAGTGTGGGTTAGGTAAAAAAAAAGCCGGACAATGTCCGGCTTTTGTAATTCAGTTTCAGTCTTTTTTAAACTGAATAATTAATGCACCTGGTTGCTGTTGCCTGTCGCCGCCTGTTCGAATAGGGCTGCCACATCAACACTGTCGAAGTCATAACTGGTACCGCAGTAGTCACAGTGCAGGGAAACCTTGCCTTCTTCGGTAATGATGCGTTCTACTTCAGCACGCTCGATTGAGCAGATTGCAGAGGCACTGCGCTCACGTGAACAACCACACTGGAAAATCACGTCTTGTGGGTCGAATAGCTTAACTGTTTCCTGGTGGTACAGGCGGTATAGGACATCTTGCGCTTCTAGGCTGAACAGTTCTTCGTTTTTCACGGTTTCCGTCAGCTGCTCAAGGTGATCGAAGTCACCTTCATGGCCTTGGCCGTCCGGCAGGATCTGCAGCAGCATACCCGCTGCTTTGGCATTGCCTTCATGTTCGCCAGTGCGCAGCCAAATACGGGTTTTCAGTTGCTCGGAGTTGGCGAAGTAACCTTCTAGGCAAGAAGCTAGGCTGTCGCCTTCTAGGCCAACTACGCCTTGGTAGCGCTCGCCTTTGGTTGGGGTAATGGTGATCACCATGTGGCCTTTGCCCATCAGGTCATGGATAGTGCCTTCGGTAGGTATGTCACCGTCCCAGCGAGCAACACCACGTAGTTTCTGATCATGGTCACCGTTGATCACTGCCAGTTTTACCGGGCCGTCACCTTGTAGCTGGACAGTGATTGAACCTTCGAATTTTAGCGTGGCAGTTAGCAGGCTTGTGGCAACCAGCAGTTCACCCAACAGGGTCTGAACAGGGGCCGGGTAGTCCTTGCTGGAAATGATCTGTTGGTAAGTATCGCCCAACTGAACCAGTTCACCACGTACTGATACACCGTCAAACAGGTAACGGTATAGACTATCTTTTGTCATTAGCTTGATTTCTCCAGCAGGTATCTAATTGACCAATTTTGGTATTGAACGTCAACATAACGAAACTTTTCTGCGCTACACTGAACTAATACCGTTAATCGGAATGACTTTTAAACTTAATTATATCGCGACGCTGCTTTTTATCAGGACGCTTTTCAGGACTCGGGCTGCCGTAGGCATGGAGGCGACGCATTTTAGCGTGCTCTTCGCGTAATTTTACGCTTTCCGCTGTTTCCCGATAGAGAGTTTGAGCTTCAGGCGCACCGCGGCGGGTGCCTGAGAGTTTCTCTATGATAATGGTTTTGTCTTCATTACCTTGGCGCACACGGATCTCTGCACCTATTTCAACCAGTTTACTTGGCTTGGACCGTTGGCCGTTATATTGCACTTTTCCGCCATCGACCATGGTTCGGGCAATAGAACGGGTTTTGTAAAAACGTGCCGCCCATAACCACTTATCAAGACGGACCTGAAAGTTGTCTGAATGCGATGTTTGCTGGCCCACAGCATGCTCCTTAACCCGAAAGGGCGCTAAAAGTACCATATTGACGACAGAGCGTCAGCAGGCATTGAGAGTTAATAAATGGTGATATGGGATCGGGATTTCAACAACAATCTGGGAATAAATCACATAAAATAGATAGTCTATTGATAGTAGGAGAAACTTTCTCGGCTCACTTTGATAAACTAAGTCAGATAATTATACGATTTAACCAAGAAGTAATATGTTTTCCTATTACATTTTGATATAACGCGCTAGTTTTTATTTCCGCAGGATGATGGATTTTTCATGGTAACAGCAAATTGGTTAGGGACCCTGCAGTCCAATAGTAGGATCTCAATCTCTTCATTGGCCCGCCTCCTTACTTGGACGCTGGTTGTGATGCTCGCCTGGGTGATTGGCCGAATGGTTTGGTTGGCCTTGCAGCCAACGCCATCTCCCGCCACCTGGCAGGCATCGACTGTCGCTGTATCGTCCAGCGCTGGTAATGATCGTGGCGAAATCACCAAAGTATTGAACATGAACCTGTTCGGGCGCTATCAGGAAAGTGCTGCTCCGGTCGTGGAACGTAAGCAACCGGTGAAGCAGGATGCGCCACAGACCCGCCTTAGTTTGACCCTTGTCGGTCTGGTTGCCAGCTCAAACCCGCAAACTGCCCTGGCGGTTATCACCCACCGCGGTAAACAAAATACCTATGGCTTGAACGAAGCGATAGAAGGCACCCGTGCTACCCTTCAGGCCGTCTATCCAGACCGGGTGATTATCCGCAACAGCGGACGTGATGAAACACTGATGCTCGATGGTGTCGATTTCAATAAACCTTCCCAGAATACGGCAAGAACTCGTCCACCAGAGCCCCGGGCTCCCCAAGAACCGGAGCCAACGTCTGATTTGAGCCGTATCAAACAAGAAATTCTTGAGAAACCACAAACATTATTTAGCTATATTCGCCTGTCCCAAGTGAAACGGGATGGCGAGTTGGTGGGGTACCGGGTTAACCCCGGGAAAGAGCGGGCGTTGTTCGACGCCGTGGGCCTGAAGGCCAATGATCTGGCCGTGAGTCTCAACGGCAATGATCTGACTGATGCTGCAGTGATGGCGAAATTGTGGACCGAATTGTCGAGTGCCTCCGATTTTACCTTGACCGTCGAGCGAGAAGGTCAGTTACACGATATTTATATTGAGCTGCAATAGTAGCCCAAAGCGAACATGCGATAGCGCAGGAGTTTTTTGTGAAAAAATGGATGGGTAAAAGTGCCCTCTGGTTATTAAGCAGCTTAATGTGCAGCTCTGCATTGGCGAGCGAGTTTAGTGCCAGCTTCAAAGGAACAGACATTCAGGAATTTATTAACATCGTCGGGCGGAACCTGCAGAAAACTATCATCGTGGATCCAGCGGTGCGTGGTCAGGTCAATGTTCGCAGTTATGATTTGCTCAATGATGAGCAGTACTACCAGTTTTTCCTGAATGTACTCGAAGTCTATGGCTTTGCCGTGGTCGAAATGGACAACGGTGTGCTTAAGGTCGTCCGTGATAAAGACGCCAAGATTTCAGCTATCCCTGTGGTCGGTGATAACAGCAATATTACTGGCGATCAGGTCGTTACGCGCGTGATTGCCGTGCGCAATGTGTCGGTACGTGAACTGTCGCCACTGTTGCGCCAGCTTAACGATAACGCAGGCGCCGGTAACGTGGTGCACTATGATCCGGCCAATATCATCATGATCACGGGTCGTGCGGCAACCGTGAACCGCTTGGCGGAAATCATCGAGCGGGTTGACCGGGCCGGTGATAAAGAGATCGATGTGGTCGAGTTGCGTAATGCCTCGGCGGCGGAAATGGTACGCATCGTAGACGCGTTGAACAAAACGGCTGACGCGAAATCTACCCCTGAATTCCTGCAGCCTAAGTTAGTTGCTGATGATCGTACTAACTCGGTTCTGCTATCGGGTGACCCGCAGGTGCGTGATCGGCTTCGTCGCCTGATCCGCCAGCTGGACGTAGAGATGGCCTCGTCGGGCAACAACCGGGTGGTGTACCTGAAGTATGCCAATGCCGCAGAGATGGTTGATGTCCTTAAGGGGGTATCAGATAACCTGCAGGCAGAGAAACAGGGCAATGCGAGTGCCACGTCAAGCAGCAACTCCCAAGTCATGATTTCGGCCCACGTTGATACCAACTCGCTGATTTTGACCGCGCCGCCAGATATCATGCGCGCACTGGAAAATATCATTGCCCAGCTCGATATCCGCCGCGCCCAGGTACTGATCGAAGCCATGATTGTCGAGCTTGCCGAAGGCGACGGGGTGAACTTCGGTGTTCAGTGGGGTACCACTGACGGTGGCGTGGTGCAGTTTGGTAACTCAGGCGTACCAATTTCCCAGTACGCAATTGGTCTGGAAGAAGCTCAAAGCTCGACCCGTACCGAAACTTATCTTGATGCCAATGGTATTGAGCAGACCCGTACTATTGAAGAAGATGGTGACTTCAGCACCTTAGCTTCCGTGCTTGGTGGGGTAAATGGTGCGGCGCTAGGTATCGTGATGGGTGACTGGACTATGCTGGTCAATGCCGTTGCCTCAGATCGTAACTCCAATATTTTGTCATCGCCGAGTATCACCGTAATGGACAATGGCGAAGCGTCGTTTATTGTCGGTGAGGAAGTCCCGGTTGTGACTGGCTCGACCTCGAGCTCGAACAATGATAACCCGTTCCAGACTGTTGAGCGTAAGGAAGTGGGTATCAAGCTGAATGTGACACCTCAGATCAATGAAGGGGACTCGGTCCAGCTGAAAATCGAGCAGGAAGTGTCTAACGTGCTGGGGGCTGATGGTGCTGTCGATGTGCGTTTCTCCAAGCGGCAGCTCACTACCAACGTATTGATCCAAGACGGTCAGATGCTGGCGCTGGGTGGCCTTATTCAAGAGCAGACCAATGAGAGTGAGCAGAAGATCCCTCTATTGGGTGATATTCCGATCCTCGGCCACTTATTCAAATCGACCAATACCACTACGGCCAAGACTAACCTGATGGTGTTTATCAAACCAACGATTATCCGCGACGGGGTGACGGCAGATGGTATTACCCAGCGTAAGTACAATTACATCCGTGCCGAGCAGTTATACAAAGCGGATCAGGGCTTGCGTCTGATGCCGAACGCTGAACTTCCGGTACTGCCTAAATATGGTGAAGACATTTCGTTGCCGCCAGAGGTCCGCGCCTTTGTTGCCCAGTTGGAGGGCAAACAGTAATGCATGATTTGAGCCAGGAACAGGATAAGCAGCCGCTGTTCCGGCTGCCTTTCTCTTTTGCCAAGCGCCACCGGGTGGTGCTTGAAGTATTGGATCAGGATGTTGCGCTGTATTACAGCGGCCAGATCTCTGGTTCGGTACTGGCGGAAATCCGTCGGGTGGCAGGTGGCAGTTTTGTTCTGCATCCATTGGAAGACAAGGCATTTGAGCTTAAGTTGACCGAAGCGTATCAGCGTGACTCCTCCGAAGCCCGCCAGTTGATGGAAGATCTGGGTTCGGATAGCGATGACTTCTTCGCGTTGGCCGAAGAGTTACCTGAAACAGAGGATTTACTGGAGTCGGAAGACGACGCACCTATCATCAAGCTGATCAATGCCATGCTGGCCGAAGCGATCAAAGAAGCTGCGTCGGATATCCATATCGAAACCTTCGAGAAAGTCCTGTCGATCCGCTTCCGGGTTGATGGCGTACTGCGTGAAGTGTTACAGCCGAGCCGTAAGCTGGCGCCGCTGCTGGTATCGCGTATCAAGGTTATGGCCCGTCTGGATATTGCTGAAAAGCGGGTCCCGCAGGATGGCCGTATTTCGCTGCGGATCGGTGGTCGTGCGGTGGATGTGCGTGTATCAACTATGCCGTCTTCTCACGGTGAGCGGGTGGTACTGCGTTTGCTTGACAAGAATGCGACCCGGTTGGATCTCTACAGCTTGGGGATGACCGAAGCTAACCATGCTAACTTCCGTCATCTCATTGAACGTCCGCACGGCATTATTCTGGTGACCGGCCCGACAGGTTCGGGTAAGTCGACCACCTTGTATGCTGGCCTGCAGGAACTTAACGGCAAAGAGCGCAATATCTTGACGGTTGAAGACCCGATTGAATTTGATATCGACGGCATTGGTCAGACCCAGGTCAATCCGAAAGTGGACATGACATTTGCCCGTGGCTTGCGTGCTATCTTGCGTCAGGATCCTGATGTGGTGATGGTTGGTGAGATCCGTGACCTCGAAACCGCATCTATTGCGGTGCAGGCGTCATTGACCGGTCACATGGTAATGTCAACCTTGCACACCAATACCGCCGTGGGTGCTATTACCCGATTGCGTGATATGGGAATTGAGCCTTTCTTGGTGTCCTCTTCCCTGCTTGGGGTACTGGCCCAGCGCTTGGTCCGGACTCTTTGCCCTACCTGCCGTGAACCGTATGATGCCGATACCGAACAGAAGAAGCTGTTTGGCCTTTCGGCAGAAGAGAGTCTGACCCTCTACCATGCCAAAGGTTGTGAGGCCTGTAACAACAAAGGGTACCGTGGTCGAACCGGTATTCATGAATTGTTGATGATCGATGATTCAGTACAGGAGCTGATCCACGGTGAAGCCGGTGAGATGGCAATTGAAAAAGCTATACGGGCCCATACACCAAGTATTCGCGATGATGGTTTGTCCAAAGTAAAAGTCGGTATTACTACCCTTGAGGAAGTGATGCGGGTTACCAAGGAGGGCTAACTAATGGCGGCGTTTGAGTACAAAGCCCTGGACGCCAAAGGGCGTCAGAAGAAAGGGGTCCTCGAAGCGGATACGGCGCGGCAAATTCGCCAGCAGCTCCGTGAGCAGGGGATGATCCCGGTTGAGGTCGTACAGACCCGCGAGCGCGAGAAGAAAAAATCCAGTGGCGGTTTTCAATTGCGTCGGGGGATCAGTACCAATGAACTGTCACTGATCACTCGTCAGTTGGCGACCTTGGTACAGGCGTCGATGCCCCTTGAGGAGTGTCTAAAGGCGGTGGCAGAGCAGAGCGAAAAGCCACGGCTGAAAAATATGCTGCTGGCCATACGTTCCCGGGTGGTCGAGGGGTATACCCTCTCAGATTCACTGGCGGAATATCCGCACATCTTTGACCAGCTGTTTCGTGCCATGGTAGCTGCAGGTGAGAAATCTGGCCATTTGGATACGGTGTTGAACCGTTTGGCGGATTACACCGAAAACCGTCAGAAAATGCGCAGTAAACTGCAGCAGGCGATGATTTACCCAACCATGCTGACCTTGATCGCGATTGCCGTGGTGGCCTTTTTGCTGGCAACCGTGGTACCGAAGATTGTTGATCAGTTTGTCCAGATGGGCCAGCAACTGCCAACCATTACCGAAATTTTGCTGGCGGCCAGTGACTTTGTTCAGAACTGGGGGTTGGTGGTATTGCTGGTCATTGCTGTGGTGGTGATCTTGCTTAAGATGGCCCTCAAGCGGCCGGACTTCCGGCTTAAATGGGACCGCTGGGTCATGCGCTTGCCGGTAATCGGCAAGGTTGCCCGGGGCTTAAGCACATCTCGCTTTGCCCGGACATTGTCTATTTGTACCTCGAGTGCCATCCCGTTGCTGGAAGGTATGAAGGTGGCGTCGGATGTAATGACTAACACCTGGGTCAATCAGCAGATCCGCGAGGCCGCGGACAAGGTGCGTGAAGGCTCGAGCCTGCGGGTCTCGTTGGAGCAGACCAAAATATTTCCCCCTATGATGCTGCATATGATAGCCAGTGGTGAGCGCAGTGGTGAACTCGAGCAGATGCTCACCCGTGCTGCTGACAACCAGGACCGGGACTTCGAGTCGCTGGTGAATATGGCGCTGGGGATTTTTGAACCCTTATTGATCGTCGCGATGGCTGGCATCGTGATGTTTATTGTTATTGCTACCCTTATGCCGATCATTGCTTTGAACAACATGGTCGGAATGTAATTTTTGGAGGTTTTCTCAATGCAACGCAAACAACGCGGCTTTACGCTGCTGGAAGTCATGGTCGTCATCGTTATCCTTGGGGTATTGGCCAGCTTGGTGGTACCTAACCTGTTAGGTAACAAGGAAAAAGCGGATCAGCAGAAAGTCGTCACCGATATCAGTGCGTTAGAGCAGTCATTGGACATGTACAAATTGGATAATAGCGTGTACCCAACCACGGATCAGGGCCTTGAGGCGTTGGTGAGCATGCCGTCATCGAGCCCGGAGCCACGTAACTATCGTGATGGTGGTTATATCCGTCGTTTGCCTAACGATCCTTGGGGTAACCCATACCAGTACGTGATGCCGGGTGAGCACGGAGCTGTTGATATTTTCAGCCTGGGTGCCGATGGCCAAGAAGGCGGCGAGGGTATCAATACCGATATCGGTAACTGGAACATGCTGGACTTCTAAATTGTGATGATAAGTAAGCGTGCAGCGGGTTTTACCCTGATCGAGATACTGCTGGTACTGGTGCTATTGGCAACCAGCGCAGTGGCAGTCATCGTGGCCTTGCCCGAAAGCAAGGAAGACAAAGTCAGGGAGGAAGCTGCGCGCTTTCACTACCTCGTCCAGTTACTGGGCGAGGACGCCCTACTCAACGGCTACGACTATGGTGTCAGGGTGGAGCGTAATCGGTACCAGTTTCTTCAGCTAACCAGTCAAGATTGGCAGCCGTTGGAATCTTCTAAGTTCTTCACTGAGGTGGAGATGCCCGAAGAGATTCGTTTGACTGTCGACATTGGCAGCTACTCTTGGCAGGACAAGGATCGCTTGTTTAAGCCTGGCTCGCTGTTTAATGAAGACTTGTTTGCTGAGCAAACTGACAAAGACAAGATAAAGCCGCCTCAGGTTGTGGTGATGGCCAGTGGGGAATACACCCCTTTTACGTTGGAGTTTGAAGTGACGGGCGAGAACCAGTTTTGGCGGGTACAGGCCGATGAATTGGGCCAGTTGTTCCTGTTGCCGCCGGGCGAGACTATCGCTAGCGTGCAGGAGAAGGCCCAGCAGTGAAACACCCATTGATATCCCGACGCGATCGGGGGATGACCTTACTCGAAGTGCTTGTGGCACTGGCGGTGTTTGCTACTGCCGCACTCAGTGTGATGAGAGCGGTCAGCCAACACCTCAATACCCTGGGTTATCTAGAGGAAAAAACCTTTGCCGCCATGGTGGCCGACAATGAAATGGCCAAGATCAGGCTGTCGGGTGAGATCCCGACATCGGCCAAGCGCGGGAAATCCGAGTTGGCTGGACGCGATTGGTACTGGTCGATTACAAGCACCCAAACGGCAGATGGGTTCTTGCGGGCGCTGGATGTCACTGTGGCCACAGACGAAGCACGCAAGCAGTCGGTAGTGACGCTGAGAACTTATGTTGAGAATTAATCCTTTTTCCCATCAGCGCATGTCGCGCCATAGCAGGGCGAAACAAACGGGTTTCACTTTACTCGAAGTGCTGGTGGCTATTGCTGTATTTGCCATGCTGAGCTTGTCGGCCTACCAGGTGATGAACGGGGTGCAACGCAGTGACGAACAGTCGCGTGAGCACAGTGAGCGGCTCAAGGATATCCAGCGGGCGATAGTTATGATGGACAATGATTTCCGCCAGGTAGTCGCTCGTAAGGTTCGCAATCAGGGTGAGACGGTCAGCGATAGGATACTCCAGAGCAGTGAATACCTGCTTGATTCGTCGAGCTATGGCATTTTGTTTACCCGCACCGGTTGGCAGAACCCGCAACAAATGTTCCCTCGCGGAGAGAATGTTAAGGTCGGCTACCGGATCGTCGACGAGCAGTTAGAGCGGGTTTGGTTCCGCTACCCGGACAGTATTGTTGGCACCGAAGCTTTGAGCAGACCGATTTTACCTGGGGTTAAGGAAATGTCATTCCGGTTCTATAGCGACAAAACGTGGCTGGAAACGTGGGATCAACCGGCTGCTTTGCCCGAAGGGGTGATGATTAAGCTGACGCTTGAAGACTACGGAGATATCGAGCGGGTGTATATGCTGCCGACCTCTGCATTGGAGGCGGGTAGTGATGAATAAGTATACTCCGCTCAAGCAGCAACGTGGCGTGGCCCTGATTGTTGTACTGTTGCTGTTGTCAATGATGACCTTGCTAGCGGTACAGATGACTGAGCGGCTGCATCTCAATTTTTATCGGGTCGAAAATCAAATCCAGAATCAGCAGGCCTATTGGTTTGCACAGGGAATGGAAGAGTTGGCCAAGGTAGCGATCAAGCAAGGGATTGATGATAGCGATACAGTCAATCTTAGCCAAGCCTGGGCAACACAAGGTCAGCGCTATCCGCTCGATGGCGGTGAGGCCATCGGCGATATTATTGATCGTCAGGCATGCTTTAATCTTAATGCCTTGTCGGGGGTACAGCCGACAACAGAGAGCAGTACCAAACCCTATATCGTGACTGTACTGCAAACCTTGATTGAAGAAACGGGTGTCGAAAGCTACGACGCCGAAGTGGTTGCCGATTCGGTGTGGGAATACGTCGACACGGATGAGAAGGTCAATGCTGCCTTTGGGGCGGGAGACAGTACCTATGAAGGTTTCCGCCCGCCTTACCTCCCTCCACGAGATTGGATGGCCGATGCCAGTGAGTTGCGAGCGGTGAACGGTGTAACGGCGACTATTTTTGACAAGTTGCGCCATCAGGTATGTGCTATTCCCACCACCACGCTGGCGATTAATGTTAATACGCTTTTCGAGCAGCAGGCGCCTATTTTGGTGGCATTGTTCTCACCACGGCTATCGCTATCTGATGCCCAGAAGTTGATCGCCGATCGGCCGTATGATGGCTGGGATAATGTTGATGATTTTCTCGGAGAATCTCAGCTGACCAGTGTAGATGCCACGATAAAAGATCAGGCCAAGGAATTTTTGGCAATCAGTAGTGATTATTTTCAGATGGATACCGAGGTATTGGTCGATCGTTCTAGGGTGAGGTTAGTGGCCTTGCTCAAACGAGATAGTGAAGACACGGTGACGGTAGTGCGTCGTCGTTATGGAGGAATTAGTGAGCGAATTTCTGACAATCAGGCTAAGTAGCCGTGCTGATCAGCCGGTGCAATGGCTTGTCTGGTCGCCACAACAAAAAGAAGTCATCGCATCGGGTCAGCTTGATGCGATCAGCCAGCTGAGCGAGATTGCCGATTATGCTAGTCAGCGTGTTGTCTATGTATTGGTGCCTGCAGGGGATGTACTGCTGACCCAGATCGCCATTCCTGCTGGTAGTAGCCGGCAGTTATCTGCGGTACTGCCGTTCTTGCTGGAAGAAGAGCTGGCCCAAGATGTGGACAGCTTGCATGTTCATCTTCTCCAGAAAAAAGGTGATATGGCCCAGGTCGCGGTGGTGGAGCATCAAAAAGTGGCGCTATGGTTGGCGGCGCTGGAAGATGCAGGTATTGAAACCAAGGCCTTACTTCCGGACTGCTTGTGCTTGCCGCTGTTCGATAATGGTTTTACGGCCGCTGAGCTAGATGGCATGTGGTTGATTCGCCAGTCTGAATCCCTGGGGATTGGGGCTGAACGCGCATGGTTGGCACCATGGCTTGAATCACAGAGAGTGACGGATGATCCTGACGCAGATGCAGATAGCACAGAGACTGATGCGATAGAAGTCAAAGACAAGGTTGAGTCGGATGAAGTCGCATCCGATGACGATCTTGTGGTGCATTATTATACCCCTGCACCTGAAAATATGCCGGGCCAGTGGGTTGCGGAAACGCCTGAGTTGGTGATGCAGCTGTTGGCGCAAGGAGCTGCCGAGAGCAAGGTGAATTTACTCTCTGGCAAATACAAGCAACAGCCGGCGTGGCGTAAGTACCTCAAACCATGGCGCAAGGTAGCTATTGCCGCTGGGCTACTAATGGCTGTGATGGTGGCGGAGCATGTTATTTCGGTACAGGCGATGGAGCAGCAAGCGTTGACCTACAAGGCCGAAAGTGAGCGTATTTTCCGCCAGGTACTGCCTCAGTTCCAGCGTGTGCCATCGCAAAGTTATCTCAAACGACAAATGAACAGTGAGCTGACTCGCCTTGGTGGAGGAAGCAGTACGGAGGGGATTCTGTATTGGTTGGCGGAACTACAGCCATCATTGGCCAAGGTCTCGCAGTTGTCAGTTCAGAACTTCCGCTATGATCAGAACCGCAATGAAATGCGCTTCCAGGCGACGGCCTCTGAGTTCCAGCACTTCGAGCAGCTGAGAACCATGCTGGATGAAGACTTCGAAGTCGAACTCGGTCAGTTGAACCGTGAGGGGAACCAGGTAACCGGTGCTATCGTGCTAAGGAGAAAATCATGAACGCGTGGTGGAAAGGGTTGAGCCAGCGGGAGCAGAAGTTGGTTTTGGGCGGGGGAGCAGCCCTGTTCGTTGCCGTTCTCTATTGGGGGATATGGCAACCGATGGCAACGTCTGCGGATAATACCGAACGTCGCCTGCAAAGTGAGCGCCAGTTACTGAGCTGGGTTAAGACCAAGGCAGATGAAATTCTGTCGCTACGCGGGACTAGTGGCACGACCGGTTCAGTCAGCGACAAAGGGTTGAACCAGGTGGTCAATGAAACGACTAGCCAGTTCAATATTGAATTGATCCGGATGCAGCCACGTAGTGAATCGGTACAGGTATGGGTGCAGCCGCTACCCTTTAATACCTTGATCAACTGGCTGGCATTTCTGCGTGATGAGCACGGTATTGATGCCCAGTTCTTGGATGTATCGAAAGCCGATCGTACTGGTGTGGTCGAAGTTAACCGCTTGCAGTTAGGGCGGGGGTAAGTGTGAAGTATAAGTTATTACTGGGCGCCTCGTTTGGTGCTGTATTGGTGGGCAGCCTGGTGGCACATATTCCGGCTAGCTGGGTATGGCAGCAGGTGCCGAATGTTCAGGGGCTAGATATTTCAGGGATCCGGGGAACGCCTTGGCAGGGCTCGGCCAGCCAGATCCGCTGGCAAGGTAAGAGTTTTGGTCGGGTGCAGTGGGATATGCAAATATTCTCCCTGCTGACCGGCAAGCTGAAGTTGGATGTAAGGTTTGGTCAGGGCAGTGAGATGAATCTGCAGGGACGGGGTCTCGTGGGTTATTCTAGCCACGGACCGTTTGCCGAGAACCTGTTGGTTTCGATGCCTGCCAGCGAAGTGATCAAATTTTCACCGACGGCCCTGCCGGTATTGGTCAATGGCAACCTCGAGTTGACGCTGCGGGATTACCGCTTTGAAGCGCCATACTGTGCCCAGCTAGACGGCGTGCTGGCGTGGTCAGCGGCACAGGTGTCTTCTCCTTTGGGAGCGCTAGACCCCGGCCCGGTCATTGCCGATTTAGCTTGTGAAGAAGGCAAGTTGATGGCTGATGTCTCTCAGTCTTCTGATGATGTGGCCAGTGAATGGCAGGCATCGCTCGCACCAGGCAACACCTATTCGTTGGCGGGCTGGTTCAAGCCGGGTGCGCAGTTTCCTCCTCAACTTGGCCAGCAACTCAAGTGGCTGGGGACCCCCGATCCTAAGGGGCAGTACAAAATTTCCTACAACGGACGCCTATAAACGTTAACCCGACTTTATTAGTCGGGTTAACGTTTTCCTCACAAATTACTTTATTTCCTGCGCGGCATGCCATTAAATAGCAGTTATTGTCTTGGTTACCGCGTTGTTTGCGGTAACCCGCTTTCCCAGGAATAGGACATTACATGGCTGCGGAACACAACAACCCCGAAATTTTGGCGACAGAAATCGTTGCCCAATCACGACTGTTCAAGATTGAATCGCTCGATCTACGGTTTTCTAATGGCGTAGAGCGCACTTATGAACGGATGAAACCCTCGGGGCGTCACGCAGTGTTAGTTGTGCCGGTGTCAGAGCAAGGCGACTTATTGTTGATCCGGGAATATTCCGCTGGGACCGAGCGCTATGAGCTGGGATTCCCCAAAGGACTTATTGATCAAGGTGAATCGGCAGCCGAAGCGGCAAACCGTGAGCTAAAAGAAGAGATTGGCTTTGGGGCGAATGACTTGCAACCGCTCAAGGAAGTGGTGCTGGCACCGTCGTACTTCTCCAGCAAGATGACCTTGTTCTTAGCTCAGGGGCTTTACCCGGAAAAGCTTAAAGGTGATGAGCCTGAGCCATTACAGATCGTCCGCTGGCCACTTAGCCAAGCTGAAGAGCTGCTTCATCATTTGGACTTTGCCGAGGCGAGAAGCATTACGGCCTTGTTCCTTGCCCTCAAACAACTTGGAAAATAGGAGCGCATATGGACTTATCTAACCTGTTGCCACAAGTTATCGATATTGCCCGGTCTTCGGGTCAGGTGATCCTGGATATCTATCAGCGCGGCCAGTTTGAAAAGCAAATTAAGAGTGATAATACGCCAGTGACGAGTGCTGATTTGGCAGCACATAAGTTAGTGGTCCAGCGTTTATCAGAGCTTACTCCAGATATTCCGGTGTTGTCGGAAGAAGATGCGGATGTTCCGCTGACAGAGCGTGCCGAGTGGCAGCGTTACTGGTTGGTGGATCCGTTGGATGGTACGCAGGAGTTCATTGCCGGAAGCGGAGATTTTGCCACGATTATTGCGCTGGTGGATAACAACGCCCCGATAATGGGTGTGGTGTACGCACCGGTATCAGGTGTGGTGTATTATGCCTATCACGGTAAAGGGGCGTGGAAGATCACCCCGGAAGGTGAAAAGGTACAAATTTCTACCCATAAGCATGAGCTACCCACCCAGTCGATTGCTGTTGCGATCAGCCGTCGCCAAGACATCGGTGCAACCACCAACCGGTTAGACCCAGCGCTGAATTATGATTTGGTGCCACTCGGTTCAGCGGCGCTTAAGTCCTGTCTGGTTGCGGAAGGGGCCGTTGATTGCTACCTGCGCCTTGGCCCTACAGGCGAGTGGGATACAGCCGCAACCCAGTGTATTGTCGAAGAAGCTGGTGGCCGGATCCTCAATACTCACCTGACGCCTCTTTCTTACAATGAGCGTGATACGTTAGAAAACCCTAACTTTATTACCCTCGGTGATGAGAGTTTGCCGTGGTCATCTATTCTGACCCCGGACGACCGGCTGATGGAAATCAGTGACTAGCAAACAAAACGGAGCCTTCGGCTCCGTTTTTCGTTTAACCTCTTATCACTCAAAACAGCCGGTTGAGTCCATTGAGCGCTGCGACCCGGAAGGCTTCGGCCATGGTCGGATAATTGAAGGTGGTATTGACGAAGTAGTTGATATTATTTCCTTCGCCTTTTTGTTCCATGATCGCTTGGCCGATGTGGATGATCTCGGCTGCACGCTCACCGAAGCAGTGGATCCCGAGGATCTCTCTTGTTTCGCGGTGGAATAGGATCTTCAAGCTGCCGACTTCAGTTCCGGCGATCTGTGCTCGGGCCAAGTGTTTGAATTGTGACCGGCCAACCTCGTAAGGCACTTTTTCGGCCGTTAGTTCCTGCTCCGTTTTACCCACCGAGCTGATTTCCGGAATGGTGTAGATCCCGGTCGGAATATGGTCGATGAGTTGGCCTTCTGCGGCGCCATTGGCAATCGCCTGGGCAACGAAACGGCCCTGGTCATAGGCAGCACTGGCAAGGCTTGGGTAACCAATCACATCACCCACGGCATAGATATGCTCGACATCGGTACAGTAGTTCTGGTTGACCTGCAACTGGCCGCGAGAGTCGGGCGCCAGGCCGACTTTGTCCAAGCTGAGCTTATCGGTATTACCGGTTCGACCGTTGGCATAGAGCAGGCAGTCGGCACGCATCTTTTTGCCGGATTTAAGGTGCAGGATCACCCCGTCTTCGGTTCCTTCAATTTGGTCGTAGACTTCGCCGTTGCGGATCATCACCCCGCTGTTCCAGAAATGGTACGACAGCGAGTCGGAAATTTCGTTGTCGAGGAATTCCAGTAGTCGGTCCCGGGTATTGATCAAGTCTACCTTGACCCCGAGACCGCGAAAAATTGAGGCATACTCACTGCCGATGACACCGGCACCATAGATGATGATATGGCGGGGATCATGTTTGAGCTGCAGAATCGAATCGCTGTCGTAGACTCGGCTATGGCGAAAATCAACATCGTTCGGCTGGTAAGGGCGTGAACCGGTGGCGATAACGAATTTGTCGGCGCTGTAATGCTCCCGGCTACCATCGGGCTTTTTCACCATCACGCTATGGCTGCCGGTGAAACAGGCTTCGCCGAAAATGATGGTGCACTGGTTGCGATCGTAAAAACCCTGGCGCATTCGGGTCTGTTTATTGACCACTTCTTCGGCATGGCCAAGAATCTGGCTGAAAGTGCTGTGCAAGGTTGAGTTATTCTTGCAGTAGAGTGGATTTTGGTTGTATTCGATGATCCGGCTGACGGCATGGCGCAGCGCTTTGGAAGGAATGGTTCCCCAGTGGGTACAGCCGCCACCAACACTGTCTTCACGTTCAATGATTGCGACATTGAAACCGGCTTTGGTCAGCCCCATGGCCGCCCCTTCTCCACCTGGACCACTGCCAATGATGATGGCATCAAAGTGTTGGGTTGAAGAGTGTTTGCTTTTCGTCATGCTTGGCCTTGTTTATCATCCTGGCAACATTGCTATCGCGTTATTTTAACTTCTTCTAAAGCAAGGTAGAATTAACCTTCTACGATAGGGAGCGGAGGATCACGTTGCTGGGATAACTTTTCGGTAAAACTTGGAGATCGGTGGCGGTTTTGCTGGTCGCCTTGCTGTAGTGGAGTTTGTGAGCCACTAGAAAAACTGGCAAGAACGGCTTTGATTAAGCGCCAGTCAGGATTTACTATGTTTTGATGGCAGTGAAAAAGCGCGTATAGTGACTATCAATGTGACGCAAGATAATTCAAAGAGAAACAAAAACCCCATGGGAATCAGGGCTCAGCAGAAAGAGAAAACCCGCCGTTCACTGATTGATGCTGCCTTCAATCAATTAAGTGCTGAACGTAGCTTTTCTAATTTAAGCTTGCGGGAAGTGGCCAGAGAGGCCGGTATTGCACCGACTTCGTTTTATCGTCACTTTAAAGATATGGATGAGCTTGGTCTGACAATGGTTGATGAAGGTGGTCTGATTCTTCGCCAACTGATGCGCCAGGCTCGTCAGCGTATTGCTAAAGAGGGTAGTGTGATCCGCACCTCGGTGGAAACCTTTATGGAGTTTATCGAGAGCAGTCCGAACGTTTTTCGTTTGTTACTGCGTGAACGTTCGGGCACCTCGCCAGCCTTTCGTGCCGCCGTTGCCCGCGAGATCCAGCATTTTGTTGCGGAACTTACCGAATATCTCGTGGCTAAAACCGGTGTGACCTATGATGAGGCGTTTACCCAGGCGGAAGCGTCTGTGACCTTGGTCTTCAGTTCGGGGGCAGAGGCGCTGGATTTGGACAACCATGCTCGCGTAGAGCATGCAGAAAGATTGATTCTGCAATTGAGAATGATTGCAAAGGGTGCTTATTGGTACCGCAAAGAGCGTGAGCGCAGAGAGCTCAGGCAAAAACTCTAACTTTATTATGTTGGTGAAAGGATATGAACAAGGAACAAACTAAAGCTGAACGTAAAACGCTAGTATTGTCATTGCTGGCTGGCCTATGTGGTAACGCTACACTGGCAGTATTTACCTCAAGCGCGGTGGCGTTTTCGATCTTCCCTGTGATTGCGTTTGCGATGGCGCTGTACTGCCTGTATCAGGAATACCTGAGCAAACCAATGGCCGAAGGCACGCCTGCCATTGCATTCGCTTGTTTCCTCGTCGGCGCGTTTGGTTACTCGGCATTTGTCCGCGCTCAGGTGCCGGATATGGGTTCAAACTTCCTGCCATTGATTCTAGCGCTAGGCCTTCTGTTCTGGGTCGCTTACAAGCTGGGTATCATGACACCAAAAGCACAATCGGAAGCGTAGTTGCTGCTGTTGTGACATAAAGAAAAAGGCGCCGATTGGCGCCTTTTTTAGTGTGTGATTGGGTTATTTACGCTCGAGCATCACACCCGCTTCCATGTGGTGGGTATACGGGAACTGATCGAACAGGGCGAAGCGAGTGATGCGGTGCGTTTGAGATAAGATCTCGAGGTTCTCTTTGAGTGTATCCGGGTTGCATGAGATGTACATGATACGTTCGTAACCTTGCACCATACGACAGGTACCTTCATCCATACCTGAACGTGGTGGATCAACGAAAATCGTGTTGCAGTTGTAGCTCTGCAGGTCGATATTTTGATCTTTCAGGCGACGGAACTCACGGCGCCCTTCCATTGCATCGGTAAAGTCTTCGGCAGACATGCGGATGATTTGGACATTGTCGATATTGTTCACTGCAATATTGTACTGGGCAGAGTCAACCGATGGCTTCGCCAGTTCAGTGGCCAATACGCGTTCGAAATTCTTGGCCAGTGCCAACGAGAAATTACCGTTACCACAGTACAACTCAAGCAGGTCGCCTTGGCTTTCTTGGGTACAGTCAACCGCCCACTCCAGCATCTTCTGGGCGACTTCACCATTTGGCTGGGTAAAGCTGTTTTCAACTTGCTTGTACGTTAGCACGCGGTCGTTAACCTGCAGTTTTTCTATTACAAACTCTTGGTCTAGAACGATTTTTTGCTTTCGGGCTCGTCCGATGAAGTTCAGCTTGAAGCCTTCGTCATTCAGGCGCTGTTTCAGTGCCTTGGCTTCTTGCTCCCACTCGGCATCTAACTGGCGGTGGTATAGCAGAGAAACCAGAATTTCGCCGCTGAGGGTCGATAGGAAATCGACTTGAAATAGCTTGTGGCGTAGGGCTTTTACCGGTTTTAGTGCATCAACCAATAGAGGCATTAGGTCATTGATCAAACGGCTGGCCGCCGGGAATTGGTCAACGCGATACTTCTCACGGGTTTCTTGGTTAAACATCACGTAGTAAAGGTCTTCGCCTTCGTGCCAAACACGGAACTCGGCACGCATACGATAGTGTTCGGCAGGAGAGGCAAATACCTCAAGCTCAGGTGTATCAAAATCAGCAAAGATATTTTGAATACGCGCTGCTTTTTCATCTAGCTGTGGTTGGTACTCAGCTGGATTGATTGTGGTGGATGCCATAGAGGTTGCCTCAAACTGCTCAAAATAAGAGCGCCAGATTTTATTGTATTGTTGACCGATGTCCAGTGTTGTGCCGGATAAAATCGTGAATCAACCGTTATTTTGTGCTCACAGCAATAACAGCTAGACATTAAGATGTAGGATAATTAGCATGCAATTGCGCTGGTTAGCCTGCTTGCAGGCAAGGGAACGCGGTGAAATTCCGTGACTGACGCGCAGCGGTGATAGAGAACGAAAGCACATGGACGTTAAGTTCGAACACTGCTTCTACAATCTGTGCAATGCAGATGCCTGAAGTGGGAAGTTGTTGCCTAGGTGGCCGTCCGGCCAAGCTCTTAAGTCCGAAGACCGACCAGTGTACCGAGCCAAGCAGTGGCTTAGGATTTAACGCGACTTAAGGTATCTAAATAATGAATAAAACGCTTTTAGCTGTGGCGTTGGCACCCTTGTGCCTGCCGTCTATGGTTTCCGCCGAGACTTCGTCCGATGAAGTGATGGTCGTAACCGCCAACCGATTTGAGCAATCTGTCAAAAATGTGATTGCCCCTGTCTCTGTTGTAACCAAAGAAGAGATTGATGCCATTCAAGCCAAGTCTATGGCTGAGGTACTACGCCGCTTGCCGGGTGTGCAGGTGGTTTCTGGAGGTTATGGTCAAAATACAGAAGTGTATGTTCGCGGTACGACCTCACGTCATATATTAGTGATGATCAATGGCGTTCGAATTGGGAGTGCGACGCTGGGCAGTGCTGACTTTAGCCAAATCCCTTTGACGGGTATTGAACGTATCGAGTTTATCCGAGGTTCAAGAGCGGCACTTTATGGTTCTGATGCGGTAGGTGGCGTACTGAATATTATTACGGCTTATCAACCGGGCGAGACGTTGGCAGAGGTTACTGCTGGAGCGGGCAGTGATGGTTATTACCAGTTAGGAGGCTCAGTTGCTGGAGCGTTAGGTCAAAATAGTTGGGGTAAAATTGCCCTCAGGGGTGAAAAGGCTGACGGATTTTCTGCCCGTCAGGAGCCGTATGAGCAAGATGATGACGGTTTCAAGAACAGTAATATCGTGGCTGAAATTGGTACCCAGCTAAATGACAACTGGAAACTCAGTCTTCAAGGTTACTATCATGATGGTGAAAGTGAATACGATGATGGGTATTTCGACTTTGCAACGGGAGACTTCATTTCCACCCCTAATGCTCAAACGGAGTCATCATTGTATAACGTGGCTGCCAAGGCGGGTTACACCAATGATAACTTCATCAGTGAGTTAACTGTTGCGCAGAACCAAGATGAAGCACGTAACTTCAGTGATATCAGTGCAGGCAGTAAGATCAAAACCAAGCGGGATGTAGTAAATTGGCAAAACTACTACCAACTGAACTCTGAACTGGAATTCGGCGGTGGTGTTGAGTGGTATCGCGATTCGGTATCCAATAGTACGACTGTTCTTTCGCAAGATGAGCGTGACAATACTGCGCTGTATTTTACCTCTATTTACCGTAACGAGGCGGGTTTGCAGCTAGAGGGTAGCGTCAGG
Source organism: Photobacterium pectinilyticum (assembly GCF_024357955.1). Taxonomy (GTDB): domain Bacteria; phylum Pseudomonadota; class Gammaproteobacteria; order Enterobacterales; family Vibrionaceae; genus Photobacterium; species Photobacterium pectinilyticum. The sequence continues at coordinate 94,674 of NZ_JANEYT010000012.1, forward strand.
ACTGATGATAATGACAGTTATGGCCGTAATAATACTTGGCAGGCCGCAGCCGCATACTCTTTCCTGACAAACTATCAGATTTCGGCCAATGTTGGCACAGCGTTTAAGGCACCGACATTCAATGATTTGTATTGGCCTGACTCCGGTAACCCGAACCTTCAGCCAGAAGAGTCGACCAACTATGAAGTATCACTGTCTGGCTCACACCAACTACTGGACTGGCGGGTAACAGCCTACCAATCTGATATCGATCAGCTTATTGCATGGGCGCCGATTGATCCCGACAACCCATTTAGCGACTGGATCCCGATGAATGTGGATGAAGCGAAGATCAAGGGGCTTGAATTAACCGCTGGATTCAATACCGGGCCACTCTACCACGATATCAGTTATGACTATTTGGATGCTGAAGATAGCAGCACCAAGAAACAACTGATCCGTCGCTCTAAGCATAACGCGAAATGGAATGTGTCCTATTTGCTTGACCAATGGCAGTTTGATGTCAGTGCGTTATACAAAGGCAAGAGCTACGATGATGCAGCCAATACTAAAAGTTTGGATGCTTATACCTTGGTTGACTTGGCAGCAAGCTATTACTGGAACGACAACCTAATTCTACGAGGACGAGTCGCTAACTTGTTCGATGAAGATTATGTAGCGAAAGAAACTTATAACGTCCAAGAGCGTAGCTACTACGCAACTGTGACTTACCAGTTCTAACTACACCCTAAGCCACCTGCTGGTGGCTTTTTTCTTGGAGCCAATACCCATGTGCCCATTAAAAACCATTATCAGCTGGTCTTCTGGCAAAGACTCAACTTTAACCTTGATCCGCTTGCTGGAAGATCCCCGCTATAATGTGGTGGGGTTGTATACCACCTATGTTGAAGACGAAGTCCCTTTTCAGGCCACACCATTAGAGGTGGTTCGAGCTCAAGCTGCCTTAACCGGTCTACCATTAGTAGAAATAGCCTTACCCGAGGTGTTCCCGCCAAATGAGGTCTACCAGTCACTGGTTATTGAAGGGCTGCGTAGTAGTGGCTTGGAAGTCGAGGCTGTGGCCTTTGGTGATATGTTCTGTAATGGGATTGCCGATTATCGTCGCAGCTATATCGAACCTGCTGGCTGGCAGTGCGTCTTCCCTTTGATGGGAGAAGAGAGCAGTGCATTGGCCAATGAAATACTTCAGCGGGGTATCCAAACCATATTAACAGCAATAGATACCAGTCAGCTAGATGGGGGCTTTTGTGGTCAGTGGTATAGCAGCGAGCTTATTGTCTCATTACCTGCTGAAGTTGATCCGTGTGGTGAGGATGGCGAGTTTCATACTTTAGTGGTTAAGGCGCCATGCTTTCGTGGGGTATTGAATATTGAGTTAACGGAGACAGAAAGACAGAGCCGCTTTCATTATCAGCGCTATTGCCTAATTTCAAAATAATCGCTGTTATTTTGGTGAAGCCCTAAATTCGCAGTATGATATTGCCCCTTGTGAGTGACATGGCAGAGAGTGAGTGTGAAGCGGGTACTGATTTTTGATTCCGGTGTAGGTGGACTTTCCGTATATCAGGAAATATATGCGCAGCTGCCTGACGTCCAATATATCTATGCATTCGATGATGCTGCTTTCCCCTATGGCGAATTGTCTGAAGAAGAGCTTATAGCGCGAACCCGCCATATTGTCTCTCGGCTAGTCGAACGCCATGTTATCGATTTAGTTGTGATTGCTTGTAATACCGCCAGTACGATCGTGCTGCCAACGTTACGTGAGTGCTTATCTATCCCTGTCGTTGGTGTGGTTCCGGCAATAAAGCCCGCGGCCATACTTAGCCAGCGAAAGGTGATTGGTCTATTGGCAACACCAGCTACGGTACAGCGTGAGTATACTGACTTACTTATTAGCCAGTTTGCCAGTCATTGTGAAGTGCTAAGAATAGGATCCACACGCTTGGTTGAAATGGCGGAACAAAAACTGCGTGGCCAGCCGATTTCTATTACTGAACTTGAAGGCATTTTGTCACTATGGCGAGGCAAAGTGGATTGTGTAGTGTTGGGATGTACCCATTTCCCGTTGATTAAAGATGAGATAATTGAAGCCATCAAAGGTGATGTGATTATTGTCGACTCTGGGCGGGCGATAGCAAATAGGGTGAAGGATTTGCTGGGAGAAATAACAAGAACCAGTGCTGAGCCTAACCTGACATACAATAGTGCCGCTGGTAATAACACAGCGGCACTCAATAAAAGTTTGGCAGAAATGAAATTAACGCCAGTTAGGACTCTTCAGTTTCCCCGGCCTTAGGCTCATTGGCTTCACGGACTTTCAGGGTGCGTTGGCCATATTCTTTATCATTTAATTGGGCTATCGCATTGTCAGCATCGTTGCTGCTCATAACAACGAAACCAAACCCTCGCCTTTTACCTGTTCGTTTGTCTTTCATTAAGCGAACAGCAAAGACTTCACCATGCTCAGAAAATAACTTCTTTACTTCACTTTCATTGGCCCGATAAGGCAGGTTGCCAACGTAAAGGGTTTTACTGGCTTGGGTTATGTTTGGTTCAGCAGATGATGATTGAGTTGGGATTAGTGGCAGGATAAAAGCAGTACAAATCGCTCCAAGTGCAAAGGCAATACCGGGGTAGATGGGGAGGAAACTAAATACTAAGCCCCCAACAATGGCGATTGCGAGAATCGGTTTAAGAGATTGATCGGATAATTTCATAAGTTAACTACATCGTCATAAGAAAAAAGAAGGCGTTATTGGTTATTTTAACAACAAAGTCACATTGATATTACTTTCATTGACTTGTAATTGCTAGCTAGCGAGTGTGACGCCCCTCTAATGTTGAAATTAGAGGCGTTTATCTCACATTAGTAGAAATAATCGCCGGGTGGAATTTTTTTTAAAGAAAACCCTTGTCAGAGTGATTCAAATCTCTATAATGCCGCCTCACTGACACGGAGCACGGCAACTTAAGCCGCTAACCAATCAGTATTGTTCTTTAACAATTTGACCATGCAATCTGTGTGGGCACTCGTGAAATGATAGTCAACAAAAGAATTATCAATGAAACTGAGTGACCAATACAAAATAGCGCAAGTTATTTTGGCACAGTCAATTCAATCATTACTTCGGTAATGGTTTAACAGTATTTCATTGAGCCAAAACTTTAATTGAAGAGTTTGATCATGGCTCAGATTGAACGCTGGCGGCAGGCCTAACACATGCAAGTCGAGCGGCAGCGACAACATTGACCCTTCGGGCGATTTGTTGGGCGGCGAGCGGCGGACGGGTGAGTAATGCCTGGGAATATGCCCTGATGTGGGGGATAACCATTGGAAACGATGGCTAATACCGCATAATCTCTTCGGAGCAAAGAGGGGGACCTTCGGGCCTCTCGCGTCAGGATTAGCCCAGGTGAGATTAGCTTGTTGGTGAGGTAAGAGCTCACCAAGGCAACGATCTCTAGCTGGTCTGAGAGGATGATCAGCCACACTGGAACTGAGACACGGTCCAGACTCCTACGGGAGGCAGCAGTGGGGAATATTGCACAATGGGGGAAACCCTGATGCAGCCATGCCGCGTGTATGAAGAAGGCCTTCGGGTTGTAAAGTACTTTCAGTTGTGAGGAAGGCGTATACGTTAATAGCGTATGTGTTTGACGTTAGCAACAGAAGAAGCACCGGCTAACTCCGTGCCAGCAGCCGCGGTAATACGGAGGGTGCGAGCGTTAATCGGAATTACTGGGCGTAAAGCGCATGCAGGCGGCTTGTTAAGCCAGATGTGAAAGCCCGGGGCTCAACCTCGGAATAGCATTTGGAACTGGCAGGCTAGAGTCTTGTAGAGGGGGGTAGAATTTCAGGTGTAGCGGTGAAATGCGTAGAGATCTGAAGGAATACCGGTGGCGAAGGCGGCCCCCTGGACAAAGACTGACGCTCAGATGCGAAAGCGTGGGGAGCAAACAGGATTAGATACCCTGGTAGTCCACGCCGTAAACGATGTCTACTTGGAGGCTGGAACCTTGAGTTCTGGCTTTCGGAGCTAACGCGTTAAGTAGACCGCCTGGGGAGTACGGTCGCAAGATTAAAACTCAAATGAATTGACGGGGGCCCGCACAAGCGGTGGAGCATGTGGTTTAATTCGATGCAACGCGAAGAACCTTACCTACTCTTGACATCCAGAGAACTTTCCAGAGATGGATTGGTGCCTTCGGGAACTCTGAGACAGGTGCTGCATGGCTGTCGTCAGCTCGTGTTGTGAAATGTTGGGTTAAGTCCCGCAACGAGCGCAACCCTTATCCTTGTTTGCCAGCGAGTAATGGCGGGAACTCCAGGGAGACTGCCGGTGATAAACCGGAGGAAGGTGGGGACGACGTCAAGTCATCATGGCCCTTACGAGTAGGGCTACACACGTGCTACAATGGCATATACAGAGGGCGGCAAGCTAGCGATAGTGAGCGAATCCCACAAAGTATGTCGTAGTCCGGATTGGAGTCTGCAACTCGACTCCATGAAGTCGGAATCGCTAGTAATCGTAGATCAGAATGCTACGGTGAATACGTTCCCGGGCCTTGTACACACCGCCCGTCACACCATGGGAGTGGGCTGCACCAGAAGTAGATAGCTTAACCTTCGGGGGGGCGTTTACCACGGTGTGGTTCATGACTGGGGTGAAGTCGTAACAAGGTAGCCCTAGGGGAACCTGGGGCTGGATCACCTCCTTAACGATATGACTGCGTTTTATGCAGTGTCCACACAGATTGCTTGGT
>NZ_JANEYT010000130.1 GCF_024357955.1 Photobacterium pectinilyticum
GGTCTTAAATAACGATGAGATACTTTAGTCAGTGAATCTAATGCCGACTGCAGTACGTCAGGGCTATCTAACTGGATGGAGTACGTTGTATCAAAGCGGAAAACTTCGATACGTGAGAAATCCAGCATGTTAGAAAATTGAGGTAAAGCATCTTTAAGAGCTTTTAGAATAAAGGTTGAACATGAGTACAAGCAGTCAGAGCCGAATACGTTATGACCTTGCATTACCTTTGCAGGAGAGGCTTTTAATTCAACACACGCTTCAGTACGAAAACCTGATGCTTGAAATACTTTGAATGCAATCCCTGTATAACTGCTTGGAATGCTGTCCCAAGGGTGACGAACGTTAGACACTTCAGCTATACCGTCTTCATTAGCATCAATAGATCCCTCTAGACGTAAACCACGTTTAGGTAAATCCGACATATCAATAGAAAACTGATACTCCTCACCCACTTGGGTACAAGTCGTATAAGCATCTTTAAAATGTATGCGAAAACCTAAAAAGTCGTACAAAGTGAAAACCTGTCAAGATAACCAATGCGACTATTTTATAGCAACATGTAGAGATAACAAGTGATACTGTACACAAAAACAGATTTAAAATAGAAACTAAAGAACCCCTAATAGGAGGAATCATGGAAATAAAAGACAGATTAGTTTCTATGAGAAAGAAAACAGGGCGAACGCAGCAGCAAATTGCAGAAGAACTTGAGATCAGCTTAACAGCATACAAGAAATACGAATCTGGCTCAGGATTCCCAACAATGGAGAATCTAATCAAGATTGCAGATGCTCTAGAGATATCCATAGATGAACTGTGCGGTCGATGGGAGACAAATAAAGATCAAGAATTAATGATAAGAATGAAAAAAATCAAAACTCTTGATGAGCAAGAAAAAGAGGTTATCAATACTATCTTAGAAAGCATGTTAATCAGACATGCTACCAAGAGCATCATAATGGGTACATAAGTAAAAAGTTCGGTATTCGGACTATAAGCCACTATTAAAGTATGTGGCTTAGCCAGTTTGAAGCAAGAACGAAAAGACCCATGTACAAAGAAAAGGCAACCACCCCGCAAGCGGGGTCCCCTCCTTTAACTTGTACATGGGTCTCTCAGTAAAAATTAAAAGTAACTATTCAATCCATATGGAGCGCAACGATTTGATTGCACCATTCTTTATGTTTAAATCCATAATGCAAAATGGCGTTCTAATAAATCGAGTAAAAGATGAATGATTACGCATGAGGCTGTCATAATTGACGTTCTTATCAAGCAAATCAAAAAGCTCAAGCATTAAAAATCTAAGGTCAGTATCTGAATCCACCTCTGGACAAGCTTGAAATAACTCATCATGAAGATGATAGTGACGGCCAACAATAGAGTTGATAGTTAATGCAATAAGTCTAAGATTAATATGGAAATCATCATCTTGTGACAATTCGTTTAATACTCGTGGAGTATTAAAAGAACCAATCATTAAGTCTAAGTGCAACTCAATTTGGTTATGATATTTTTCAAACATCATTTAAAAATCCAACATGTTCATCAATCCAACCTTTGCTGAAGATATTAATTCTGGTGAAAGAATGACCTCATTTTCTCGGAAGTTATCTAATAGAGAACTCTCATTTAGTTTCATATGAGGACAGCGAGCACAAGAAGTACAACTCGCTGATTCTTTGCCTGTTGGACCCGGAATAAATGACTTTTCAGGAAAGGCATCAGACAAAGACAAAATGAGGCTTTTATCCGTAATAACGATAAACTCTCTCGAAGTGGAGTTTTTAATGTAGTTAATCATTCCACTTGTGGAACCGACATAATCAGAAGCATCCAAGATTGGGAGTCCAGCCTCGGGATGTGATACGATTTCAGCATCAGGGTGTAATGTTTTTAAACCAAGAGTCTTTTCTAAATTAAACTCCTCATGAACAACACAAGTACCATGAAAATAATCAAATTCAATGCCAGTTTTTTTTATTACAAACTTAGCTAAATTGGAGTCAGTGCCAAATACAACCTCATAGCCTAAGTTATCAATATGTTCAATGATTTGACATGCATTAGAGGAGGTTACCACATAGTCAGCAAGAGATTTTATTTCAGCAGAAGAGTTAGCATAAACAACCACTTTTTTACTCGGATTACTCAATACAAAATCACGAAAATCACGAAAATCATTAAAGTCAACATCGTCAGTCAAAGAACAGGAAGCATCTTTTGAAAGCATGTAAATCTTTTTTTCAGGAGCTAATATCTTAGCTGTTTCTCCCATAAAACGAGATCCTGCAATCAAAATCTCACTAGATGACGAATTCATACAAAACTTAGCTATCTCTAAAGAATCCCCAACAACTCCCCCACTTTCAATAGCAATTTTCTTCAAATCTGGCGTTACGTAATGATGAGCACAAAAAACAAAACTCAAGTTAACCTCTGGATTTTTAAACGAATTATAAGTTGAAAAATAGTATCAACTATTTGCATATTAAACAAATGCACATTATGGGAGTTATGTGTACGGGCTTCACTGGCAAAGCGATTTTCTTTCCTAAGCATCACGAACGGCACAAGCTTGTTCGGATTTAGCTAAGTCTCTCGCCCACCCTTTGCTAACGTTCAGACGCAAGGCAAACCCTAAACATAACTCCAACCACATAATGCGCACTTGTGGGTTTTGGTTTAACGGGTTAATTGGTGTTGTTACTGACGCGCTGCGCTTGTCGGATTTGCTTAGGCTCTACATGCAAGCATATAGCAGCCTAATCAAACCTAATCTATGGTGTGTTGCTTGATAATGCGGATGTGAATGATGATGTAAGATCCATGCTTTGATTTTGACCTTTGGGTTTAGTGCCTTCGCAGTAAACAAAGTCCTGATAGTCATCGTATTTGATTTCAACTAAGCAATGTCCCATGACCGCCACGTCATACCCAGCCATGTATAAATCTTGAAGCTTTAAAGGAAACTCATAGCGTGATTTGTTCATTGCCTTAAAATACACTTCTGATTGACGATGTAATTTGCCTCTGTCGTCCTTATAAGACGTCATAGACGAACCCGTGATAGATAGACTCAATTTTTCAAAAGGATGCGCTACAGAGCGTTTAGGCGTTTTTATTGGCGGTATTTTCTTTTCTTGATGGTTAGCTTGGGCTTGTTCGACCACTACGGCTTGAGGCTCTTCAACGGGTTCTGTACCAAATAAAGCCAGTGCGCTAGAAATAGACATGGGTAAAGCGATCACAATGGCAGGAATGCCAACCCAAAAATACCACCGCTTCCAAATGGGTTTAATATCGGATGAATGCGCTTCATTGACGGCTTTGTCAGACTTGGTATGGGAAACATAGAAAGGGAAAAAACGAGATTTATAGTTTCTGACGTTCGTATTGAGTTCAGCAGCTCGCCCCTCTGCACCATCGAGCACCTTTTGGGTGTAAGTCTTATCAGAGCCTGCTGCTGTATGTTTAGAGACTCGATACTGAATTTGAATCATCGCCCTCACGTCTTTATGCAGCTTACCCAAACTTTGCGTCATTAATAGAATGTCGTGTCCATAATGACGGTGCATAGATAAATAATCTAACACTCCAGATAAATGTTCGGTTGCTTGCTTCCCTCGCCCCTGACTAGGCAGTACAAAATGACATTCATCAATAACGAATAAAGCCCCTACACCATCGTCATTTTTCCATTCATCCGCAGTGAAACATTGAGCTGTGGAAAAAGCCCTGACAGAGCCAGATTCACGGGAATAACTGTCCTCCCGAACCTCGATTAAATCCAATATTTCAGCACCAAAGACGGATTCAAAGTGTTCTAAATTCAACGGTACATTGGTAATGACTTTTCGCCCCTCTTTCAGGGCTGGAATGATGTGGTAGACAACCGATTCATAAGACTTCCCCGAACCCGGTCTACCGACAATAATATTAATTGGCATACACTCCCCCTAAGAGCCAAGTCGTGTAAATGGGACAAGTTGAAGCCCAAGACGAATCAAAATAGCCGAGACAATAATAACGCTCGCTTCATTGACTCCCACTAATGCCATGATTGACTTAACTTCATTGGGTATAAGGTCGATGTATTGGATAACATTTAAAGCCGAAAATGATGAACCGACACCATCAATGGCTAGCAAAGAGACAGAGAGAAGCCCATCAAAAACAAATAAAGCAATGTCTGTTAAGAGATCATACAAAGATAGCCATAATGACCAACAAAAATTAACCGCATCATTCCAACGTTCAGCAAACCAATCCAACATAACGACTCCTATAAAACATCAAAAATGACAAATGCAATCATGCGAGAAATCAAGAAGCCGAAAAGCGGATATAGCAAAAACTCTATGATTTCCATAACTTAACCTCCAAAGACCAAGCGACGGGCTAACATAACTGAAGTAAAGAGAATAAAAGCTCGAATGGCTAACCAAACACGACTGTCTATGTCGATAACGTGACAACCAAAATCAACAAAACCCAAATCAAAACACATAGACCAAGACGGAATACCATCGGATGCGTACGTCAATTTGAAGGAATCAACCCAGCCTACTAAAGCTGTATTTTGGAGATTGTTATTGTAGTTATTCCAAACTCCTGCAAACCCATCGGGATAACGAGACTCCCAAAAACTAGAGGCTTGACCTTTATCAGGGACTAAATTAATTGGAACCGTTGACGTTGATAAGCCCTCTATTAAGGCATTTGTTCTATCTATTCGATTCTCAACACCTGATAAATCCACATCAACATTGAGAGAAGATAAGGTGTTATTCACTGTATCTAACCTCGTTTCTATGCCCGATAAATTAGAAACCGTTACCGCGCTTCCTTGCACTGGAGGGTTTGTAATCGGTGGATTTACTGTAGGCTGTTGAACAATCGGTGCTGGCGCATCAAAAATTGGTTTAATCAAATCCTCGACTATTGCATCAGTATCAGGGTCACCTGTTGGTACGCCTGTTAAACCTGAATTAATGGCATCTGCATAGATAGGGTCTGAAATAGGCGGTAAAGGTCTACCAGAGGGTAACGATACCGGACTACCACCTACGGCTTCAGGTGTTGGGATATCATTTTCATCAACAGGTATTACAACTGTATTATCCAAAAAATGCTCTTGAGGTAGCGAGTAACAATTGTCATCAACACAATAATTTAAGTCATTGTCCGTTACCATATCTATAGGTAGTTCATCGCCTACTAATTGGTCTTCAAGAACAACCTCCAAAGCTTCGTCAAATAGTTCTTCTTCTGTTTTTTGCTCAGGGAAAATTAATTGAATCTCACTGATTGGCTGCTTATTCACAATGCGATTTGAACCATTCACTGTAATATCAACCCACTTTTCACCACTTAAAATCAATGAATCTGCGGTCATAGCCCAGACATCAATTCTATGATTGCTGTAACAATGTTTAGTTACATAACCGTCAGGGGTTTCCCAAGATGTATTACATTGTGGCTCGACAGAAACTTGACCTCGAAAGCCGTGTTTGTCATGCCAAGTTCGGGAAATAGCCGTACCACAATCATATAAAGTAGACCGTCCATCTTCATCAACTTGTACTGATTCAGTCGTAGGGCAATCAAAATCAAGTTTCATGTTCGTTTTAAAAAGACCAGCATCAAAATCAGTTGCATCTTGACCGTTTGCCATTGACCAACCATATTGATTTCCGCAAGAACTATCTTGATAACAATGGTGGTCATCAATAGAAAGTGCTCCATCTTCTGAAATAAAACCGGCTTTACCCAACAAGTAAGCCCAAGAACCCCAAGGCTTTAAAGCATAATCTGATTCCATGTAATCTTTGATTAAAGGTGTCGTAGCAACGGCAGCCGTAGCGACAACCCCCGCTTGAGTGCCATAATTGACCGCCATGCGAGTAATCAACTGGCGACCCGTCCAAAGCGCAGCCTGACCAGTCAAAGCAACGACAGCAGGCACTAGAGGGACAAAGGCTTTAACAGGACGAAAAGGCGTATAGACAATGAAGAAGCAAAGAAAATACGTGAAGATACGATTTAAAATCATGTTAAGCACCCATAAAAAAAAGGGGCTAAATGCCCCTCATTCCTAACACAAAGGCGATGCCTGACAGACCACCGATTATCATTACAGCAGAATAGAACTGTAATGAAGAGACAGCGATTATCAAGCTCGACTAACCAAACGTTTAGCAAGGCTAATGCCTTTAACCGCTAAGGCGATACCGACAATAACTACACCAGTCGTACCAATGAATGTAGTGACAGTAGACAAATCGACCGCCCCTAGAATTTGGTCAACAGCAGTTGAACCTGCCGAGGCATCTGCAAATGCAGGCGACGACATTAGAATAATTGAAGATGTTGCAACAACAGGTTTAGACGCTTTGCGAATTGAAGTAAACATAGTAAATCCCTCTATACGAGACGTATTAACTTTTTGGCAATGCCAATGACATAACCACCTAAATAACCAATCACTACTACCGCACCAAAAGACCAAGTAAAGACTAAACCTATATCAGATGGTGACACGGTAACATGAGAAAGATTATATTCATCCGCAGCCTGCAAGACATATGTAGTGCAAGTTTCTGGTTTTGTTTCAGTAACATATAAAAAACCATCTACTGTTTTATCTATACAGACTGCCATTATGATTCCTGTAAATTAGCTCTTTGGTGAGTGTGGTTTAGACAGTAATTGAAAAGACTTCAAAATAGCGACAGGCTGTCCTTTCTTAACCGACATACCAATGTCAGCGTCTACTACAATCGGGCTTTGAGCTTCAACAATGGCTTTAACTAAAGCTTTAGCAACAGCGTTATCATTCGCTGTATCAACGCTCATTTTGGCAACTTGTGCGCCAGCCACTTGTAAATCAGTACGAAAATCTTCGCAGGTCTGACAGTTAGCCCATGGGCGACCATCATCAAAACTACCGTATTGTGCAAAGTTAATTGTTGTTCTCATGGTTCATCTTCCTATTATTCGATTGGGTTATATTGAGTTCGAGCGTGTTTGTCATTTGGAGCGTGGAATACTAATTCACTGGTTCCATCAGCAAAGAGGACGAATGACATAGCGGTATCTTGATTTAAACGAACTTCCCTACCCGCTTGCAGTGAACGGGCATACAAAGACGGAAGTTTGTTCGATTCTAACGAGTCTCTAATAGTGTCTAATTCTGTTACTGGTGCTTCAACGTATTCTTCATCAGACAACCACGCTAAAAGCTTCTCTGGTGTATCTAAATCACCCAAATCAGGCTCTTGATAGCTCGCTGGTCGTTGATTTTCGAAATCAAAGGTAAACACTTGAGCTAATGGAAGTTGCTCTGTGTTGTGTAGGTTCTGTAGTTGAGACTTAGATAACCCTATTGCGGTTAAATCTCGAACCCCATCGTAAAAGGTTGATTTTGCCATGGTGTTTTTTACCTGTTCATACGTTGAATGCTTTAAACGGTCGTACAAGGCGAATAAACGTAAGGCTTTGCTTTTTCTTAGCGTTCCTTTTGCGTCTATGGTGTCGTATTCGTTGTGAAGCAAGGACATGATTTTATTGTCGTGAACCACGGATATGGTTGAGTTTTGGACAGCAGAAAGTAGATCTTTCATTGCATCGTGCCAAGCAAAAAGGCAGAAGCTTAACGAGTGTTGTTTTTCGTATTCCTCGACGTATTTAATGAGTTCCCAAAGGTCACGAGGAATGTCATTTTTCTCAAACCATCGAGTTTTAAAACGGCTTTCAAAACGTAGGCGACATTGCGCGAAGTCTTGTAACTCAGGGCTTTCTAATTGATTGATAACACGGTCATAAACCTCTGTTCGTTCTCTTTTTTTCTTCTTTTTTAGATCATCAATCTGGTGTTGAACTTCATCGAGCTTTGAGTAGATACATAATGACGTGGTTCGCCCCGTGTTCGGGTTGTTTTTAGCGTTGTTAAAGTAGACGGTCGATTCAAACTCACCTTGTCGAGAGGGTCTTAAATAACGATGAGATACTTTAGTCAGTGAATCTAATGCCGACTGCAGTACGTCAGGGCTATCTAACTGGAT
>NZ_JANEYT010000131.1 GCF_024357955.1 Photobacterium pectinilyticum
GTCAGCTTAGGCCGCATCACTATAATGGAGGGCTGACACCGAATGAGTCTGAAAGGCGTTACTGGAATAACTATAAAACCGTGGCCAATTTAAGTTGACCACTACACTTTACCTAAAGCGACGTAGTGTTCAGTAGCCTCGTACACATTACCGTTGGTCATTTCAGCAATTGTCCCGAGGCAATATTCCAGAGCGTTCGCCGCGCTCGGGTATAGATCGAGTAGTCGCTGATACTTTTCTGGTTGGTTTACCATTTTTGGAAGTCCTCGTACGACTTCTATTGGTGGATCATCGGGGTGAGCAGCCATGGTAACTCCAGCAGACTCAGCAACAGGAATGATCTCGTTTAAAAAGTAGGCAAGATTTTCCCAAAGCTGCTCTTCTGTCATGGTAGAACGTGTTCCTGTTGCAGCAGGCTCTACGGTCATATTCCATGCCATTGAGTTCGGCAGCGGTGATTCAAGTATCTCGTTTGAACCATTCATGCCGACAGTCTGCGCTCCTCCCCTGGCCTCGTCTGTCACAATTCTCCCTGTGACCCCGGTCAAGCTGAAGTTATAGCCAAAAACAGGGATCCCCACTTCACCGACATTGCGGATCAACTGCTTCAAACCTTGTATTTGCGCTTCTCTACCGTCCTCACCGAATAAGACATGATTCCATTGTTTGGGGTCGAAATTTTCAATGGCATACCAAGTTAAACCATACGATTCTATTTGCTTCTTAATGGCTGACAGTTCTTCAACCGTCCAAATCAGGCCATCAGCCACACCCCAGCCATACTTATCACCTATGGGTTGGTCACTACTAGAGAATTTGGTTTGCTGGTTGAAGTAATCACACATATGAACAACGATATGGGTTGCCCCCAGCTGCTTGGCAAACTTCAAGTGCTCATCATCTAGCATGTGCCTATACAGACCAAAACCTAACTTCATTGATCACACTCCTTATGAGCGGGTCTATCGTCGTACCGGACGGTATTGAGCATGTAAAACCACCGTCAATATACATATCGGTACCGGTAATGTAGCTGGCATGTTCACTACAGAGGTAAGTAACAAGTTGGGCGACTTCTTCCGTGTTCCCGACTCTGCCAGCCGGGATCCAGTGGTTGAACTTGTCTCGGCCGAAACGCTCTATCGCCTCCCTGTTCATGTCTGTTTCAATCGCGCCGGCACCAATACTGTTCACCCTGATGCCATACTCTGCCCACTCAAGTGCTGTTGACTTGGTCAGCATATGAAGTCCAGCTTTCGCACAGCAATAATGAGAAAGGCCTTTTCGTGGGACATTATCGTGAATGGAAGTCATGTTGATGATCACACCACCACCATTGACCTTCATCATCCGAGCGGCAAACTGAGCACACTGAAATGGAGCAGTCAGGTTGACCTGAATAACGTCATTCCAATCTTTGATGGGCATGGATTCGGCAGCATGACAGTTTTCAAATCCCGCGTTATTGACCAGTACATCAAGCCTTCCAAAGCGGGATTCAACCACCTCAAAAATACCTTGTATCTCCTCTTGCCGCTTAAAGTCAGCACAGGCCAAGGCGTACTCGACACCATTGTCGTTAGCTAACGATGAAAGCCACTCTTGCTGTTCCTCTGACGCCCCCCTAGCGTGCACAACAAGGTGATAACCTTGCTTCGCTAATGCGCCAGTAATCGATTGACCAATTCCTCTCAGCCCCCCAGTAATCAGGGCGACTCTCTCTCTGTTCATAACTCATAGCTCCTTTAGTTGTGCCTGAGGCACAGATAAATTCCGCGCACCATGCTCAGTAATAACAATGTTTTCTTCGATTCGAATTCCCCCCTTAACCTCTTCCCCGTAAAGCCCCGGCTCTATCGTGACAACCTGCCCGACCTTCAGTGGCTCGTCATTATTCTGGTGAAGTGAAACACCTGGATCGTGATACGCAAATCCAGTTCCATGACCCAATGCGTGTGGAAATAAATGTCCCAAACCATGCGCTTTAAAAACATCCATTGCCGCGCCATAAACCGTTGACTTAGTCACACCCGGCTTGCACACCTCAATGGCCGTATCGACGGCACATTTCACTATCGAGAACAATTCCTGCTGTCGATTTGATGGCTCACCCACGACGGTCATTCGCGTAACATCGAACCAATAACCATTCACACAAACGGCTAGCTCTAGAAATACCCAATCCCCATCAGCAAGTGTTCGCCTCCCTGTTCTGTTGTACTGGCATGCAAGTTCTGTATCTGGCCCAGATTGGACTGAGGCATAGGCTCTAACGTAATGCACACCAGGCAACCCTATTTGCTTGTTGATGTGATATTCAATTAGCGCAGCCAGCTCACCATCGCGCATCCCTTCCTCTGCAGCAAAGAACGCTTTAATTCCCGTTTTAGCAACTCTGTGTACCTTTTCGATAGAGGCTATTTGCTCGGTGGTTTTGAACAATCTTAAGTCCGCTAAACGATCATGAAGATCAACATGGGTTCCAACCCTGAGTAGCAGCTGAAAAAACTCAGGAGGCAATATCCCGCCCTCACCGGCATTCGATGATGGCGCCGCCTGTTGCCAATTTAAATCAAGAGCAATTCGTGGCTCTGCGGGTAAGCCATCACGAATAAGCGCTAAGAGGTTATCCCAAGGATTTGTTTTGCTGCCCCCCCAGCTATAACGCCGAACCAAACACTGGCAGCTCTCAACTGCAGGCTCGAAGTCAGGAATAAACAGCATGGGCTGCTTGTTAGGCTGAACCAATAAAACAGAACCATTCCAATGAGGATAGTGGTCAGCAAGCATGACGAGATCTTGAGGCTGGTAAACAATGGCAGCATCAATACCTTGATCAGACATTGATTCACTGAGACGTTCTAGGTGCATCATCTATTCCTCCAAAATATGACGGGTATATTGAAAGTGTGATGAGATGATTTTGCGAGTGTGGTCATTGTCCCCTTCACGAAGAGCTTCAATGATTTCTTGGTGACCCTCGCGAGCTTGTTCGATTCCAACTTCCAGATTCTTACCAATCTCAAGAATGTGAACAATCGTTGAAGCGAGGCTGGAATATATCGCCTTGACCATCGAATTCCCTGATATTTCAACTAAGCGGGTATGAAAGGAAAAGTCTAATTCGGCCAAGTGAGCAACCGTATTGGTATGTTCGATTTGATCGTTGATTGTTTGCAGCGCAGCAATATCTTCATCAGAAGCATTCTTCAATATCTCATCAACCAACCCGACCCCCATCAACTCTCGAATTTGCTGGATTTCACGGTAGTAGTTCTTATTTTCTGAGACTTGGATTGCCGCAATTGCAATGCTGGCCTGAAGGTTTTTATTCACCACCTTGGGGGGCTTCCTGCGTGAGGTTTCAACCACACCATAGGTTTCTAAAACACGGAGGGCTTCACGTACAGTGTTTCGACTTACTTCAAAGCTTTCCGCAAGTTCCATTTCGGTAGGCAGATCATCACCTGCGGTAAGGTTCCCCTTGTTGATGTTGTCAATGATGTTCTCAACAATCATCGACACCATTGAGGACTTTTTGTTGATAGAAAACACAGGCTTCCTCTTTATGTTCTAATGTTGGACATAAAGAGCATATGCCTATTTTTCAGCCATCATAATGAGGCGGGCGGCTAAAATGTGATCAATAAAACAGTAAGTTCACCAGCAAATCAGAAGTGTGATCAAGTGATTATTTTTATGATCGTGGGAAAGGAATTACAAAAATTGGATGACAAATAACAGACAATGTGGAAACCAATCACTCTGCGATAAAGAATAATAATTCTGTTTCAAGATTAATGAAAAAGACTTTTTTCCCCTAAATGTCCAGCAAGAAAGGGAATTGTTGACGGCCATGCAAACATGGCCGCTCTTCGTTCTTTAGATACGGATTGGCAACTCAATTCATCTTATCTCATGCACTCAAGATAGCGTGATACCCAAAACGAATACCGCCTTATTGATTTGATTACTCCACAAATCAAATCACATTTTGATTTGAATATCCTGTCTATTCAAATCATAATATGATTTGAATATCCTGTTTTTTCAAATCAAGGAGCCGTGATGTGGATTTGGCAACAGACTGATTGGCCGAACTTTTACTGGGATAAAACGGTGATCGAGCCCATGGTGAGGGAGACTCGTCTAAACCAAGGGATCTTATTGGGCAAAATGTTGAGTCACTCTCATGACAAAAAAGAGAGCATGCTAGATACTTTATTGGCTAACATCGTTCATTCCAGTGCGATAGAAGGTGAGAAGCTGAATGCTTTCTCGGTACGCTCGTCGTTGGCCAATAGGTTGGGTTTGTCTGAGGAACGTCCTTTTCCGACAACGGAACAAACCGATGGCCTTGCCGAAATCATGGTGGATGCTGTTGATAACCTAACCACCCCTCTTACACTTGATCGAATATTACATTGGCATGATCGCTTATTTCCAGAGGGTTACACGATGTTTAACCCTGTCATTGGTGGCCGACTGCGAGGTGATGCTCCGATGCAGGTCGTCTCTGGTCGAATTGATAGACCGGTTGTGCATTTTGAAGCTCCAGGCCGTCAGATCCTTGATGAAGAGCTAGACAAGTTTATCTTGTGGTTTAACGCCTCTAAAGATGACACGTCAGTCGATCCCTTGCTTAGAGCGGCAATCACTCATTTGTGGTTTGTTACGTTACACCCGTTAGATGATGGTAACGGTCGAATCACTCGCTTATTAACTGACTTGGCCTTGGCTCAAGCTGAACAGCAATCCGTCCGGTTTTACGCGATGTCTGTGGGGATATTGGCGAATCGAAAGAGTTACTACGAGATCCTCGAGCAAACCCAGAAAGGGGATTTGAATATCACCGACTGGTTAGTTTGGTTTTTTGACACATTGAACGAGACGTTTGCTGAGGCATTAAAGGAGATCGATCAGACGGTCTTCAAAACGAACTTTTGGCGTCATGTTGACCAAACTTCATTGGCTAAAGAACAGGTGAAAGTGCTAAATCGAATGCTTGATGGAGACTTTGCTGATGGGATTAATACATCTCAATATCACAAGGTTGCGAAAGTCAGTAAACCAACAGCGACTCGACATTTAGCGGCGTTAGTTGAACAAGGTTGTTTAATGAAATCTGGCGCAGGGCGTAGTACTCGATATCTACTTCCCAAGGTAAGCGGGTATTCCTACCCACCTAGCTATTGAGCGGTCGTATTGCTATGAGGCAGAAGGTCGCTGACATCAGAGCCTTCTTCTCGCTGTGGTAGCTCGAGCAGAACATGACGCAGATACGCATAAGGTTCCACGCCGTTGGCCCGGCAACTGAGCAGGATACTGAACAACGTCGCACTGGCATTTGCCCCTCTCTGGGTATCAGCGAACAACCAGGCTTTACGCCCGGTGGCTACCGGCCGGATATCCCGCTCCACACGGTTGTTGCCTATTGGGTAATCGCCATCCTCAACATACCTTTCAAGGTAGCATCATTGCTTTAGCGCGTAACTGACCGCTTTTCCCATCGGACTTAGAGGGAGCAGTTTGGCTGCCGCTTTATCCAGCCAGCGGTGGAAGGATTCGAGGATAGGGATACTGTCTTTTTTCCTCACTGCATGCTTTTCTGACGCCGGCAAGGACTGGGCTTTCTTTTCGAGGTTATGTCGCAAACAGGAGTGCTGAGTTAGGATCTCCGTCAGCACTCATTACCTTTAGCATTATGACTATCAACTTTTCCGGTCGCCATTTTCCTTCCGACATCATCCTCCAGGTTGTTCGCTATTACGTTTCTTATAAACTGAGCTACCATGAAATCGAAGAGATCATGGCTGAGCGGGGTATCCATGTTGATCACTCAACCATCAACCGGAGGGTCATCAAATTTGCACCATTGCTGGAGCATCGAGCTCGCGGAAGAAAGAAGCCTGTCGCCTCTTCGTGGCGGATGGACGAGACTTGCATTAACGTCAAAGGTCAGTGGAAGTATTATTACCGAGCCGTAGATAAATACGGTGATGTGATTGATTTTCTACTGCGTGATACGCGAGATGAAAAGGCAGCGAGAGCCTTTTTCCAAAAGGCCATCGGCCAACATGGATTACCCAAAAAGGTAGTGATTGACGGCAGCCATTCCAACACGTAAGCACTGCATCTTATTAATGTTGAGCTTTGGCAGAATGGCCTGATGCTCAACCTCATTGAAGTCCTTCAAGTGAAGTACCTGAACAATATTGTTGAGCAAAGCCACCGCAGAGTAAAAGAGAAAATGAACCAGGTACAGGGTTGGAAATCTGGCGAAGGTGCAAAGGCGACTTTAGCGGGAATAGAGCTGTGATCGATGATTAAAAATGGACAGCTCGACAACCCTGATGGTTTATCAGTTTGGGATGAATTCTAAGCGCTTGCAGCCTAATTGCATCTGGAAATCAGTACGCATGTACATCAGCATAACTTTGCGACAAAACCCTAATCTAACGGGTGGAGATCAACTAAGACAACACAGCTGAACTGACACCAAACAATCCTTGAGTACCATTATCGCATTTGCGATAATCCATACTACCCATAGTTTTGTTCCGTGAATGCTGTAATTTGACGAAAGAGGGAACCCTATTATTCAGATGGTTAGTTACAGTGGTATTTGCTCCCATGATAGTTAGTTTTACTTGACTCTATAAGAAATCAGCGAACACCGAGACCGACTGAAGCCCAGAGTTAGACGCTTAAGTCCTTTGAAGCGCCTATTCAATAAGCCTCGGCATCGCCTAAGATCATTTTACTGGAAAAACCGTAAAAGTGTTTTGGTTCGAAGTAGAGATTTAGATAGTTATAGTTGATGTATTATCTTCAGTCTTAACTTCCTCGTTGTCGTTATCGACTGCTCCAGTATCGCCCCTAGGGTCCCCCTTCGATATGGCGTGAACTTTATTTCCTGATTCATCTTCAATCTCAGCTAAGATGACATAGGACATGGCATCGACTCTGACGTTGTCTTTCGTACCTACAATTGTAAACTCAGCATGAATATCAGCTGTAATTTCTTTTGAAGTAATTATTTCTTTTAGAGCTTGGCGTATTGAAGATTTTTCTTTTTCAGCATGAGCACTGCCTGAAATCCAAGCAAAAAAGCCCGACACACCACTATTAATTTTATACTTTTTCTTCAACTCATTATATGTCTGTGAATGTTCGACAATTTTGCAGCTGTATTGATAATTACCAACAACTTTTGCTGTAGCTGTACCTGTTACCGATCCTCCAATACCAGCCATTTTACCTTTTACTTTAGTTACACGATAAGAGCTAGTACTGCTCGTAAGTGAGAGAGTTTTACTTCTAATCAGGGTCATTTTTCTTTCTAGAGTATCTTCCATTACTTGTTCTCCTTGTGCCACAAGTAGCATAAATATAGGTGAGATATACAAAAATATTGTGATTAAGTTCACGTATTGAGTTATTTGTGGTGAGACCTGACGTTTCTAGGTAGTCTTATGATCAAAAAATGTAATCTATCGGTTTAACTGCTTTACGTTACTGATAATTTTAACTAGAAAGGTTTGGGGAAAAGTAAGTCGGATCTAGGGCACATCGAATACCACCGCAATAATAAAGAGTGTTATTAACAATATCGCCCTCATGGGTTGACGGGAATGTTTGACTAGTATTTACCTCAACATCTCTGCCGTTCATAGTCCAAGTGCTGTCCTTAATGGCAGCGATAGCTTGCGCTTCGGTAGCTGCGGTGTTTTTGTCGTCTTCACAGCCTGCTAGTGCTGCCACGGCCATACCACTAATGATTAGTAACTTTATGTTCTTGATTATTATTTATTTTTAAACAAGATGGCGAATATGTTTGTTTTTTTTCATGATTAATGATTAATGATTAATGATTAATGATTAATGATTAATTATTAATTATTAATTATTAATTATAGTTTTAACTAAATAGCTGATCCTAATAGTGCTACATTTTGATAACTCCATGACCGCCTCCTGGAAATGGTGATACGTTGTCCA
>NZ_JANEYT010000132.1 GCF_024357955.1 Photobacterium pectinilyticum
AGTGGGCTTGGAGCATAAAAATTCCCTCCAGTTGCTGCCTACTTTAAGTTTAGCAACAACTTAAGGGAACATAGCGTATATATAAAAGCCGCTCGCGGAAACGCTAGCGGCTTTGTCTATTGTATACCAAGTCTTGAGATAGGCTGGATAGTTAAGCGATTATGACACTTTCAATTCTCGGGTTTTCCATAGTGATCCAATAATTGCCGTGCTGATGGTCAATACAATCACACCCAGAGAGACGGGAGTTGGGATCGCATAGCTGGTTTCCATCAGTAGCATCTTGATACCGATAAAGCTCAAGATGAAAGCCAGTGCCGGACGTAGGTAGCAGAAACGGGTCAGCATACCTTCTAGTACAAAGTACAATGAACGTAATCCAAGCAAGGCGAATACGTTAGCTGTCATGACCATAAAAGGCTCTTTTGTCACGGCAAAAATAGCAGGGATGGAATCGAGAGCAAACATCACATCGGTCAATGCGATCACCGCGATCACTATTAACAACGGAGTCGCAATCCAACCTTTGTTGTCTTTGACGAAGAACTTGTGATCCCTGTATTCATCAGAGACCCGAAAACATTTCTTCACCATGCGTACGGGTAGCGATTGGGAGAAGTCTTCTTGTTCTTCTTCATCTTCGCGCCACAATTTGTAACCGGTATACAGCAAGAAGGCCGCAAATACATACAAGATCCAGTGGAACTGGGTAAGTAGTTCTGCACCAACAGCAATCATGATCGCACGAAGGATCAATGCACCGACAACACCTAGCATCAGCACCCTAGGGCGAATCGCTTCAGGTACGACAAATTGGCTGAAAATCAACGCGAAGACAAATAAGTTGTCGACACTTAAAGACTTTTCAAGCAAATAGCCGGTTAAGAAAGCCGTCGCTGCTTCACTGTTGGTATAGCTGCTTTCTGGTGCCATCAAAGGCCAGTACAGGTAGATAACCACATTAAAGGCTAGAGCCAATATCACCCAAAATACACTCCATACAGCGGCTTTTTTAATGGTGACTTTACCACCACGGGTTTGATACAGGTCCAGCGCCAACATTAAGATGGTTAGAACAGCGAACCCTTCATAGCTTAAAAGGCTCATAGTTTACTCCTTTCACGATCGAGTGCGCGAAAGGGGTGGGATATGACCAGACCTTTCGCGCATTAATGTCATGGACTATCTCTTTGCCAATTGGCAAATAAAGATAATCCTGCACGGTTGTGCATGATTAATGGCGTTGGTCTCGTCAGAATGGTGTAGGGCTGGTGCTACAAATCCACCCTCGGCTGCCGGAAGTACAAGACTTCGAGATGACGACAGACGAACAATTGGTGACTACTCCCCAAAGCAGGCGCATTCTAAAAGCAAATTTCACAATGCGCTAGTGATAATTTACACCAAATACATAAATAATTAATTTATTATGATGAAATGCATCAAGGTGATATACATCAGGGTGCTATGCGTCAAGTGATTTGATCTAACTTGGATATTTACCTTCTTTGTCATAAATCTGTCACAGACGAGCGCTAATTTCGTGGCAAAAAAATGCGATTAGTTCATACTTAACCATGACTGAATATCGTATTTTTTTGTCATGTTAAAAAAGAATTTGATTAGGTTACCACGTTTTAATCCTGTCATATTGATATTCTATATAGGTCTATACCTTTGTTATATTATTGTTCTATTTTTGTGTTTTTTTGATCGAGGCAAAGTATCATGGAAAGGAAAGTGTTGATTAGAAATATTTCTTATATGGAACGCGAGCTGTCGGAAATGAGAAAAGAACTGGCACAGCTTGATGCTCAAACAGAGCAACAACAAGGGCTGGAAACACAAGAGGGCATGACTGTCCGTCAAGTTTATTTCCAGCTCTAATACCCATTACCAATCAGATAATTAATTGATAAATAAGTTATTGGATTGGTTGAAAACAAAGAAAGCGTGACAGCATTATCGTCACGCTCAGTGCTTCAAAACCTTAGTGAACGTTTTTATTCTTGCTGATAATGAGCGTAGTTCAGATTTAGCGTCAAACTTATCAGAACACGTTATCAATACATCCTCGTGACTTATCGCCACTTTACCGAAGTCTATATCAACCATTTCAACCATTGCATTCTCTACATTAGGAGAGTTACGGGTAGTTACTCACGGCCGCATTGGTAGATTTATTATGACCAACGACAGGGGCGAACTTGTAGGGATGAAGCTGATGTACTTACTTCTTGGTGATATATCGACGCGGCGTCTTAACCGACAAGACATATCTATGTCTTGAGTTAGGCATGAGTTTTAAAGTGTTACAGGGTAGCGCTTTTGTTGAGCTTGCGATATCAGATGTAAAAAAAGCTGCATCAAAGTGGATGATTCGGCTCAAGGGATTACTGAAGGCCTAAATGCAGGTACGCGTACGAAAGCGCTCGAAGCTTTTGCTCAATCTGGTGCACAATGACTAAATTGACATCTATTGCGCGCCGTTTAACGGCAGGCGAGCGCTTATAAACTCAGCAATTAGACATTATGATTTCACGATAAAAAGGTTCTCTAATGAATAACTGCCTAAGATGTTTGAAAGAGATTGAGAAAACCTAGGCAAGTTGCCCTTTTGGTGCAGTCATTCATCAAAAGGGCTTTTTTTGTGCAACTGCTTCTTATTGTCTCACCATGTTGGTGCGTCGTGGTTGTGACTTCATTTTCTACTCAATTTTAGCGCGAACTATCAATGGGTTAATAATTATCCATTATGGCGTAAATATTGCTCTGTTCTCTGTATTACATACTGTGCGCTAGGGGAAAGGATGAAAAAGGAAGCAATTACCGTTATTTTGGCTGGTGGAGTAGGCTCAAGATTGTCACCATTAACTGACCACAGAGCTAAACCCGCTGTACCTTTTGGTGGTAAATATCGGATTATTGATTTTACACTCACCAATTGCTTACATTCTGGACTACGTCGAGTGTTGGTGCTAACTCAATATAAGTCACACTCACTTCAAAAGCACCTGAGAGACGGTTGGTCTATTTTTAATCCTGAACTTGGTGAGTACATTACTGCGGTACCTCCACAAATGCGCACTGGTGCTAGCTGGTATCAGGGCACGGCAGATGCTATCTACCAGAACCTCTACTTACTCACCCGAAGTGAAGCAAAATATGTCGTTGTACTTTCCGGCGATCATATTTATCGTATGGATTATGAGCCAATGCTCAAGCAACATGTTGAAAATGAAGCTGATTTAACCGTTGCCTGTATGGAAGTACCAAAACCAGAAGCTCATGCCTTCGGTGTAATGTCCATTGATGAGTACCAACGTATCTACTCTTTCACAGAGAAGCCAGAAGATCCCCAGCCATTGCCAACTAATCCTGATGCCTGCTTAGCCTCGATGGGGATATACATATTCTCGATGAAGGCATTGGAAGAAGCTTTAGAAAAAGATGCAATTTGCCCATCAAGTAGCCATGATTTCGGTAACGATATTATCCCCGGCCTGATCGATGGTGAGCGTGTTTATGCTTATCAATTTGGTGGTTCAGAGGGTAGGGTAAGTCAAGATGCTTACTGGCGAGACGTCGGTACTCTTGATTCGTTCTATCAAGCCAACATGGATTTGTTGTCATATTGTCCACCCATGGATCTTTACCAGAAGGAGTGGCCAATAAGGACTTATGAACAACAGTTGCCGCCGGCAAGAACGGTCTCTTCATCTGCGGGTAATGAAGGGATCTTCATTAACTCTATTATTTCAAATGGGGTAGCCATCAAGGGAGGTTCGGCACAGAACTCGGTGTTGTTTCCTAAAGTGAAAATCGAGAATGCCGCCGTGGTAATTAATAGCATTGTTTTCGAAGGCGTCGTGGTTGGTGAAGGGGCTCATGTAGAGAACTGTATTATCGATAAAGATGTTGTTATACCTGCAGGGACTGAAATTGGAGTGAACCCCAAACATGATGCAGAGCGGTTTGTCATTTCACCAAATGGAGTCGTTGTTATCTCATCTGATTATCAATTTTAAGAATAACATTCTTTAACCAAATGGAAGGCTGACAAATATTGTCGGCCTTTTTGTTTGCTAATGTTGCAATTTTGTTTAATTAATCATTTGCATAAATAAAGACATTTATCAATTGAGCTCAGTTGAATTAATTGATTTTTCAAGATGGTGATCACTATGTTCTCAAGGTTTTATTGATGTTAATCAATTGTTCCATGCGTATTTCCACTTTGATTTTTTGCTTCTAAAAAGCAGATCAACACCATATTTTCATAAATTAGACATAGCTCAAGCTTAAGTTAGTCGTATAGTAGTTATTAGCTAACAGTATATTTAGCCAGCTGCACATGAGTTATTAACAACAATGGTTATGTTTCTGAAAGGATGGTTATGGAAACATCAGTTGAATTCTCAAATCTAGACAATGTTGTTTTTGATTACACGACATTTTTATCAGCATCATGCAAACAAAGAGTAACACTTGTCGATGCGTTAAAAGCGCTGATTCCTGCATTTGAAATTACATGGACTTCTTCAATGCCACACGGAATGACAGACTCAGAGAAGTTGCAGTTGCAAGCACTAAAAGTGCTGTCAACCAATATTAGTGATACGAACAACCTGATTCGTTTGTTACGACTTGCCCGCGCAGAGCATATTGACGAGCTTATAATCAAGCTGCCTTATGCGCTAGAAGAGCTTCAACTGATTGAGATTGAGAGTAAAGCCGCGTGTAAGGTGATTAAGTTAGATGATGAAGGGGAAGTGCTTAGAGCGCATATGCTCTGAATGCTTATTTGTTCAGGTAAATTAAAAGCCAGCGTTTAGTACGCTGGCTTTTTCATATCTAAATCATACCTTTCCACAACATGCCAACGGCTAAGCAAGCCGCCATAGTCAGTATGCTGGCGGCTGTCATTTCCTTGCCAACAAATGGTCGTGTTTGCTGTTCGCGTTTGGCTTTAATGTAAAAATATAAGCCAGGTAGGTACAGCAGAGCTGATAGCAGTAAATAGCCAAGGCCAGAGGCATAAAGTAGCCATAATCCGTACAGGCTGGCGCAAAGGCCGACAACAAACAATGAGCCACGGTCTTTGCGCTCAATGGCCAGTTTTAGTGTATAGGCACCAACCAAAAAGTAAGGCACTAAGATCATCTCTGAGGCAATCGCAAGCAGGGTGTCATAGGTACTGCCGGCGAACATCACAAAGATAAGGCTGACCTGGATACAGCAGTTGGTTAACAACAAGGAGTTCACTGGGCTGCCAGCTTGGTTCTGCTTGGAAAAACAAATCGGGAACATTTTGTCTTTAGCACCTAAATACGGCGCTTCAGAGGCTAGTACTGTCCAGCTGAGGAAGGCGCCACAGACGGAGACCAGCAGGCCGCCACCGATGATGTATTTACCCCAAGGCCCAAGGATTTCAGTCAGTACCTTTGCCATTGAAGGGTTCTGGTAGGTTGCCAGTTGCTCGGTGCTAATCACCCCCATCGAAAGCAATGTAACAAAAACGTAGATGGTAAGGGCGGTGAGTAGGCCAAGAATCGTTGCGCGGCCGATATCCTTGCGGTTCTTTGCACGGTTTGACACCACAACTGCACCTTCAATACCGATAAATACCCATACTGTAATCAACATGGTGCCCTTTACTTGGGATAGCAGATCATGTTGCTCACCAAAGTGGAGCCCTGTGAAGTCGAATACAAACGTATCCCACTGAAAGGCGACAAACGCAGAGAAGATAAACAGGAACAAAGGGATCAACTTGGCACAGGTTGTCACCATATTGATCATGGCTGCGGTTTGGACACCGCGTAATACTAGTGCATGTACCAGCCACAGTAATACAGAAGAACCGATGACTGAAAGCCAAGTGTTCCCAGCACCAAACAGTATCATATCGGGGGTATCGAACAGCATACCTAACGTGCTGAATACGATTACTAGGTATGAGACATTAGCCAGCATTGCACTTAGCCAGTAACCCCATGCCGAGCAGAAGCCGACGAAATCGCCAAAGCCAGCTTGAGCGTAACCAAAGACACCGCTTTCGATTTCAGGCTTTAGCCGCGAGAGGTGTTGGAAAGCCAGGGCGAGGAAAATCATTCCTATACCTGTGATTGTCCAACCGATTATTACGGCTGCGGGACTGGCAACAGCTGCCATATTTTGAGGAAGGCTGAAGACACCCGCACCTATCATTGAGCCGATGACCAAAGCGGTTAGCGATCCTAATCCCAGTTTCTTTTGCATTTATACATCCGGTTATAACGACTGAATATTTATAATTTTCAGGCGTATTATGATGGTTTTTTCTTGATTTGCACGGCCGAATTGATGCAAGTCACGCAATTTATAGTTAATTACACCATTCATTGTACTGGATCAAAAAAGCCATCCGCATTGATGATGGCTTTGTAAGTATAGGAAAGAATTATGTCTTGGTTCCTGAGCGTAACTCTGCAATTCGACAGGGTATTCAGTGGTATGTGATCTGCGATTTGTCGTCTCGGTTGATAACAAATGCATAGCTAGCACCTGCATCTGATGCTTCACGGATGGCGTAACTGGCAAAATGTTGAATATCACCCGTTGCAATGACGGCACTGCAGTTACCACTGCGAAGTGCTTTTTCCATCAGTTCCTGATCAGTCTTGCTTTTTTTATTGGCCAATACGAGGACCTTGTTTAAATTGATACCGGCACTTTTCATTAAATTTTTGTCAATTAGCGAATTCTGACCGATAAACATGATCCAGCGATTCTGCTGGCTAGCTTGTTTGAGGATACGTAAAAAGTAAGCCAACTGTGCTTGGCTTTCGTCATTGAACGAAACCTCAATTGGGCAATTAACGTTATGAGGAGAAGAAGAGCCCTCAGGCTGAGCGGCAAACGTCGCTTTGTAGACCTGAGAAGCAGAAACTGTGTTTTGGTGTTCAAAGTAAGCAGCCATAATCCTTCATCCTTAAACAGTGTTTATTTATACATGCTGTATGCTTATACAGTAGTTTTATTTGGATACTGTTGCAAGTGTTTTTTGCATTGAGTTGAACAGAATAGTGAATTGTTCGAATAAAAGTTTTATGATTTTGGGTTTAAGTGATTGTTTTTTATATAGATATAGTTGTCATTTAAATGATTAGGTGTTGATATGCAAATGAGTAGGCTTCAGTTTTTAGCACTAAAAAGGATTAGGACCAGTACTGTATACAGGCAAAAACCACTGTATAACACCTGTATATACAGCGGTGATGGCTGTCAGAATGACCAGGTGTGTTTATGTGTGTTGTCTCTTGGCGTATATATGCGCATGACGGGTTTGTATAATGTTCCGTCATCTATGTAATCATACGTGGAGTAGCTCAAAAAATGATGAGGCTAAAGGTAATACCAACCAAAAATACGATATTACGGTTAACTGATTACAAAAATTGATTGTACAAATATGCAAGAGCATTGAGTGCGGTGCTTTGAGTGTTTGCTGCTACCATTTTGTTCGTTACAAGGTGCGTTAAAAACTGTTCAACATCCTTTGAGTCTAGCATGGTAGGGTGTTGCTTGTTGTGAAACAGGATATAGGAACGTTTCCAGTAAATATAAGAGTCTACGGTCAATTTTTTGTAATGGCGAGAACATATGCTTTTTGATGGCGTTTAAAAAAGGTGAGTTAGTCATAATTTATACTCGTTGAAAATAAATACTGAAGATAAGTTGCGCAATGTGAAGAGAGAAATGGACAGTTATTATTTGCGACGTACCTATCACTTTCAATGAGAGTGTATGGGGGATATAAAGAAAATATGCAGTAAGTCAATTATCGAGAATGATGATGGGGATATGATGAATCTCTCTTCAATTGTTTGTTAGCTACTTTAATGATGCTACTTAACCAGGGTGAGATCACGAACGTTTTCTGACCAAATTCTGTAAGTTTGACCGGCAGATCGATTTATGATCTTATACTCC
>NZ_JANEYT010000133.1 GCF_024357955.1 Photobacterium pectinilyticum
TGTTACTGCTCGCCAGCCTTATCCAAACGTATTTAGCTTGTAACCCCTAAATCAAGTACCTACTGGTGAACGCTTACCAAAATATCGTGCCGGTTCACATCGCCTTTATCCCAGTGATGATCCCGCCACTGCTCGCTATCTTCAACAAGCTGCGAATCGACCGTCGTGCGGTAGCTTGTATCATCGCCTGCTCCATCAGTGTCAGTTACCTGTTGCTGCCAACCGGCTTTGGCGCGATTTACTTATTCGAAATCCTACTACCGAATGTCAATTCGGCTGGTGAAGCATACGATCTCACCGTAACAGCCTCGCAGATCCCATCAGCCATGTTTTTACCGGTGATGGGCATTGTCGCCGGTATGCTGGTTGCGGTATTCATTACCTACCGCAAGCCACGGGACTACGACGCTGAAGTAACCAGTAAGCTAGTTTTTCACAATGAGCAGCCAACGCTCAAAGTTGGACAGTTGCTTTTCGTCCTCGGTGCTATTGCCGTCGCTCTGTTGTGCCAAATCCTGTTCGACTCACTGTTAATCGGAGCGATGGTGGGCTTCATGCTGCTAACAGTATCAGGTGTGTTCAAATGGCAGCAACAGGATGATGTCTTTACCGAAGGGATGCGAATGATGGTACAGATCGCCGTTATCATCACCATTGCGTCCGGTTTTGCGGGAGTGCTTGAAGCAACAGGGGAAATTCCATCGCTAGTGCAATCAACCGGTGAGTTGATTGGCAATAACAAAGCGATTGCAGCGCTGCTAATGCTCCTGGTTGGTTTATTTATTACGATTGGCTTTGGTGACTCATTTGCCAGCGTTCCCATTCTAGCCCCTATCTACGTGCCTTTGGCCTTGTCACTGGGCTTCTCACCTGCCGCTACCGTTGCCCTACTAGGCGCGTCAGCAGCCTTGGGTGATGCAGGCTCACCCGCTTCGACTATTTCACTGGGTGTAACATCAGGCTTGAATGCCGACGGGCAACACGATCACATTAAAGACTCGGTGATCCCTACGTTTACCCATGCGAACTTTGGTATGGTGCTGTTTGCCTGGATAGCAGCACTGATACTGTAAGTTTTATTATTTAAAATAGATGGGGAATGCATACCGCATTTCCCAACTTCCCATCCTCCTCTACAAAACCAGCCATCTCCTCTCTGTAAGCATGAATCTGATCTTTTTTGTTCAGTCGCTTTAGATTAAATTACTGATTTATAAGTAGCTGAATTCGCCGTTCATAGCTACAGCATAACAAAGATCACGAATGGAGTTGGAATGAAAAGCGCCCTTAACGAGTTACATAAAACCAGCAAGTTTATCCTTTGCTGTGCTCTGAGTTCCCTGTATTGCATCGCTGGATATCAGTTTATCGCCGGGTACCATCAAAGACTTGTAAAAGGCTCCTATGTTGAACTCAGTCAGTTGTTCTCAGGCCAATACTTCTCTTATTTTTTATCCAAGGAAAGTGACTTTTACCGAACGCTTTTCATTTTTATAGAACACTCGGGACCAGCAGCATTATCGGTGTTTATCGCTGTTATTATTCTGAGCACTGTCACCTTCCAATACATTTTATTGGACGGTAAAAAAGCACAACAACAAAAACATGACCACCTCACAGCTAAAAGTGCTGACATTATTCGTGTTACTGACAGTAAACCTCATCTTTTAGAATGTGAGAATTACTACACTGACTGTGTTTATGTGAAAATTTCAGATTTTAATGGTTACTTTGATATCGGGGTGAAAGTCACCTCACTAGAAGATAACATTGTCCCTAAATTGGGCGTTAGTACCCATGATAAACCACAGGTCGGAGACTACCGTGGCTACCATTTAAAGAAATACAACGATTTCTATATCATTGACGATGAAAATATTAGAGAAATTAGCGAGTGTTACTTTAGAGTATCACTCAATTATGATGATGGTGAACGATGCGCATTCGGTGAAGTAGAGTTTGAAATTATCCCAATCACCACTAATGACTATTTGTCGTTACTAAAACGCTATCAGGTTGATGAACAGTCTTTAACAAGAGATGAAATCAGCATCATCGAAAAATGGATTGAGCTTGGATTATCTCGGAATAACCCTGAAGCCGTAGCATACCGAAACCAACTACTGAGGGAGTTGAATGTTTGATACAACGCTATAAATCACCTTTCATTACAGACTGGTCGTATGGGTATGGGACAAGCCACCTCCGACATCGAAGGTGGTTTTACATTTCCCTTATATTCACCGGGTAAAATGACAGAAGCCATGACCGCTTCATGGCGGTCGTTAACCCTGTAGGCATTCAGCCATTGACATCAATCCGTAGCTTCATAGCTCACTTCACCTCGTTTGATGAGAATCGTGTCCTGCTTTACCATGTGAGATAAAAATACCGACGAGCAACACGCACACTGGTATTTGGCATAACTATGTCTGGTGATACGTTCTATGGTATTTCTTTTGATCCGATAGACATTTTTTTTACGCTTACATACCGGGCAATGTAAATAATGCATAGCGACTCCTTGCTACGTTTAATACTTTTGACAAAAGGACCCACGTATTCCCTGAGTGAATATCACCATACCTCAATACATTTATCCATATCCGTGATACTCATCAAAGTTATGCTTGTATGCATAACGATGCACCACAATCACGTCCCGGGTGATCTTTTTATGTTGCAGTCAATTTTTATTAAAAACAAAGCGATAATTCTTCAGATGGTTTTTTTACAGCAGCATAAATGAACAAATTAGATATTTAGGAAAGTAATACCAATCTGGATAAGTCGTTGATCAAGTATTTGCACTGGATCACCGTAAGACTTGATTAGTGCGAGAACCGCCTTATCACACGATTGACCAAATACGGCCCACCACGGTATGTGAATAAGGCCAGTAAAATCATCAAACACCCTGCGAGTTTATTAAACGGCATTTCTTCAGCATACCAAACAACGCTGAGAATAACCGTCCACACAGGTTCAAGGATCATAATAATCGCGGCATTCGCAGCGGTACTGTGTTTCTGCCCCATCGTTTGCATCACATAACGCAAGCTTGTCGCAACCAGCATACTCATTGTGAACCAGCCCCATGTCGTCAAGCTGACTGACTCAGGCCATGATTCAAACAATAAAGAAGCAATGATGCCCATACAGCCAGTGCTGAATAACTGTAAACAGGTCAGCAACAGCGTTGGGATCTGACGAGCATACTGACTGTTAAAGTTGAAGTGAACCGCCAGCATCACCGCCGCAGCCATAAACCACAACTGGCTAGACGCCATCTGCCAACCATTACCGCCTCCTAACGACAGCATCAACAAACCAGCAAAAGCGATAGGCAATGCCAGCCAAAATGTTCTTGGTGGCTTAGCTTTGAACAACGGCCAAGCAATCAACGGTACGAACAACATGGACAGGCTCATAATAAATGCGCCTTCGCCCAACGTATCACTGACAGAAATAGCATGTATCCATAGCAGTAAGGCGCTACCAAGAATACACCCTACCCCAAGCGCTTTGACTATGACGGATTTTTCGACTTTCTTAATGTCAGAATAACAGAACAGCAATAGGCACAAAGAGGCTAAGATAAAACGCAAGCCAATAAAGCCAAAAGGCGGTAGCCCCTGAATTGCCTCTTTAGAGAAAATCCAGCCAGCTGCCGCCAATACTGTGGTTGTGACCAATATTAAATCAGCACGGCGCTCAAGATTCATTCTGAAGCGCCCTCGCTACAACTAACGTGTAGGAAATAACAGCAATATATTTTCAAATAATTATTCCAAATATAAGCTGCAAATCCATGCAGCCATTAACGAACCAATGCTTTCATACCATTAAGCATTTTTTCTGCCACTTCGTAATGATCGTGCTCCCACATTTGATCATTGAGGAACTCGCCTGAGAAGAAACCGTCATAACCTGTCTGTAGAAGGGCATCAACCCACTCTTGCATTGGGATGTCGCCTTCACCAATGTAGACACCACGTAGTTCTCTTTCATCAACCCATGGCTGCCCTACTGCAGGACGTTTACCATCAGATAGATGAACATTATAAATTAGAGATTTATCAACTTGAGAGATTTGCTCTAACGTTGCACCACGACATGCCCATAGGTGCCATGTATCTAAGACGAAACCAAAATTATCACGCCCAACAGCATCGAGCAATCGATAGTAATCATCTAATGTCGCGATCGGTGTCCATGCTGCCCCTTCATACTGAAAGCGAATACCATGCTCTCGACCAATATCGGCAATAGTTCGGATGTTTTTCGCCGTTAATTGAATGTTTTCTTCAGTACTAAAGCCATTTAGGCTTTCAAAAGCATTTAGCTGAATAGTGGGTGCACCAATGTCTTTAGCAAAACGACATAATACTTCAGCTTCTTTGAATACACGCTGTTGCTCTTCTTTCGTTGTTGCCTCTACCCCTCCGATAATATCAATCGCTGAAGGAGTAATCTTAGCCGCATCAAGGCGGGCTTTAAATTCCTCACTGGTAAAACCAGCATTAATATAACGCCATAGTTTTTCGGTATGAATTTCCACCCCCTGATAACCCGTTTCTTTTGCCAAACGAATATCAGAAAGAATATTACTATGAAGTGAACACATTCCATGAAGAGCAAAACGCATTTTAAATCCTTATCGACACCAAATGCCGTGCAACAAAATCCCTAGACGCCATGGTCATGGCACCTACCTGAAATAAGAAATATATATAAAACAGAAGTTCTATAGCCAAGTGACTTCTAAAGAAGATAAGGCGGAAGTCACTTGGGTATAGTAACCAAATTATTTGATATAACTTGGTTACTCGTACTATCTAATAAATGTCTCGAAAAAATACTATTTCACTTCTTGGCACATCAAACTGACTGCCAGCGTTTGTGCCAGATACAAAGAACTACTGAGCGATCGGAACCCCATGATTTCGCCTTCCTGTACTTCAAAGCACACTTCCATTTTGCTGCCTTGAGAGGTCATCTGATTATCCGTAATCGCAACAATAGGCACCCCTTTCTCAAACGCTGTATCAATCAAACTACTGGTTTCAGGTGCATAAGGGCTGAAAGTCACAGTGACCAGCACATCTTTATCATTCATACGACGAGTCATTGGTGCCAACATACCACCGTGATCATCCAACAATACAACATTGTTGTCTGATTTCATCAGTGCATACCAAAGATAAAATGCCACCGGATATGCTCGTCGCATGCCCTGAATATAGATGGTCTCGGCCCCATCAAGCAGGCTCACAGCTCTTTCTAGCTTTTGCGGGGAAACAGACATTTGCAGCTGCTCCATCGCTTCAATATTGGCTTGTCCAAAGTCCTGGAAAATCGCCATCGGTGAGTCTTGGCTCACTTCTTCAGTTTCACGTGCTTTTTTTACACGCTCAAGATAATCCCTCGGACGATTCAAATACTGATCACGGAATAGTGCCTGCATTGAGCTAAATCCAGAATAGCCCATCGCATTTGAAAACCGGCTCAGCGTCGATAAAGGAACATTGGCCTGTTCAGCTATAGTTGCCATAGTTTCGACCGCTACCAACATTGGCTGGGCCATCACAAAATCAGCAACCTGTTGTAGTCGCCCACTTAGGCTATCGTAACGCTTAACAATAAGCTCACGCAGCGTATCTAAGTCAGCTGGTACTTGTTCTTCTACATCCATAAATGGCCGCTCTCCCGCTCGAAAGCAATACTACAAAATAAGAATACCTCAAGTGCTAAGCACCTGAGGCTATAGTTTATGATAATAATTCGAAGTTGCGAATCGCTTCTTGCTTCACAAAGGGCATTGCCTTTTGCATAAAGTAGATACGATCAAATTTTTGTGGTTCTTCATTCATGAAATCGCGCAGATTATGGCCTAGAGCTTGACGTAAACACGTACCAATATTGAACTTTGATACTCTTGTACGCTTCAGCACTTCCATATCTTCATCACGGATACCGCTGGTGCCATGAATGACCAACGGAATATCTACCATATTCGCAATACGATCTAAACGACCAAAATCAATTGTACATGTCGGCTCGGTCAATCGGTGTACGTTTCCAACCGAAATGGCGACACAATCAGCACCACTCTCTTTTGCAAAGCGCGCAGCATCTTCAGGTTCGGTGTAGATAGATTTGATGTGATCCCGGCCTTCATCATAAGGCACCGACCCAATTTCACCTTCGACCGATGCACCTAACGCGTGTGCAACATCAGCAACAGCACGGGTACGGGCGATATTCTCATCAAGCGGCAGCTGAGAACCATCGAACATCACGGAGCTGAATCCCGCCTTCAAGGCACGGTAAACAACCTCTTCTTCATAGGTATGATCAAGGTGCAAGCAAACCGGCACTGAACTATTATGTGCCATCGGCAATAGCATCGCGGCGGCAGTCTCTACCCCATAGAAGTCAGCCACGTCTTTGTTACAAGCCAGAATGACTGGCTTGTTAACAGCTTCAGCCGCTTCCACAACTGCAAGGGCATCTTCGTAACCAAATACGTTAAAACAAGGTACTGAATAGTCTGACGCTGCAGCTTGAGGCAATAGGTCTTTCAAATTGACGAGCATATTGCCCCTCCTTATTTAAACTTGGCGATCATGTCCTTGATGCCAGGGATCGTTTCAACTTGGTACTCGTGGTGTGGGTCAAAGTGCTGGATCAGCGACTTCTCAGTCTTACCCACGATGATCGTGAAGTAATACATTTCATAACCCGGTGCCGCAACGCTTGGGTGATAACCTTTATCGATAGCAATCACAGAGCCAGTGCGGACATGGTAAACCGGACCAAAGTCATCTTCATGCTCATACAGGAATTGCGCACCGAAGCCGAAATCTGGGTTAAAGCGGAATTGGTACACTTCTTCGTAAAGTGTTTCTTTGCTGCCATCAGGCTTAACGCGATCTTCATCATGTTTATGAGGAGGGAAACCTGACCAGCCCCCTGCACCTACAGTAAACAGTTCACTGACAAGAAGGCGACCGCGATTATCTGAATTAGACTGGCCCAATACGTGTTTGATCTTGCGGTGAGTTTTAGTGTCATCAGAGCCGTACTGAACAATATCGACATTCTCTTCACGCACACAGAAAGGTTCTAGCGATTGTTCAAACTTACCACCGGCAATCATCACATCAGCCGTGTCGCTGACACAGTCAATGGTTGCGCTGTAACCCAGCGGGACATAGACAGCTTCTGGGTTGCCATCCCACACTGATTTTCGCTTACCGATATTGTCGTAAACTTCGGTCTTTTCACCATTGGTAACGGTAATTGAACAGGTGCCGCCAGCAAGGACGATGACAGACTCATAACCCTCAACAACATGCTGGTGCTGATCGCCTTGCGAAAGACAAACTTGGTTAAAATAACACAACGGTGTGACTTCATCGTTTACATCAACGATTGGTTGGTTCTTATTATCAAATGGTGGGATATGCTTGCCCATTGTACTCTCTCCTCACTGCCTGCCTTTTCAACTGTCGTTTTCCAGCACAGTGTTTATCAGTCAAAATTGTTGTAATAAAAAAGCCGAGCCTCGATGGTTTGTACCCTTTCTAGACGTGTCCAGTAAAATACTGGCTCGGCGGACCTAATTGCCTTTAATCACGTCACCCGAAGATGACGATTAAAGGCTTTTTTCTCTGGTCTCAATAAAATCGAATAATTGTTCTTTAGTTGGCATCGCTTCAGTACAGCTGTTGCCACTGACATTGATTGCCGCCGCTGCCGTACCATGCTTGACGCCGTCTTCCAGCTCACCACCGTTAACCAGTGTCCAAATCAGGCCGCCTGCAAATGAATCGCCAGAGCCAAATGGCTTTTGCACGTCCACGCGGAATATACCCTGCTGGAATTTATGACCGTCTCGACAGTACACTTTGGAACCAAACTCACCGGC
>NZ_JANEYT010000134.1 GCF_024357955.1 Photobacterium pectinilyticum
ACGTAATAGCGCACAACGAGGAGGATGATGTCGGAAGGAAAATGGCGACCGGAAAAGTTGATAGTCATAATGCTAAACGTAATGAGTGCTGACGGATATCCTAACTCAGCACTCCTGTTTGCGACACAACCTGATAATTGCCTCATGAACTGACTTGTCATCAGTATAGTTAACAGGGCTGAGTACTAGTGGTAATCAGGTAATGCTAAAGGTAATGAGTGCTGATGGATATCCTAACTCAGCACTCCTGTTTGCGACAAAACCGAAGAATGAGCTACTCAAGATTTGTGGCATTATTAGCCAAAAAGTTATCCCACCGACGTGTAGTGGATAATTTATATTTCCTAGCCACTACCCCATGCAGTGGCTTCTTTATTCTGACATCATTCCCAAGCCCATTCGTTAGCAGGGCTTAGCCACTTTTGAGTTACTCATGGGAAGCATGACTTGCTTACTCATGAGTTCCAATTACTTTCAATTTGTGAGGTCGATATCCGGCACTTTAAAGGATTAGCCGAGAAACTCACGATTACGGCTGATATTTAAAGGTGCACAAACTATGAGCTGTATACCTTAGGGTAGAAGGACTTAAAGAAGCTATCTTCAAGGTCTCAAAGAATCAGACTTCCATAAGGAAAAGCTAAATCTTACCGCTCGTAAAACTTAAAAGGACAGTAAAATGAATACTTGGACGATTATCTCGTTCACCATCTTCACTGCGATGGTGGCGATTGTTTCATGGCTCATAACAAGAAAAGAAGACCTCAGTACCAATGAAGGGTTCTTCTTGGGCGGGCGAAGCTTGTCTGGTATGTCAATTGGTTTTTCTGTGCTGCTCACCAACTGGTCAGCAGCTCAATTAATAGGGCTAAATGCACAAGGGTTTAATTATGGCCTGTCTAATATGACATGGACAGTAACCTTAGCGATTGGCGCTGTAATTATGGTTTGCTTCTTCTTGCCATTTTTCATCAAAACACGTATTACCACCATACCTCAATATCTAGAGAAACGCTTCGGCCCTGTGGCGCGTAACGTCTTCTCTTTTTGTATATTGATCAACATGGCAGTCGTCGTTTTACCCACGGTCGTTTATGCAGGTGCATTAGGTCTAAGTAAGATGTTTGATGTTTCTGCCTTGCTTAACATCAGTGATGACTACTCCCTCATTTTAACCATCATCTTAATTACCATTATTGGTGGGGTTTACGCCATCTTGGGGGGATTAAAGGCAGTAGTCGTATCCGACTTTATCAACGGTATTGGCTTTTTCATCGGCAGTATTCTTATCTTATTTTTGGCGCTTAAAGCCCTTGGCGATAATAGCGTAATTGCAGGTACGGTAGAGCTAATCACCAGAGAGCCCGACAAGTTCAATGCCGTCTCTCCAGAGACAACCAATATGCCACTGTCGGTCATTTTCACAGGTATGATTCTCTTAAATGTCTATTTTTGCTGTGCAAACCAAGTATACATTCAACGAGCAATTGGCGCTAGGTCGCTAGCTGAAGGCCAAAAAGGCATTCTATTTGCTGCAGTAATGAAGGTTGTCAGTATTCTGTTTTTGGTGGTGCCGGGCATTGCTGCGTATCACCTATATGGCAATGAAGGCATCAAAGCCGATGAGGCCTACCCTCTGCTAGTAAATCGCTTACTGCCAGATTATTTGTTAGGCTTTTTTGGCGCAATTGTATTTGGCGCGGTCATCTCGACCTTTAACTCAACCGTCAACTCCTGCTCAACCATATTCTCAATTAATATCTATCAGCCTCTGATCAAGTCTAAGAAAAGTGGTCAAGACCGAACGGTATTTGCTGGCAAGGTGTTTGGCTCGCTGCTGATCCTATTTGTTGCTATCGTTGCGCCACTGGTTCAGTATGCTCCCGATGGACTCTTCATGTTTATGCAGGAGTTTGCTGCGCTATTTGCCATTCCAATGTTGCTCCTGATCCTAGCAGGATTGGCACTGAAAAAGGCAACAGCAAAAACGGCTATCCCTGGCGCAGTTTTATACATCTGCCTATATCTGATCTTCAAGTTTGTAATCACAGGTTGGGATATTCACTTCTTACACACCAATGCTCTGTGCTTTGTACTAGGCGCTATGTTAATTGCCGTACTCACTTACCTATACCCGGGTGATGAGAGCGTAGCCGAAGCTGCAAATACCAGTGATAAAGAGCCACCAGTACCACTGGAAAACTGGAAGTACCTTCGTATAGGGTGCATCAGTGCCTTAACGCTCGTTGTTGCTACCTATGCCTTAGCGTCTCCAATCGGGCTAGCCGCACCTGTTGAAGATATTCCTATCAACATACTGCGTATAGTTGCTGTCTCAATCGCTTGTGTATTCGCTATCGACTATTTAATTGCCAAGCTTTGGCACAAGCCACAGAACGTTGTCGCTACATCAGAAAGTTAGCGACAATGAGGCCAGCCTTTCGTATCCGCCCCATGATCCCACGGGGCGAGTATTAATGAGTGAAGTTCCATGGAAGTAAAGAGTCAAGGTCAGGTTCTGGATGAGCTAACTCTTTCATACACTTAACCAGATAGTCGAACAGGATTAGTCCATTAGCTTTAGCGGTTTCGATGATGCTGTAGAGCATGGCACTGGCTTCTGCACCTTTCGGGGTATCGGCGAACAGCCAGATGATATGACCTTTACTAAGTCCCGCACCACACTAATAGGAGCACTATCATGATTCTTGAGTATCATTCAGTATATGTTGGTCTCGATGTGCATAAAGATATCATCGCTGTTGCTATCGCTTCACCAGAACGACTTGGCGAGGTTAGGTTCTGGGGGAATATCAATAACGACCCAAACTCTATCAATCGCTTCATGAAAAAGCTTTTGAGTAAATATAATAATATCTTGATATGTTACGAAGCTGGGTTTTGTCGCAAACAGGAGTGCTGAGTTAGGATATCCATCAGCACTCATTACCTTTAGCATTATGACAATCAACTTTTCCGGTCGCCACTTTCCTTCCGATCGGTATCAGGGCTTGATGGCAAGAGCAATTCTGCAGTGCAACCTATCGTCTTCAGTTGCTCCAGCCCTTCTGACAACATGCTTCGCAGTAACGCTTGCCCTAGAGATAACGTTACGGGTCCGGAATAAAAACGGCCGTTATATTCACTCAGCAATCCCCAGTGTTTCAGATAGTTGAGCTGACGATACAAAGTGCTCTTGGAAAAACCGCTTAATTTCAGTAAGTCCCCAGCGGTTAAAGGTTGGAGAGCCTCGGAGATGAGAACGAGGAGAAACAAGTTACGCTCTTGTGAGCTGATATTTACCATCCCTCAACCACCTTCTGGTTCAACATTAATATTTCTTCTACAGCAACCATGCCAAAATATGGGAAATAATGTTTCGTATATTGGGAAATGTTTTTAATTCATTTACTTAAAAGTAAAGCATGTCGATAAATGCTATTAACTTCGCTAGACACCACTGTATATGGCAGACCTTTCATTGCTCATCGCACTAATAGTGCTGTCGGAAATACCATCTTGGTGCAAAGCATGGGTTCATAGGTCGTTGTACCAGAAAACTCGATGTTAGTGCTGGTCCGTGAGGATTGGGTGCTATTGTGATAGGAAACCCTCATAAATAACCGTTCTAGTACTCCAATCGTGTTAACGCACTATAACTTTGTATTAACTAGCATAGAGCAGCCACTCTGAACAACTCAATTAGGTTTGCTGGGCAATACCAATGCAACTAAAGCGAAGGATGACTCAGCCTGGTTTGGTAAAGCTACGCCGCAAACGACGCAGGCTCAATTCATTTAGCGTGAATGTTACCCTGTCACCCTTGCGTTGTAACTTTCTTGGTTTCTTAATGCCATAACCTTAAAACGCCTTAATTTTAAAGGGTTTGCGTTCTAATTTCGAGCTCGTAGGTTTTATCCACGTCCCGTTGCTCGATCCCAATATACTTCATGGTGACAGCCGGCGAACTGTGGTTCAGGACGCTGCATATCTTCTCAATCGGTATTCCCTGATCATACATCGCCTTGCCGCGGGATTTTCGGGTGGTATGACAGCCTATCTTCCGCCCCCCGATGATCTCGCCCATTTCTGAAAAAGCCTTATAAACCGATGACCGATTGATAGGTTTTTGTTTGCTTCCTGCCCGGTTGCTGTGGCTCTGGAACAAATACACATCGCCGGGATGCGCTTGGCGGCGGCGGTTTATGATCTCCCAGGCGGCCCCATTCACGACGGCCTTCTGGCTCTTGGATGTCTTGATCTCAACCACGCGGATCACGTCCCTAAGCACCCCCTCATCATCCCGCTCTTTGGTCACACAGTCGTGCAGCCGTAATTGGAGCAGGTCAGAGATACGGAAGGGGATATTCAGGCCAAATTGCCAGATATCAGAGAAAACCCGGTCACTGCGGTGTTTCTCCAGTAACCGGCCTACCCATTCGCACTCAGCCAGCGTTAACGCCGATACTCCCGCCATGAAACTCCCTAAGCATCAATTTGTATTTTCTTGTTATTTTGGTGCTTAGGGGTGGAAAAGTCAAACTGACCTGCTGTTTTTACTGGTCTGGCTAAGCACCATTATGTACTTTTGATGCTTAGGGGTAGGCAAGAAAGTTATAGCGCATGGGTGACAGTGTAACATTTACGCTAAATGAATTGAGGCGGTGTCGTGTTGCTTTACCAAACCTTTAGTTGCATTGGCTTGGTATTGCCCAGCAAACCTAATTGAGTCGTTTAGATTAGGTGCCTTATTTTTCTAGCTAAAA
Organism: Photobacterium pectinilyticum; assembly: GCF_024357955.1. GTDB lineage: Bacteria > Pseudomonadota > Gammaproteobacteria > Enterobacterales > Vibrionaceae > Photobacterium > Photobacterium pectinilyticum. The sequence goes on from NZ_JANEYT010000134.1 coordinate 4,767, forward strand.
GTTATAGTGCATTAATGCTACTTGCTGGCATAGAGCTGTGATCGATGATTGAAGTGGACAGCTTGACAACCCTGGTGGCTTATCTGTTTGGGACGAATTCTATGCGCTTGCAGCCTAATTGTATCTGGGGAAGAGGACGTTTGTCCTTCAGCATAACTTTGCGAGAAAAACATTCTGGGGTATTCCAGCACTCTAGACAATAACCTTTAATAACAGCTTAATACCGACTCCTTGCGCTGAATATTCTACATATCCAAAACATCAATCAAAGTCATTTTTTATTAATTATTTCTACATAATACTAGAAATGTGACCCCCTTTGTGTCTTTAAAGCAAAACAAGTGAAAGAATGGATTTGTATTCATAATTTTAATACAAGGAAGTTAAAACATGAGTGAGTACCTAGCTCCTATAATCATTTTCATGCTCGGATTAGCATCTGGGATCTCAGCTATAGTGATCGAAAATAGATATAAGAAAAGGAAAGTAATTATTATTTCCGCGATTTTTTGCATGATTCTATTACCAATCTTCACACCGATAATTCTTTATTTTGCCTACAAAGGTAAAAAACAACACGAAGATAAGCTTGAGGAGGAGCTAAAGTTTGCAAGCAACAGCTATATACCAGAAGAAGAACTGTCATTTAAGTCGGTTAAACAAATTGTCGAGAATTACAGCAAAGATAACGGGGAGGTATCCTTTAATTCCCGTGCTGTAGTGCTCAGTGTTGGCGCTGACAACATGGCTCAAGAGCATCATAGAAAGTTTGGCGGAGCCTATCTGTTACAAAGATTCAAAGATGAACTGATAAAACCATCCTTCACTTTATCACGGTCATTCAGTAGCTTAGATACAAAAGAAAAATGTGCTTTGATGCTTATTGAGGTTGTCAGGTCATTTAAATCTGACCCGAAATTATTCAATAATGACTTTATGAGCATTATATCTAATCACGGCGACTGTAAGGTATCTGATAAAAACGAAGATCTTACGGAAAAGTTTACAGCTGAAATGAACATTCTCTTAAAAGAGTGGATGAGAAATAATCTAGCAACGCCTTCAGAGGCGGTTGATAATATCGAACATGTAATGCGTACCTACGTCAATGATAACAACGGCGAGCTAAGTGAGATAATTAAAGTTCATTTAGGCAATCTAGGAGTAGAAGGTCAACCAGAAACTATAGAAGCAAAAGCCTAACAGATAAGACTATTATCTTTAGTTTATTATCCCCTTTTTCGGAGTATGGAAAAGGGTCTGTCTTCCTCCATGATCATTACAGGGTACTGGCTCTTTTTCCGGCTAGCACTTATGGGTGTCAAGATCACCCTCTTTCTTTTGGCCGGTAAATGTTCAAAGTAATGGTAAAATCATACTTCCGCCTCGGCAGAGGTTGTTCTCACTACCTTAAAGAACAAGCTCATTATTTTGCAAGCAAAAAAGCACTTCCCATAGGGGAGTAGCTCGACGGTGTAAGTATAATCAAGCCGGGTATCGATTTTTCATAGCGTGGCGTAGATTGCGCCAATAATGGATTAGCAAACAGAGCATTCATTAAAAAATACTGTTTAGGCATAAATGACTTCCATACAAGTTGGGGAACACTTCCATTGTTGCATATTTTTACTATTTATATGAGTAATTAAATTAAATAGAAAATTTTAACAAGTGTCTATCAATGTGACGTTCACTCAGTTAAGTTTTATGAGGCTTTTCTAGTAAGTTTTTTTGAGTCCTATGCTAACTCGCTCTTTACCTTTCAGCCAGAATGACAGTATCACCGAGGTAAGAGGTTTGAGATAATACCAGATTTAGCGTACTTCATTTTAAATGTTATTGGGATAAATGTTGAGAGGAAAATACAGATAGAACCTTATTGACAAGAATACTTTTAATCTCGCGAGTGAAATTGAACCTCCCCCAAATTATTGAAGGCAGTTCAATCTCACCAACTTTTTCGCTCTCTCAATTAAGAAACCATACCAAGCGACTGTCTCGCCCTATCAGCGTTAGCACCATCCTCTGCAAAAACAAATCCTCGCTCAATGAGGCGCTGAGTGTAGTTTTTGTTGTAAACAAAAGCAAATATGATGTTTACGACAAAATATAATAAGCCAAATGAGAATAAAGTGAATATAATAGTTGCAACAAGCACACCTAGCCCAAGACCTATATCTCCACGTGTAATAGCCGGTATTCCAGAGAAAAAAAACGATGTCCAGCTAAAACCATATAATCCATCTTTTGCTATTTTTGTGTTAGGGTTAATCATTTTAATGACTGTGGCCATACGCACTCCAAAAGAGAAATGTTAAACCATAATTAGTAGAGTTATATATATGCGAAAAAAAATTTTTTATCCACATTTGAATTCACAATTTAGATATTTAAGCTCTATCTATTGAATATGACGTATATTTCAGTTTGTTTAGCTTAATTTTCATTTATTACCCATCAATTAGTTTGAAGTCCCACCTATTTGGCGTACAGTACTTCAAATATTACTACTGCCCCACTAAACCTACGACCAGCTCATGATACCTACATGTTTAACTAGTATCTGTAGATCTCACGCTCAATAAAT
>NZ_JANEYT010000135.1 GCF_024357955.1 Photobacterium pectinilyticum
CATTTATTCAGGTATTCAAACAGCACCGATGCCTCAACGTTTACTTAAATTAGCTGAGGCTCGGTGGTAATCAGGTAAATATTTGATCAGTCTTGCAGGTTAAAATCGCTGTTCTCTGCGTTAGATATTTTGTAATTATAGCCACTAGTTACGGTAATATCTGCCTTGATAACAACGATTTTTCCAGTGCAAATACTTGATCAACGACTTATCCAGATTGGTATTACACTTTGTATTTTAGAAAAAAGCTGCCAACAGGCAGCTTTTCTTTATTAATCGTAATGAGCAGCTAAAGTCATTCGGCTTTTGACCTGAAATTACTCATAGTACTTATCATCGATTAGTTTTTGTGGAATTGACCTACCGCTGTCAGGTGCTGCTTCTAATGCCCTCATCACCCTCATAGTCTGAGCTGTCGATGGAGTAATCGGTTTACCTGAAGAGTATTCCTGAACAATCTCAAGCGATGTATTGAAAAGCTCATCCACTACGATATCGAAGACATACCAGTATTTATCAATCCCTTCGCTTGGTGGAGTGAAAGCGGTTCGTTGGCCGTCAATATTAAGCTCAACACGCGTTTCACTTGGATTAATTGTGCCACTACTATATCGGTTTACAAAATAACTGTATGTTCCTGGTAATGGGAATTCAGGGACAGAAATAATCTCAGGCCCGTAGCCTGATGTATCATCGACATCAAGGAACATCCTTATACCTTCGACGTCAACAGTTTTATTGCTAAAGTTAATCTCGAACCGGTTGCCATCTGAATCTCTCGGCCCTGTAAAGTGGCTATCAAGGTCTCTTGGACTTGCACCCCATGTCAGTTTAATTGATGTAAATGCATCATCTAGCTCTAAACAATCATTAATTGTTTGGTCTTGGTCAGTTGTACTGATTGACCGAGTTCGGCTTTGATAATTACTTTGAGCCGAGAGAAGTACAGAGCTATTTCTTCTAACGGGTAAAGTGAATTTTCCGTTAACATTTGAGTATGTGCTTGAACGGCCATTATAATCCTGACCTTCAGCAACTATACGTGCATTTTGGACCGGCTCCCCATCAGTATCGACAACGCAGCCAGAAAGCTGGATTGTCTCAATAATAATATCAGCATTCCAGGTGGTGAAGTGGCTCACATACCCGAGGTAGTAATCTCCCCCACTCGCCGTAACCAGTTGCGCTTCCCCTTCTTCTATCCACACACCTGCTACAGTATCGTAGTAGTAAAGAGGTATGGTACTAGGAGGGTTGCTGCCTGACACTGGAATTCGAATTTCTGCTTGAGTATTCTCATCAAGATTTAATGCATTCCCACTTTCATCTTCGAAAGTAACTGTAATCGCTCCAAAAGACTCAATGGGTACAAGGGTTCCGCTATTGTCTACCGGTGTTACCATGTCACCAGGCATTAAATCGATGTTTAACGTCGGGTCAATAATCGTCACTTCAGCGACCGCATTCGTCACTGTATTACCATTGGAGTCCACTAAACTGTTGCTTGGAAGATCAACAATCGTTTGGCCTTCAACAGTAAGTTGCTGTGCATTTTGATTATCCAATGCGATGATATCATGAACAGGTGCGAGCCGAAGTTGATGGGTAACACCTAACTCCCCGACTCCGAAAGCAATTGAGTTTTCACTATAACCTGCACTATCGGCAGATAGGACATACCTATCACCGGTCATAAGATCTAGAACTCTCGCCGTGAATACCCCTTCAGAGTCACTTTGTGTCTCTTCAATGAGTACTCCATCAACAGAGAGGGTAATAGTGGCACCGTCAACAGGGGTGTTGGTATAAAAGTTGATTACCTCACCACTCGTACTAACATAAACTTCCTCTGTTAGTTCAAAGCTAACTTGCGCAGTTTGAATATCATTCCCTTCACCGACAGTTACTTCAATTTTAATTTGCGAGCTATTAGTCAGCTCTGAAGCAGAAGTAAAACTCAATTGTCCAGTGTTTGAAACAGTTAGTCCTTCCGGTGCCTCAATCAAATCAAACTGCAGATCTGGATAACCAACAATTACATTTGGATTATCAACAACAAGCTGATAATTAAATTGTTCACCAGACTCAACCGTTTGATCTGGTACAGGCTCAATATCTAATGGGAGGATAATCGGCTTAACTGAAATATTGAAACTTTGCGGCGGAGCTTCATAAGTAAAACTATTATTTTGCCCCCTAATCGTCAATGTCACATCACCAGATGTCAGAACGCCACGCTCTGGTGTCCAAGTTACACGTCCATCACCTGAGACTTGCATCCCTGATGGTGCATTGCCTAGGACATATGAGATCTTGTCATTTGATACATTGGCTTCAAGTAATACCTGATAAGTATATGTTTGATTTTCATTTCCTTGGGTGCCCGGTGTTGATAAAAGCTTGAATAATGGCTTTTGCACCAAACTAAAACTGGTCGTAACAACTTGATCTGAGCCAACTCTATTATCAGCCACTCGCAATGTAACATTTTCGCTTAAGTCTTCTGTTACCCTAGACTGAAAAAGAATAGTGCCAGATGCATCAACAGAAAGCCCTTCAGGCCCCTCAATAACAGAGATTGTCACTTCATCAATGGTCGCCCCCGATACAATAACGTCGACAGACATTGTGTCACCCGCGACCAGTGTTTGGTCTGAAATCTCAGACACAACAAGTGGCGGCAAAGGATCTATCCCACCATCACTTTCTACTGTGATGGTAAAGCTCTGTGTAACTTCATCAGTAAAATCATTATTTTTACCAAGTATTTTTAATGTCACTTCACCTGATGAAATAATTCCCTGTACAGGGGTCCATGTAATGATACCTGCATCTGATACAATCATTCCCGATGGTTCATTTTCTAAGGTATAGGATATATCGCTGTTAGGTATATTTGCTAAAAGCTGAACGGTATAACTATATCCCTCTCCTTCCTTAGCCGTTGTTCCTGGAGTAGAAAGCAGTTCGAATAGTGGTTTCTCAGTTAATTCAAAGCTAATTTCTACGCTTTGATCTGACCCAGGCCTATTATCTTCTACCTTTAACACGACATCGAGTGATAACTCTTCAGTCGCTTCTGAACGATATGAAATGCTCCCAGAGCTATCAACTGTTAACCCATCGGGTCCACTTAAAACTGAAACGGTAACTTCATCCATCAAGGCTCCGGACACCTCGACTTTGCTCGACATTGAATCACCAGCGATCATGGTTTGGTTAGCAATAGGGCTGACGCTCAAATTTGCTAAAGAGCCACCATCGTCATCCCCAGAGCCACAGGCTGCTATGAAAATACTAAACATCCATATAAGAACAAATCTAACAATGCTGGTAAAAATAGACATACATGTAAAATCCCTGTTATTAAAGGTGTTATTTTTTGGCATGGATGTCACAATGTCTAGTTAACTTTACATTAATAAGCATTTCGGTGCATATGTTGAGCGCTAAGTCACGCTTTGCGATCATAATATTAATGAATGAAAAACATACAAAAAAGGAGGTTATGTCGCAAACAGGAGTACTGAGTTAGGATCTCCGTCAGCACTCATTACCTTTAGCATTATGACTATCAACGTTTCCTGTCGCCACTTTCCTTCCGACATCATCCTCCAAGTTGTTCGCTATTACGTTTCTTATAAACTCAGCTACCGTGAAATCGAAGAGATGATGGCAGAACGGGGTATCCATGTTGATCACTCAACCATCAACCGGTGGGTCATCAAATATGCGCCATTGCTGGAGCATCGAGCTCGCGTAAGAAAGAAGCCTGTCGCCTCTTCGTGGCGGATGGACGAGACTTACATTAACGTCAAAGGTCTGTGGAAGTATTACTACCGAGCCGTTGACAAGTACGGCAATGTCATTGATTTTTATTGTGTGAAAACCGTGATGAGAAAGCCGCTCGCGCCTTCCTTATTAAGGCAATAGGCCATAACGGATTACCAGAAAAGGTGGTTATTGATAAGAGTGGTGCCAATGCATTAGCGCTGCATCATATCAACGTCCAACTCTGGCTAACAGGAAGGATGCTCAACCTGATTGAAGTGCTTCAAGTTAAGTATTTGAACAACCTGATCGAGCAAAGCCACCGGAAAGTGAAAGGTAAGATGCATCAGTGCCTGGGATGGAAATATGATGAAGGAGCCCAAGCCACACTCGCTGGCATAGAGCTGTGGTCGATGATTAAAAATGGACAGCTCGACAACCGTTTGGGACGAATTCTACGCGCTTGCAGCCTAATTGCGTCTGGAAATCAGTACGCTTGTACATCAGCATAACTTTGCGACATAACGGCTAATGCCTCTTTGGTACGCATACGGATAAACTCACGTTCAATTTCACCGGCAAGGCCGAGCATAGTAGCGATGATTTTTGATTGCAGCGAACCATCAAGCTGCATGTTCTGCTTGGCAATGTATACCTTGAGTTTTTTTCCATAAATAGTTCGAGAACTTCGAGCACCTGCAGGGTCGAGCGGGCTATCCGGGTTACTTCGGCAAAGATAATGGGTAAATATTCTTCTGTAAATGTCACCGCTTTGAAGATGATCCTGATTCGCATAATCGCCTTACCTATTCGTTCTTTAACGTTCTTGAACATGAGCGTCTTTCGGACAAAGCCTAATGGACGATTATCACCTTCCTAGAAGGTGGTTTTGGCTATAAAACAACAACCTATTGACAAACCACTTGCCTGCCGACATACCGTAGACGTATATTTAAGTGTTCACTTTGTGAGCCGAGTCGTACCAGACATGACATGGATAAGTTGATGACTACAAGGAGGCGTTATGACTATCCCACCACTAAAGCGGCCTATTTCACCACTCAAATCCGCGCTGTATGCGGGGCTTACGCTTATAAGCACTTTCTCTTATTCTGCCGCAATCCTCGAAGGTGAGCGGATGCACCCTGTACAGGCTAAAAATGGCATGGTCGTTACTAGCCACTTCCTTGCGACGGAATCAGCCCAACAGGTTTTAGCTGATGGCGGCAACGCTATTGATGCAGCGGTAACCGCCGCTTTTTCTCTGGCAGTAACTCAGCCCCGTTCTGGTAATATCGGGGGTGGCGGCTTTATGCTGATCTCATCAGAAAAAGACAGCGATGTTGTGGCTATCGATTATCGGGAGAAAGCCCCAAGCAGAGCGACAACCGAAATGTTCTTGGATGATAAAGGCAATGCGGATTCTGAGCGTTCGCGCTACTCTCACCTTGCTTCAGGCGTGCCAGGCACTGTTGCAGGGCTTGCTTTGGCATTAGAAAAATACGGTACTATTACGTTAGCTGAAGCGATAGCACCAGCGATTAAGCTTGCTGAAGAAGGCTTTATTGTTACGCCACGCTTTAGCAAAGGCTTAACCGATACAAAATCCAGATTGGCGAAGTGGCCTTCAAGCAACAAAGTGTTTTATAAAGCTGATGGCAGTAATTATCAGCCTGGCGAACGTTTTGTTCAGCCAGATTTGGCTGCAACGTTAAAACGTATTGCTGCTGAAGGAGCGCAGGAATTCTATCAGGGCAGAACCGCTGAGCTATTAGTTGCAGAGATGGAAAAACACGGCGGCCTTATCTCGATGGAGGATCTCAAGGCCTACCAACCTGTGATCCGTAAACCTATTCACGGTAATTATCGTGGCTATGATGTGTATTCAATGTCACCGCCAAGCTCTGGCGGGATCCACATTGTCCAGATATTAAATATCCTCGAAGGGTTTCCGATCAATCACTTTGGTCACAATGCCGCAACGACGATTCACTTGATGGCTGAAGCAATGAAGCGTGCATATGCCGATCGCTCTTTATATCTAGGTGATGAGGATTTTATTGATGTGCCGCGAGTCGGCCTTACCGCAAAAACATATGCCGAGAAGATGCGTAATGATATTCCGGCCAACTTTGCAACCCCTAGCTCAACGCTAGCACCCGATAATCCGCTGCCGTATGAGAGTAACGAGACAACTCACTTCTCGATTGTCGATAAATATGGAAATGCGGTATCGAACACCTACACCATTAATTTTAGTTATGGCTCGGGCATTGTTGTTGACGGAGCGGGATTCTTACTCAATAACGAGATGGATGACTTCTCTGCCAAACCTGGTGTCCCAAATGCGTATGGTTTGCTCGGTGGTGAGGCAAATAAGGTTGAAGCCAACAAGCGGATGTTAAGCTCGATGTCACCCACTATCGTTAAAAAAGATGACAAGAACTTTTTAGTTACTGGGAGTCCTGGCGGGTCACGGATCATCACCACCACACTTCAGGTGATCATGAATGTTATCGACCACAATATGAACATTCAAAGTGCGGTTACTGCACCTCGGATACACCATCAATGGCTACCCGATGAGATCCGAATTGAAGACGGAATCAGCCCTGATACTATCCATAATCTTGAATCGATGGGCCACAAAGTGACCCAAAAACCATCAATGGGGGCTATTCAGTCTATCATGATTAAAGATGGTATGATGTATGGTGGTGCCGACCCAAGACGTTCAACGTCCTTAGCCAAAGGTCTATAATTCAAATAGCCTGAAAATAAAAAGCCACCTGCAGAGCAGGTGGCTTTGAATGGCCCCCTACCATGAGGGGCTAACTTTTAGTTACTCAACCCTGGATGCATTTGGCGCTCTTTTTCTGGTTCTGTCGCAAACAGGAGTGCTGGGTTAGGACTCCGTCAGCACACACAACTCTATCTTGTCTATGCTTAACAGCTCTTCTAATAGAGTGAGCATCTTAAGCTTAACCTTGGCCATAACTTGTGATGACTGAACGTTCGGACGACAGTTATCATATCCACAAAATCGGTGAGTAAGTCGCATTTACTTTGGACTTAAAACGCAAGTCAGAAGCATTAAAAAGGCCACCTGGAGGCGACCTATTCGAGTTCGATTATCGGGGAAATTTATTCCTTTGTTAGCTGCAACTGCTCAAAGTACATCCGTTTGGCTAGCGTGATTAATTCTGCCCCCCCCATTTCGAGTGATGCCAAGAGTCCGTTGAAAATCAATTCGGCCCGGGTCGCTTTTTCTTTTGCTTGTTTAATATCGTGGGCCAGTAACAGCTCGGTGACCAGGCGAACCCGTTCTTGTTTATACGAGATACAAACGCCTGCAATATCTTCATCTTCATGACGGAACTCATTGAATGCCTGCTGATAGAT
>NZ_JANEYT010000136.1 GCF_024357955.1 Photobacterium pectinilyticum
GTGGTGCTCTTTGCAAAGCCAGGTATCGATAGCCGCTTCGTCCATCCAGAACGTCAATGAGCCCCGGTTGACCAGTGGTTGATTGTACTGCTTCCAGTTAGTGATCTTGCGTTTTGACTTACCCATCGGTCTGTTCCCTTCACTGTGTCGAGGGATCAGATCATCGCGCTATCAAAAGGTTCCCAGGATTTGTTCAACGACGCCTCCCAAAACGGATGCTCTCGCAACATTTTCACTTTAGCTAAAAGGTTCTCTTCATATGCAGGACTACAAGGTAATTTCTTCTATGGGTGAAGGCCATGACTAAAGCAAGCACAATGGCGACTGTACTTTATTTTATACAAACATGACTAAAAGCACAGAAACCAGGAAGAGGCATCACAACCTCAAATACAAAAAACTCACCACAAACAGTTTTTTTGGGAGGGATATCACACAAACAATCAACTAAGTATCTTATATTCATCACCTGAATACACCAATAAAGGAAAATTGTTAGATGTGCTGTAATCAACCTTTTGCTCAACGCATAAAAAGAAATCTGCTTGAGAAAATGTTTTATCATGCGATTTATAAATGCAACAACTGCGGCAAAAGGACAAAAATACGCTTACAATAGATCACTTTTTGCCTTTTGATGAAAATATCCACGTTATTGTTAATTAACGTTACCTCTTTTTCAATTGAACTAACGATCCCAAAAGTGCTTTTTAAAACTTTACAAAAATAGATCACATCAGAGAAATTGATTTCGTTAGCGAAGTCGGAAAGGCTCATAAAACGCATATTGTAAACGCCAGTAGACATGGGCCTTCTTTATGGTTGCCTAGTACTCATCATGACTCACCACCAATTCCGCTTGAAACTTTGCTGATGTATGTCGATACCTCTCATCTCTCTTTTACCGACGATAGCGGGCAATATTGCAAGCTCACGAGTATTCACTCACAGCCAATCGATATCTGGACACGGAAGCTAATGACAATAAAATTTGGAATGGATATTCAGCATGAGCCGGAATACGTAATCATCAACGAATGAAAGAAGCGAGACATAACAAACCATCGCTCCCTTCAAGCAATAGCCCATGTCATTCAGCGCCATATGCTGATAAGACTAAGGATGGTTGTTAGTTTGGATTGAAATACGGTTAATCGCGGATTTGCGGGAGCGGATACGAAAAACGGTCGGGATTACGTTATTGTGTAATCGCCAAACAACACTATCACAACCAACCGTTTTTACATGCTAAACACTACATTACCTTTCCCTCTTTGAGAAAGGTTTATTCCAACTAGAATTGAGCAACACACAGACTTCCTTACAGTTCATTTATCTCCGACTCACCATCCAATATGCCATTGTGGTTCAGCGTCTGTTGAAGTGCATGATACTTCGAGAAAAACCGTCTCAGATAGAAATATCATGAAGTATGCAGTTAACCTGAGGGTTCTAGTTCGGCGGTTGCACTGCCCTCGATGCGGCATTCTCACTGAAAAAATCATTTAAAAAATATCAATACTGAGACGCTCTATTTCATCTTCTGGAACTGAAATTGCCCCTATCTGTTTAAGATCACAGATTCAGGAGCAAGGGTTATGTTAATTCAACAGCTTATCGCAGTACTTTTTCTCATGGCTGTATCTTCTGGTTGCACAAATTTGCAAAAAACGTCTAAAAATGCGATGCAAATTGAATCAATGACCAATGATTACCTGACGAGAGCAAATCCCGAACACTCTGCATTTGGTGAAATAGAAAGTATTAGAGCTGAAGTTATGAAAATTGGCATAAGTTATTTCGAACCCACATTCCTACCTAACCATAATTATATTTTCGTGTCACAATCTGCGTTCACAAGAGGTGAAATTGACAATATAAACATCAACAAAGTTATTGACTCTTTGACAAAGGAATACACTTTATCTTTCGCGAATAAAACGATAGCCTTTGCCCAAAAAGAGCTCAAAGAAAATCCCACCCGTGGTACTCGTTTTTATGATTTATCCCAATTCAACCCAAAAAAAGATAATCTGGCAGTCATTGTTTATGATGAATTCACATTAAGACGCCACATCTGGCCTAATGAGCAAGAACATAATGATGCCGTGGCTTTTTCCTTACTCCATGAAATTGGGCACAGTTTAGCCGGTATTGATGGCTCACCGATTTATGACTATATGAAAACCAATATCACGACTGATAAACGTAAACTCAATTTTTATAAAGAAGGTTATGCTGACTGGTTTGCCACCGATATTCTCTTCAATGAACTACCTGAGTGGCGGTTCAACAATATTATCAGCAATCTCATTACATTCAGAAAAAACACTTTCACGCATCACTCTCATAATACTGCGACAATTTTAGCAAGTTATCTTGCTAATAGTTCACAAAAAAATGGGATAGCCAATATGCTATCCCAATGACGTCAAATTTACGGGAAAAATTTAATTAATAAAAGAGTATTACAGAAGCATTTCAGTCAATGTCATCGCTGTCCTTTCCTGTACAACAGGGATAGCATCATTAATATCAAGGTTCATTTGATTTGCAGTGGTAACGATACGTGTTTCGTGCACAATCCAATTAAAATTCTCACCACGCTCTACAGTGCTCACACGCTTTGATGCTACAGCACTGGTGTTCGTTGCGTGGCCAGACGCCTGCATTGAACCTGAGCGGCTAACGGTCTTGTCACCTTCAAGCGGCCTTTCACGTACTTGAACATCAAGTACAAAAGTATAATAGGTATCTGAAATCATAGTATCCGCAAGGAAACCAACAGCAGCAACAGCTAAACCTGCACCGGCAGTCGTGCGGCCATCGGCGCCCAATACTGCAGCAGTTGACGCACCGACTAACGCTCCCTCAAACCCAGAGGTTAAATAGCCATATGCTTCTTCTTTTGAAGTATTCTTCGCTTGGATAACCGAAGCATTGAGCATCATATTTGCTTTATCAGGGTCATCAGTTACGTAAAACCCTTCGGTCCCCAAGTGTTTTTTAAGCATTTGCATAGTATCACGTCGCATATTGTTCCCCGTAAGGTCGCGGACACTGATATATACAATTCGCTTTGAAGGCGCGACTGGTTCTAGAACAACAGGACCAGTGACCTGAGACTCAACAACCAAATCCTGCTTGGTCATTGCCGTTTTCATCGCACCACAGCCAACTAATAGTGCAACCATTGTGGCAACGATAAGTCCCTTCATCATATTCACAGTATTCATTATTTTTTCCTTCTTATCTGAGTATTCCCGTATTCAGCTTTTATTAAGCATTGTTGTATTTATGTGTGAATTTATGCATAAGAGTGATTATGGTGCAATATTTAGGTTGTTATTCAAACGGTTACATTGTAATTTGTGACACTTTTGCCATTATGTGATAGCCGATGGCAATATAAGCAAACATCAACTATTCCAATTTATACATAAGTAAAATTCAACTAACACGAAAACCTCTCTAAGATCATGAAAAAAAACAAATAAAACAAAAAATGGCAACTTTATAATTTGATATATTTCAGAACAAAAATTGCCAATAGTAATGGATAGCATGACTTGGGTATAGAAAGGCTCAGAGACCCATTAATTACGCACTCCTAATGCCTTCGGTGCGTATCCATGCTGCGTTTCTTCTTGTGGTAAATACGTAGATCTCGATGCTACCCGTTAGTTACGAAAAATAAGCACCACCCTTTCAAGAACTGAGTAGTCACAAACACACAAGAAATGGCTCAATGTTTTCTTAGCGGAACGGATTAGCTCTTCAACCACAATGAAATAATAGACAGCCAAAAAGCACCGCTAGAAGAAACACATCATGTGCAAGCAGAAAAATTGTTCTGGCTTAAAATATCTGGACAAGAAAGCTAATGACAATAGGCGTTACAAGCTACGCTCAAACGATCAAGTGCTGATAGGCAGCTTCAGTGACAACTATATGGTCTGACTATAGTGAACACCGCCTCGACCCAGAACCTACTAGTAACTCCCCCACCATACCTTGGCTCAGCCAGTTGCTGGCGAAGATACCCAGAAAAACATAAAAAAACCAAAGTACATACAGTTTTGGCTAGAGCAATGTTGTCAAAACGGTGCATTAACGAAACCATCAATGACCCACTGAAAAGCATTTATCAGATAGAGTATTCTCGCCACAGGCGTCTACACGGCTTCATGCTGAACTGACATAGCGGATTAATCGCCGACTGTCTGAACCCAGAAAAACCATCGCTCAACATCACAAGTACTGAAAAATCGGGATTAATGGCGATGGCTTAAACCGATCTGAGGTTAATTAGTACTGGCTCTCTGGAAAACTCATTTCGTTAGTTTATTTAGAAGTATTGAAAAAACCGGCACGGAAGCCCAAAGTAAACCTTTCCTCTGTGCATATATCGGCCCCCGAACAGAGCACAACGCCGGAGTGTTGTTCGAATACCAACCGGGCCGGGGGCATGTTTATTCCAAAGCCTTCTGTGAGTTCTTGCCGGCCGCCAACTCAAGGACGCCCACGATCTGAGTCCGAAAAAAACGCGGCAGGCCAAGCAGGAACTGATCTATATCCAGAGATTGTATCTATCGAGAAGAAAACCCAACCCTTATTGCCAACATTCAAGATCTTGATGATTCCCTTCTCAAAACACGACCATTGTTAGTATTTGTACGCTCCCCGTCTTTTAAGGAGAAGCGGCCATTCACAATCACGTGTGCGATCCCTGACGAATATTTCCTCGGATTGCTAATAGAGCAATTGCTTCTGATATCACTGGGGTCGAAAATCGCAATGTCGGCATACTGGCCAACCGCGATCCGTCCCCTGTCTTTTAAACGTAATTGTTCAGCCGGCAATAAGGTCAACTTGTTGATGGCTTGGGATAACGTTAAGACCTTTCGATTATGCACATAAACCTGTAAAAACCTTGCCGCCCAACCGTAACCACTTAAAGAGCCAATATGATCCTTTAGCTTCCCATAAGGCGCTAAAGCTAAGGTATCAGAAATAACGCCACATTCTTGCTGTTGTAAACATAACTCAATATCGTCGTCACAAAAGCTCTGCGATGTCCATTGCAGCGCATCGATATCTTTTTCTTCGAGTAAGAGATCAAGAACACAATCATAGGGGGAAGACTGACGAATCTCGCTGATCTGAGCAAAGTTATAACCGATTAAGTCCACATTCTCTACAGAATAAAGTAAAACAATCTTCTCCCATTGCTCAGCGACGACAAGCTTCCACATCGGGGTTGGATTTTGCTTTATTAACGCTCTTTGCGTGGGGTTCCTAAGGCGCTCACGAAGGCGCTCACTTCCGCCTTCCAGTGCCCATGAAGGCAATATTTGCATCACGCCAGTATGTGACCAATCATGAGGAATAATATCAAAACCGACCTCAACACCGTGCTCTTTTGCTACAGCAATCATATCTAATGTATGTCGCATTGCATGTTTAGGGGCACCAAACTTCGGTTGGATATGAGAAATTTGCAACCTCGCCCCAGAAACCCGCGCTGTTGATATCGCCTCGATAAAACCAAGATCATAGTGCAGATCACGGTTTCTGACGTGGGTGGCATACAATCCATTATACCGAGCCACGACTTCACATAATGGCACTAAATGCTCTGGAGATGTCATTCGGCCCGGATAGTACTCCAAGCCTGATGACATGCCGATTGCTCCCTGCTCGAAGCACTCCTCAAGCGTTTGTGCCATCTCTGCGAGTTGGGCATCTGATGGTAAAGCATTGCCGTTATCACCCATTACCAGTTTATACACAGTGCCATGGCCGACAAAGGCGGCGACATTAACTCCAAGTTCAGAGCTCTCGAGCTTACTTAGGTAATCACCAAAACTACGCCAACTGATATCAACACTGTCATTGATATATCCGATAGACATCGCTTTTGCATCTTCCACGCATGAAACTGGCGCGGAGCTAAAGCCACACTGCCCAATGACCTCTGTTGTCACTCCCTGATGAACTTGGCTTTCAGCATTACCGTTAACTAAAAGGGTAAAATCAGAATGCGTATGCATATCTATAAAGCCAGGAGAAACTGCCAGCCCCGTCACATCAATGACGTCTATCGCTTCAGTGAACCCACCGATCCCCACGATCCTACCTTCATAAATCGCTACATCGGCAATGAAAGGAGTCGATCCCGTACCATCATATACGGTGCCATTTTTTAAGATAATATCAAACATAAATAATACTCAACGTTTAGCTATAGAAAAATTCAGGTAGGATCAGAGCCATTTGAGGGATAGCAATGAGTAGAATCAAACAAATGACGTACGCCCCTATAAATGGAATGGCGCCGAGAGAGACATCTTCTATCTTAATATTGGCAACCCTTGCTGCAATATTTAAATTTGCGCCAAGGGGAGGTGTGAGAAAGCCGATTTCA
The DNA here is from genome assembly GCF_024357955.1 of Photobacterium pectinilyticum. Lineage (GTDB taxonomy): Bacteria > Pseudomonadota > Gammaproteobacteria > Enterobacterales > Vibrionaceae > Photobacterium > Photobacterium pectinilyticum. The sequence continues at coordinate 6,428 of NZ_JANEYT010000136.1, forward strand.
CAGGTGATAACAGTAAAAATACCAAAGACGATCGGATTAACGCCTAAGCTGATTACGAGCGGTAAGAAAACACCTGTAAAGAGAACGATTTGAGCCAAAGACTCCATGAAGGTGCCGATAATAATGTAAAAGACCCCGATCAATAGCATGATCACAAGCGGATCGTCACTAATTGCAGTTAACCCCGTTCTGACTAAGTTAGGAATATCATAGAACGCGGTCAGTTGGCCAAATCCCATGGTTGGCGCAATCAACAATAATAAACGGCGTTGTTGAACAAATCCTGGGAACCTTTTGGTAGCGCGATGATCTGATCCCTCGACACAGTGAAGGGAGCAGACC
>NZ_JANEYT010000137.1 GCF_024357955.1 Photobacterium pectinilyticum
TAGGTAAAAAAATCGCGATCGCGGCCGCTCTCTAAAAAAGAACCCCACTTAAAAAGTGGGGTTCGTCAGCAATCTGAAGCCCGCAAATGCGGGCTTGTTAATAATTACAGGAACTTACTCAACCCGTTCGAAGACGGTAGCGATTCCCTGACCTAAGCCGATACACATGGTCGCAAGACCAAACTGAACATCTTGATGTTCCATTAGGTTGATGAGAGTGGTTGAAATACGGGCACCGGAGCATCCGAGTGGGTGACCGAGGGCGATGGCACCACCATTGAGGTTGACCTTTTCTTCTACTACATCCAGCAGCCCGAGATCTTTGGCACATGGCAAAGACTGGGCGGCAAAGGCTTCATTGAGTTCTACCATGCCAATATCATCGATAGTCAGTCCTGCACGCTTGAGTGCTTTTTGACTGGCCGGGACCGGCCCATAACCCATAATGGAAGGATCGCAGCCTGCAATTGCCATAGCTTTGACTCGGGCACGGATCGTCAGCCCCAACGCCTTGGCTTTATCCTCGCTCATCACCATCATGGCCGAAGCCCCATCAGATAAAGCAGAAGAAGAGCCAGCGGTAACAGTGCCGTTGACCGGATCGAACACCGGACGTAGTGTGGCTAGGGACTCAGCTGTGGTCTCTGGGCGGATCACCTCATCCTGGGTCAACAGTGTCAGGCGGCCATCGACATCATGGCCTTCAGTCGGAAGGATCTCGCTGGCAAACCGACCTTCTATCGTGGCGGCATGGGCACGCTGGTGGGAGCGGGCAGCAAAGGCATCCTGCATTTCCCTGTTGATACCGTGCATACGCCCCAGCATTTCTGCCGTCAGCCCCATCATTCCTGCCGCCTTTGCGACGGACTTTGACATTCCGGGATGGAAGTCGACTCCGTGGTTCATTGGGACGTGGCCCATGTGCTCGACCCCACCGATGATACAGGTATCGGCATCGCCAACCATGATCGCACGGGCTGCATCATGTAGCGCCTGCATAGAGGAGCCGCATAGACGGTTGACGGTTGTTGCGCCAACGGTGTGAGGGATCCCAGCGAGTAGAGCGGCGTTGCGGCCAATATTGAAACCTTGCTCCAGTGTCTGCTGGACACAGCCCCAGTAGATATCTTCAATACTACCCGGATCAATTTGCGGGTTGCGTGCTAGTAGTCCTTTCATTAGGTGAGCTGACAAGTCTTCTGCGCGGACATGGCGGTAGGCTCCGCCTTTTGAGCGCCCCATCGGTGTCCGGATACAATCAACGATTACAACGTTATTCATTTTTAATTCCTCATCCTTAAGCCATGATCACGCGTTGCTCGGTACAGGGTAGTAACGGCCGTCTTGGGCGGCTTTCTCACGCAGCCCAGCCGGTACTTCGTAAACGGCGCCAAGGTGAGCATAGCTATCTGCCAGCTGGACGTAGTTGGCCAGGCCAAGGGTGTCTAGGTAACGGAATACACCACCACGGAATGGGGGAAAGCCCAAGCCGTACACCAGAGCCATATCGGCTTCAGCCGGGCTGGCAATGATCCCTTCCTCTAGGCAGCGAACCACTTCGTTAATCATTGGAATCATCATCCGGGCAATGATTGCCTCGGCATCATACTGACTGGCACTGCCCGAAACCGGCGCAAGCAGCTTAGTAACATCCGGATCGGCCGTTTTCTTTGGTTTGCCTTTGCGATCGGTGCTGTAAGCATAGAATCCTTGGCCACTCTTTTGACCGTAGCGGCCATTTTCGAACATCACATCGACGCCATCTTTGTAGTCTTTGCCCATTCGCGCAGGGAAGCCTTCGGCCATCACGGCCTGAGCATGGTGCGCAGTATCAATACCGACTACATCCAAGAGATAGGCAGGACCCATTGGCCAGCCAAATTGTTTTTCCATCACTTTGTCGATTTGCTGGAAGTTGGCCCCGTCGCGTAACAGTAGGCTAAAGCCAGCGAAGTAAGGGAACAGCACACGGTTGACGAAGAACCCCGGGCAGTCGTTTACCACAATAGGGGATTTACCCATCTTGGCAGCATAGGCGACAACTCGGTTGATGGTTTCGTCAGAGGTCTGTTCACCGCGGATAATCTCGACCAAAGGCATGCGGTGCACTGGATTGAAGAAATGCATCCCACAGAACTTCTCTGGGTGTTTTAGTGACTTGGCGAGTAAGTTGATAGGGATCGTCGAAGTATTAGAGGTTATTACGGTATTTTCACCCACCAAGCCTTCGACTTCACTAAGTACTGCCGCTTTGATTTTGGGGTTTTCGACCACAGCTTCAACCACTATGTCGGTCTCTTCTGCACCGGCGTAGTGTAGGCTTGGAGTGATCCCGCTAAGAACTTTCGCCATGCCTAGGCCATCAATACGCCCGCGTTCGAGCTGCTTGTTCAGTAGTTTAGCGGCCTCTCCCATACCAAGATCAAGGGACGCATCGCTGATGTCTTTCATCAGTACTGGTACGCCTTTAAGCGCCGATTGGTAGGCTATGCCACCACCCATAATCCCGGCACCTAGCACCATTGCCTTGCTGGTGGGTTGTCCGGCTTTAGCCGCTTTTTTTGCTTGCCCCTTGATGTACTGGTCGTTAAGGAAGATCCCAACCAGCGATTTGGCGACATCGGTTTTAGCCAAGGTGACAAAATGTTTGCTTTCAATCGCCAGTGCTTCGTCTCGTTGGCACCTTGCTGCTTCCTCGATGGCCTTTACGGCAGCCATTGGCGCCGGGTAATGTGGTCCGGCGACTTGTGCAACCATGCCTTTGGCCATGGTAAAGCTCATGGTCGCTTCGATTTTGTTAAGAGTCAGTGGTGCTTTTTTCTGGGCGCGGCGTGATTGCCAATCTAGCTTACCGGCAATAGCGTCTTTTAGCATGGCCAGTGCTGCAGAATGTAATTGCTCGGGTTCGACAACGCCATCGACAAGACCTAGCTTAAGGGCATCGAGGGCTTTTTTGTCTTTACCGGCAGTGATGATCTCCATGGCGGAGTCAGCACCGATCAGGCGGGGCAGGCGAACGGTGCCACCAAAGCCAGGCATGATACCGAGTTTGGTTTCTGGCAAACCGATGCGGGCTTTGCTATCGGCCAAGCGTAGATCGGTGGCCAGAATACACTCACACCCCCCGCCCAGAGCATGGCCATTGACGGCTGACAGGGTTGGAACCGATAAGTCTTCCAATTTATTGAAGATGTCGTTGGCATGGGTTACCCACTGTGACAACTCCTCTACCGGCTTAGTAAATAAGCCGAGAAATTCAGTGATATCAGCCCCGACGACAAACGCGTCTTTGCTTGAAGTGATCAATAGGCCCTTGAGGTCGCTCTGATGGTAGAGCGCATTAAGGGCTTCATTGAAGCTTTCAAGGGTTTTTAGATCGAACTTGTTGATTGCGCCGGGAGCATTGAGGTTGAGCTCGGCGATGCCATCTTCCAGATAGCGAGCGGATAGGGTTTCACCTTGGTAAATCATCTTCTATCTCCATGAGTTCCGGTCTGTGCCGAATTTGATTTAACTGGTTTGACCTGTCAGTAGGTTAAATTATAGTCTGAACCTGTTGTGCAACTATTACAATACTTATTTTAAACATTTGTTTAACTTTTGTGGTTGGTAAGAGGTTCAGTCGATCAGGGGTGTGTGGGCGGATAAGGTTTTTTTGTTTTTTATATCAAGTGGGTAGTTGTTTTTGGGGTGCGCCTAAGATTTTTATTATGTTGTTATTAATTTGTAGTGTTGAGCGGTTTGTTAATCGTAAATGGGACTATCTGTGAGCACAGTGCTGCGGACGTATTTCAATCGAAGGAGCGATCGGTTTGAAGAATCGACTAATATTCGTGTCTATGTGCTGCCCCGTGGACAAATTACAGCAACTACCGAGGTTGTGGTATCCTGAGATATTCCACCTATAACAGAGAAATGCGGCAGGATATGACCGTCAGTGAGCCTTACCTGATCCCGGCAAGTAGTGCGACCTTCGAAGAAGAAATTAAAAAAAGCCGCTTTATTACTTATTTGGCACATACCCCAAATGTGAAGGCAGCCAAGGCATTCGTCCAGTACATCAAAAACCAGCACCATGATGCTAGACACAATTGTTGGGCTTTTGTCGCTGGGCGGCCTGAAGATTCGATGAAGTGGGGATTCAGTGATGATGGGGAACCATCGGGAACAGCCGGTAAACCTATCCTTGCTCAACTGGCTGGATCAGGCGTCGGGGAGATCACCGCCGTTGTTACCCGCTATTCTGGCGGTATAAAGTTGGGGACTGGTGGCTTGGTTAAAGCCTATGGTGGGGGTGTTCAACAAGCCTTAACTGTGCTGCAAACCAAAGAAAAGTTAATAACTTCGGAACTGCTGATCAGCTGCGGGTATAATCAGGTATCGCTGGTGGAGTCATTGGCCACGGAATTCTTAGGCTGCCAGATCGAAGCTGACTATGGGCAGCGGGTCACACTGGTGATTGAATTGGATCGCCGTCAGGTCGAGGCATTCAGTGCGACACTCTTCAGCCGCAGCGGTGGGCAGGTGAGTGCGGTCGACCGTTCAGAGTAGCTCTGTTAACTTTTTCAATATATAGATGAGAGCCTAATAGGCAATGCAATTTCGTTCCATTATCAGGATTGTCGGGCTATTGCTCGCCTTATTCAGTGTCACCATGCTGGCGCCAGCGTTGGTGGCATTTATCTATCGTGACGGTGCAGGTTTGCCGTTTGTCGTGACTTTCTTTCTTCTTTTTGCCGGTGGTGCATTGTTGTGGGTGCCAAACCGGCATTACCGCAGGGAGCTCAAGGCAAGGGATGGCTTCCTTATTGTCGTGTTGTTCTGGACTGTTATCGGCAGTGCCGGTGCGGTACCTTTTATTTTGGCCAAAACCCCCGACTTGTCCACGACTGACTCCTTTTTTGAATCCTTTTCGGCACTGACGACAACCGGTGCTACGGTGATTGTCGGGCTCGATTATCTTCCCAAGGCTATTTTATTTTACCGCCAGATGTTGCAATGGTTCGGAGGCATGGGGATCATCGTCTTGGCCGTTGCCATCTTGCCTGTACTTGGTATCGGTGGGATGCAGTTATATCGGGCGGAAATTCCTGGCCCGGTTAAAGATAGCAAGATGACCCCGCGTATTGCCGAGACTGCTAAGGCTCTCTGGTACATCTATCTCGCCTTGACTATAAGCTGTGCGTTGGCCTTTTGGCTGGCAGGTATGACGGCGTTTGATGCGATAGCACATAGTTTTTCGACCGTGGCGATTGGGGGCTTTTCTACTCATGATGCCAGTATGGGCTACTTTAATAGCCCAACGATTAACATGATCACTGTTGTGTTCCTGCTAATATCGGCCTGTAATTTCTCATTGCACTTTGCCGCGTTTGCTAATGGCGGCATTCATCTGCGTACTTATTGGCGGGACCCGGAGTTTCGGGCCTTTTTTGCATCACAATTAATATTGTTTCTGATCTGCTTTGGAATGTTGCTCAAACACCATTCCTATAACTCGTATCACGATGCGTTTGATCAGGCACTGTTCCAAACTGTCTCAATATCAACCACGGCTGGCTTTACCACCACTGGATTCTCGGAATGGCCACTGTTTCTGCCGGTCTTATTGCTGTTTTCCTCTTTTGTTGGCGGTTGTGCTGGCTCAACGGGCGGGGGGATAAAGGTGATCCGGATGTTCTTGTTGTTATTACAAGGTGTCAGGGAGCTTAAGCGGTTGGTTCACCCGAGAGCAATTTATACTATTAAGGTTGGCAATAAAGCCCTGCCGCAACGTGTTGTCGATGCGGTATGGGGATTTTTCTCAGCTTATGCTCTGGTGTTTGTGATCTGTATGCTGGCATTGATTGCCACTGGTCTCGATGAGCTTACTGCCTTCTCTGCGGTCGCCGCTACGTTGAATAATCTAGGACCAGGCCTTGGTGAAGTGGCAGTGCATTTTGGCGAAGTTAATGACCCTGCTAAGTGGGTTCTCATTATCTCGATGCTCTTTGGTCGTTTAGAAGTCTTTACGTTATTAGTGTTATTTACTCCAACGTTTTGGCGTAATTAGTAGAGGACGGTATGGAAAAAGTATTATTGCTTCACTCCAGCAGTGATGGTCAAACGGTTAAGATTTTAAAATATATAGAAAAAAACCTGGGTGAAGGCTGTGCATGTGAGCTTGTTGATCTGAATACGATAACCTCAGTGAACTTTGCCGACTATAGTCGCGTCCTAATCGGCGCCTCTATCCGCTATGGGCATTTGAATAAAAAGCTATATAAATTTATAGAAAATAACCTCCTTGCCCTGAAACAAGCAAAGGTTGGTTTTTTCTGTGTGAACCTTACGGCACGTAAAGAAGGAAAGAATACACCAGAGACAAGTGTATATATGAAGACGTTCCTCAGGCGTTCACCTTGGCAACCTGAACTGCAAGCTGTTTTTGCAGGAGCGTTGCGTTACCCTCGTTATGGTTGGCTTGATCGGATGATGATTCAGTTCATTATGCGTATTACCGGTGGGGAAACCGACACCAGCAAAGAGGTCGAATACACCGATTGGCAAAAAGTTGAGGCGTTCGCAGACCGTTTTAAGAGCTTTTAAGCTGCCTTTTTGATAGCCTTGTTTGTTTTTTGTTCGAACTGTCAGCTTTGGCCATTTTTTTTTAAATAGCCCCTTGCCAACCAGATCGAACTCTCTATAATGCGACCTCACTGACACGGAGCACGGCAACTTAAGCCGCTAACCAATCAGTATTGTTCTT
>NZ_JANEYT010000138.1 GCF_024357955.1 Photobacterium pectinilyticum
CGAGTCCCCAAAGGGTATCAAAAATGTGTTCAAGAGAGTGGATCAACCTGACCAGTTAATTTTCCAGTTTGGTATTAGAAAGCGGGGAGCAGGTCACGAGGGCTCTCATCACCACCAGAATCTGACAGTATAAGCCTCTACGGCGGCTGGAGAATGGACGGGGGCAAATAAAGAAAACCCAGCAGCTGGCTGGGTTTGAAGTGTATTATGACGATTGCATGTTAGAGGCTATGAGAGTTGCGCTTTAACGGCTTTACTGTCGCTGCAGACGATGATGCCAGCCAGCCTCATCTCTGTGCAGGCTTGCGCAACTGTTTCAGGTGCAATACCGCGGCAGGCCGCGAGATTGACGATCACCTTAAATTGACCTGTAGCTTGCAGTTGAAGGGCTGTTGTCTTCACGCAATAGTCAGTTGCTAAGCCTCCAATCAAGATGGTATCGACCTGTTTGGTTGTCAGCCACTCAATCAGACCAGTACTCAGCTTTTCCTCAAGATCATGATAACAGGCGCCATAAGGGTGAAGATCCTGCTCGATCCCTTTCCATATGACATGATCATACTCAGTGACAGGCGGGAGATCAGGAATAGTTTCAAACCCCAGCGTACCTGGCACGGCATGGCTGACCCAAGTCAGATCGGCATTGGGATGCTCTAACGGTGAAAGCATCTTGTCATGTGTTTCTACGACCCACACCGCATTACTTGGATGTGCGTCCTTGGTCAGGACACGTAACTCAGCTAAATTAGCCTGATTGTTTAGCTCTTGGCCTATAGTGTGACCTTCAGCAACTGGCAATTCGTTCGGGCACAGAGGAGTGAACGTTTTTTGTGGGTCTACATCAATAGCTGCAATTGTCATGACGGTCTCTTCTACAGGATCTGATTAAGGATGTGATCAGCTTTAACTCGTCTTATGCGCTTGATCAGCTTTCGCACTGGAGCTGGGTAAGCATCAACCTTGTCGATGAACTTATAGCTCCCAACAAGCTGTGTGTGTTCTAGAATGCGGTCAAGTTCACGCTGCTTCTGGTCGGCCAATAACTGTTGCTTATCATGGACCAAAATGGCATTTTCCAAGTCCAACTTCCAAGCCCTAGGGTTTAGATTGTTCCCCGTGATCAACATATAGCTGCGATCAACCCAGATCCCCTTTAGGTGGAAACTATTGTCATTGTGCTTCCACAGGTGGATAGCAAGCTGGCGTCTTGCGATGGCAGCTTCATTTTGCTTGGCAAAGTGGCGTAGATTGACTTCATAAAGGTAAGGTAACCCTGCGATGGTCTTAAACGGCTCACTAGGCGGGATATAGAAATCATTTGCTGTTTTGTCACCCACTATGATTGTCACTTTCACACCGCGACGCAGTGCTCTTTTGACTTCCCTGCTAATGCTACGCGGAAAGTTGAAATAAGGGGTACAAATCGTTAATTCTTTCTGTGCACTCGCAATCAGGGTACAGATATGTTGGTTCAGACGATTTTTCCGTTTGCCCAGGCCAACAAGTGGGGTTAGGCCGACTTCGTCATCAGAGATCTGCTCTGGATTGAATTGATAACTGGCTTTTTGTAATTGGTGGCGCAGTTCCTTTATTGGCCCTTTCAGGTTGCGGGTCTCTGGACGGTTGACCTGACTGAGGCAATTAACAGCATCGCTGTTCACTAAGGTGTCGACAATGAAATTGGCCATGCTATCGGCAAGGTTGCCATTTTTGATCACGTGATAGCGGTCATAGCGATAACGTTGGTGTTGAGCTAGATATACATCGTTTAAACTGGCGCCGCTGTAGATGATCTTGTCATCAACGACAAAGCCTTTTAGGTGCAGCACACCAAAGACCTCACGATTACGGACCGGTACACCGAGAATATCAATCTGATGCTCGTATTTCTCCGAGAACTCTCGGTATAGAGCGGCATTACCATCTGACTTATCTGCCCCGATAAGCCCACGCTGAGCCCGGTGCCAGTCAACCAGTACTTTTATATCAAGTTCAGGGTTAGCCTGCTTGGCTTCGTAAAGCGCAGTGAGGATCCCTCGTCCGCCATCGTCATCTTGAAGGTAGAGCGCGACTAGATAAATACGCGCTTTGGCATTGGAGATTTCTTGGTGGAGACGTTCACGGAACGATCCTGCATCGAGAAGGGTCTCTAAATCATCTGGCTTGTGTGCAATACACGGCAGTTGCTCAATGCGTTGCTTGTTAGCAATAGCTGAATCCATTATCGCCTCGTTTACGCGACCTTAATAAGGATGAATCGGTTAGTTAAGGGCGCAATTATATCAGAAAAACATCATAGTCAATGTATTGCGAAGTTGGCTTATATCACGCTTGACTTAATTCAAGCTTACTCTTTTGATCATAGATCATGGGAGTGAGTGTTTTACCGCTTTGCCTATAGCGGTTTATCCTTGACTGGAGTGGCTCGGGCAACTCATTATCCGTGATGATGATAAAACCGGAGTCTTGGTAAAATGCTTCTAAATAACCGAAGGCAAAACAGTAACTTGGAGAGGCGGTCAGTTGCCCGTGACAGGCATCAAGCAGGGCGAGTCCAAGCCCTTGGGAGCGGAGAGCTGGGTGCACAAGCATACCAGTGAGCAACTGGTATTGATCAAATTGCTTGAACCTGACACAGGCCTGTATGCCTTTGTTATTCTCACCAATCCAGATCACTTCATCTTTTTTAGCCTTCCCTGCTGGGTAATAAGACTTATAGAAGCGATTAATTAACGGGAACCGAAGAGTCTCAAGAGGGTGGAATCTAAGCTTGCTCATAGTGAAAACACTGCCAAGAGTGGATGAATCAGTTAAAATACAGCCCCTAGTATAAAGGTATGGATCAGAAGTCGCATGAAAGTTTTGCAAGATAGGTCGCTAGCACCATTTCATACATTTGGCCTGGATGTGAAGGCCAAAGATATTGTCGTTGCCGAGACAACACAAGATTTGGTGTCTATCTGGCAAGATGAACGGTATAGGGAGCTGCCTAAATTGATCCTGGGCCAAGGGAGCAATATTCTTTTTTGTGAAGATTTCGCCGGTGTCGTTATTCTCAATCGTATCGTTGGTATTGACGTTGAAGAAACGGCGCAGGCTTTTATGCTTCATGTTGGGGCAGGTGAAGATTGGCATCGCCTCGTGACTCAAACCGTTGAGCAGGGGGTGCCCGGATTGGAAAATTTGGCCTTGATACCAGGCTGTGTAGGCTCATCGCCGATCCAGAATATCGGTGCTTACGGGGTCGAGCTAAAAGATATCTGCGCATATGTCGATACCGTTGAATTAGAAACCGGAAAACAGCGTCGCCTGACTGCCGCTGAATGCCAGTTTGGTTACCGTGACTCTATTTTTAAACATGCGCTAAAAGACAGTCACGCCATTACCGCTGTTGGTTTAAAATTGCTAAAAGCATGGAAGCCCGTGGTTTCCTATGGCCCGCTGGCCCAGTTTAAGCCTGATATCGTGACGGCGAGAGAGATCCTTTCAGCTGTGTGTGATATTCGGCAAGCTAAGCTGCCGGATCCAAAAGTGCTTGGAAATGCTGGTAGCTTTTTCAAAAACCCACTAGTTGAACCGGATGTCGTTAAGCATCTACTTGCACAATATCCTGCAATGCCGCATTATCCTCAACCCGATAATTTGGAAAAGCTCGCTGCCGGGTGGCTTATCGATCAGTGTCAGCTCAAAGGCCATCAAATTGGCGGAGCACGGGTACATGATCAACAAGCGTTGGTCTTGGTCAATTACCATCACGCAGACGTTCAAGATGTATTGCAGCTTGCTCAGTACGTTGTGGACTGCGTGAAAGATAAATTTGGTATCCAACTAGAACATGAAGTTCGATTTATGGCGGCGGCACAAGAGACGACATTGGCTGAGGTATATCGATGAAAGAGCACTCCATGCGTCTTGCTTTAATTGCCCTGTTGGCGGATGGACAGTTCCATTCTGGCGAAGCCTTGGGAGAAAAGCTGGGGATTTCACGCGCTGCAGTGAGCAAACACATAAAGGTTTTAAGGACGTGGGGAATTGATATTTTCCGCTTGCAGGGCAAAGGCTACAGCTTACCTGAAAAACTGGAACTCCTTGATTGCGATAAGATCTTGGCTCAGGTAAAGTGCTCGAGATTAGAGCTTATTCCAGTGATTGACTCTACCAACCAGTACTTGCTTGATCGCGTTGGCACCATGCCAAAAGGCGCATGCTGTTTAGCTGAATATCAGCAAGCGGGGCGGGGCCGTCGGGGTCGCCAGTGGATATCTCCTTTTGGTAGTAATCTATACCTTTCAATGTACTGGCGGCTCGATGCGGGTATAGCTGCGGCAATGGGGCTGAGCTTGGTCGTCGGTGTCGCTATTGCTGAAGCGCTGGAGTCCTTGGGAACAGAAGGGATCAAGGTTAAATGGCCTAATGATCTCTATTACCAAGACCGCAAGCTGGCGGGTATCCTAGTGGAAATGTCTGGTCAGACTGGTGAGGCGGCACATTTGGTTATTGGTATGGGCCTTAATATTGCAATGCCGGCGTCAGAAGGCGAGTCGATTGAACAGTCATGGACCAACCTCACTGATGCCTGCGACACGCTACCTGATCGCAACGTGCTTGCAGCAACGTTGATCAACCGTCTGCATGATGCGTTGAGTGATTATGAAGAAAGCGGGATGGACGGCTTTACAATGCGCTGGAATAGGCTGGATAACTTTTTGGGTCGCCCTGTGAAGTTATTGATGGGGAACCGTGTAGTGGAAGGGATTGCTCGCGGGATCAATAACCAGGGAGCGTTATTACTGGAAACCGAGCAAGGGGTAACCCCTTACCTCGGTGGTGAAATCAGCCTTAGAGGTTGTTGATGCAAATTTTGATTGAAGCGGGCAACAGCTATGTAAAAGTTGCCCAACTATTTGAAGATGGCCATTTTACGCTATTGGGTCGCTACCCGAGCCGCAAATTGGAAATGGTCTTGGAACCCTTACTGGAAAATGGAGTAACCAGAATTGTTTTCGCAAGTGTTGGGCCGGTAGAAGTTGATAACTCTATCCAGCGTATTTCGCAACTTGCCAACATCCCGGTAATGCAGGTAAAGACATTAAAGAAAGATTTTGGTGTCAAAAACGCGTACAGCGAATATCAATACCTAGGAGTCGACCGATGGTTGACGCTAGTGGCGATTCGCCAAGAATTCAAAGCGCCGACAGTCATTGTTGATATCGGCACTGCCTTAACCTTTGATGTTATGACCGAAGAAGGGAAGCATCTTGGAGGTTGGATAGCTCCTGGCTACCAGTTGATGATGAAGTCGGTACTCGAGAATACTACCAAGGTCTTCTCTGATAGGGAGCATAGCGATACTCTGCTCTTTGCCGATAACACCGCTGATGGACTGAAAAACGGATGTCGCGCAGCCTTGGTCGGACTGATTGAATATGGTCTGGCACAAGCTAAAGAGCGTTTAAAGACTGAACCTAAAGTGATCCTATGTGGCGGAGGGGTTCGACATTTACCTCAGCAGTGGGGGAAAGACCACTATCACCGTTCAGATTTGGTATTGGAAGGCCTTGCTTTGTATGCGAAATGTCGTTAATGACTAATTTTTGGCCGTCGGGGTTAGAAATCTAAAAAAATCGCTAAAAAGGTATTGCAAGGCTAGAAATAGTTCTCTAGAATGCGCAGCACTTACGCCGACTTAGCTCAGTAGGTAGAGCAACTGACTTGTAATCAGTAGGTCACCAGTTCGATTCCGGTAGTCGGCACCACTTTCTCCTAGATGAGTGAAAGTGCTTAAAAATTTGGAGGGGTTCCCGAGTGGCCAAAGGGATCAGACTGTAAATCTGACGGCTCTGCCTTCGATGGTTCGAATCCATCTCCCTCCACCAGTTTCAATAGAAAGAATAGCTTATCGAGTGACGATTTTTGCGGGCATCGTATAATGGCTATTACCTCAGCCTTCCAAGCTGATGATGCGGGTTCGATTCCCGCTGCCCGCTCCACATTTCTTGTGTGCTGATATAGCTCAGTTGGTAGAGCGCACCCTTGGTAAGGGTGAGGTCGGCGGTTCGACTCCGCCTATTAGCACCACTCTCTCCTTAAGTCAGTTCAATTCTTTTGATATATACTCTACAAACCCATGATTGGTTGTGTGGTCGTAATGCCACCAAATACCGTGCCTAGAGGGACTATCCATGTCTAAAGAAAAATTTGAACGCGTCAAACCGCACGTTAACGTTGGTACTATCGGCCACGTTGACCACGGTAAAACAACGCTAACTGCTGCTATCTGTACTACGCTTGCAAAAGTGTACGGTGGCCAAGCTAAAGACTTCGCATCTATCGATAACGCTCCAGAAGAACGTGAGCGTGGTATCACTATCTCTACTTCTCACGTAGAGTATGATACTCCATCTCGTCACTACGCACACGTAGACTGCCCAGGACACGCCGATTACGTTAAAAACATGATCACTGGTGCTGCTCAGATG
>NZ_JANEYT010000139.1 GCF_024357955.1 Photobacterium pectinilyticum
GTCATTGTGTCACCTGTTAACTTCCGAGGTGATGATATCACCTCTAATCAGGTGGCCAAATTAACTATGCCACTTCAAACCTACGTACTCGCGCGTATTGCAACAGGAAGCGGTCGGTCTCAAGGTGATCGCGCAGGGGCTCCAACCTACGTACTCGCGCGTATTGCAACGAAATCTGTAGAGCAAAATACACTTTCACCGCTAGCTCCAACCTACGTACTCGCGCGTATTGCAACAAAACTGACGGCGCTGGTTAACTCGGAGCTGTGGGCTCCAACCTACGTACTCGCGCGTATTGCAACTTCCAATTCCACCGCGAAAAAAAGGGGTCGACTGGCTCCAACCTACGTACTCGCGCGTATTGCAACTGCCTATTTGGAAGCCCACAAATTCTCTGGGGTCAGGGCTTGATTTGCGCTAACCGGCAAAGAAAAAAGGAAAAGATGCCAAGGAGAAACGCGATAGGAGAGCAGGCTGCTTGAAATTCAACAGCTTAAGATTTCGCTAACCTACTGGCACTTTCATGAGCACCACTGGTTAGCGTATAGGTAATGTTAGTGTGGTTACAGTTTGGGCTGTAGCCTAGGAGCAACTAACATCTTTTAATTAAAATTAAAGCCATATGCCATAAATTGCAACAACCTTTTACCTTATCATCTGATAATTTTGTTTCAACAAATGAGACTCGAACGTTTAAGGCCGGCACTGATCACTATTTTGTTTCAGATATCCATGACAATATCGACAATCTAATCATATGTCTTAATGAGCTTGGTTTTCGTTGGCCGGACGCGGACGGTACCGTTCATTCTCGCTGCTGGATTGCCGGTGACATTGTTGACCGAGGTGATCAACCTGTCGCGACGTTGGGGGCTTGCCTATTCAATCCAGCTATCGCATTTATGGCGGGGAGAAATACCAACAATATGATCAGTTTTTTCTCCAAAGCCTGTTTGCTGCCCCTATGTTACTTATTCAGATAATTCAAATTGATGCACAGGCCAACCTTTTTCGATGGCTTGTCTTGGTGTGTGTTCGTAATCAATACATTCAATAATGGCATCGCTCAATGCCCGAGGCTTGTCTGCGTATCGTGCAACGGTTCTATAACCAAAGGCAGTGAACAGCACAATTGATTTCCCAGTGAGACGTGCAGTAAATGCTTCACCATAATCTAGAGACACCGGGTATTCATCTTGTAGTGCTAGTGCAAACTTAATCGCGGATTCGTAACTACCGGAGTTAGGGCCAGCATGGATCCGGAGGCATTGTCCACCATCTCTGCATTGCTCCACAAAAATGAACACAGCCAAGCTCTTAGACATTGCCGGAATGATTTCGGCATACGAAGTATCACGATGTTTTCTATTCATCCACTCGAGAAAAGCTTCATTAGTATTTTCTAGTTCAGTTAACCCCTCATGACGGCTATCAGCAAACCGGTCGTATGCCTCTTCTGGCGACATTTCCTTCGCGCTATCATGCACTGAGCACAAAGCCATATGAACCGCTTTGACATAAAGCGAACGGGTCATGGCAATTCCCTCGTAAGGCTCTCGCGCTAATTGCTGGTAATTGGTTAGAAAAAAATCTTTTTCCTCCGTTGTAAGCGACGTTACATGCTCTTCACCTTTGGCGATTAGGTACTCATCATAGTACATCCAGGCGTTGCGGTAGTTGGGATCGATCTTTAAGCTGTCGTAGTAGCCATCATATCCGAGCAATTCCATTTTTTTATACTGAGCTACGAGCAAGCCTGTTACTTCGAATAATACTTGCAGATATAGATCGTCAAATGTTGGTGAATATCCGTCATAAAAATTCTTACTAATCAGAACTGTATCGTTATCTTGTTGAACGTAGTATTTCAAATTTCCGAATTGGAGGCTCCACTCATTAGGTTTACCGGCAATGCCTTTCCATATCCTAATGTTGGCATCGACGGATAGTTTCTCGCCTAACACCGATATATTTTCGTTATAGAGGTAGAGACATTCCTGTGCTTCTTCATCATCACTTAGACCGGTAGCATCAGGGTCGACTTCAAACTCAGGGTTAATGCAACGCACGCGCTCTAAATCCGTAGTCGCTTCTTCATGATCAAGATCTACCCACACTTGGGGCAAAATAAAGTGATACTTGGTTTCACACATCAGCTTGGACTCAAAAAGCCTAAAGACGGCAGACAATCGCTCAGATAAGCCTTTGATAACGTGCGGCTCAAATTTGGAGTTACTCTCCATTGTGCGGTTTTCAGGGTCAAATTGCTCACATAAGAATAAATACTGGAATGTTTTCATCATGGGAAGCCTTATTATGATATTACTTTCACTGTATATCCAACCAGTCATTACGGCAAGTAAAGTGCGGGGATTTTAATTGGATTAACTTCAAGTTGTGAGGCGGTACTCCAGTTGTCACGCACTTCACAATTTACGCACTTCAGCTGTAACACGTCCCTGGATAATTGTGTGTTACGACTCATAGAACATTCTTACTTTTCAGATTACTTCTAATATTGTAACCATAGGATCAGCCTAATGTGGCTGGCCAAATACCCTTATCCACTACAGTGCGAACTCACATCCGCCTGTCTCAGTTTATCCTCCGTTAACTTAATATAGAAAGGAGACCAGCTCGAGTAGGGCAAATTTGTCTGCTTGTGGTTACGTTGCCAATCTATATCCTCGGCAAAGACACGCTTAAGTGTCTGCTCGGTATAAAACGCAAAGGATTGACCTCGGTGGCCGTCGACGACAAATAGATAATGTCTATTGGGTTTGATGCTGCAGCGAAGCCCAGATCGTACTTTTGCACCGTGCAAAGCAAAAAAGCCAGAATAACCTTTAAGTTCAATTAGCTGTGCCACATGCTGTGCGTAGGTTTTTTTTAGGTAAGGTGATGATTTTGTTGCTGAAAGTTGTGTCATGGGTACCTTTGCATCTGTTGTAAGGCAGCCATAAGACTTTCACAGGAAACCTTAAGGCTGCCTGTGAGCGAAATCAAGAAGACAAAAATTAATCGTCAAGTTAGAGATTAATCTCGGAAAAGCACTTTAAATGTGGCCATCGTTACAGTCAAGAGCTAAGTAATGATTAGATCGCACAAGCTAACCCACCTACAACCGGGCATATACAAATCGATGTAAGGGTGGATGGAGGTGTTTGGGACAAAAGGAAGGATAACGATGAGATTTAATTATCTATCTTAGCAAGAATCGAAGCTCACAAAGGGGCAGTTTTGAGTTAACTAATTTAGCCAAATTTGGCTAATTTTCAGTATTTAGCCATTTATGGCTAAATTCGTACAGAACGCCTAGCTCTAGCACGCAACGGGGCAAAAGCTAGCTACGCCTTCATACAGCCATTAATCAGGCTGCCTTACACCAAAACCCTCATCGGGTAACTCACTGTCAAACATATTAATACCACGACGGTGGTCTCTCAGTGCCAATAAAGCGACGTGGAAACAAATCTAAATGATGAGAAATACCATCATTTTTAGAGCCATAGCTCCAAGAGGCGGTTAGTTCGCCGACCTCTTCAACTCTTGCACCATCGCAGTCAATCAAAACGCTAGCACCACAGACGTCACAACGACGGTCAACAACGACCTCGACCTGTTTTAACCCGTAAATTTTCATGTCTACTATCCATATCTGAGTTCACGTTTCATCAATAGTAAACCAATCTCCCATTGAAAGCTTAATGGGGAAAATCTATGTTACGGTGATATACCCGCCAGCACGAAGGTGGACAAAATTAAGTTTGGCGAACTGAGAGCTTGATCGAGCCTAACGTGTGAAGGGGCAAAATCTTGCTAGTAGCTTCATAGTGAATAAGCTGACGGACAATAAAGAAGCCCCGCAATCGCGAGGCTCAATGATGTTTATTTGTAGTACTGGTGACGTCTTCTCGAATTATGCTTCCAGCTCTTCGCAACGTCGTACACGTATGCAGGATAATCATCCCAAGGGTTCGCTAGTGATTTTCCTCTCGCTGCTCGCAGTTTGACTGGATATCCACGACACTCAACTTTGTGTAGGAAAAAGTAGCTCTTCTCCTGCTTTGTTGAAAAATGCTTATGAGTTCCACTACGGACATTAGGGTATACACCCCATAAATAAGTCCCATGCACCTTGATATGACGTCGGTACTGTTGCTTTAGTTTTTTCATTTACCCTCCAGGTTTACATTACCTAGAAGGGGTCCTCTGCAAAATAGTTCATCTTCGATCTCATCAAATCCGATGCTGTACTCTTCTACCGTGTTCCTTTTTCACTACATAGCAGACACGACAACAATTGGGACAGTTGTAGTATAGAAAATCTTCTTTACCAATGGAAGCGAAGAGAATGTGGTTGGCAAAGTTTGGCAGAAATGATTCGCGAAACAAGGTTGTTTCGCAATTGTGCAAGAACCAGGCTGTTGCACAATTGAGTCCGAGAGTTTGTCCAACAGCCTGGACAATTAGGCAACAAGCTGTTGCCCAAATAAATCTCATGATGGTTTCATCCGTTCTAAACACACAATGGGGCAAATTCGCGTTTGGCTACTGGTACTTCGATAAGATTGTTGAGGGAGTAAGGCAAGTTTCTCAACAAATAGGTTATGCTCAAGATCAGTCCACTATGCTGCTTCAGGCTGATATGTTCACTCGATGATGGATAGAACAAGATTAGTAAAACGGTCAGTGGTTAAGATTGGAGGTACAATGGGGTGACTTCGAATACTGGGAACCAAGCTCAACGTGTTATCAAACCACTTCCGGCGATGATAGCGCCGAAGGCCTTACCGATAGTGAAGACAAGTTAAAACATCGATTTGATGAAACAGTAGCCTCAATTCGTAAGCAAATTGAGTTTATTCAGGCCAGGAGCATTTGGTATCGGATGAAAGAGTGATTCAGACAAGACTATTGAAAATGTGAGTCGCCGTAAACCTTTGTCCTGAACAGGCGGTGAGTAGTTCCGCTATCAAAAAGTAATAGCGGGAATGCTCAACTCCCGCCATCATAATTGCCACTGGGCCTTCAATAATAAGCGGCCACTAAATTTGTTCAGTCGGTTCTGCCTGTCGTCGTTTCTCTAGGCGATTTTCTAGCTCTTCGAAGGCTTCTTTGATCGAGTGATCATTTGCCGCATTTTTTTGATCCTGAAGTACTTGGTTAACGCTGTCGTAAGGAAGTTTCATTAATACGTAAGCGTGAATCTTACCTTGGGACGCTTTAACCTCACGCTCGATGATGCGATACCCAACCACAGGTACACTGTCTACTAGGCTATCAATCAACTGCGTATACTGCTCAGAAATACCAGCCTCACCATTATCCTGAAGGTATGAGCGTTCATTACAATGAGCTCTTGTTGATAAGCTTTGGCCAGTTCAAACTGTGCCTGCAAACTGGCTTTTCTGATAGCCACATCCGCTCTTTTGCTATCGCTGATGCCAACGGCATAGATGCCCTCGCTGTCGTGTTCTGGTGGGTTAAGAGCCCATAGGGGGATATTATTGAGCTGTTGTTCAACTAATTTTTGCTCGGCACTGAGACGTTGCTTTTCAGCCTCCATTCTGATCGCCATTGCCTCTGCTTCTTGAGCTGCAATATCGGCAGCTGTAGGCGAAGGTGTTGAACACCCTGCCAGAAGGCTGATCCCCATACACTATTGGTATAATCATGAAGCAAAATACTCATCAAGAGTTAAAACCTCATCGATCACTTCAATAGGCCACGTTACAGCACCATGTTTTGTAGCCAACTTACACAGGGTTATCTTTCCCTTACTGTTACTTTGTAGTGAATCGAATAGGGACTGAATAAATGAGCGCCCAAATGCATTGTGTCGTTGGTATCCGTGCTTAGAAATAACATAGCGAGAACCACAAAATTGATCGCTTATGAGCATACCCGTGACTTTGTCAATGTGGAAATTGATTTCATTAGAGCCTGATGACAGCCGCCAGTAATCGCGATGATCAAACCCGCCCCACCAAGTACCTAGAATTTTGTAAAACTCCTGATCATCATTGATGAAATGGAGAATTGCCCAGCCAGACGGAGTATAAATTCGCATTATGGTGACACCTTTCATGAACTGTATATATATCCAGTAATAGGTTGTATATTGAAAGTTGTCAACATCAATAATGTAGAGCTAATTGCTACCCAAGCCCCGCAACTTATGTTATCCCTGTCGATTACGTAGTTACTTGTAAACCCGCGGCTACATCCTGAAAGAAAGCTTGTACTCTTGATGCCTAAGAGCTCACGAGTGAGGATTTCAGGTTCTCCCTTTAGGACACATTGACATCCTCCCCCCACCTACGGCCTTCGGCACTTCGGAGGGGGATTCCTGTTTCATAGCGTATAGCTTAGAGGT
>NZ_JANEYT010000013.1 GCF_024357955.1 Photobacterium pectinilyticum
AAAGCTCAAACAGATGCGAGCAGATATCAAGCACTTTATATTGCCAGATAAAAGAAAGCACCGAACGTATCCACGTTCAGTGCTCTATATTCCTAGCCGATATCCATTGAGATATAAGCGCTAGTGCTTAACCGAATGGCATTAACCAGTTATTGGAGGCCTTGTCTTACTATGAAATAACTAGACAGTTTATCAGAAACGAATAAAGCTATCTTTAGTCAGCTCAACATCAAATTGAAAGCGTGAATTTGTTTCATCAAGCATTGTTGATGGGTTTAAATCACCAATAAAGCCAGAAGCAACTTTACCATTGTCTTTGATCACAAGGCTATCACCCGCTTCAAAGTGTATATCTGGATGATGCTGAACGATCTCAAGTTTATACTCAATATCCTTGCCGTTTGAATCAAACGTTCCTTTCAAGAGCATACCGTGACCATTCAAGCTCGCGAATGCCTGATTAATTTCACCACGGCTCTGCCCTTTTGGTCGCTCGACACGAAGGCTGAATAGAGTCTCGATCCCTTGCGAGGTTAACGTCCCCGAGAAACTCTCAGAAATAGAAGGCATATTGTACTCTGGACGATTCATCCCTGGTAAGCCAGCCGCATAACTCTTCAAGTGACCAGCACTTGCCTGCAAGTAACTCTCCCAGAAATCTTCCATGTGAGCATTGCTTACCCCAGTAGAATTAATACCGTGGAAGTAAACTGTAGCATTATTGAAATTAGCATGATGTTTACGTGCTAGTTCAACCGCGGCCTTCTGCGCTGAATCCGTGTCAGTCAGTGATGACAATGGTGTATCTGTTGAATTCTGAACACCATCTGAGTAAACCACAAGACGAATTGGTGTACCATTTAGTCGGATATCATTACTGACTTGGAACAAACTACGTGCCAGATCTTTATTTGGAACGTTGTCAGCAAATGTAGGTGGCACATCATGAGTACTCGCTTTCATCGCTTCAGCCAACCCAGTTTGAACTAGACGAGTAAAGCGAGGCAAATCATCTCTTACAACCCTGTCAGGCCTAGCTGTTAACAGGCCACCTTCAGGCAAGGCATCTTCATTTGGGTAACACGACGTAAAGACGTGAGAAACATTCCCTCTTTCAGAAATATAGTAAACACCCACTTCTTCACTTGGAAGGTACGATGGTGGCAATGTTTGTAGAATATCATTTGCCCAATTACGATCTTGCTTGGCAATTACCGAACTATCAATAACGAGATAAGTTTGTCGTGGTGAGCCATCTTCTAAACAATACTTCGTTACATCGAAACCACCAGTATTGATCATATTTGATGCGAACACAGGTGACGTCAATGCCAGCGCCATAGATGCTGCAATCGTTTTCATCTTCATATTGTTAAGCTACCATGCCCAATAGTTGTTCTTTACTAATTTTAATATCGCGTTTGTAATAAGTTTGCAGATCAAGCATTTCAGCACCGATCTTCACGTCTTCCATATTCTTGGCTCTTAACTGCATCACCAAATTATTATGGTATGTTTGAAGATTACGGTTAATTTCTTTTTGTGCTTGAACCATTACCCCATCAGCATGAGTCGCCAGAATATCTTGCAAGCGCTCAATTTTTTGCATCTCATTTCGTTCTGCTTCTTGGGCGTTGGCTAGCTCTTCAATTTGACGTGCATACTTTCGCTCAACCTGCTGCAATTCTTTCTGCATACCTTTATCAAGGCGATTAAAGTGAGCACGTGCTTGATGGAAGTTTTTCTGGGCTTCTTGATATGATGGTTTTGCATCATTTAGTGCATAAGCACAAAACATACTAATAAACCATGGTGCTATCGCGAAAATAATAAATGGGAAAAGAATGGTAAATGCTGATTCTGCAGGTGCACCGGTATCCCAAATAACAGTTTCAGCTAACTCACGGGCAATCGCTTGATAACGAACAGCCAAGATTCCAACTGTAATCGAGATAAAAGCTATCCAAGCAAAAAACTGGACACGATAATGCTGGCGCTTTTCGCGAGGCTCAATATCTGGGCCTAATAATTCAAGCCGTTGCTTAAGAAACTTGCCATGGAAATGGGCTGCGGCAGCTGTAACAGTCGCACTAACAAATGCCAATGCCAATGCAAATAGAGGAATGTTTAACAAGGTACCCAATGTTTCGTAGTTCATCCAAAATTCAGGTACACTCGGCACTAATAGACCCATAGCGTAAACTGCAGCGTTTACTTTCTTGGGCGGCTTACCTCCAGCGGCATTGAACATTTTATCGTAAAGTTTTTTGCTTTTTTCCAGCTCATCTTTGGCATCTTGATAACCATTTTCTTGGATATAAGCAAGTTCTTTCTTGGAAAGTTCGCCAGCCTTAGTATTACAGACTTGTTGGTGCTCTGTATCCTTGGCAGTTAATGACGATTCATCCATATGCTTACGCAAACGAGCCTGCAGCCCATTTAGCTCAGCAACCCAACGGCCCATGTGCTCAATTGGGTCGCGAATAACTGACAGCATCCCATTCGTATGATCATTATGATCAGTTACTACTAGACTTGATTGTTCAGCTGAATCCACCTCTTCACGCACCTTGCGCTGAATATCCTGGCTAATATCCTTAGATAAAATTGCACCTTCAAGAGGTCTCTGGGCCATAAACTTATCAATGTCAGCTTTCATTTCTTGCATAACGTGCTATTTCAACCTTTTACTCGCTAATATATTGTGTAATATCAAACTTTCTATATATATATGAAGCATAAGGCGCTTTTCTAAATTTACGCCTTACTTGTATTCCGTTCCTTTGTGGAGGAGTAGACATCAGTTCTTCTCTGAAACCCATAAGGCTTGGCAGGTGACGCAAATCACTGCTTATATTATATGTTCGACTATATGCCCAAATTTCCATCGAGCGAGCTTGACACAACTGACCACCACAATGATAGTTACGGTATAAATGAGTAACGAATGATTCGTCTGCAGTAATTAAAATTTCAACTCGACGATTTTTTGCTTTATTTTCTCTTGATGAGTTATCAACTAAAGGATAATCAGGTCCACCAGCAATTAAGACAATTGAGTCTGCTGGTACGCCTAATTTATCAAGGTACTTTGCCGCAGAAATCGCCCTTCTCAATGAGAGATTAATATTGTAGTTCCAATCACCCGAGGCATCAGTATGCCCAGTTACAACTAGCAACTGCTTATCATGCGACTTACTTCGCTTAAAATAAGTTTCTGCAACCTTATCGAGCTGATCCTTCATTTCGTTGTTTAGCTTATCGCTATTAACTTTAAAACCAGCGCTTGCAGATAAATTACGTAAGACGGCAAACCCATCAAGTTGTGATATTTCAGACTGACTATCGCTAGGGTAAAAATGCAGATAACCATCGGCTTTTTCTACTGGAATATATTTTTCACTAGCATCGACAAATGAGAGCCAACCAAAATCTTTCTCCATCTCAGAAGATGTTTCTTTCACCTGTTCCGTCATCAGTTTTGTCTGTTGGTACTCTGATATTGATGCGTCTTCACTTTCTTCTGGTGCACTTGCACACCCAAACATTAGCAATGATGTAAGAGTAAGGAGTAAACATTTAATTTTCATGCTATCAAAAATGCTATTGTTAAGTGTTAAAATTTTGAAATAAAATCAAGACTATGGCATTTTTCGATTTGACGTCGGTAATACCATTTTGCGATACCTTATTTCCTTCTTTGGTAATTCTCTCGTTTCTTTCAATTCACTACTATCCAAAGCTCTTTTTTCCTGAAGCTCTTTAGGAATATGACGAGCTTCTGTCACAACTCGGCCTTCTCGAGTATATGCAACCGCCTGAATCGTCCTTGTTTGGCAGCGTTCCGTATAACAAGGAGCTGAACGGTAAAACTCATTTACAAAACTGGTATCTTGAGTAATAAAGAACTCAACACGGCGATTTTTTGCCATATTGGCTTTATTGTCATTGGGGGCTATCGGAAAGTCCTCTCCAGCCGCTATTCGCAATATAGAATCATTCGGAACACCGGCTTCCATTAAATATCGAGCAGCAGAGTCTGAGCGGCTCCTAGAAAGCTGCTTATTGTAATTCCAGCTTCCTGAAGAGTCAGTGTGGCCAGTTATGATAATGAATGTTTTACCACCCTCGAATTTACGGTAGTTTTCATAAGCATTTTTTATGCTATCAAGGTGTAATTTTATCTTAGTACTTAATGTTGCGCTATTGACAGCAAAACCAGATGAGTTGACCGAATTATAAGAAGCGACAAGCCCTTGATAGTCATCTACAGTCCTTTTATTCGTCTCTTGAGAGTCAAATATCATGTAAGACCGATTTTCACTCTCTTTAGAAAAGTAACGACCAGGTTCAATTAAATTTAAATGCTGATCGATAATTTCTGTTGTAACAAAGCTTTCCTCAACAAAAACCATCTCTTCTTTCGTAATATACTCAATGGAATCATTACGATTATTTTCAACTTCAATATCATTGACTTCGTTTTTATATTCTAATGGTTGTTGTGTAGTCATACAACCAGCAAGAACTGACATAGTTAATGCTGAAAAAATTATTCTTATATTCATATTTCATTCACGGCGCATGGCTTTTTTTCAATGAAAATCAAAGGTGAAAAAGCGCTATATTTAACAGTGCTCTGACATTTGATTATGGTGTATAAAAATAGTCAAAATATCAAACGTCTCCGCCACCTAGAATGTAACAGAATGTGTGCAATTGTTTTTCAACGAAAATTTATCGCTTTTATTGATATTAAGCCATAAATGTAAGAAGTGTCTGATTTTTGACTAACGCCCCCACACTTAAGTGTCAACTTTTCAACCAATTAAGCGCATTATGAATAAAAAGCCATATTAATCAATAAACTATAATCTAACCCATATTTCACATAAAGCTTTAACCAAACATCGTGACAGCATATTTACGCCACTAACTCATAGTGAATTATTATGAAAATTGAAAATCAAGAGAAATAAACAATATCAATCGTATTTTTCTGCCAGTAACCTATTAATACTTTTATTTCTGGCGCTGCTTACAGAAAAGTACAAATCGTTCAAATTTGAACCAATGACACACTTTTCATTTATGTCTATCACGATTTTTTATTGACTTATTTTAAAAACCACAGGAATGACATGAAAGGCGTGCCACAAGTAGAAATGCATTCGTTGTACATTAATTTTTAGCCATTGTTACGTACTTTCCTTTATAGTTATACTGATAATTATTGTATATTTTAAGCCCTATAGTTATTAAGTAACGATAGTTCATCGGTAGTTATATTAAAGAAAACTCTTAGCACGATTGATAGCATTAATAACTTCGACCCTGTCCAAGTCCGTGCGTTCGGTATCCAATAGCTGCTGCCAAGTATCAATCGCTTTTTGATAACGGGCATTAAGAAAATAATCAGAAGCCAACAGCATCAACGCTGGTATATTATTTTCATCCAACTCTAAAGCCCGATCAAGCCATGCCTTACTTTGTGTGGTGAAATACTGCTTCTCTTGGTAATAACTGGCCGTAGCCATTGCCGAATAGATATTAGATTGGGGCTCAGGTGCCAGCCGTAATGCATAAAGAAATGCTGTGCCTGCGCTCTCAAACTCACTGCTGTACATATAGGCATTTCCTAGCGCATACCACAACTCGCCATTCTGGGTATCTTCTCGAAGCTTGTCTTGTATTTCTTCAATACGCTTTTGATTTAGCTCTGCCGCCCCCATCAGCATTTCTGCTGGGAGCGATTGCTCTTCGGATAACGTTGAAGAGGCCTGTAGCTGCTTGATAGCATTGCTTGGCTCATGGCCTAAAAAGGCGTAAGTCGTCACTGAGATCACTGATAACACACCAATAACCATCAAGGAAACAGGCGTTACTTTGCGGTTGTATCGAAACGAATGACCAATAACCAATGCGGATGCCATCACTAACAACAGCAGGAAAAACAGTCCCTGATAACTAAGCATCACCGAAAATCCATATAGCGTAATTAAGATACCAGTCTACCAGAGCCACGCTGTAGAGCCTGAAAAGAATGTAGGATATTTAGCCTAGATCAAGCCAAAAAAAAGCAGCGCTACTGCACTGCCCCATTAATTGCCGTTGGTGATAAGGTAAATATCCCCAGAGCTTACAGCTCAAAACCACCAAATGCGTCGTTTTCTACCTGACGCTCGACGAAAGCAACCAAGTCATCGTGACCACCGATGTATTGACCAGCCAAAATGATTTGCGGAACAGTGCGCACAACATTGCCCGTTTGCTGCTCGATAAAATCAACCATCATGGTTTTGGCAAGATCTGTTCCCAATACCAATGTTGTATATTCGGTGCCACGTTCATCCAAAATCGCTTTGGCTTTAACACAAAACGGGCAGTTAGGCTGGGTGATCACAAGGTTCTGGTAGCTCGCAAGTTGCTCCATCGTCATATCAGACATGTTTACTTTCTCATTCGGGTGTTTGTCATTAGGTCTGTAAGATATCGGATTGCTTATACTGCTGACAAGTCCAGACCATCTGTTATACGAAGATCAATCATTATCCGCTGGCAATTTGCACAGGGATCCGACGTCGTCCAAATGCTTTCTCAATCGGCTTAAAGCGCCCGGCTAACTGATAGCCACAGTAATGGCACTGTCCCTGACTGGTCAGGTGGCAATCCCCCAATTGATACCAGTTACGAGAAAGTACATTCTTGCCACAACCAGGACAATAGGTACTGTCACCCGCTTGGTCGAAAATATTCCCCACATAGGCATAATGCAAGCCATTTGCCACAGCGATCTCCCGTGCTCTTTTCACCGTTTCAGGCGGCGTACGCTCTTTATCCAGCATCTTGAAATCCGGATGAAAGGCACTGAAATGGATCGGAATATCTGGACCTAGGTTGTCGTACACCCAGCGGGTCAAGGCATCTATTTCTTGTGGGCTGTCATTTTCATCAGGGATCAACAAGGTAGTAATTTCAAACCACACATCGGTTTCATGTCGCAGATACAGCAAAGTATCGAGTACAGGCGCAAGATGACCGCTACATATTTTATGGTAGAAACGCTCAGTAAACGCTTTCAAGTCAATATTGGCTGCGTCCATATGGCGATAAAAATCAACCCGTGGTTTATCGCAGATATACCCCGCACTCACCGCAACGCTATGGATACCTAATTCCCGGCATGCCTGCGCGGCGTCCACGGCGTACTCCATGAAAATCACCGGATCGTTATAGGTAAAGGCAATGCTGTCACAGCCATAACGCTGCGCGGCCAATGCCAACTGTTCAGGCATCGCCGATGAACCTAAGGTGTCTATCTGACGGGATTTACTGATATTCCAGTTTTGGCAGAACTTACAGCCAAGATTACACCCAGCGGTACCAAAGGACAGAACAGAGCTTCCTGGGTAAAAGTGATTAAGTGGTTTTTTCTCGATGGGGTCGATACAAAAACCACTAGAGCGACCATAACTGGTCAAAACTATTTCACCTTCATGAGCCTGCCTAACAAAGCAAGCACCTCGCTTACCCTCTCTCAATCGACATTGTCGCGGGCAAAGATCACATACCACCCTACCGTCATCAAGCCGATGCCAATATTTTGTTGGATAAAATTCAGGAGGTTGAGACATGATAGTCACCTGATTGAGTATTTGTTCCTATACTTAAGGTTAGTCCAGTTTATTAGACTACATATGAATAGGTGACCTATGAGTACACGTCCACCAGCGGTAGCAGGCAAGTTTTATTCCCATTCTGCTGCAGCCCTGAAAAGCCAAATGGTTGAATGGCTTAGGACACCCCATCATACGGCATCCAACCACACCCTCCCAATCCGTGCACTCATTGTGCCGCACGCTGGCTATATGTTTTCAGGCAATGTCGCCGCAGATGCCTACCGATATCTAATTCCAGAGGCAAAGCGCATACGCCGTGTGATCCTGATTGGGCCCAGTCACCGCTACTATTTCCAAGGCTGTGCCATCCCTGCTGCGGATCATTTTGAAACGCCGTTAGGTAAAATAAAAATTGATACACAATTTGTTGAAAAGCTGAAGGAAATAGATGATATTGAAGTATCGGATCAGGTTCATGCCCTTGAGCACAGCCTCGAAGTGCAATTACCTTTCCTGCAGTCATGTTTACATGACTTTACCCTGTTACCGCTTTTGACCAGTAATGTACATCCGGCTATTGTCGCCAAGCTGATCGATTCCCTCTGGCAAGGTGACGACTGCCTGCTTGTTGTTAGTAGTGATCTAAGCCACTTCCACTCATATTCGGAAGCACAGCGCATAGACCGCCAAACCTGCACCATGATCGATAACTATGAGCCAACAATCGTTCCGGAACAAGCTTGTGGCTCAACAGGTATCAATACATTGCTTTTGTTAGCCAAACGAAGGGGATACACACTTATACGTAAAGCATTAATAAACTCTGGCGACACCGACGCCGGAGATAAGGAGAGAGTCGTAGGATATGTCAGCTATCTCGTTTCAGAACCTCAATAAAGGTGAATTAACACAGCTTTTGGATGTGGCTCGCGATGCTATTCGTGACCACTTTTCGGATAATATTCCCCAACCTCCTCGATTAGATTTATACAGCAAGAAGCTACTCAACCCCGGCGCTTGCTTTGTTACTCTTACTGTCGATGGACAGCTTCAAGGCTGCCTAGGTACAACCATGGCTCATTCACCGCTGGTGATGGAAGTTCACAACAAAGCCAGAGCGAGTGCTTACCAAGACCGTCGGTTTATGCCGCTGGTCGAAGAACAACTTGATAATTTGGTCGTAGAAGTATCTGTACTGACCCAACCGGAAGATCTGGCCATAGACTCAGAACAAGCGCTAATTGATTACTTAGAAAATAACAAAGTCGGCGTGATCCTGTCTGATCAGCACCAGCAAGCCTTGTTCTTGCCACAAGTATGGGAAAAACTGCCCAAACCCGAAGATTTCATTCGTCAACTGAAGCTCAAGGCTGGTTGGAGCAGTGTTTACTGGTCACCGTCAATGAAGGTGCAGATTTTCAACGTCAACAGCATTAGCGGTAAATATCATTACTAATACCAATCTGGATAAGTCGTTGATCAAGTATTTGCACTGGAAAAATATTTATGTAGGTTGGTATAAGCTATTGGCTATTTGAGATTTCAACGTCCATGTTAATAACAAACGCCCCTCTTTAGGGGCGCTGTATTTCGAATCCATTGTCTATTCCGCTAGGTATTACTTAGTAATCAAGCCATATGGCTTGTTTGTGAAAATTTCCGGCTGTTTCTGAATCGTTGGCACGGCATTGGTTCCTCGCCAATCCAACAACATAATCGCCAGTACATTACGGTGTTCACCATCTAGCAAACTGGTACTACCGTTAATTGCCGGGATAATGCCCGCTTGTCGATTCAAAGAGTGCTGGATTGCCTTTCGAGTCTTGTCCACGACAGGATCATCCTTCAATCCGGCCAATAGGAAGTTAATACCGACCTCAGCAATCACATCTTCTTTCGCGCGCGCAATAATAGTATCGATATTGTCGCGGTAGTAATCATAGATCCATTGGTAGTCAGATTCTTTTACCGAATGCTGGTAGTACTCGGTCGCAGCAAAAATGATATGGGTTAGGCCATAGACCTTGTTCATAAATTGCTGATCCGTCAACTTACCATCTAGACTGTCGGGATAGGTTTCTTTGAAGGCCGCAGTAAAATCATCAACCACATCCTGCTCCCCTAACTGACGCAGCCAGTACACCTGATTGGCCAACTGTGCCGCCCAAGCTCTGATCATCTCAGGGTCAGTCGCGTACTCTTTAAAATCATAACGACGAATCACCTCTCTGAGCTTTGCATCTTCGCGATGCTTCAAACCATACTCGTTGGCACGGGCCATTGATCCAAGCAGATCAACACCGAGGTAGTAATATTCCGGTTTGTCTTTAGTTGTTTCATAGCGCAAGTCACTTCGGGCATCTTCTTTGCGGTCATAGCGAGCAATCCGCTCTGCAGAGTAAGTGTCAATTTGCTCAGAGGTATACACTTCTGTTGCGAAGAAGTTCAGCCGACTGGCGACACGTGCCATATCAGACCAAATTGCCGCTTGGTATTTAGGGTCTTGTGTCTGGCGATACATCCGCAAGCCATAGTGGCCCATCTTAAAAGCAGGGAGGGTAAAAAGCTGACTTTCATAGGTTTGGCGAATACGCTCGGCATCTTGCAAAAAGCTTGCTGTATCGGCACTAGAAGTAGCATTGACACCGCCAGCACTGAGGTTCAATCCTTGCTCTGCAGCAGATTGAACATCTGCCCAAAGCAAAGGTGAGGTAACCACTGCCCCTGCAACCAGCGAAGAAACCACTGCCCGATGTACTCGACTGCTAACCCATCCCATTGAATACTCCCTGCTCATTGCGGTAATCATTTAGCCAGAACGCTAGCAAAGCCTTGAATCCATTACGTCAGACAACTGTCAATTAATGCTTTCATCTATGATTGCGATAACAATAGCTGCGTAGACAATACCTAAGCTGTTAATTAGCGCGTTATCTGACGGAACGTTAGATTGATACGAGGCTCAGTTGGCCGCTTGGTTTTCGGAACCGTATGTTGCCAGAAACTTTGTAGCTCACCCGCCATCACGAGCAACGAGCCATTCGTCAGCAAATACTCTTTCTTCTCTTTACTTTGGCGGTGCCGCAATACAAAACGTCGTGTTGCCCCTAAACTGATGGAGGCGATAACAGGCTCTTCACCCAGTTCGGGCTCATTGTCCTGATGCCACCCCATATAATCGTCACCATTGCGATACTGATTGGCCAACACCGAGTTGAAGTTTTGCCCCAACAGCGCAGATAACTGCTGACGAATAGCCTGCAGTGTAGGTGTCCAAGGATCGGGCTGCATGGTTAAGCCTGAATAGGTATACTCCGCCTCACCGCACCAAGCTTGCAGTCGTGGTTGCAGTATTTCCCTACCGAACATTCTGATTTTCTGTTGCTGCCAATTCAACTCACTGTCAAGTTGGCGATAGCATTGAACCGCCAAACTGGACGCCAGAAAGTTCGGTTGCCAATAGACCCTTCCTTGGGGCAAGTCTTGCCAATAACCATGGTGGGAATATTTCAAATTAGTGACGCTCATCAATCGGTAGCCAGTCTTGATGCTCCGGACCTATATAGTCAGCGCTAGGACGAATGATCCGGTTATGAGCCCGCTGTTCAAAGACATGGGCCGCCCAACCCGTTACCCTACTCATTACAAAGATCGGCGTGAACAACTTGGTTGGTATCCCCATGAAATGGTACGCGGAAGCGTGAAAGAAGTCGGCATTACAGAACAGGTTCTTCTCGCGCTTCATCACCGCTTCCACTCTGACTGAAATATCATAAAGCACAGGGTCACTGGCATCTTGGGACAATTTTTCAGCCCATAACTTAATCAATGCATTACGTGGATCTGATTCCCGGTAAATGGCATGACCAAAGCCCATGATCTTGTCTTTGTTTGCCAGCATCGCCAAGATCCCAGCCTCCGCGTCATCCGAGCTCTGCCATTGTTCAATCATTGCCATCGCCGCCTCATTGGCACCACCATGCAAGGGCCCTCTCAAGGTTCCGATAGCGGCACACACACAAGAGTAAATATCAGACAACGTCGAGGCACAAACCCGCGCCGCAAAGGTCGAGGCATTAAACTCATGTTCAGCGTATAAGATCAATGAGCAGTGCATCACCTGCGTGTGTAAATCGGGGGGCGTTTCACCGGTCAACATTTTCAAGAAATATCCGGCAATACTGTCTTGATCACAGTAGGTTTCTATTTTCACCCCGTGATGACTATAACGGTACCAGTAGCAAATGATGGCTG
Source organism: Photobacterium pectinilyticum (assembly GCF_024357955.1). Lineage (GTDB taxonomy): Bacteria > Pseudomonadota > Gammaproteobacteria > Enterobacterales > Vibrionaceae > Photobacterium > Photobacterium pectinilyticum. Next base: position 11,874 of record NZ_JANEYT010000013.1, read on the forward strand.
GCAGCAAAGCAAGTAGCCTATCGGCTTTATCATACTCTTCGGTAAAACCATGCTCCTGTTCAAGGTTGCCCAGCATAGAGCAGCCTGTTCGCATGACATCCATCGGATGGGCATCGGCAGGTATTTGTTCCAGCACCAACTTCAAGGCCAGCGGTAAACCACGGTAAGAAATGAGCTTGGTTTTGTATGCCGCCAGCTCAGTGCGGGTTGGCAGTTTTCCTTTCAGGAGAAGATAAGCCACTTCTTCGAACTCGGCATGCATTGCCAAGTCAGAAATATCATAGCCACGATAGGTTAAGCCAGTACCGGTTTTACCCACCGTACACAGTGCTGTGCTACCGGCAGTTTGTCCGCGTAAACCTTCACCGCCCAGCGGCTTGAGTGAATCAGGCATGGTGCATCTCCCTGTTGAATCAACCTTTATTCAAAAGCCTAGGTCAAGAAGCATCATATACCCAAGTAACTATTTCAAAGCGATATCCACCCACACCAAACGGTGATCTGAGCCAGCCTGCGGGTGCTCGCGGCCACGTTCATCAGTAATCAAATGCCGCAGCGGATCTTTCTTGTCTGGCCAAAAGACCCCGCTTTGCAAAACCTCCATATTAGCCGAAGGCAATGCATAATCAAGACGTAGCCCTGAAATATGGGTCCATTCACTTGACCGTCCCCGACGCTGCTGCCAAGGCCGATGAAAACGCCCTCCCAAGCTTTTCGGCGTCATTCTACCTGATGAGACTGTGCGGTGGATTTTAGGGTGCAGTAGCAAATCACGGATAGCCTTCTTCATACCATCACCATCGGCCATATCTGCATTCAAATCACCCAGCACCACAAAGCGGCTATCCGGTGAAAGACCTCCCGGAAGGCCATTATCATCAATGAGGTGATCTGCCCCACTAATAATATCTTTGAGCAGTACCAACTCGTCATGATTACGGCGAGCATTGCGTTTCTCATGGCCGTCAAACACCGGCGGAGTTGGGTGGCAAGCAAGTAGATGAAGCGTCTTACCATCAACATCCACCGGCACCATAACATGATTCTTGGAAGACAAGCGTAACTCTGTGCTTGCTGCTTCAGAATAGTAGCCTTCGGGCATTTGATGACCGGGTAAATTTTGCCAAATAAGGGTTTGCCAACTCTTTATTTCAGCGTCAACAATGGGATATCTCGATAGGATCACAAAGCTGAAATGGCCATGATGTTCACCAAACCCATGAGCATCATTGGGTAACGTAATTTTTCCATCGCCATCAAGATCATTCACCATTGCCAACCCAGTGTTCGATGGTGGGCAATACCGATAAGGATAAGACACGGCTTGCTGAGCATGTTGGGAAGAGGCCAAGTAATGCTGACAAAATCTCTCTAGCGCCCCATCATCTCCCCCCTCTCCAGGATGGTCAAATTCACACAACATCAACACATCCGGACTGACATGCTGAATAATGGCGGCAAGTTTGGAAAAGCGCTCGTTGTTAGGCTTCGCTAACTGCCCAAGAATTTCGCCAGCACCAGGGGCTGACATCGAAATATTAAACACAGCTGCACGAACAGATGGCGGTAAGGTACTCGGTGATACTTGATGAAAGGATGAGGTCTGCAAGCGATTCACTCAGAACTGAACATTGGTAATGAGTATACCCACTTCTGATTGTTCAAACATCAGAAATGGGATTGTCAGTGTTTAAAAACTTAAATATCTTACTGAGTAAAAAGGCTTATTCGGTCAACTGCGTTATCGCCATACGGATCTGTTTAGCATCCGATTCAGCACGGTGCGATACCGGGCCAAGCTCAGCCATGGTTTGTTGAAAATGTGCCCGATCGATACCATTTTCCTGCAACAACCACAAACCCACTTCAGTCAGGGTAAACGAGGGCCTCATATGAGCCGCATGATATAACCGACCGAGCCAAAACAGGTCCCATTGGCTATCACAAAATACACGCTCATATTTTCCTAACACCGCGTTAAGGTGGTGACATACATCGACGACCTGAAGCCCTTCATTATGCAGCTTCTGACGTGAAATTTGGTGAATTTCGATCTCAGCATAATCATCCCAATGTTGCCAAGGATCACCTGCTGTGAGTGGATTGATAAGCAGACTGTTTGCAGAACCGTCTGGCAACGAGTACCCCACCTCAATAGGATAGGACTGGCCGGAAAGGCCGGATGCTTCAAAATCCAATGTTGCCCACATTGCACTCTCCCTGATGCGATTATGAGTACTTACCACCAATACTACGACTTCCTGTCAAAAAACTGGATGGTAAGCGATGAAGGCATTTAATTACCTTACTTAATGGTAATAGCAGATGCCTGCGGTGTACTCAATAAATGTAGTAGGAAACATGATGTTGTTGGTGAAAAAACTCAATAAGCTTAATTTTGATACACCGTTTGAAACACCGCTGTTCAATTTCCCATCAATCGATGTCGGGATTTTACGGCAGAAGTAGCTCTGATATAGGCAGACTATGACACAGTTTAGTATTACACTCAGGAGATTATTTATAGGCGATACAGACTCAACATGGCACCAATTATTGGCTTTGCCGGCTATAGTGGCTCAGGCAAAACAACCCTTCTAGAAAAACTCATTCCGTTGCTGAAATCTAATGGCCTTCGCATTGGCTTAGTCAAACATAGCCATCACAGTATTGACCCGGACAAACCCGGTAAAGATAGCTACCGTTTACGCCATGCAGGTTGCAGTCAAACACTGCTTGCGACAAAAGAAAGACACATGCTGTATTTCGAATACCCAGAACCTGAGCGAGAGGAGCCTCAACTTGATGAGTGCCTATCACAACTGGATCACAGCCAACTTGACCTGATATTAGTTGAAGGATTTCGCGACCAGCCTATCGCAAAAATTGAAGTACACCGCCCAAGTTACGGCAAACCGCTTTTCTACCCTAACGATGAAAACATTATTGCTTTTGCCAGCGATCAACCTGCTCCTGAAGGATGCCAACTCCCTTACTTGGATTTGAACACCCCCCAAAACATCGCTGATTTTATTTTCCGATGGTTAAAAGTCCGTGACTAATAACCAATGGCTAATAACTAAGAGTAAATAAGAGCTAGGACTAAATAAGACTAAAGCTGTGCCGCCCGCTTGGAGATCTTATCAAACCACGATTGACGGCGTTGTTCTGTTGCGGTTAGCACCGGTCCCAAATAGATCGATGTCTGATTTTTGATGCCAGTGAAACTCAAAATCGTGTGCTTCAATTGTTTATAGATCGGGTTTCCCTGAACATACTTATACCAAAATGGCGGTGTATCGAGGGTAATGATCAATTCCGATGTACGCCCGCTCAACAACTTTTGTGGTATCGATTTCCCTTCTTGATATTTAAACGCGAAGCCGGGAAGGAACGTCCGATCAATCACCCCTTTAAATTTAGCTGGTATCGTGCCCCACCAAACTGGGCTGACAATGACGATATGCTCCGCCCAAGTCACGTGTTGCTGAAAACCTTTCAAATCATCTTCCAGCGGGGTTTCCTTGTCATAGCCTTGCTGAAGATCCATCTCAAACGACATATCAGCAAGGTTTACTTGTTTGATGTCGTGTTTTTTGCCTGCAATGCTGGCATAGTGCTCCGCCAATGACTGGCAAAGGCTTTCTTGCTTTGGGTTTGCATTGATAACCAAGACTTTTTTCATCACCGTACCTCCTTATTCGTGCTAGAGGCATCTTAAACCTTGACCCTAGGGTCAGAGTCAATAGTTACACTGATCAATCGCTTGCCGGTATTCACCAATGCGTAAATATTGCACTTCAAGCATTTTTATCTGGGATGCTATGCTCTGTTGCTTCTCTTCAAGAAGCTGTAACACTTTGGTCCAATTGAAATCCTGCTCACCATCGACCAACTCTTTCAACTCTGAAAGATGGAGCCCGAGAGATTGGCCCTCTTTAATAAGGCGAATAAACTCAATATCAGCTTCAGAGAAAACACGATATTTGCCTGCCCTCGATACCCTCAGCAATCCCATCGACTCATACAACCGAATTGCCCGCTCCGAAGCACCGGATTTTTTCGCAGCTTCGCCTATGTACATGGCTTTCCCTTTCCTAGTCTATGGTTCAGTTGTTCTTTACTTAGCCTGCTTGCTAAATCCGACCTTCATGACTATAAACAAGTCACTTAGGTCTATATTCATTACGTTCTATACGAACAAGGACAAGTGTATTAATGGAGAATAAACAAATGAAAATCAAACTGTTACTCTTTTTATTTTTCATTAATGTTAGCTACCCCGCATTGGCAGATAATGGGCTAGTTTCAACCCAAAGCCCTTATACCGTTCCAGAGACCACCGCAAAACTAAAGCAGGTTTTGAAAGATAAGGGCATGACCCTCTTCGCCCACGTAAAACACAGTGAATCAGCAAAAGAGGCGGGCGTTGATTTACGACCAACCGAACTGTTGATCTTCGGTAATCCCAAAATTGGTTCTGTCATTATGTCCTGCCAGCAATCGGTAGCTATCGACTTACCGCAAAAATTTTTAGTGACTGAAGATGAAAACAAAGATGTCTGGGTGACGTACAACAGCCCGATCTATCTAGCAGCCCGCCATGGTATTAACATGGACAGTGAGAAGTGTCGTTCTGTCATCGAAAAAGTCAGCAAAGCACTTAACGCAATGGTACCCAAATAACTGCAAGGTACTTGGTTTAGCTGGAAAGGAATGGATGGTAATAAATACAAAGGCTCAATGTTTAGCACGTTTTGGACTCATAGAGCTCAATGATTATTCAACGTTTATAGGTATTCGCTTGCATCTTTAGCTTCAAGATTAACCATCAAGCCCAAATACCCTGAATCATTGACATCAATACGTAGCGATTCTGATTTGCTTTCATCAAAATGCGCAATCAAATAACCATAACCTTCATTCAAACCTGTCAGTTGGCGTCCATCCACTTCAAATGCATCGTCATTCGTAACTCGTTCCCAATTGACGGCACCCGTGATATCTTCTGTTTCCCCATCACTAAAAGTAGCGGTAACTTTAACATTAACGGTCTGACCGACAGTGACATCTGTATTATCTATCTCGATGTTTAGCTCTTCGACTACCGAGTCACCGACAATTACCGTTCCGGGCTGTGCCGATTCAAAACCATTCAGACTTGCATAAATGCTTACCACTCCCGGCTTCACCGCTAAAATTGTCCCGTTCTGGGCAATCGATACACTTTCTGGATCACTACTGCGCCACGTTACACCTTGCACGTCTCGAACATAGGTCCCATCCACATAAAATGCATTGGCTGACATTTTTCGTATTTCACCATCATTAAGTTGAACGTGATAAGGAACGACGAATAACTCTAAGATTTCATTTTCAGATTCATGCGCAAACACTACTGACGTGCCAAACAACAGGATGACTATGCCAAGCCATAACCACACTTTCTCCAACACCATAAAAACCTTCCCGTCGACTACTTTAATAATGAGATGACTAATGTTCAAAAACGACGGAGGGAGTCAAGTATTTAAGGTAAAACATGAAAAACGTGATATTGAGCCAAAATAGTTAGTCAACCACATGAAATCAGCAATCTTCAAGGTATTTGGTTCAATGCGAATAACTTGGATGATAGCCAATAAAATGGTCTTTATTGCTGCTGATTAATTCGTTTGAAGATATTGCGAGTGCAATAACAAAAACGCCCCTCATTTTTCAATGAAGAGCGCGACTTATATCTCACTAAAACGTGATGCGATGTGGCGAGACTTAAATCGCCCAGCCACCCGCGTAGAAGGCCACTAGCACAATGGCGATAATCACGGTACCTGCGTTCAGTCGTTTCGCTTCACCAGAAATAACACGGCCAATCACCAATGAGCCAAAGCCCAGCATGATGCCGGTGACAATATTACCGGTCAGTACGATGAACACCGCACACATTAGACCAGATAGCGCATCAACCGAATCAGCCATATCCAACTTACTCACGTTGCTCATCATCAACAGACCCACATACATCAGCGCTGGCGCTGTAGCGTAAGCTGGTACCAAGTAGCTAATAGGCGACAAGAACAGTAGCAATATGAACAGACCACCAACAACCGTTGCGGTCAAACCCGTTTTACCACCAGCTGCCGTACCTGCAGCAGACTCGATATACACCGCCGCTGGCGCACCACCTACAAAACCAGCAAAAATACTACTCACTGAGTCAGAAGTCAGAGCCTTACCACCATCAATGATTTGATCATCTTTATCCAGTAGGTTCGCCTGACCAGCAACCGCACGGATAGTACCGGTAGCATCGAAAATCGCGGTCATCACCAAGGCCAATACACTTGGGATCACAATTGGGTTCAATGCCCCCATAATATCCATGGTGCCCAATAGCGACTCACCTTCCGTGCCAAACGATGGCATCGCAAACAGGCCTTGATAGGTCACGTTAGGATCGAAAACTAGGCCGAAGATAGAAATAGCCACAATCACCAGCAGAATGCCTCCGGGAACCTGGCGCTTCTCAAGACCGAAAATCGCGGCCAGACCCACAATCGACATGATGACAGGTAATGATGTGAACTCGCCCAATGCGACAGGTAGGCCTTCGTGCGGGTTCTGTACCACCAAACCAACACCATTGGCGGCAATCAATAGCAAGAACAAACCAATACCGATCCCCGTTCCGTGCGCAATACCAGACGGCAGGTTAGTCAAGATCCACTGGCGTACACCGGTGACGGTAATAGCGGTAAACACCACCCCCATCAAAAATACGGCCCCCAAAGCAACCGGGATGCTGATCCCCTGCCCCAGCACCAAGCTAAATGCGGTAAACGCGGTGAGGGAGATCGCACAACCAATAGCCATCGGCAGGTTTGCCCAAAGCCCCATTAACAGCGAACCAAACGCCGCGACCAAACAGGTAGCGATAAATACCGCTCCTTGGTTAAACCCAGCGGCACCAAGCATGCTCGGTACAACAATGACTGAGTAAACCATTGCCAGGAAGGTCGTCAAACCGGCAACAACTTCTTGCTTTACGCTACTACCGCGCTGGGAGATCTTAAAATACCCATCCAAGCCGCTTTTTCGGGGGGTGTCTTCTGCCACTACTGTAGGTTCATGATGAATCGAACTATTTTCAGACATGATGTAATTCCTTGTAAGAATTAGTGCCAGGCTTTGGCCTGATCACCTTGAAAAACGTTGAGCTTCCTCTCAACCCGCCCCGTCGCTATCGATTGCTTTTTTTGGGGCTGGGCAAGGTAAATTGGCAGCGATTATACGCTTCACTCACCTTGCATTGTCAAAATGGTATTTTCTACTGAAACCGTTTACGTGAAAATTAACCTCTTTCGTACACTAATCGGCCATCAACATAGGTTCGGTAGATGCTACGGTCATCGCCCAAAGTCATTAGCATGAACAATTTCTCAGGCAAATCTTTCGAACTGTCGTAGCGAAGTTGCTGAAGTGGCGTCGAACATGGATCGATAATGACGAAATCCGCTTCTTTGCCCACTTCGAAGTTACCGATCAGGTGATCCAGTGAGAGTGATTTAGCCCCACCGAGTGTCGCCAGATAAAACGCCTCGAATGCCGACAAGCGGTAATCTTGCAACTGCATGACCTTGTAAGCTTCGTTGAGGGTTTGCATCATATTGAAGGTGGTTCCAGCGCCGATATCGGTCCCCATACCGACTTTTACCTTGCGCTTCCACGCCTCCTGCAGCTTGAACAAGCCACTGCCAAGATAGAGATTTGAGGTTGGGCAAAAGGCAACGGCGGAGTCGGTGTCTTGTAAGCAGTCCCATTCTTCGTCTTCAAGATGGATGCAGTGGGCAAATACACTCTTTGACCCCGTCAAACCATGGTGATGATAAACATCCAGATAACCGTCTTGCTCAGGGTAGAGCTCTTTCACCCACGCGATTTCATTCTTGTTTTCGCACAAATGGGTGTGCACGTAAGTATCCGGGTATTCTTCCTTGAGTCGTCCAGCCATTGCGAGCTGCTCAGGAGAAGACGTTGGCGCAAAACGCGGTGTAATGGCATAGAGCAAACGACCACGTTTATGCCAACGCTCTATCAATTCTTTGGTTTGGTTGTAACCGATTTCCGGCGTATCCAGCAGGTATTCCGGCGCATTGCGATCCATCATTACCTTACCGGCAATCATCCGCATATTGATCTTCTCGGCTTCTTCAAACAGCGCATCAACCGATTCAGGATGAACGGTGCCAAAAACCAAGGCGGTTGTGGTACCGTTTCTCAGCAACTGCTTGATAAAGAACGCCGACATTTCGCGGGAGTAGTCTTTATCTTTATAGCGAGCTTCAGTTGGAAAGGTGTAATTGTTCAGCCATTCCAACAGTTGTTCACCATAGGCACCCACCATTTCGGCCTGTGGATAGTGAATATGGGTATCGACAAAGCCAGGCATCACAATCTTGCCTGGATAGTTTCGAATACGAACGGTCGATGGGATTTTATCTTTCCCCTTCTCCCATTCGCCGACCCATTCGATACGCCCGTTCTCAACTAACATTAAACCGTCTTCAATAAAACGGATGTTCTGCTCGATGTCTTCAGGCTTGTCGACAACCTTAGCAATATCCAATATAGATGCTCTAATTGCTTTAATAGATTGGGTATATTCCATAATTACCTCTTATCTTTCGGTGCAGGATAGTGATAGGGACACCGTGATTTCGTGCACTTCTTTTATTGAATTATTTCTATTGTAGGGCTTAAATTTGTTGCTCGCGTGACTGCACAGCCTCTTCCTCGGCCAGTGCTTTCTCACACTCTTCACACTCTTTGATTTGCTCTTTCAACGCTTCGCGTTTTTCATTCGCACTTTCTGCTTCATCGGCACGGTTAATACCCAAAACAATATTGAGACCCAGTGCCACTAGTGAGCCCGTAGTAATACCCGAGCCTAGAATGACGCGCATTGAATCGGGCATGTAAGTCAGGATTTCAGGACGAACGGTGACCGCCATGCCCGAGGCCACACCGACAGCGATGATAAGCATATTGCGTTTGGTAAAATTAATGCGTGACAGGATGCCAATACCGGCCGAGATGATCATAGCGAACATAACAAGTCCAGCTCCCCCAAGCACCGGCGAAGGGATAGTAACCACAATGCCGCCCAGTTTCGGGAACATACCGGCGATCAGCATGATCACACCAGTCACTGCAACCACATGGCGGCTGGCAACACCGGTAATCGATACAATACCGACATTCTGACTGAAAGATGAAAATGGGGTTGCACCAAATACCGAGGCAAGGGCACTACCGACACCGTCACATAAAATCCCTTTAGACAGCTTCTTCCCAGTCAATTTGGTATGGGTTGCATCACTCAAGGCTAAGAAGTCACCGGTCGACTCCATAATAGTGACCAGGTAAGCGATAGACATCCCGATAACACCACTGACGGTAAAGCTCAATCCAAATGGTAATAGTTCTGGCAAGGAGAAGAACTTGGCTTCTTTTACCGGCGTAAAATCAACCACCCCCATGAAGATCGCCACAATATAACCAACCATCATACCAATCACGATAGCAGCAGCAGAGATCAGCCCTTTGCCAAGTTGAGACAGCACAATCACTACAACCAACACCAACAGCCCCAGCATCAGATTATTGATTTGACCGTAATTCTCTTGCCCAACAAAACCACCTGCGAACCAGTCAACAGATACAGGTAAAATTGTCAGGCCAATTAAAACCACCACGGTGCCGGATACCACGGGTGGAAAGAGCTTTCTGATTTGCGGCATAAAACGGCTACCAATGATCATTACCAACGAGCCGATCAGCGATGCACCAAATACCCCAGAAATGCCCGAGTCCATACCAATCGAAATCGAGATGGCAACAAAGGTAAAGCTAGTACCCATTACCACCGGAAGCCGGATCCCAACAGGACCTACCCCTTTGCACTGGATGATAGTCACCACGCCCGATACCATCAGGGCTGCATTGACCAAAATCACCATTTGATCTGTCGGTAGGCCAATCGCACTACCGACCACCAAAGGGACGGCAATGATAGCCCCCATGGCGGCAAGCATATGTTGAAGAGCAAGGAGGATCGCGGCACCCATAGGAGGCCGGTCTTCCACGTTATAAAGCAGTTTCATTTCAGTTCCATCCGTAATCTATGATTCGATAACCTAGCCAGAAACTCCTGGGCCCTTTACAACAAGCTCAACCAGAGCCTGTGCCTGCCTACCCGCTTATATCCTGACCATCCCCCAGTTCATGAGAAACAATCGATACTCGCTAAGTCATGACGGCGTAATAGCCATAACACCAGCCCGGTAAACCGGAGCCGAAAAACAAAACGGCCATTTCCCATCCCCTGGAAACAGCCGCTTGTACATTGATTAAAGCTTATTCAGACCTTGTAGAACCTTCTCAGGTGTGAAGTGCCAATCCCGCATCCACACACCACATGCATCATGAATCGCACTGGCAATGGCTGGGGCTGCACCGTTAACACCAATTTCAGAGATCGACTTCGCACCGTAAGGGCCAACCGGATCGTCACTTGGTACCAATACCGCTTTAAAGTCGCGAGGTATATCGCCAATCATCGGCGCGCCATAGCTTTTCAGGTCTCGGGTCACGGGCACACCATGCTCATCGTAAACCAGCTCTTCATATAAGCTGTGGCCGATGGCTCGCATGCTGGCACCGTAAATCTGGCCTAAAGCCAAATCTGGGTTAACCGGGGTACCGCAGTCGAGCAAGGCATGGAACTTATCAAGACGGATTTCGCCGGTACGGGTGTTAACTGCCACCTCGGCGAAGTTCGCGCCGTAGGGAAAAGCAAATTCTGGTGTGGTGAAGCAACCTGAAGCCAATAATTGTCCCCACCCTGTTCCACTTTCTGCTTTGTGGGCAATATCGAAGTAGCTCACTTCACCTTGCTTACCTTTCACCATGCCCGGTGCCACAATAGCGACATCTTCCACGAGTTCATCCAGCATTTCAGCGCCACACTTAAGGATTTTCTCACGCATCGCTTCGGCAGCACGCTTGGCCGCATTACCAGAGAAGCATGTTCCTGATGAGGCGTAGGCCCCCTTATCAAACGGTGCGTGGTCGGTATCACCGGAGTGAATAGTGATTTCATCCATCGGGCAGCACAGCACTTCGGCGGTCAGTTTACTGATCACAGTATCAAGGCCAGTACCGATATCAGCGGCACCTGAATGAACAATGAAGGTACCGTCTGATGCCATCTTGATCTGACAGTTAGCCTGATCGATATCTGGAATACCGGATTTCTGCTGGATAATCGCCACACCACGGCCCACTTTCCATTCGCCGTCATCCTGTTTTGGGCTGTCCCATTCAATCAGCTTGCGTCCTTCACGCAAAATAGGCTCAAGCGCACAGCTGTGAACTTTCGGCGCACTGGTCGGCATTTTACCTTCACCGATAGCCGCTAGGATCTTCAGCTCTTGACCTTCTACCACACGGTTCTTCTCAACCATATCAAGATGGTCGATACCCAGTTCATCAGCCATTTCGGCCATCGCCATGGTCAATGCATAGTTACCTTTCGGCGCACCGTAACCCTGATAAGCCCCGGTCGGACAGATGTTGGAGTAATAGGTTGTTACCCTGAAGTCCACATTGTCACAAGGGTAAAGAGGTAGCGACAAGGCGGGACCGTTTGATGGCACGGTCAGCGCGTGGTTTCCGTAAGGGCCGGTGTTGGCACGGAAGTCCATATCAATGGCGGTTAGCGTACCGTCTTTCTTGGCACCGAGTTTCACCGTCACTTTGGCAACATGGCGGGTTGAGTTACAAATAAATTCTTCTTCGCGTGTATGATGGAAATATACCGGACGGCCTGTGGTCCAGGTTGCCCATGCACACACATCTTCCAGCAAGATATCTTGCTTCGAACCGTATCCCCCACCCACACGTTCTTTAACGATATGTACTTTGTTTTGCTTCACACCAAGGATTTTTGCTACCTGACGGCGGACATGCCAAGGTACCTGAGTCGAATCGTGCATCACGATGCGATCGCCATCCATATAGCTGTAACAGATATGGGTTTCAACCGGTAGTTGCTGAACCTGTTTCGACTCATAAGTACGCTCGATTATCATATCCGCTTCAGCAAAGCCCTTGTTAAGATCACCGATATGACCACGGACACTGGCGGCAATGTTCTTGCGCGGGAAACAACCAATAGGGAAGTTCACAATCAACTTGCCTTCACGCGGATCGGCGTTGCGATTCTGCTCTTCCAAATCATCTGGCGCACCAACACCGTACTCGATAGGCTCGTTGTGAATGATCGGGGCATTGGCGGCCATCGCCTCATCAATGCTCATCACTGGCTCAAGCACATCGAATTCAACGTCGATAAGCGTCAGTGCCTGCTCGGCAATTTCCACCGACTCAGCCACTACAGCGGCAACGCGATCACCCACATGGCGCAGTTTCTGGCCAAACATACGGCGGTCGAGCGGTGATGGTTCAGGGGCGCTCTGACCACCTGGTGTGTACGGAATATCTGGACAGTTCTTATAGGTGATAACCGATACCACACCCGCAAGTGCTTCTGCTTTGGAGACATCCAAATGCTTGACCCATGCATGAGCATGCGGGCTTCTTAGCATCTTGATAACACAAGCGTTGGCAGGGATTCGGTCTTCAACATAACAAGGCTTAGCCTGCACCATTTTCGCCGAATCAATCTTCGGACAGTTCTTACCGACCACCGCCAAGTCATCACGGAATTCAGGGGCAAATTGCTGGGTATAGGCAGGGTCGCCAAGGCGTTTCACGGCCAATTCGACCACTTCGTAAAACTGCTGATAGCCAGCATCACGGCTAAATAGCCCTGATAAAGCATCATCAATCTCCGCGCGGGTTGGTTGCGGAATACGTTCCAGCATGTCAGTTAAGATCAACGCCAATGCTGGATCGTTGTAGCCTGATTGCACTACACCAACATCGATCATCGCCTGCTGAACCAAACTCAATTGGTTCCACTCACCTAGAGACTCTGCCGTTTTTACTTCTGCACCGTCAAGCTGGGCAGCAATCAACAAAGAGGCATTGATCAGTTCACCATTGAACAAGATCACATCTGATCCGGCATAACCCCAGCCATCATCACTGTTGCGAACCGAGTGAAAGCCCATGGAGTGAAGCAATGTCTGAACATTTTCACCAAGACGGCAATCCAAAGATTGAGGGCGGCCATTTAAGGTAAATTGAATCGTCATGATTATGCTTCCTCTACCAAGTGCTGACATTCAGCCATCAAATCCGTGATTACAACGCCTGCGATATATCGCTTATACTCCACACTGCCGCGGATATCGGCTTCAGGGTAAATGGCATCAGCAACTGCTTGCTCCAGCAGCTCCCCTTTTAAATCTTGCGCTTCTACATCGCGCAGACGGACTGGACGGGCCGCACCTTGATGCAGAGGCGAAACGCCATCAAGCGCTATCACCTTGTTTCCTTGCTTATCAATAGATACCGCAGCAGTCACAATCGCTAAACCCGCCGCTGAGCGGGCAATGTTGTAACCGATACAAGTCAGGTTTCTATCTGGAATAATGACGGTAGCGATGAGCTCACGTTCTTCACTATTAATATAATCTTCAACATCCATTTCCTGCCCGTTAGCCAGCTTCAATTTGGCTCTCAGGGCAATCAAGCTTGGGACCAGCAAAGCTTCTGGCTGGCGTGCGGCAATTTCACCCCCCAAGGTGGCCTGGTTACGGATATGGCGGGAATAGATAAAGGCCGCAGATTGTTTCAACGCTACAGGCACCAGTTCGTGATCAATCAATTGCTGAATATGGCACATTGCACCGATATGCAAGCTATCGCCTTGCTGCTCAATATGAGAGAAGTTAAGTTTGCCCAAAGAGATAGCAACAGTTTTATCGGTTTTAGTTGGCGCTGCATTGATTTTGGATCCGCCTGCAAACCAGATGGCTTCACTGCCATGCTGTCGCTTTAACTCAAGTGCCTGAGCAGGGGTATCAGGCGTTAGATATTGTTCAATCATGTTATTTGCCTTTTCGCATTCTCATTGTTATTCCTGCATCATGCGTTCGGCCTAATGGCTTTTACGGAACGTTATTGATGTCTTGAATATCTAAAAGGCAACAAACACGCCAAACTGCTTGAACCAGCGGGGGAAGACAAAGATTCGTGAGCGAAGTCTGGATTTTGAACAAAAGTGGGATCGGCGTCGGGTTACGGGTCACCTTTTTCACGCCGAGCGTTTCCTTAGGTTATCAAGGTGTTAATGACTATTGTCACTGAACGAAGAAGGGATATCAAAATAATACCTGAGGCTATCAATATGATATGAGTGGGGGTGATAGCGGTGTAACTGTTAGGTTGGGAGGCTTGTTTATCACTCGTCTTGAGAGCAGACAGTCCAACCTGCTCAAGTTACCTATAAGCAAACAGAGAAAGGAGCCATTAGCTCCTTTTCTTATTGAATATCCCTTTAACGCACGCTACGAAAAGGCATTAATTCATGATGCCGTAGCCAAAAGATGCCAGCAAAAGCAAAAAAACAACCATACCAAATACAGAAGAACTGCTCTCAACATTTTTCTTAGCAATATGAGGCTTGTGAATGGCCTCGGGCTTACTCTTTGTATTATGGAACGGCTGTGTCCGCCTTTCTACGACCTTCGTGGTTCGCTTAACGTTTTCGAAGTAAATCGTGTTGTGAATGTCGAACAATGCCGCTTGCTTGGAGTTCATGGATTCTAGCGCAATGAATTGCTGGTATAGACTCTGAACGCCAAAGATACCAAAGGATAAAGTAATATCAAAGCCACAGGAGTGGCAGAGATTGTGGTTGCCGCTAATCTGCTTCGTTACTTTATGACAATCAGGACAACGGAAGTAAAGGGCACCGTAGTTGTACTCTTTAAGCTGCTTGCTATTCCGTCGCTGCACACAATCCTTGATCACTTGAGACTCGATGGCGTGTTGAGTAAGAGGGGTGGGAGGTACGCTTGTCTTGGCGATTAATTCCTCTTTATGAGCTTTGGGAAAGGCCTTTGGCTGACCGGAAGAGCTACGCTTAGCCCTTTCCATTGACCATATAGAGGAACCCTTGCTTTTCTTGGACTCTTCCAGCTTATCTAGGTATTCCTCAACCTCAATTTCAGCTTCAATTGGTGTGCACTTAAACCACTCAGACTCTTTGCCCGACGAAGCGTGCTTCAATCGGCCATACTTGTGCTTTAAGGTACTATGGATACTTTGCTCGGCTCTTTGCAATTCTCGTAGAGTAACGCAAATGGTGTAAACCTTGGCAAACTTATATCGGTGGTTGGTTGTGTCGCTTTCGCGGACATTTGCCGCCCGGCTCGTGATCCCAATTTTTGCTTCTTCAGGATGTTCCGAATCCATTCCAATGTATATGGTTCGCTCTTGCTTACCGCGGTGTTGCGCTTTGCTTTTGTTCATTACAAGCCAAGTGGTTTAGTGCTGAGTAGTCGAAATAAGCCTGTATGATACTTAATCGTCTTGAGCGCTCGCAAGGCGCATTCGTGCTTTTTTATAGACCTAGCTCATTAAAATCGCATTATGAATCTTTATATATTCAGGGGTGATATGGGTATGGTCCTTGTTATTGTTCTAGCAAAACAAGCATATGTTTGCCAAGGCACTGTTGCACAGGTTTCTCTCCAGAGAGATTAGAATAATGACAATGTACGTCACCCGACATCACCTCACTGTTATATAAAAAATTTTCCGTTTATCACACAAACTTTATCAAAGCATCACTGTATAGTTAACTGAATATAAAGGTTTTTTAGTATAAGTGCTGTATATCATGTTGAAACAATCAACATGACATCATCTTCTTTATCAAAAGGTCTTCTGAAGTCATAGGCTTGTATGTGACAGGTTCAGCATTCTAATTAGTCATAAATTTAGCAAGGGGTAAATTAAAGTAAAAGTACTCCCATTGAAAACCTGCTAGCAAACTTTCGGAGCAAAAAAAGCCAGGTACACAGCAAAAAAAGGGGCCTAGCGGCCCCGACCAAAAAGTTACAACGGTTAATTCTAGTAAGGGAATAACTCGGTTAGCTTTTTGATAGTCCTTCAAGCCAACGAGTAAGTAGATTAATCGAAGCTTGCTGACGGTAAGCTGACGTTGAGCGCTGATCGTCAATTGGGTGAATGATTTCACGATAACAGTCAGTCACCTGAGCAATAAAGCCCGGTTTAGCGAGCGTATCCAGTGACTGGCCGATAACCAGTGATTCCAACTCACGGCTGCGAACCACTGTTGGCCCTACAGCGCCAAATGCCACTCGCCAATCTTCAAGTACGGGGGCTTTCTTCGGAAAACGCTTTATCCGCGCCAAACCAGCGACCGATAACTTACTGAGCGCATTGGCCGCCCGAGTTCCGACCTTGTGATAGAACACTTCGGGTAAATCCAGCTGTGGGATCACGATATGGGTGAGCATTTCATCCGGCTTCAAGGCAGTTACCCGTGGGGCCAAAATAAAGTCTTCCAATCGCATTTCCCTTTGTCCACGCATTGATGACAACACGACTCGTGCATCAAGCAAGTACAAGGCTGGCAAAGAGTCAGCCGCAGGTGAGGCATTACAGATATTACCAGCCAATGTTGCGCGATTTCGCAACGCTGGCGCGGCAATCTTGGCGACACTCTGTCGCAATACCGATGGCACTAAAGCATGCTGTTCAATATCCGACAACACGACCCCAGCACCAATATACAGGGCTTGCCCTGCATCACTGGCTTTGTCATTTGTGGCCCCTTCATGATCAGAAACCGTAATGTATTGCAGCTCTTCGATAGCATCGACAAACAGGACATCTTGCTCGAATTTTGGCGACATTCCCGCCCTCACACCATGTTGCACCATCAGATCAGTACCGCCGGAGAACAGCATCAGTTCGCCCATCGATAAGGTATCAAGTGCTTGTGCCAAAGATTCTGGCCGGTAGATATTTACCATAAGCCTTCTCCTTTCTCGGCTGCGATTCTGGCCGCTTCAACGATCATACCGTATCCCGTACAGCGGCAGAGGTTGCCAGAAATAGCGGTGCGAATGGTGTGATCGGTGGGGTTAGGATCAACTTCAAGCAAAGCATAGAGCGCCAATACCATTCCCGGAGTACAGAACCCGCACTGCACCCCTTTGGCTTCGAGCAGAGCGTTGATCACACACTGCCCCTTTTCAGTCTGGCGCAAGCCTTCAAGGGTCATCACATCACCGCCCTGAACTTGGCCGATAGGCATCATACAAGCATTGACCAACCGTCCATTAAACAGCACAGAACATGCGCCGCACTCCCCTTCCCCGCAACCTTCTTTGGTTGCAGTATGAGCCATTGTGCCGCGCAGGGTATGAAGCAGCGACTGCATCGGCTCGACGTCGACAGCGACAAGATGGCTATTGAGGTAGAATTCAATTTTCATTGATAGGCTCTCCTTTACCAAAACTCGTTGCTTTGATTTGATTAGCTTTAAGCTGAGTCACCTTTAGCTGAGGTGTATTACCACTAGCAAGCACCTCGCACACTTTTTCAGGCGTGACCGGTATCGACGAAAGTGGCATACCAATGGCATTCTCAACCGCTGCAGCAAATGCTGCCGCGCCGCCATTATGGGTCAATTCGCCCCCCCCTTTTGCACCGTTAGGCCCATATGGGTAGGGGTTATCGACAAGATCACTACCAATAGCAGGTACATCGAGCGCTGTCGGGATCACATAGTCTGCCATTGAACGTTGGGCAAAGACGCCATCTTGGTTCAACTCTAGTTTTTCACAACTGCCGTATCCCAACGCCTGCACCAAACCGCCTTCAATCTGCCCTCTGAATATCGTACCGTCGATAGCCTTGCCGATATCATACACAGCCCAGGCACCAGTAATATCCGCCTCACCGGTTGCCATATCGACCTCAACCTCGACCACATTGGCCCCATAGCTGGTTGCTTGGTAGGCATTGCCTTGATAGGTATCTTGATCCCACTGGTGATAGTCTGGTTTACAGTACACTTCGACTATCTCTTGTGGTTCTCCGTCTATCCACGACTTTTTCAGCTTTTTCGCTGCTTTTTCGAGGATGTAACCGACAATCAAGATCGACCTTGATGCCACTGTCGGACCAGAATCTGGCACAATACCGGTATCGGGCACTGCCACCTGAACTTGATCCAGCGGTTTATTGAGGGTATCTGCGACGATCTTACGGAAAGTCAGGCTCAAACCTTGGCCAATATCGGTATTGGAGGCGAGGATCTGCACCGTACCGTCAGGCTCTTTAAGCAGTTTGACCTGCGCCCTGACTAAGGTGTCTTCCAAATCGCCTGCAAAACCACAACCGTGCTGGAATATTGCTAAGCCGATGCCTTTGCTTTTGCCTTTACGGCGCTCAGGGTGTATTTCTTCTATCTGGCTAAATTCGGCGAATTTGCGCTGATAATCCGACATATCGAGCACTTTTTGCAGCATCTCATCAAGCACCAACTCGCCAAATATTTCAGCGCCAGTCAGAGAGCGAGATTGCGAGGTCAGCATATGCCGTTGCTTGAAGGCAACAGGATCAACACCAAGCTGTTTGGCGACATGATGAATATGGGTTTCCATGCAGAAGCAATTTTGTGGCGAACCAAAGCCTCGGAATGCACCTGTTGGGACCGTATTGGTGGCCCAGGCATGGCCTTCTACCCGGACGTTGAGAATGTCATACACATTGGTTGCGGTCGTGATGGAGCGTTGCAGCACAATGCCCGACAAACTCAGATATGCTCCGGCATTAACATCGAACTTGATATCCATAGCAACTATGTTGCCATCGGCATCAACACCGGTTTTATAATGAAAAGTGACAGGGTGACGTTTTGAGGTGGTCGCAATGTCTTCCCCACGCTCAAAGATAAGCCTGATAGGTTGCTGTAGCTTTTCGACTGCGACGGCTAATGGCGCTGCCAGCACATCAGGAAAGTCTTCCTTACCGCCGAATCCACCACCGGTTGGACACTGAATCGCCCTAACATTGTCATGGCCCAGTACCACCGCCATGGTATGGTGAACATACCAAGGGCACTGCATCGACCCCTCCAAAACCACTTTGCCATCCTGCGGATAACAAACTGCTCCTTGGGTTTCGAGATAGATATGCTCCTGATAGCCCGTCGAGCAGGTCTCTTCAATGATAGTGACCGCATTGGCGAAGCCTGATTGGATGTCACCTTTGGTCAGAGCATGGGTGTCCAATACATTGTCAGTCGCGTGGATGGCACCGTCTTTCAGCGCCTTGGATTGCTCTAGGGTATAGGCTGGTGCCAGTGGCTCATAATTGACCTCAATGTCATGGAGCAGTGAATCGACGACATCGGGATCAGGACCAACAACCAAAAAAATCACCTGACCGACAAACCGCACCTCTTGATCAGCAAAAGCCGGCCAGTCGATTTCGACAATCGGCAGCACATTCTGTCCGGGGACATCATCTGCGCCAAAAATATGGTAGCCGTCAGGCAGGGATGGAAGTGTTACCGATTTAATCCGCCCGCGAGGGCAAGAAGAGCGGTAAAACCGCCCTTCTAATAGTCCCTCGTAATGGCGATCGGCAATATATTTCGCAGCTCCTGTGGCTTCCTCCCACTTAAAGCGCGTATTGACCGTATCCATAACGGGATCTCACATTAGTCTAACTTATCCATTGTTTGCCATAGACGCATTGCGACCTTGCGGGCCTCTGCGTATATCGGCGCGACATCGAACGGGAAAGCACGATCTTCATAAACGAAACGTCCTTCAACCACTACGCTGTTCACATTGCCGGCATTGAAACCAAAGGCAATATGTCCTGCTAGGTTGTCCGCAACCAGAGGTGTCGGGCTGGTGTAATCAAGGATGGTTAAGTCCGCTTTATTTCCAGCATCTAGGCGACCGAATTTCGCGCCGAAGTTACGAGCCAGAATTTCATTACCATTCCATAAATGACGTAGGAAACTATCAGGCCATAACGGACCACCCGCATCACGATGCTTGAAGAAGGCAAACTTCAATTCTTCAAACATGTCGGCACCAATACCATCAGTACCCAACGCGACATTCTGGAAGCGTGTCAGTTTGTCGTTATACCCCACGTTGTTGTTCATATTCGAACGGGAGTTATGGACCAAGAAACCGTTTTTACCGTTCAGAATGGCAATGTCCTTCTCAGATAAGAACAAACCATGCGCCAGCAACGTCTTCTCGTTGATCAAGCCGAAGCTATCTAAACGCTCAACAATGTCTTGGCTATAGTGGTGGTGGCTATGGGTCACGTCATAACGATCTTCTGCCACATGAACATGGATCCCACGACCCGTTGCCTGCACCGCTTCGGCCATCATAGACAAGCCGTCATTGGTTACGGTAAACGGAGCGTGTGCACCGATATGGGCTTCAACCAAGTAAGGTTCCTCACCCTTCTCCTTAGCACTGTCAATCAACTGGGCAAACGCGATATTTTCTTCAACGCCGGCCACCATTTCTTTCATACCGTGGTTACGGTCAGTCGTTTCGAAACAGGTCATGCCACGCAAGCCCGCCTTCATGAACCCTTTGCGCAAGGTGTTCAGAGAGCCCGCGATATAGTTTGGCGATGCATGGTGATCAATGACCGCCGAACAACCGCACTTGATCGCTTCCAGTGAACAAATCAAGCCGCTGTAGTACACCGCTTCTTCATCCAATGCCCGGTCCATTCGCCACCACAGGTTCTTCAGTATCGAAATGAAATCAGGGCTTGGCTTGATATCCGCCATGATCCCGCGCGCCAATCCCGAGTAGAAGTGATTGTGGGAGCAGACAATGCCCGGCATAACCAGTTTGCCGTTCATATCCTTGACTACGGCAACAGGGTAGTTGGCAGCTAAATTGGCCCCAACTTCCTTTATTTTGTCGCCATCAATAACAATATCGACGCCTTCTTTGATCAGTGCAGGCTCAAACTGCACCGCTGTTGCGTTTCTGAGTACTAACATTCCCTGGCTCCTCACTATACGTCTACTTTGCCTAGCAGGTAGCTGTAGTTGGCTATGACATAATTGATAATCGTTGCTTCATCAGCTAGCGATTCTGGCATGTCCACATTGCCCTGCTCATTAATACGGAAGGAATAAATCTCACTGTAACTGCGAACCAACACTTCCTCACCATCGACGAAGAATCCGGCATTGGTGCTGTTAGTGAAATCTTCACGCAAGTTGAATAGCGTGAACTTGTCTTTGTAAGGCTTGCTATCCCATGGGCAGAACTGAGCACAGTTACCACATTCATTACAGTATGCATCTAGGTGTAATGTCTGGAATTGGTCACGGAAGCCTGGAATTGGCAGCGAAATATTGGCGCGGTTCGGACAGACATCGACACACTTGCTACAAATGTACGAACACTCCAAACAGCGTTTTGCTTCTTGAGCGATGAATTCCTCACGGTCCGCTTCTTCCAGCTGGTTTGCTGCAATCAACTTAACCTGGATATCACCTTTACGAGCGTATACCGCTTCAACCTGAACATCAGATTTAGCTTCAAGTTGTTCATCGGCCTGTACTTCACGGGCCAAAATAGCTGTTGCCGCTTTACGGCCGCCTGAGATTGCCGACACAATTGATGATGGGCCTGTATGGGCATCACCCATCAAGAACACATTTTCAACCTCTGTTTCACAGCTATCTCTGTCTACAACTGGCCAGCCGTCTTCACCCATAGGGATCCCCATGCGAGAAAGCACTTCGCAGTTAGACTGCTCACCAACCGCAGTGATCAAGGCATCAACCTGAAGTTCAACTGTCATGTCTGTAGCAACAGGGCGACGACGTCCCTTCTCATCGGGCTCACCAAGCTCCATCACACGCGCGGTCAACTTACCATTGGCCTCAAACTGCTCTGGGTTGGTCAAGAACATGAACTGCACGCCATCTTCCACGGCTTCTTCATATTCTTCTTTGTAGGCAGGCATTTCAGCGATAGTACGGCGATAAAGAATCGTCACCTTCTCAACACCCGGTACTTTCAATGCAGCACGGGCACTGTCCATTGCGGTGTTACCGGCACCCACAACGGCCACATGTTTACCTAACTGCTGCAGTTCGCCATCATTGAAGCTGCGTAGGAATTCCAGCGACTTGTAAATATTGGTGTTACCACCAGCCAGTGCAATTGGGTTGCCCTTATCAGCACCTATACCCAAGCAGACATATTTGAAGCCACTTTGCTTAAGTACATCCACCGTCAGATCTGGGTTACAACCGTATTCAATATTGACCCCGTGATCTTTCACGAACTGGATATCGTGTTCAATCGCTTCAGCAGGAATACGGAACTGAGGGATAATATTCTTCACCACCCCACCGGCATTTTTCTCTTTCTCAAACACGGTGACAGGGTGACCCGCACGTGCCATGAAGTAAGCGGCAGAAAGTCCTGCAGGACCGGCACCGATCACCGCAACAGGGTGTTTGGCAGTATCTAGGCTTGGCTCATGCCATTTCGCCTTGTACTCATCCCAGCCTTTGGACAATGCGATTTTCTTCATCTCACGGATATTCAGCGCACCTTCATAATCACGGCGGGTACAGTTGTACTGGCACTGGTGATCACAGATATGGCCGGTGATAGAAGGTAATGCATTGCGGGCGTAGATGACTTCTAGCGCTTCGGTATACTTATGCTCGCCCATCAAACGGATATATTCAGGAATATCCTGGCTGATAGGACATGCGGTTACACAAGGTGCGACATAGCAGTCAGTCAGCGGTACCGCTTTCTTAACACTGATTTCTTCAGGGCCACGCCACTGTTTCTGGACATAATCAGCATCTAATGATTTTGCTGCTAATGCCTCTAGCTTGACCAAGTCCA
The DNA here is from genome assembly GCF_024357955.1 of Photobacterium pectinilyticum. Taxonomy (GTDB): domain Bacteria; phylum Pseudomonadota; class Gammaproteobacteria; order Enterobacterales; family Vibrionaceae; genus Photobacterium; species Photobacterium pectinilyticum. The sequence continues at coordinate 34,817 of NZ_JANEYT010000013.1, forward strand.
CCTTGCCCATGCCCCACTCATCGCTGCCTTCCAGCTCTTTGGCACAATCTGACAGACGAAGGTAACCACCAGGCTTAAGCAAATCAGTGGCCATAGTGATAGGACGGATCCCCGCTTCGAAGATCTCGCGGATATTGAATTTGCTTGCACCACCGGAGTAAGAAATTGGCAAAGTACCGTTGAACTCGCGGGACAATTCTAGCGCCACATTGATAGACAGCGGGAACAAGGCACGGCCAGACATGTACATTTCTTTATCAGGCAGGCGACCTTTCTTATTTAGAGTGCCTAGAGTATTGGTGAGCTTGACACCAAAGCCGATGCCTTTCTCTTTACCTAGGTCAACCAAACGGTGCAGCATGGCTTTAGCCGCGTCGATTTGGAGATCGTGGCTGAAAGACGCTTCGCTCAGTGCGACATAATCAAAACCAGCGTTGTCGAGAATGCCACGGACACGCTCAAAGCCCAATAACGTTGGGTTAAGCTTAACGAACGTATTGATCCCCTTCTCTTCAATCATATAACGACAAATCGCTTCAATTTCATGAGGAGGACAACCATGCATGGTTGAAAGGGTAACGCCACGGGTTAACTGGGCAGGAATAGCATCGACCATCGCATTCAAGCGATCTTGTCTTTCTTCTAGTTGATACTCACGAATGAATTCAGGCTGTTGGATGAAGGCTTTCAGCTCGCTGATATAACCACCAAAATTGGGGTGATCGCTAGAGTCGAGCATATCGTGGATATATTTCTGCATTGGGGGTGTCTGGATCCCAGACAAGTCATAGCCAACACTCATGTTGAAGATAAATGACTTAGCCTCACCATCAGCTCTTGGCGCGAACACTTCTTCCAATAAATGCAAGGCTATCCACGCCTTTAGATACTCATCATACGCTTTGATCAGCGTAAATTCTGTTGACCACTCGGTGTTGAAACACTCATCTTCTGCATCAATACATGGCTTGGCAATCTCAAGCTGATCGAGCTTCTGGACGGTCTTCAGTTCCATGAAGCGGCCACCGGCCAACCATGATGTAATAATATTCTGGGCAAGTTGGGTATGCGGCCCAGCTGCTGGGCCGACAGGGGTTTCACAATTCTCTCCCCATACCGACAAAGACGAGTCGATCGCTTTACGGTAGAACTGCTTTTCTGGAATACCAAAGATAGACTTACTTTGCTTGTATTCACTAAACATCCGGTTAAGTAGCTCAGCGAACGGAACGGGGCGCATGATGTCTCCCATGATGGATCTCCTTGATGCTTCTTGTTCTTCTTGGCACATTTATTTGCGCAATGTGTAGGGCTAAAAATGTGTAAATACGTTATTGGCTATGGAGCAACTACTGCGCCAAACTTTTCAGGCCCTGCCAAACCGGCGATTTTATTAATTAAATTCGTGAGCAAAGTCGAAAGTTATCTACATTTTGTGACGGAAAACCAATAAATAAATTCAATAGAATGAATAAAGCATCAAGGATTAATTTATCACAAATGAGGATGATTATTGATTAGAAACAATTTTCTATCATATTAATAAAAAGCTATCAGTTTGATATCAACAATAATGATAGATTTTAACTGCCATGGAAAAATAAAAATTTAAAGAAGATATAAATAAACTGTGAGATAAATACATTAACTATATCAGATTGAGAATAACGCCTATCTCAGCTATCAAGTTGATAGCACTAATGTGACGCTGCACACAATTCCTCATACGCTTGTGGCGTATCAACATCTAAATATATTTCGTCGCAGTTAAGACCCAAATATTTAACCGGGTAGCGAAATATAATTTTCTTCATCGACGAATGAATACTGGCATTGATAACCATGTTCTTTAATCGACTAGGGATCAATACCGGATGGCCGGGGCGCACGGAGGTGCCAGGAAATACCGTCCCTCCCCCTCTGTTAAACCACACGTCTCGGAATATGTGTGGCGGGACACAAGGCATATCACCATGAGTAATAAAGAAATACTCACTTTCTACATGCTTTACTCCCTGCTGAATAGAGCTAAACATACCCGCTTGATAAGCGTCGTTAACCACTATTTTCACCCGTGGATCAAACCTATATTTTTCAATAAGTTCTGCGCCACGATAGCCCACAACCAAAATAACGCGACGGCAAAACGAGAGCGCATTTTCGATACTTGCATCAAGGATTGTGTACTGTTGGTAAGGTAGCATGAGCTTCCAGTCCCCCATCCTAGATGATAAGCCTGCTGCAGGCATAACGCAGTCTAAACGTTCGGGACGTATTGATTTATCAATCACTTAACCTACTCCTTAACTGAAATTCATGGCGGTCATATGGCATGTAATACCCACGTACGATTAATAGAGCAAACTCCAGACCAATTTATCTTATCGGAGTTATATCAACGCCATTTGGCCGCACAAAAAAAAACATTATTTATTACTCTTGTCGGTGGCGGAGGAAAGACATCAACCGCTTTCTGGTTGGCCAGGATATTCAAACAATGGGGACATGCTGTTTGCCTAACAACCACCACGAAAATGTATTTACCCGAGGCCCATCAAACGGATTATATTCTCCCGCTAGATGCCATGTACTGCAATGAAAAAGAAAATGGAAAAAAAGTAAAAACACCTAATAAGTCTTTAGCACAAGATCAATTCTGTTTTTCTGATCCATCTATCACTTTTTGCTATAAATCTTTATTTACCGACATATTAAAAACCGACAGATTAAAGGTATTAGGATTATCTGAAAAAGAGATTAAAAATATTAAAAATGATTTCCCCTTCACAGTTTTTATTATTGAAGGCGATGGCTCACGTTCATTACCCATAAAAGCCCCTCACGGGCACGAGCCTTGCATTCCCAGTTATTCGGATATGGTGATTGGTGTCACCGGCGCAGAAGCAATTAACCATAGGGCGATCCCTGAACACATACATCGATGGCAGGCTTTTTCAGCCCTTACTCAGTGCCAACCCGGTGATGTGATTGACGCCCAAGTGTTGCAACCGCTGATTTCTCATCCGTTGGGCCTCTTTAAATCGACCCCAAAAACAGCAAAAAAAATCTGGCTGATAAACAAAATGGATAAGGCAAATAATACCGAAGTGATAAGCCAAATAGCTGAAGAGGTGTTGATCAACAGCCCGCAACTGGAAACAGTTTGGCTAGCGGAGATGCAGGCGGAAACACCAATCAAAAAAGTAATTTTGAAGGAACAAGTAGCTATTGCTACCTGACTTCGTCTGTACAGAGGTCATTGAAAATGAACATCTTTGCCAAGGCAGCCCAATTAGAACAAGACAACGTTCCATTCGCTCTAGCCAATATTATAGAAACTCGCGGCTCCGCGCCGCGCCATTCAGGCCAAATGATCGTCAAGGCCGATGGCACGATCATCGGTACCGTTGGCGGTGGGATGATTGAGCGCTATGTGATCGAGCAAGCCTTGGAAGCACTAAGTGAAAGAAAACCCCGTGTCGTTAAAGGGCGTATGACCCGCAATGGCCCTGATGCCATGGACATGGACTGCGGTGGCGCTATGACGGTGTTTATCGATGTCTACGGCCTGCGCCCTAGCTTAATTCTCATCGGTGCCGGGCACGTCAACCGTGCCGTCGCCCAAGCAGCCCATGTGCTAGGTTTTTATATTTCAGTCGCTGACGCCTACGCCGACAGCCTCGCCGAGGAGCATTTCCCGATCGGTACTAAGCGTTTACTGGGCGATACCATGGAAGGGGCCATTGAGCAGCTGGATATTAACAAAGACAGCTATATTGTCATCGCGACTAACCACCAAGACCAAGATGCCATCTCCAAGGTAGTGGACTGCGAAACCCGCTATACCGGCCTGATGGCCAGTCGCCGCAAGGTACAGACGCTGTTTACCCATTTACGCCAAAGCGGTGTCGATGAGACCCGGATCAAAAACATCCACTCACCTATCGGCTTCAATATCGGTGCCGAAACCCCGGAAGAAATTGCTATCAGCATCATGGCTGAGATCCTCAAGGTGAAACATGAATCGGTTGGCGGCCAGATGAAAGACGATACCCGCCTTAACCGTAACAAGCTGGTTTTGCTTCGCGGGGCCGGAGATATCTCGACTGGCGTCGCCGTTCGCCTATTCAATGCTGGCTACAAAGTGGTGATGACCGATATCGCCAAGCCAACCATGATTCGTTGCAGCGTATCGTTTGGCCAATGTCTTTATGGCGAACCGGTGCAAGTAGAGGGGATCACCGCCTGTAAAGCCAATAATAAAAACGAGGTGTTCGACATCATCGACCGCAACCAAATTCCGGTCGTGGTTGATGAAGACTGCAGCTCGTCTGATACCCTCAAGCCGACTTTCTTGGTCGATGCCATTCTCGCCAAGCACAACGTTGGTACCCAGAAAGACATGGCCCCTATTACCATCGCCCTTGGCCCAGGTTTTACCGCCGGCAGGGACTGTGATGCGGTGATCGAAACCAATCGAGGCCACCATTTGGGCCGGGTAATTTATCAAGGTTCGACCCAGCCGAATACCGGTGTTCCCGGCAATATTGCTGGCTATACCCACCAGCGAGTGCTACGAGCTCCATGTACTGGTGTCATGCATAACCATGTCAAACTCGGTGATCTGGTTGAAGAAGGGGATGTCATTGCCCATATCGGCGACAGCCCGGTAGTGGCACCACTGACCGGTATGATGCGCGGGCTATTGAACAACGGTCTTACCGTTCGCGAAGGCTTCAAAATTGGTGATATTGACCCACGAGGCCCTGAAGCGGATTACACCACCGTATCGGATAAGGCACGGGCAATTGCCGGCAGTGTATTGGAAGCCATGTTACATCTGGAGCAAAGCAGAATGAGTTAAGGGCTAGGGCCACTTGCAGTCTGGCTTGATGGATTCAGGCCAGATATTTTTACCCAGGTTTGATTTTCAAAACTATATCAACACTGGGTTATACGACAGGAAGAGATATAATTATGAAAACGACAGGCTATTTACATCACTTTGTCACCTCCTTTGTATTGATGTGCGCAGCAGCGCTGACGGCAAAAGGCTTTTTATTACCTGAACAAACCGGGTTACTGCTGAGCGATACCGGTATAGTCCCTGCAATGTACGTCGAACCTATCACGTTTGCCATACCGCTCGCCCTTGGCATCAGTGCACTCACCGCCTATTTGGGTATTACCACATTACTCCCTGTCGTTGCTGGCTTTGGCTTACATATTGCCTTGTCTGGACTCGCTCTGTACCAAGGCTTGCACTTTGATTGCGGCTGCTACCTGCCCGGTACAGTGCAATCTGATGTCTACAGCACCCTTGAGCCCCAATTTCTCATCATGCTGCTTGTACTTCTCGTTTCTGCAGCACTCTATTACTTCAACAACTTAACGACTCACCGCTCTGTTACACCAGCAGTTTGATTGACTAAACGTGTGACGCAGTGAAAGTAGTCTTTGATAAGGATACGATCATGATCAAGAACAAGGCTTCTCTGCACGCTCTTTCTTTCCGGCGAGTTGGGCGCAGCTTTTGGCTCAACCTATTTATTCTCACCTGTGCATTACTCGTCCTGCCGTTTAGTGCAAACGCTGCACTGTTTGGCGGTAAATTCAAAGCTGAAGTGGAAACCGAGCAGGTTGCTATCAAACTCCATAACGATACGCTTGCCGGTGGCTACCAGCTTATTGATACCAATGGACTGAAAACACTCATTGAACAAGAGGCCAGTGTCATGATCGTCGATGCCATGCCTTTCAAAGACAGCTACAAAAAAGAGCATATTCCCAGTGCCAAACAGTTCGAGTTCCCTATTTCTGATATGCCCAAGTGGGATCCTGCATTAACCGATCAGCAAACCGTAGAGGAATTTACTCAGCTACTAGGCGAAGACAAAGCTAAAACCTTGGTTTTCTATTGCGGTTTTGTTAAGTGCGGCCGTAGCCATAATGCAGCAACATGGGCGGTAAAACTGGGGTATACCAATGTCTACCGTTACCCAGGCGGTATCTTTGCGTGGAAAGGTGCTGGGTTTAACACCTCATCACTATAATTCAGATTTAGCGTTATAAAATGGCTGTCTCTCATTTGAAGATACAGCCTTTTCTTTTCAAATCACTTATGGTTAATGCAAATAATAGTGAAATCCACTGCATATTTTATATGTGGTGAAAACAACCTGTCATAAACCCCGAATACAATCTCACCAGATCAATCACTACGGCAAAGACTCAGCGTAAACTCTTATACATAAAGTTGAATGCATAAAATCGAGACATGGCGTCGGGACATATATCATAGACATGAAAACCTCAGTAGCCCCTTTTGCAGATACGTTAAAATCCGCAATTACCACCATTTATCAAGCCTTTCCAAACTTGAGTTACCGGCCAAGACCCGACGACGTCAAATTGCTAGCCGCTTATATGAAAAGCCAAGGTGACGACTACCCCAGCCACTTAGATACCTTACTCGAGGTTGAGAATCCTCACATCGAATTGGCTTTAGTGAAATATCACAATATCAACAAATCACAACCAGCAAAAGTATCACCAGCGCTCGACCGTTTTGATATCAGTTTCTAAGAAATAGCGTTCGAGCTTAGGGACAGAAAATGTCAGTATCTTGCCTTCGCGTTCAGTGCCCGGACGGAAATATGTTTCTGGCATTCGCTTGATTGAAGTCCAAACAACGTGGTCGTCACGCTGAAGCACCTCACCTTTGTTATTGCGCAGTATGGTCGCGACTTCAACCAAGATCACTGAATCTGTACCTTCATTTCTCAGCGAAACCGGAATGGTTAGTTTCCCCTCCTGATAGCTGGCAGCTTGGGCAACAATCACAACACCGCTGCGTTGGTATTCACCGACAACTCGGCCAGTATTTGGGGCAACGAGATCACCGTTAGACTTAGCAGAGGCAGCCGATGATGTCGCCAAGACCGCAGCTCCCCCAACTACCGCAGCGCCACTCCCAGTCGCATCGGTTGTTACCGCTTTACCCGCAGTAGTCCCCGTCGTTAAAGGCGTTGTTGCTGCTTTAGCTGAACTTGTCGGTTGTGCTGCAATTTCTTGGTCACCTCCTACAAAGTGCCAGGTATTATCATCCAGTAATATGACTTCCCGGCCGTCAGGCAGTGTCGCTATCATCGATGCTGCTTGGACAAACTGAATAAATCCAAACAAAAGGCTAGCAATCGCAACCTTTATAAATACTTGCCGAGCTAAGCGCATAACTCTTTCCCCTCAACGTTTCTCTGTTGCCTTTCCTGCTTTAATGCTTCTGTTGGCATTCGAACGTATTATCGAACCACTTTATGGTGATCTCACCTTGATGTTCACCGTACTCCATGTTTTGCCCGGAATATTTAATACCACTTGCCATTGGCTCAGATAATGCAATAACTTGGTCATTCCCCCGGGTTAATACTAAACTTGCCGGATCGGTCTGATTGTAAAAAACAGCTGTAAATGGCTGGCTATTATCGCCGCAATTGAGTGGCACACTCTTTGGTGCCTCTAGCTGGCCACTGATGATCTGTAGCTCGACAATCCGGCTTCTATACGCAAAATCTGTACAATCACGTACATCGTTGACTTTCCAGCAGTCGTTACGTCCTTTTATCCACCCCCGCTGCATCGCCTTTTGTATTTTCACATCATCTGCAGGCAACTGGGCCATCGCCTTATCAAACACGTGCTGCATTTTTTGATCCAGTTCAGCTAAATGAGCATCTTGGCATATCAATTTTTCTACCGCCCCTTCTGCTTCTGTACAATCAAAAGCTGGATCACTAGCGACAGCACTGGTGGCGACCCAATAAGCAGCACCTAGCATCAGAGCTCGTTTACCCCATCGTGCTTTATTCACATGCCCCCCCCACATTGCCAACTAACATCAAAGAGCGCTTACTATATTATGAACTCACTAGCACCAGCGTGTTTTTTCATCTTTGAGCCTGAAACCTAAATTGCTAAATTAATCTCTTCGAGCCCGACTCAAGCGAGGCTGACTCGACTGGTTTATATAGCCTTGTATGGGGGAAGCCTCATTAACCAAGTAAGACTGGTGATAATCCCGTACTCTGGCTACTGGCAAGCAATAGCCCCATCAATACCAGAATAATTCCGCCCACCAGTTGCAAGCTGTATCCCGCCCAGATCAAGCCAATGCGAGAGTCTGATTTCCCTACCTGTCCACTCCCTTGCTGTAAATAGTGATGGACAATACGCTTGCCAGACAAGGTCAACAAAGCCAAAGCCGAGGTCGTCAAGGCTGTTCCCAACGACATTACGACCGCACTGACCACACCCATCCAATATAAGCCGACCATATTAGCGAACAGTAAGACCATGATTGCTCCGGTACAAGGCCGCAGACCAATACTCATGATCACCCCAACGTATTCGCGCAAGCTCTTGGCATTGTCTACCTCTTCAGGCGAGGCGATATGACGATGGCCGCAACCACACTCAGTCGAATGATGGTGGTCATGGTGGTCATGGTGGTCATGGTGGTCATGGTGGTCATGGTGGTCATGGTGGTGACCACATCCCACTTGTTGGGATTTGACAACACTGCGTCGAAACCCCTTGAACGCGCGCCAGCAGATCATCCCCCCCAACACACTGACAAGGGCACTGCTAATCGTCATAAACTTCTCTGCCTGTGAACTGACCTCGCGCATCGATGCATTGAACCCCCACAACAGTACACTAACCAAAACAACAGCCACCAAAGCTTGACAAACCGCCGACACGAGTGTCAGCACCAAACTGGTTTTCACCTTGGTCGGCTGAGTCGCTAAGTAAGTTGTGACTATCACTTTACCGTGTCCAGGGCCAAGGGCATGAAGTACGCCGTAGAGAAAACTGAAACCACCTAAGTAGCCGCCAGCCACCAATGGATTTTCTTTGGCATCGTAGAGTAAATCAGCCAGTTGGTTGTTCACTGTCCGCTGCCATTCAATACTTTTGAGCACCATACTTGGCCAAGCCAACCATAACTGGTATCCGCCAAACAGCATTGCTGCCATTAGGAGCGACAACATCAACCATTCTTTTTTAACCAAAGGATCCCTTACTGACGAACTCGAGGCTTGTAGCGTCGCTTGGTGTTTGGTGTTATCTGTCGGCGGGCATTGCTTATGCTGTGTCATTAGTTTGAGTCCTCGCTATCGTCGCCAACTTCTTTTTCCGCAATGGCTTGGCAGTGGAATCGCACGGATTGAGTAAACAGTTGGCCAAGCGCATTATCAGGATCAGCATCTGCTGGCAGTGATATGGCATAGCTCATCTGCTCCGGTGTCGGATTAGGTGCAACCATCTCAAGCTCGCAATAGTCAGCGAGATCACCAGCCAAAATCACATCCCGTTTTGATAGCCAGGACATATCGACATAGTAACTTGGCTCAAAAACCAATAGCTTAAGTGATTCAGCTGTCACTAGCTGTGGCTTTGCCAAGGGCAACTCGAAAGTAAGTACCAACCGCGCACGGTCTCGGTTGAGCTTGCCGTAACGGGCCAACTGGTATTTGATGGGCTTCTCACCGTCATAAAAATACGTGAAGTAATGCTCGTGCATCATATTATCAAGCACTGATGCCGCTACCTTAGTAAAGGTTTTTGCTTCCATTTCCGGAGAGGTATCCTCGCCATCCAACATGTACGCCGATGTCATTGGGTCAAATGACCATTCCATTCGAAAACCGGTGATCATACCGTCTTTGCCATCAATATACGTTTTCATTTCAATCCAAGAATGAGGATGCGCTGAAGCAAACAGCGGGAAGATGAGAAAGAAGAGACCGGTAACTGCACGCTTGATTACAGCATTTGTCCGGTTGTTTGCCTTTTTGCGGTAAAACATTAAAAGCCTTGTGTATTGCGTTGCCTTCATTAATAAACGTTATGTTATAACATCCGACAGTGTCACCACCAATTTTTTATTTATCAAAAAGTGATACCTTTATTCGATATTTACAATACCAGCCTAACACTAATTCTTGCGGGGCGAATTGGCGTTAAGCTATTTGTATTATTATTGACATGGCTCTGACATAAGCCCAACCCTCTGATTGGTAGCCTGCTGACTTTAGCTCTTAATTTGATTGTTTCTTATGCGCAAAATAATGTCACTAACCTTTGGCTTAATGGCTAGCAGCAGCTTCGCTGCAACCGACCTTCAACAATGGACACTGAGCGTCCCCGTAGATACAACGGGAGAAGGTCGCTCTGACAATATTTCGGAAAATCAGTTAGCCGACGGTTATCAGCTTTCGCCGTATTTTGAGCAAAATGCAGAGGCTAACCTGATTTTTCTCGCTCCTATTGCGGGGCCGAAAACGTCAGAAAACACCAAATATACCCGTTCAGAGTTACGCGAAATGCTGCGGCGTGGCGATACAAAAATTCGCACCAAAGGTGTAACTGCGAATAACTGGGTCTTCTCTACTGCGCCTAAAGCTGACCAACAAGCCGCAGGCGGTATTGACGGTGTGCTGGAAGCCGATCTAGCGGTGAACCATGTCACAACAACAGGTGAGAAAAACCAGATTGGACGTGTCATTATTGGCCAGATCCACGCTAATGACGATGAGCCTATCCGTCTTTACTATCGCAAACTGCCGCATCACAACAAAGGATCAATTTATTTCGCTCACGAGCCATTATCCGGTGATGAACAGTGGTATGAAATGATTGGTGGAAAGTCCAGTTCAATTGCCGAGCCAGAAGATGGTATCGAGCTAAATGAGCGCTTCTCATATCGCATTGAAGTGGTCGGCAATCAACTTAGCACTACCATCATTAGAGAAGGCAAGCCAGACATCAATAAAACCATTGATATGTCAAAAAGTGGATATGACCTGGGCGGCCAATACATGTATTTCAAAGCCGGTGTCTATAACCAAAATAGTACCGGCCTTGCAGAAGACTACGTGAAAGCGACGTTTTATCGCATTGATGTATCACACTAGCGTCTCATATGACTCAGCGAGACTTTAGGACATGATGCAGCAGTGAGACAGCCAAACGCGCCGTCTGGTTCTGATAATCATATTCCGGATTGAGGCCAGCAATATCGACTACCCTGACTTTGTTGCTGGCCATTGCTTGACTGAGCACCATTTCAACCACAGCCAAATTAACACCGAAGACCCGAGACAGGCTCACGCCGCCAGCAATCGATGAGGAAAATACTGATAGGTCGATACTCAGGTGGATATGATCGACATGATCAAGGTATTTCGTGACGGTCGCCTGAATTCGCTTACGATTTTTCATCCTCATTTCACTATCAAGCAACCACTGTGCCCCCAGTTCATTAGCATAGGCCATGGTCGCCTTGGTATTGATATGGTCGCACATCCCCAACCCCAAATAGTGAAAAGCACGGTTATGGGTATGGCAAAAAGCCGCAACAGAATGAAATGCAGAACCGGATTTCACCGCCAGTGAGCGCCGAAGCTGGAAGTTGGCATCGATATTAATGATGCCGATCCGGTTCCCTTCTAAAAATGGTAACATTTGACTCTCTTCGCCAGAGCTGTCATTGCCCGTTTGATTCACGGTATCAGATAATGCCTGATAACTGCCGATAGCGACCTCATGTCCTCCGCCGAGCATCACAGGTAAGTGACCCAGCTTGAGCATGGCGCACAACTTGGCGTATTGGGCTGAACGCATGGTATCAAATTCATCTTCCTTGACCCCAAAGTAGCTCTGAGCCTCTATCACACCCGCATCATAGATCGGCAATGCCCCTGTATACGGGACTTTTAATAGTATCTGCCTGATACTGTCAGGTCCCTCTTTGGCTCCGCTGTAGATATCGTAATCAATCAAGCTCAAGTCACTGGCGAGCCCCAATATCACCGCTCCTACCTTTCGTTGCTCTGCATAAGGCTCAATCATGGCTCTAGGATGCGTATTAACGGGGTGACCTAGGAAGGGAAGTGGAAACCAACGTTTTACATGCAGCATGATTGCTCCTTATGTACGGTTATAAGTCCGGAGGCAACACCCTCGCCGCCTGAAGGACTGAGAAAATTATCGCGTTCTTACTCTTTTGAACCCGCTCTTGCGGTGCCATTACACTCACCGCCCCAACAACTTTGTTGCCGGTAAATACCGGGGCACTCACCCCGGAAACACCAACGTCGTATTCTGAAGTACTGATGGCGTAGCCGTCTTTTTTTATCTGCGTCAAATCTTGCAACCAATGGGTAACGTCATCGGGCTCTGTAATACCAAAATGATGTAATGTTGCCATTACCCTTTGTTCTGGCAGGTAAGCCAAAATCACCTTAGCCGAAGCACCACGGAGCAACGGCTGGCTCTGACCTTCCTCATAGGCACAGCGCAATGCGTGGGGACTATCGACCCGAGCCGTACACAAGGCCCTGAAGCCTACCGGCACCAAATAAGCGGCCATCTCTCCAGTCTGTTGCTGGACCCGTTTAAGTACCTGATGTACCCCGCTCGAAAGCGGGGAGAACTGCTGGAAGTTACGCAGCAGTTGTAACGCCGCCGGGCCAATGCTGTAACAGCTTTGCCTCGGGCTCTCCTCAATTAGGTTCCAGTTCTTAAGGATCACCAAATAGCGGTAAACGCTACTTTGCGGCATACCTGTATGCTCACTTATTGCCTGTGCGGTTACAGGTTCATTTTCTGATGCAATGTGCATCAGTACCTGAAGCAGCTTCTCGTTGGCATTTAATTTATATTTATCGGCTTTCAAATCGTTTCCTGTCGATTTCATCTGGTTAGGCGACACGTTCAGTAGCTACCATCGCGCCGACCCCTTTATTTACACGCAACACTAACCATGATTCAATCATCATTCTTACAGAGTGATAACCACTATAATAAAAAAGCAATTCATTCCCACATTGTGATAATTGAATGAACAACAAAAAACGCCGGCCAAGTGGCCGGCGCTTTAGCTATCTATTCAAGAGAGTAAGGCTCAATGCTTTTTACGCGTCAGATACCAGCAACTGAGCGAAGCCAGCGTCACCATCACCACACCTTGCCAAAATGTCATCCCCAAGCTGATGCCGAAAATCAGGGCTGAGAAAAAAGCGGATAGAATGGGCGTAAAATAAGACAGTGTGGCGAGCAGCACCATGTTTCCGCCGATAATGGCAATGTTCCACAACCCATAGCCACCCGCCATAGCAACCGCAGCCAATACCAAGTTCAGCAGCGCTTCGCTACTCCATACCATTGGCGGCTGATCGGTCAGTAAATATTTCACCCAAAGCGCGACCGCTGTGGCAATGAAGAACCAGGAAATCGCATTCTGACCATTTGCCAGACGCTTGGTGATATTGCAGTAGATCGCCCAAATAAATGCACCGCTAAATGCCAAGGTATAGCTAACCGGGTTGGTTGCAACATTCTCTACCAGTCGAGTTAACGATAAGCCTTGATCGCCGGAAACAGTCCAAGCCACCCCAAAGAAAGCCATTGCCATCGCCGGATATAATAATTTACTGACAGGCTGCTTACTGACTACAACTGCCAGCATGACCGTCAAGGCTGGCCAGAGGTAGTTGATCACACTCATTTCGATGGTCTGTACCCTATCGTTAGCCATCCCCAACGCTAATGCCAGACACATCTCGTAGCTAACGAACAGTCCACCACCAATAACGAGATACCGAGGAGAAAACCGAGTGAGTTTTGGCGCACCCACCACTACCACCAGCAATACTGAGCTCAGAGTGTAAATCATTGCCGCGCCACCAACGGGTCCCAACTGTTCAGCAACATTTCGGATAAAGGCGACAATGGTGCTCCACAGCAGGATTGCGACACATCCAGCCAAGGTATATTTGTGTTGAGAAAACAAAAAAACCACCACAACTAAACAAAGGAAAGCGACTAGATTATCAAGCTTTTAGGCAAGGCCGCTAACCTATTTTGTTATCGATTCACATCAACACGTATACACGCATGATTATTGAGGTCTTTGTGTTTAATTTGTGACCGTATGAGCAATGCTGCAAGTGCAACTAGTGTAGCATTTAACTTATATACCCAAGTGACTTCAATCTACTGGATTCAGAGCCTCATCATTGTGTTCAGTTCAAGGTTATTCAACAAAGAAATGGGCGCATTGATGGACTCCCATAGGGCGAGTTTGCTTGGGTATATATAAGCATCAGTTGGTCATATCAAGCGCTATCACTCGTTTTATGTGATTTTTCACCAAAACGCTCTGAATGATAAGGTGCACAACGGCGTATCCGCCGTGACGTATTTTGGTGAACAGTAAAGTCCCCCCTTAAGGAAGTCGACCACAAATAATAAATCACATACCAAGGAGCTATGTTGTATGTCTACACTGACACAAAGGAGCAATACGTCCCAGGGCACACCAACTTACCCAGGCCAATCAACCGTAATTCATGGTAATGGTGCCGTCGCGCATGTCATGGATTATGTTTGTGGTGGTGTTATTGGATACCCCATCACCCCTTCGACTGAAATATCAGAATTATACGAAGCTTTCAGGGCGCAAGGTGGTTGCAATGTTTGGGGACAACACCCCTTTTTCTTCGAACCGGAAGGCGAGCATTCAGCACAAAGTGGTGCATTGGGGGCAGCTCTGACCGGCGGAAAATACATCTCTAATGCTTCATCCAGCCAAGGTATCCTTTATGCTTTGGAATCTCACTATGTCACGGTGGGTAAAAAAACTGCTGGCTTCGTGCTTCATGTTGCTGCGCGTTCGGTCTCTCGTCATTCATTGAATGTCATGGCCGGGCATGATGATGTTTACGCCCTGCTTTCTGCAGGCTACACCACCCTGTTCGCCAGCAACGCGCAGGAAGCTGCGGATCTCGCGGCGATTTCATACCGAGTCAGTGCACAATCGCTGATCCCGGTTGCCAATACCATGGATGGCTTTGCCACCAGCCATATCCAAAGTGAAGTGAAGCTTCCCGAGCCTGAATTACTCAAACAGTACCTTGGTGATCCGACCGACCGTATTGTGGCACCAACCGAAGCGCAGCGTATGCTTTACGGTGCCAAAGGACGAGTGTGGCAGCTAGGTCAATTTATCGACAAATACCAAGACCAGTTCTGGCCAGAAAAGCTGCGCGATTTACAAGGCTATATTGCCAGCAAAAGTGACGAGATTGAAAAAGACAGTGAAGGTCAACTCATCGACTCGACCAACACATACTTGCCTGACGGCCTACAAAAGAAATGGCAGCGAGCTTGGCTCAACGCCTATGAAAAAGACACCCGTCAACGTGTTCCTGCACTGGTTGATACCCACAATCCAGGCCTCACCGGTGGGGTACAAAACCAGCCTGATTATCAAGCAGGGATCGTCGATCATCGCAGCCACTTCCAGAATGATGTGCCCCAGTTCATCGAACAAGCAATGCAGGAATACGGCGAGCTAACCGGTCGCTTCTATGAGCCTGTGATGGACTTTATGTGCGACGATGCCGACTACGTGATTGTAGGCCTTGGCTCGGTCACCGATGATGCCGAAGCTGTCGCTGCGCATTTACGCAAGCAAGGACAGAAAGTCGGTGTCATTTCAATCAAACAACTACACCCATTCCCAGAAGCACAGATCGTCGAGAAACTCGCAGGTAAATTAGCGGTAACCGTTCTTGAGCGTTGCGATGAAACCCGCTTGACTGCACGTATTTCCCGCGCGCTATTCAAAGCACAAGAAAACGTGCAGAAGATTCGCCATCAAGGCATCAAACCGCTACAGCATATCCCGATGGTCAACACGGGTATCTTCGGACTTGGCGGTCACGACTTACAGCCGAATCACCTCATCGCCGCATTCGATAACATGCGTGAAGAAAACACCAAGCCATTCTTCTACCTGGGTAGCCAATTCTTTGATGCTAAGGCAACCGGCGAGCTTAAACTGATTCAGGATCGACTGCGCGAAGCTTACCCTGATACCGAGCTAATGGCATTGGAAACTGGCGAGAACCCTAACCTGCTGCCAGAATCGGCTATGCGGGTACGTTTCCACTCTGTCGGTGGCTACGGCACCATTGCAACCGGTAAGTTGTTGACCGATATCCTATCCGGTGCGTTGGGGCTGCATTCTAAATCGATGCCTAAATATGGTTCGGAGAAAAGTGGTGCGCCAACCAACTTCTTTATCACGCTATCGCCTGAGCCAATAAAGATCACCAATGCCGAGTTACAGCAAGTTGAAATTGTCCTGTCGCCAGACCACAAAGTGTTTATGCACACTAACCCACTGGCCGGCTTGACCCGCAACGGTACCTTCATTCTGCAAACCCACCACGAGCCAGAGCAGGTGTGGCATGAAATTCCTGCCAGTGCGCGCCAGTTCATTCGTGAAAACAATATCAACTTCTATATCGTTGATGCCTTTAAGGTCGCCAGAGAGCAAGCACCATCCGCTGACCTTGAAATCAGGATGATGGGCATTGCCTTTATCGGTGCGCTTTGTGGTCACGCTACTCAAGTCACCCAAGGTGCTGACGAGTCATCGATGCTCGAGCGTATCACCCAGCAAATTGCCAAGAAGTTTGGTGCCAAGGGTAAGAGAGTTGTTGACAGTAACATGGCGGTGATCCGTGAGGGGATCCACGCGACCCAGCAGGTTTGTTACGCCGATTTCAACGATGTTGAGGTTGAGGCAACCGCGGCATTAACTAGCGAAACACCAAAGCAGAAACAAGCCAGCTGTGGCCTGTTCGATCCATCCTACTTCAGTAATATCGCAGGTCAGCACTACGCTGATGGCACTATCGGTGAAGCCCCCGTCATTCCAGGCTCAGGCATGTTTATGCCACCAGCCAGCGCGATCACCAAAGATAAAGGCCTGTTCAGGCTCAATGCTCCTAAGTTCGACGCTGATAAGTGTACAGGGTGTATGGAATGTACCATTGCCTGTCCTGACGGCGCGATCCCAAATGCGGTACATGAACTGCACGATATCCTGTACGTGGCGATCGACAAGCTCAATATCCCGCCGATGCAGCGTGATGGCCTGAAAGCGAAAATGCCACCCATTTTGGATGCAGTGCGCCAGTACTACCGCACAGCACCTAAAAACGAATCACTGCCACTGCACCAAGTCGTTGCCAACGTGGTCGACACCATGACCTTCGACGACCCTGCTGTCACTCAGCAAATGGCCGGTATTTGTGTCACATTGGAGTCGCTACCTGTCAGCCGCACCAAACCGTTTTTCGACGCCATGGAGAAAGCGGTTCCCGGCAGCGGTGGGTTATTCTCAGTCGCCATTGACCCAAGCAAGTGTAGTGGTTGCATGGAGTGTGTTGATGTCTGCGGACCTAACGCCCTGCAAAAAGTACGTCAAACCACTGAAATGAATCAGCAAATGCACGAGCTGTTCACTACATTGGCTGACATGCCAAACACCCCAGCCCGCTTCTTGCAACAAGGCATCACCGATGCCAGCGAATCGAAGCGTCTGTTGCTTGATCGCAGTAACTACTATGCCATGAGTTCTGGCCACGGTGCGTGCCGTGGATGTGGTGAGGTCACAGCACTTCGCCTTGCAACCTCAATCAACCGCGCCTTGCAGCAACAACGTTATCAATCGCACATTGCTAGCCTTGAAGACATGATTGAGAAGCTGGAAGATAAGTGTGAATCACTGGTTAATATCGAGGCAGAACAACCACGTGCCGAACGTATTGCCCGTACCCTCAAAGTACTAGAGAAACGCTTGTTCCACTTCGAGCACGGCCCAACAGGTAACGGTCCATCAGATGCGCTGATTGCCAACGCGACCGGTTGTAGTAGTGTCTACGCATCCACTTTCCCGGCCAACCCATACAATGACCCATGGGTGAACAGCTTGTTCCAAGACACCCCAGCGGTTGCCAAAGGCTTATTCGAAGGTGAAGCAGCGAACCAACTTGAGCAGTTCAAGGCGCTACGTGCCGCCAAGCTTGAACTTGAAGATATGTACGATGCCAAGGTGCATGATAGCCAGCTTCGCTATCTGGAGTGGAGCCAACTATCCGATCAGGAGCTCGGGCTCTTACCGACCGTATTCAGTATCGGTGGTGACGGCGCGACCTATGACATCGGCTTCGGTGCTCTATCGCGTTTGCTGTCTACCAGCACCCCAATCAAGGTACTTGTACTCAATACCGGTAGCTACTCCAACACCGGTGGTCAGGCATCCACCTCCAGCTTCACCGCACAGGACTCCGACCTCAGCCGCTTTGGCAGTGCCCACAGTGGTAAGCAGGAATCGCGTAAAGAGCTGGGTATCATTGCGACCTTCCACCCGAAAGTCATGGTGGTACAAACCTCTACCGCCCTGCAGGGCCACTTCATGTCTAACTTGATGGAGTACCTGAACTATCAAGATGCCCCTGCGCTGTTTGATGTCTATACCCCATGTATGGGCGAACACGGTATTGCCGATGATGCCAGTACCCGTCATTCACGCTTGGCGGTTGAAAGCCGCATGAGTCCGGTCTTTGTTCATGACCCACGTAAGGGCGAAACTTTATCCGAGCGCTTCTGTATCGAAGGAAACCCTGAACTGCAACAGGATTGGGCAACCCATACCATCAGCTATATCGACAACGATGGTATGACCCAGTTGAAACAAGTGCCGTTCACCCCTGCTGACTTCTCACTCTATGAAGGACGCTTCAAGAAGCACTTCTCCCCTGTAACCGAAGATCACCACGCCATTGAAGTAGCTGAATACGTTGCAATGAGTGCAGATGAGCGCAATGGCAAAACGCCGTTTATCTGGGCAACCGACAAACAGCAGCACCTGATCAAACTGCAAGTTTCCAGCTCAATTGTCGCCTTGACCGAAGAGCGGTTACGCAACTGGCATATGCTGCAATACCTGAGCGGCCAGCATGTCACCAACATTGACCAACAATACCAACGGCAAATCAATGAGTGGAAACAGCGTTACCAAAGCGCGATGGATAGCAACGAGCAAACCATCGAATCTATCGCCAATGGTTTGGCTGAGTTGGCTATGGCTGCGTCACCGAATGTCACCAACGCTATTCCGGTCACCCAGATAGAGTCAGGTTCCACGGCTCCACAAGCATCCAGCCATGCTGACGGTGCCCTGCCGCTCGTTGTCATCAATGAGGATGACAAGGGTCAATGTACCGACTGCAAGACCTGTTATCAGCAATTAGGTGAGTTGTTCGAGAAGACCACGATTGTTGATAACGGTGAAGCCAAGATCATCAGCCAGGTGATCCCTAACGCACTGGAAACCGTTCAGCTCAGCGATGAGATAGTGAAGCGTGCCTCTCGCATTGCCGATGAGTGTGATGCCGAGATCATTCACTTCAACGCACCTGCATCGGTGGAGGTGTAGCTATGAGCGAACTAGTGACTAAGTCGGAGTCGACAAAAGCTGAGTCGACTCCATCTAGGGTGTCGCAATCCCAACGGGAGCTGATGCTAAAGCGCATGGAGCAAAACCCACAGCGCTTCCAGCAGATGGTGATCGAGGAGAGTATGCAGCTCATCCGCGAGACACTGAAACAAGGCAAACTCTCTGCTGAGTTTACCGAGAAACTGTGGCAACTATTGCTTGCTAACAATGAACTCAGTGTCGCGTTACAACGCTATTTATGGCGTATTCCACTCAAACAAAAGCGTGCTTTTGTTCAGGCATTGGATACCCATCTATCTGGCCGCTACCCTATGTTCAAAGGGCTTTCCGTCGGATGGCCCGGGAGCAACAACATACCGCCATACGTGCGCCCTGCCGAAGAGCGCAACAAAGACTTTGACTTGGTAAGCCAAGGCTACCTAGGCTACATGGGACTGGGTTATAGCCTGCGCGAAGTCGAATTATTCGTATGGCTAGAAGTGATCCGCGATAAGCAGTGCGAAGATCGTCCATGTGAAATCGGCGTTCCGCAGTGCGACCGTAACGGTAACCCAGCAGAAGAAAATGACGGAGGGTGTCCGGTCAAGATCCACATTCCCCAGGTGCTCAACCTGATGGGTGAAGGCCGCTTTAAAGCCGCATTCGAGCTGGTTCGCGACGCTAACCCGCTGCCGAATGTCACCGGCCGGGTCTGTCCGCAAGAGCTACAGTGTCAAGGGGTGTGTACCCATAATGACCGACCAATCGAAATTGGCCAGTTAGAATGGTTCCTCCCCCAGCGAGAGCGCGAGCTATCCAACGGCGAGCCCCCCAAACCGGCTGACATCAACCCTTGGGTTGCCGCGACCAAGCCACCGGTCGCCATTGTCGGCTCAGGGCCTTCAGGGCTGATCAATGCCTACCTGCTCGCCAAAGCGGGCTACCCCGTCACGGTGTTCGAGGCATTCCATGTCTTAGGCGGCGTGCTGAGGTACGGGATCCCTGAATTCCGTTTGCCTAACCAATTGATTGATGATGTGGTCGAGAAAATTAAAGCGCTCGGCGGCCGCTTTGTGGCCAACTACATAGTCGGTAAAACAGCGACGCTTGAAGATCTGAAACGCGCAGGCTTTACACGTATTTTCGTCGGTACTGGGGCGGGTTTACCGCGCTTTATGAATGTACCCGGCGAGCATTTGCTGAACATTATGTCGGCCAATGAGTTCCTGACTCGTGTCAACCTAATGCATGCAAACGAACCTGACTACGAAACGCCAATGCCGGATATGGACGGTAAGGAAGTGATGATCATCGGTGGTGGTAACACCGCAATGGATGCCGCCCGAACCGCCTGCCGATTGGGTGCTAATGTCACCATTGTCTACCGCCGTACCCAGCAAGAAATGCCAGCTCGTGTCGAGGAGCAACACCACGCGCTCGAAGAAGGAGTTGTGCTCAAAGAGCTACGCTCACCTTGCGAATTCAATGGCGATAAGAACCATACCCTGGCCAGTGCCAAACTTGATGTGATGGCGCTCGGTGAGCCTGACGCCTCAGGCCGGAGACGCCCACAGTCTACCGGTGAATTTGAGCTGATGAAGGTTGATTTTGCCATTATGGCTTTGGGCAACAGCTCGAACCCAATCGTAAAAGACGCCAACCCAGACTTGAACACCTCCAAGTGGGGCACATTACTGCTCAACAAAGGCTCGCAAGAGACATCACTAAGCGGTGTCTATAGCGGCGGTGATGCTACCCGTGGTGGTTCTACCGCCATCAAAGCAGCCGGGGACGGACAGGCAGCGGCAAGAGAGATCATGGGGCAACTTGATTTCAACACCAAAGAAGTTGAGGGTCTGGTGGCACAAGCCAGTCGATATACTGACATTGGCCAAGCCGCACCTAAAATCGTCAAACGTCGTCAATTGACCGATGAAATTGTCGAGTTTACCATCACCTCACCGCTGATCGCCCAGTCGGCTAAAGCGGGACAATTTGTCCGGGTACTCGCGGATGAAAAAGGTGAATTGATCCCGTTAACCCTCGCAGATTGGGATGCCGAAGCCGGAACCATCGAACTGGTTATTCAGGGGCTGGGTACCAGCTCCAAGCTGATCAACCAAATGCAAGAAGGTGACTGTTTCGAGGCCATTGCCGGTCCTTTGGGACAAGCAAGCCATGTGGTGAAACACCCTGACAACCAGAGTGTGATTTTCACCGCTGGCGGGGTTGGCTTACCAGCAGTGTACCCAATAATGCGTGCCCATCTGGAAATCGGTAATAAGGTCACCCTTATCTCTGGTTTCAGAAGCCAAACCCATAGCTTCTGGACTGCAGAAGGTGACAAGGTGGAGAACCTTCGTGCGGCCTACCCAGAACAACTGGAGGTCGTTTACGCCAGTAATGATGGAACATTAGGTATCGAAGGGTTTGTGACCAATCCGTTGGAAGAGCGCTTGATACAACATCGAGAAGCGAATGACGCGAATGCCGAGCAAACTATTGCAGAAGTGATCACCATAGGTCCGCCTATGATGATGCGCGCGGTGAGTGATCAGACCCTAGGCTATGAAGTGCCCTGTGTTGCGAGCCTTAACTCCATCATGGTGGATGCTACCGGTATGTGTGGCGCGTGTATGGTGCCTGTCATGGAAAATGGCAAGCTGATCCGTAAACACGCCTGTATCGATGGTCCTGAAATCAACAGCCATGTCATCGACTGGGACAAGTTCTTGCCAAGGTTTAATCAATTTAAACCTCAAGAACGCCAAAGTCAGATAGCACATAAATTGATTGAGGAATAAGCGCCCTATCGGTTTCCTATAACCTCGAAAGGATCTCACTGTTTTAAGTGAGATCCTTTTTTATATTGAGTATGGTCGCCTCACCCCTAAAATAAAGCTGTTCATTATCCAAACAACCTGTATAGTGTATGAAGTTCTTGTAAATAAGCTGTTAAAGAACAGTCTACTGCAAACCACCTCTCAGTTATCTTTAGATGCCCTTCGTTTAGCGCCTGTGATTGCTTCATTTATTGTTTTTTAGTGGCATCTCATGCTTGCCAATTGCGTTAATGAAGACTATGAACGACTTAAACAACGGTAACTTTGAAATGGTTTTATGAGGCTAAAAGCTGCGGTTTAATATCACAAGATAATGTCGGTAATGCTGTGTTTTTCCATAATAAATTTAAGTGCGATGGGGAGATTACACCATTTCTATATTTCACCTTTTGTCATTACCATATTACACGAAAGACTTAGGAGTCTGATGTCTAGAAGAACAAGTCGCCAGAGATTCTGGTACAAAAAATCATGTGATGAAAAATCACAAATAACCAAAAGAAAGTATGTTTAAAATAGAATTTTATTTAGAGAGCGAAAAAAAATATTGGTCAACAGAAATACACCAATTGAATAGCGATATCTTACGCCGTCACATTTATCCAAAGATAGACGCTAACCTGTATGACCTCCAGTTCTCATACTCTGAGCCCGATAACCAAGGAAACATCTTGTCAGAGCATGGCATCAAACTGGGAACCTTTAAAATCACGTAGTAATCACTTTTTAATGATGGGGTCAAAATGAAAAAAAGTCAGAAGAAATCATCCAACAAGAAAAACATACCGGTTGAAAACCAGAATAAAAGCGCGAATATGACACGAAGAAAAATTGAAGATATCCTTGATAAGCGCGAGTTTGATAAATTATTCAATATGTAATTACGCTGTCAAATTCCCCCTGCAAAAGGGTTAAAATCACCAACACCAAAACTAATGTCTTTGCATGCAGGCAGACGTTGTCGGTGATCGGAACCCAACCAAGACAAACAGATCGGCATTTGCTAGGAACTGCAGCTCAAGCCACTCTGTACTTCAGGATAAGTAAAACTAGAACAGACTACACTTAATACCAACCTACATAAATATTTGATCAGTCTTGCTGGTTAAAATCGCTGTTCTCTGCATTAGATATTTTGTAATTAGAGCCACTAGTTACTGCAATATCTGCCTTGATAACAACGATTTTTCCAGTGTAAATACTTGATCAACTACTTATCCAGATTGGTATAACAGCATTATCCACCTCAGGAGAATGTTTATAAGTGGTTCGAACCATCAACCTCATCTATATGCTCAATGCATGTCTCGCGTTTTATTTGTTTAGAATAACAACCAATGACGCAAGGTGCGGAGTGCGCGCTCGGAAAAATCCATTTCCTCAATGACTAACTTGGCATCCAAAGCAAGCTTAGGTTCATCGGTAATAATGCCATCCACACCGAGCAAAAACAGCCGCTGCATGGCCGCGGAATTGTTAACAGTCCAAACCAATACCTCTTGCTCTCTCTGTTGGATTTCTATAATTCGCCATGCATTTAGCCATTGATCGCTTATCATCAACATATCAACGTCTCTTTCAAGCTCTGACTCACCAACACTTGCTGCATAGATAAGCGCATAGCGAAGATGTTCAGGGCGAGTAGCCTCCATCTTGCTCATCAGCTTTGCCAGTAACTCTGTATCCAGACTCGATACAATCATTGCTTGCTGATAGCTCGGCAGCAATTCAGCCATCGCACTGGCAAGTTCAAAGCGTTGGTTGTAGCGTTTTAATTCAATATTGAATTCGATTTCATCAGCATAGTCATCTAATAACCGCGTTAGCAAGGGCGGCGGTATGCGGTTGTTTTCCTGATAAGCGGCGACAATTTCTGAATAATTTGCGTCTTCAACCACCAAAGGCACACCCAGCTTACGGCCTAAATCACGGTCATGAAACACCACGACTTGACCATCTTTGGTGATCTGTACATCAATTTCGGTGCTTTGGATCCCTAATGAAATAGAATACTGAATGCCCGCTTCACTATTTTCAGGTTGCTCAAAACCACCACCGCGATGGGCGGTGACGTAGCCCGATGTATTTGTTTGTAGGTGCCCAACAAAATGGCGGACATCTGAATAACCATTAAAAGCTGCAAATACAATGATCAGTGCCATAACACAGCTAAGCAAAATGCGCCGCTCTGTACTTTGCATCAGCCCAGCAAAACGATCTTCTTCGTTGACCAATTTAAGGCGTTTGGTTTGCAAGCGCAGCACATAATATTGGCAACTAGCGTAAATAAATCGGTCAACAAAACTAAGCAGAAACCCGACGCCAATCAGCAGGATTGTAGCAAGCATTAACCAAGGGTATCGCTCAGGATCATAAGTCGCCCAGTGCAGTACTGGCTCAAGAACAAACAAAATACTCTTCGCGATAATGGCAATGATGGCCGCCCGACTCAATAGCCAAACAATATGCCCCACCACAATATGCGGATAAACCCCTTGGCTTAAGCGCTGAGATTGTTTGAACAGTTTCCATTGGGAGCAGTTTTGAAAAAGGCTCAACGGTAATGCAAGCCACCAACTTGCCCAGTAGCGAAGAACCAATAAAACACACGGCAAAGTGAGTAAAACCAGTAAGCCAACAGCAAGCCACAATGAGCTCATTTGATGGCTGAGATAATAATTGATATCCCAATCATTAAGCATCAGCCCGAAGATCCAGCGCCCGCACCAAACCAAGGTAGAAAGCAGTAAACTAATCCCTATCGATTGTGCGAGCACGACTTTCGCCACCCGAAAACAGCGTTGAAGGATCAGCCCAAAAGTATCCATGATCGACCGCTTACCTACATCTTGCTGGGCAAGCAAGATGCTAATGGTTGAGTGCTCGACGAAAAAAGCAAAACTCAGCTGAGTAATAAACCATAAACTGAGTAAGAAACCAGCCGGGGAGAGAAAGAAAGCCAGTAACTCCTGATTAGCAATCGCACTCACGCCATGAAGCGCCATCAGCTTGGAACTGATCCATATATCAAGAGGAACAAACAGAGTAAGCAGTGCGCACCGCACAAAGAGAAAGCTGGCCAGCATCTGCAAGCCACTGGTTTTAAGCCGATGCCATATAAAATATAAAATATGCCGGCCACGATGAAAAATTACGTTACTCAAGAGTCTGTTTCGCCAAGATTGAATTCTGATCCTATGGGTCATGATAACACCTGAGTTACCCGGATGCTCAGCATAGAAAAATGAGGCGAGGATAGAACACATAAATATTTAGCAGCGTATCACCATGTTTTCGCACTTTTCCATAGCCTTTTCTCTTGTGCCGATAGAGGAACCCTAAAGCTACTGGCTAATATCTAATCAGGGAGCGCTATTTTATGTTACAATACGCCGCTTGGGATTGAGCAAAAAGCCATTAATCGCCACAACGGTGTTTTTTATCATATTTGTTTATGTGATGTGGCTAGCCAATCAAGTAGTAATTGGATATGGAGTTGGTCCTTATATTCGTTCATTCGGATATGTGAACATAATAATTTATGGGATTTAAATCAAAAAAATACAGTATTGATTCTACTGATTATCAAGTTGGTCAAGATAACATCAGTAAATGGGGCATGGATGTCCATAACACAGTTTTCGTAGCCTCACTTGGCTTATCTATTCTCTTCATTGTCACCCTTCTCGCGTTACCGCCAGCAGATGCAAAAGCAGCTATTGATTCCATTAAGGGTGCAGCGCTGTCAAATTTTGATTTCCTCTTTATGTGGGGAGCCAACATCTTGTTAGTTTTTGCCATTATTTTAGCGTTTTCACCTTTAGGGAAAATTCGCTTAGGTGGTGAACACACTACTCCAGATTATTCAAAAACATCTTGGATTGCGATGTTATTTGCTGCAGGTATGGGTATTGGACTCATTTTCTGGGGGGTTGCAGAGCCAACGGCGTTCTTTACCAACTGGTTTGGAACACCACTGAATGCAGAACCTTATACAGAAGCGGGCCGTGAACTAGCATTAGGTGCAACAATCTTCCACTGGGGCTTACATGCGTGGGCTATCTATGGCATGACCGCACTTAGCCTTGCCTACTTTGTTTACAATAAAGGGTTACCACTCTCAATGCGCTCTGTGTTCTACCCATTGTTGGGTGATCGAGTTTGGGGCAAAGCGGGTGACGTGATTGATGTATTAACGGTATTGGTTACCTTGTTTGGCCTAGCGACATCTCTTGGTTTAGGGGGCGCACAAGCGGCGAGTGGTATCAGCCATGTTTTCGGCATGGAAAATACCCTCTACCTTCAGCAGTCCATTATCGTGTTGATTATGGGCCTAGCGATTGTTTCTGTTATGCGTGGCATGGATGGAGGCGTTAAGTTTCTTAGTAATCTGAATATGGTCATTGCATTTGTATTCCTTGGCCTTATTGCTGTTTTGAATTTCACCACAGTGTTGGATTCTTTGGTTACCGCTGTGACGGGTTATGTGAAAAACATTCTTCCGTTAAGTCAAACCTCTGGCCGTGATGATACAACGTGGTTGCACGGTTGGACGGTGTTCTATTGGGCATGGTGGGTAGCGTATGCTCCTCTCTTTGGTATGTTCGTAGCACGTATATCTAAAGGGCGTACCGTTCGCGAATTTATTCTTTGTGTATTGCTGATCCCGACGATGGTAACAACGGCTTGGATGTCAATCTTCGGTGGCGTTGCTATCCAGCAGGTGATCGATAAGGTGGGGCAATTAGGCCTTGATCAAGGCATTGCAGATGTCTCTCTAAGCTTATTCTATATGTTAGATGCATACCCGTTCGGTAATGCCCTATCCATCATCGCTGTAGTATTGATTATCGTTTTCTTTGTGACAACGTTAGACTCAGGCTCTATCGTTGTTGATGGCATGACCGCAGGTGGTAAGTTAGATGTACCAGTCAAACAGAAAGTGGTTTGGGCTGTTATCTCTGGTTCTATTGCAATGCTTATGTTGTGGATTGGCGGTACTGAATCTGTTCAAACTCTGCAATCAATCACCATTATTGCTGCATTGCCGTTTACGATTATTCTTCTCTTTGGCAGTATAAGCCTGATTAAAGGATTACTGACGGAAGTTGATAAACCTCAGGTATCGACCAACCAAGTTAAATAACCTCCAGCTTAACTAATCACGTTAGTTAATTGCTGAACTAGGTTTACAGTAAAACTCTCTGGTACTGAGTGCTGGAGAGTTTTAGCTTTTTGCCCAATAATACCTACACACTCACACAGGTTCCCGCCTTCTCAGCCAAGACATCTAGCCCTTCTTCCAAGGCGCCAATATAGGCTTTGCCGCCAAACAGAGCAAAGTCTGCTGCCGCTTCGACTTTCGGCCCCATTGACCCTGCCGGGAATTGGTATTCGCTCAACTGTGTTGGGGTTGCCGCTCGCAGCGCACGCTGGTTCTCAGTGCCCCAATCAAGGTAGACGGCATCGGCATCAGTCAGGATCAGCAGCTTGTCGGCGTTAAGCTGTTTCGCTAACAAAGTGGCAGACAAATCCTTGTCGATCACCCCTTCTACCCCAGTAAAACCAAAATCTGTTTTACGCACAGGGATCCCACCGCCACCGCAGCAAATGACTATCTCACCGGCATTCAACAAGGTTTCTATCGATTTCTTATCAAGAATATTCAGCGGTTTAGGCGATGGAACAACACGGCGAACGAACTCACCATCACGTTTCATGGTCCAGTTATTCGCTTCAGCTAAGATACCCGCTTCTTCTTCGTTATATACTGGGCCGACGAACTTGGTTGGATCCAGCATACTCGGATCGTTTGGATCAACTTCGATGCGGGTCAGCAAGCTGGTGACTTCTTTTTCCGGCATTAAGTTTTGCAGCTCTTGCGCTAACATATAGCCTATCATGCCTTCACTTTCAGCACCCAGTACATCCAACGGGTAAGGTTGCACCTTATCATAAGCCAGATTTTGTAGTGCCAATAGGCCCACCTGAGGACCATTACCATGGACAATTGCCACCTGGTATTCCTTGGCAATTTCCGCAATCGCTTTGGCGGCGATCTTAATATTGGCAAGCTGGTTAGTAAAACTTGGTGCATCGCCACGACGTAACAGCGCATTTCCCCCTAAGGCGACGACGGCAGTACTCTTTTGGGTTGGGGTGTTCATAGTAACTCCTTGAATTATCGTTGTTGTGGGGCTATCACCCCTCCTCGTTCGGCTATTGTCTAAAACTGGCTCTTCTCTTGAGCTATTTCTCTTGAGCTAATTAGGTTTATAGCGCACTGGCATCGAACGGTTTTCGGCGAATAAAGCGGCCATTCCCGGCTTTCCCCATAAATTCGCCATTACACGCAACAACGTCCCCACAGCTAATGGTCATCACAGGCCAGCCTTGGGTGGGGATATTTTCAAACGGGGTATAATCTGCGTTGTCGTGCAATAAATCGTGAGTAATCGTGACATTCTGCTCTGGATCAAAAAGCACCAAATCAGCATCCGATCCTGCCTGTAGCGCCCCTTTCTGCGGATAGAGACCAAACAGTTTGGCAGGTAAATAACTGGTTAGCTCCACAAAGCGGCTCGGACTGATCCGGCTTTTCATTACGCCTTCCGAAAACAGTAGCGGCATTCGAGTCTCGACACCGGGCATACCATTAGGGCACGCACTGAAGTTGTCTTTGCCACGCTGTTTCTGTTCGTGATAGGTAAACGAGCAGTGATCGGTCGCAACGGTATCAATACTGCCATCCACCAGCCCCAACCACAGCTTTTCGCGTTCGACGGCCGGGCGTAATGGCGGACTAAGAATATACTTCAGCGCATCTTCGCGCTCGTAACAGCTCTCATCCAACATCAGGTATTGTGGGCAGGTTTCTACCCATACCGGTTGGTGATTGTCACGAGCAAGGCGGGTGTAATCCAATCCCAATCCATTAGAAAGGTGAACTATATACAGAGGTGCATCACCGGCAAGTTTGGCCAGGTTGATCATTCTGGCAATGGCTTCAGCTTCACATTCAAGCGGGCGGCTTACTGCATGGTATTTAGGTTCTGTTTTACCCTGCTCAAGCAACTGTGTACGTCGCATGGCAATCGCAGCATCGTTTTCGGGGTGGACCGTTGCCAACGCACCAACTTGTTTAAGCTGGCTCAACGCCTTCAGCACTTCTTCGTCATCAAGCTTGTAGCCATAGGTTAGGTACAACTTGAAGCTGGATATCCCCTCTTCTTCGACCATCGATGCCATTTCACCGAGGATGTCGTCATTTACATGCTGAATCACACCATGGAAGCTGTAATCAATGACTGCTGTTTCCTTGGCGTACTGTTGGTAGACATTGAGCTGGTGATGGAGACTACACCCTTTAGGACCAAACCCCATATGATCGACCACCATCGTGGTACCACCACAAGCGGCTGATCGGGTGCCAGAATAAAAATCATCGCAGCTACGGGCAATACCAACATCAATATTGAAATGGGTGTGGACATCAATTCCCCCTGGCATCACATACAAGCCAGCAGCTTCGATAATTTCACACTGCTTGGGAATGATGTGAATTTCAGGCGCAATGTCGGCGATTTTGCCATCAACAATGAGGATATCGGCTTTTTGAGCTTGTAGGTGATCAACGACTATCCCTTGTCGGATCAACATGGTCGCCGGGCGGGGCTGATTCAAGGTGGCCGCTTGAGATTCTGATGATTTTTTCGAAGCCGCTGAAAACATATTCCTATTCCTTCGATTTATTCTCTGCCTTGCTGCAAACCCATTCGAGGGGTTTATTTTCACTAACTATTTATTTTGCCCATTAATACCAATCTGGATAAGTAATTGATCTATGTATTACGCAGGAAAAATGGTTGTTACCAAGGCAGAGATTGCAGCGATTTTAACCAGTAAAACGGATCAAATACTTATTTAGGTTGGTATAAGATCTTCAACTCGAATTAATGGACAAAAGAAACAGCTATAAACAAGAAATCCATCCTGGGGGGGATATGTGGCCAACGTTAGGCAGAGCAGTCGGCGCCCCCAGGACGGAAAGGGTGAATGAGCAGGGCCTTATATTAGTGCCCTGTCATTGCAATACTTACTTCTTTAACTCTTTCAAATACATCTGCGGGATAACAGCGTACATCGCTGCACAAGTCACTAGGTGGTCTTTCCAAGTCTTCTCGTTTGGCGCGTGAGCTTCTGGCTCTTTACCTGGGCCAAAGCCGATGACAGGGATACCGTAGCGGCCCATGATAGAAACGCCATTGGTAGAGAAAGTCCACTTATCAACGGTTGGTTTCTTGTCGAACAGAAGTTCGTAAGAGGCTTCTAATGTTTTAGTTGCGACATGCTTTTCATCGATAACCCAAGCAGGGAAGTAACACTCAGTTGGGTAAACCAAACCAGTGTAGGCTGGGCGGTCGTAGTCATACATAGTCACTTTACCGCCAAACTTCTTAACGGATTCTAGCTCTTCAATTTCCTTGATTGCGCCTTCCCATGTTTCACCCCAAGTTAAACGGCGGTCAATGGAAACAGCACAGCTATCGGCTACCGCACAACGGCTTGGCGACGTGAAGAACACTTCTGAAACGGTCAGTGTGCCTTTGCCTAGGAATGAGTCATCACCAAGATTGGCAGACAGGGTCTCGATATCGCTTAGCATATGGCCCATTTTGAAGATGGCGTTGTCACCACGCTCTGGCGCAGAGCCATGACAGCTCACACCTGCAACCTCAACACGGATTTCCATACGGCCACGCTGACCACGGTAAATCTGGCAATCTGTTGGCTCAGTGGATACCACGAACTCAGGACGGATATTGCTTTCTTGAATAATGTACTGCCAGCAAAGGCCGTCACAGTCTTCTTCTTGTACTGTACCGGTAACAAGCAAGGTGTACTCATCTTCCAGACCAAGATCTTTAATTATCTTACCGGCGTAAACCATAGACGCCATACCGCCTTCTTGGTCCGACGCACCACGACCACCGATCACTTCGTCATCTTCCATACCTTCGTATGGGTCAAAGTCCCAGTTATCCATGTTACCGACACCCACGGTATCTATGTGTGCATCCATCGCAATAAGATGAGGACCGTGACCAATCCAACCCAGTACGTTGCCCATTGGGTCGATTTCTACTTTGTCAAAACCGACTTTTTCCATTTCTTCTTTAATGCGCAGTACTACTTTTTCTTCGTCACAACTTTCACTCGGAATAGCAATCATGTCACGTAGGAAGCGGGTCATATCCGCTTTGTATTCTTGGGCTTTATCCAGTACTTGGGCGAATGGGATGTTCATTATAATTCTCCTTGAACCGAGCGGTGGTCATCACACCCGGTATGATCGATTTTCACGGCACCCTGCCTTATTGATGACGCTAACACGGCGCAAAATTTAAAATTTTTGGTTTTGAGCTAATTATTTTTGGCATGTAGTAACGCTAGTTAGGACAAGGGCAAGCACTCTCAAAACACACATTGTGCTAACTAGCAAAACTAAATACTTAAATGGTTTGGTGTTTACCGCCCCACACTACTTCACGGTAATGGACTGGGTCAGTATCCCCTTCGGTGCTAATCAGCAATACCACTGAGTGTTTGTTCAGACCCAGTTTTTCCATCAGTTTTTCTTTCTCTGGATGGAAGTGCACCGCGGCAAGCAAACCTGCACCAACGGCACCGGATTCACCAGAAACAACCCTTGGGTCACTGCCTTGCGGGTTGCCCAGCACACGCATACCGAGAGCCGCAACACTGTCTTGGCAGGAAACAAACTGGGTAGAGCAATCGCGAAGCACTGGCCAGCCAATAGGGTTTGGCTCACCGCAGGCCAAGCCGACCATGATGGTGGCAAGATCGCCATCGACATTGATCATTTCGCCTTTTTCGCTAATGCCAGAACGGTAGATACAGTCAGCCTGATCAGGTTCAACGACGACAGAGTGCAATTGATCAGGTCCGTACTGGTCACACAGATAGCCAAGCACGCCGCCGGCCATCGCACCAACGCCAGCTTGAAGGAAAACGTGAGTCGGACGTTCAACAGCCATGGCTTTCATTTGATCAACGGCTTCTGCCGCCATGGTGGTGTAGCCCTGCATGATCCAGGTAGGAATTTCGGTATACCCTTCCCATGCTGTGTCTTGCACCACTTTCCAACCGTTTTCATCAGCGGTTTTAATGGCAAGGCGCACGGTATCGTCATAGTTCATATCGGTGACAATACATTCGGCACCCAAGGCACGAATATTCTTCACACGCTCATCAGCCGCGCCTTTTGGCATGTACACCACGGCATTCTGACCGAGCTTATCAGCAGCCCACGCAACACCACGACCATGGTTACCATCGGTTGCAGTTGCGAACGTCATTTTTTCTGTGATGTCGTTTTTCAGCTTGTCGAAATCAAAGGCATTGATATCGAGATTGAACTCATCACACAGCAGGCGGGCAATCGCATACGCGCCCCCCAGCATTTTGAAAGCATTCAAATTGAAGCGGTAGGCTTCATCTTTGACTAGGATTTTTCCAACACCGATTGCTTTGGCCAGACAGTCGAGTGAATGTAATGGTGTCGGTTGGTAACCCTCCACAGCTTGGTGGAAGGCACGGGCTTTTTCAGCCTCGGCGGCAGTAAATAATGGAGAAAGCTGACCGTTATAGTGGCGGTTATCGGCGATCTCCATTTTTAGAGTGAAAGTAGACACGACCAGACCTCGTAAAAATAAGAGAAAGAAAAATGCGGGGGGTAACAAATATCCCAAGGGCAGTTCCCCCCGCTAGTGGGCTAGTATGACCCAAGCATAAAGATACAGATAGATCGACTAGGTTCACCCTGCCCTGCTAACACCAAAAAGTATCGTCATGGCAGGTGAAAGTGAGTAACGCGACAACGTTATTTAACACGCTTCTTCGCATCGTCCAGCAGCTCTTGCAGAATAAGTCCTGGCTCCTGGTATTTACGGTTCAAGATCATTGCCGCAATCACATATGGCTTCCAGCTGGCTTCCTTGTATGTCGCAATACGGTATTTCTCAAATACCGACTCTTCCACTTCGCCTTCCTCACAAGACACGCCCGTGATATCAGCTGGTAAGCAGTGCATGTATAACGCTTCGCCTGCTTTGGTCAGCTTCATCATTTCTTCGGTGCAGTGCCAATCTTTGTGATTGGCATTCTGTGCCAGACATTCTTGCTCTAGCACTTTCAGGCCGTCATGATCGTTAGCACGTAGCAGTTCGGTTCGACGGCCCATGACCTGGTAAGGCGCCCAAGATTTTGGATACACGATGTCGGCACCTTCGAATGCTTCTTCCATGCTGGCAACTTGAGTAAAACTACCGCCAGAGGCTTCAGCATTCTTACGCGCTTCTTCAACCACTTCAGGGATCAGGTCATAGCCTTCAGGGTGAGCCAGTGTCACATCCATACCAAAACGGGTCATCAGACCGATGATGCCCTGAGGCACTGACAGTGGTTTACCGTAGCTTGGCGAGTAAGCCCAAGTCATGGCAATTTTCTTGCCTTTCAGCTTATCCAAGCCACCGAAGTGTTCTTCCAGCCATGCCAGGTCAGCCATAGACTGGGTTGGGTGGTCGATATCACACTGTAGGTTAACCAAGGCAGGACGATGAGGTAGCACACCTTCCTTCACACCGTCATCCAGTGCTGCACCGACTTCACGCATGTAGGCATTACCCGCACCTAAGTACATGTCATCACGGATCCCGATAGCATCAGCACAGAAAGAGATCATGTTGGCCGTTTCACGGACCGTTTCGCCGTGAGCGATTTGAGATTTGCCCTCATCCAAATCCTGCTGAGCAAGGCCTAGCATGTTGATAGCTGAAGCATATGAGAAACGGGTACGTGTTGAGTTATCGCGGAACAGGGAAATTCCGAGGCCATTATTAAACACGTTAGTGGCAATATTTTCCTGACGCATCGCTTTTAGAGCTTGGGCCGTTTTCAATACACGTTCAAGCTCTTCCGGGGTTTGCTCCCACGTCAACAAGAAATCTTTGTCGTGTAGTTCAGATTTTAGCTCGTTAATTTCCTTGATCAGTTCGTTGATGCTCTTCATGATTTTCATCCCGGTTTCAATTGTTATTCTTCCCTGGCAGCACATTACATCACTAGCCAGCGACTTAATGGGTTATGACAGCCTTTAGCTAGCATTGCTCAATCAGCAGTCATTCTTTGGTTTTTTATTTAAAACATTGAGATTGCAAGAAAAAGGTATAATGTCTATTAATCTTCAGGCTTAAATTAAGGGTTAACAAAATGAGTTGATTTCGTACTTAATGAACTAACAATCAATAACTGTGCCAAAAAACGTTTTACGGTAAATAAATTATCATCTCTCGTCTACAGACCGCATTCATAAAGGGTTTAACTCTTCATGTTATTTTTTTTAAGCCATGATAAGACACGTTGTTATAAGTACGCTATCACCGAGGTATCATACCTTTAGACCAAAATGATAGTGATAAAAAAGGGGGATTATCATATTGATATTCCCGTGTGACATTGCTTGCAAAATATTTCTTTTCAAAATGTTCATTTGAAAAACCCTGATACATATCAAACAGCATGATAAGGTTTTTCTTTATGTTAGCTCGGTCATTAAAGAAATAAGCCAGTCAATATGCTTAACACACCAAGACCATCAGAATTAATGCAATTACAACCAACGATCCTCCGTTTCACGCAGATGCTGTCGGCGGTGTTGAAAATCGATGCCGAAGTGGTAGATGCCGATTTGGTACGAATTGCAGGCACTGGTCCGTATAGTAAGTTTTTTGGAAAAAAGCAAAATACCAGCTCAAGGATATTCAGATATATTCTTGAAACACATGAGGAAAAAGTTGTCGTCAAGTCACGTACCGACCCTCTATGTGAAGGCTGTACCAACAAAAACGGATGTCGTGAAATGGCCTTTTTGGGTGTACCAATCATGATTGAAGATCGTTGTTTGGGTGTGATCAGCTTGGTGGCATTTACCGAAGAATCTCGCGAACGAATCAAAGATAATGTTCAGCTTTTCTCCGATTACATCAAACATATTGCTCAAATAGTGGTGTCTAAGGTTGTCGAGAAAAATAATAATAGTGAAGGTCTCGATGAAGTGTTTACCAATCTTATTGAAAACATGGACCAGGGCGTATTAATTCTCGATGAAAACAACCGAGTTAAATACGGTAATCAGCATGCACTGACCAACTTAAATATTACAAAAGAAGTGTTGCATAGCCTTGAAATAAATATTCAACCGCTTTCTCTTCATAACAATGAAATGAAAGGTCATCAGCAGCATATTATTTCACTGGGAGGTCGGCAGGAGTTATTGGTTGGGCAGTTTTACAACACCCACGGCCATCAACTTTTCCTCATGGCTTACCACCAGCCAAATAGCACATTGATGATCCCCGATCACGAACCACAATTCGCCACGGTCATTGGTGAGTGTACCAAGATGCGCCAATTGAAAAAGTTGCTTACCCGGATTGCCAACAGTCCTTCAAGCGTATTGATCAACGGTGAAAGCGGTACCGGTAAGGAAGTGATCGCCAATGCGGTGCATAACCTCAGCGATCGCAGCCCATCCCCGTTCATTGCCATCAACTGTGCAGCCATCCCCGACCAACTATTGGAAAGCGAACTGTTTGGTTATGTAAAAGGGGCCTTTACGGGTGCTTCGAGCAAAGGTAAAACCGGTCTGATCCAAGCTGCCAACAAGGGGACTCTGTTCCTTGATGAAATTGGTGATATGTCGATGACCCTGCAGGCCAAACTGTTGCGGGTACTGGAAGAACGAGAAGTGATGCCAATCGGCTCAAACAAAGCCGTGCCGGTGGACATCCGTATTATTTCGGCCACCAACCGGAATTTTCAGGAAATGATTGCGACCAATAAATTCCGTGAGGATCTCTACTACCGCCTAAACGTGATCCCCATTAATTTACCACCACTCAAGGAGCGTGAAGGGGATATTGCGCTATTGATTAATTACTTCCTTGAGCACCACACCCAAAAAATCGGTGTGACGTATCCGGGGATCAGTGCCGAGGCCATGTGTCGTCTCAATGCCTACCACTGGCCGGGTAACGTGCGAGAACTAAGCAACTTAGTGGAGTATCTTGTCAATGTTGTACCTGAAGGCGACCAGATCGACGTCGATTTACTTCCTCCTTACTTTGAACAAACACCTGAGTGCGCCATCACACAGGAAGTCTTGAGTGACGATTGCTCAATGAGTTTGGAAGAGATGGAAAAGATACGTATCGAAGAGGCGATATTCCGACTGGGCAACCGCAAGATGGTGGCAGATGAACTAGGGATCGGTATTGCGACCTTATACCGTAAAATCAAGAAATTCGGGCTCAGTAACCACCGCCCGGCATAACAACCATCCAGCTTTCTGATGACTAAAAAGGGCCGCAACAAATGCGGCCCTTTTCGTATTAGTTGACATCGTTCTCGCTGGGACTTAAAAGCTGATTGGCTTACGGCCCGTCGCTTTATCCGCGGGCCCTTTGGCTTTAGTCTCTTTTGCCACATTACCTCTACGGCCTTTATTAGCCTTCGCTGCTTGGTTGCGAGAACCTTTAGCTTTAGTGCCCTGCTCTTTGCTTTTTGTCGCTTTTGAGCCTGGCTTAGCGTGTGAGGCTGCCTTAGGTTCAGTTTCCTTCTTCGGCCTTTCGGCCACTTCGGTCACAGGCTGATCGCAAAGAACCAAATAAAACTCGTTATTGAATTCAACCACGTCACCATCGTATACCTTGCGGCGCTTACGCTGCTCCAACTCACCGTTAACAGCCACATAGCCTTCGGAAATAGCAAATTTTGCTTCACCGCCACCACTTACTGCATTGGCAATTTTCAACACCTTATAAAGCTCAATAGGCTGAGCACTCACCTCAACGCCAAGGGCTTCAACTTCATATTCTTCGTGTTCTTCAGACATTTTTTCAACCAGTGGTGACTTCAATTATTCAGCTCACGCTGACGTTCTTACTGAATTTTAACCTATTCCGGCTTGGCATTCACGGGTTAGCTACGTTATTCTCGCCGCTTGTCTTTTCAGCTAACTTTTCTAAAGGAAGCCACATGTACTGTCCTTCTTGCGGACAAGCTTCACTAGCACGCACTGACGACAAAGCTTTTCGCTGTGAACACTGCCAATTTATCTATTTTCACAATACCGCATCAGCAATACTGGCCGTTATCTGCTTTGAGGACGAAATATTAGTGGCAGAACGAGGCCGCGAGCCTTGCAAAGGTATGCTCGATTTTCCCGGCGGCTTTGTTGATTATGATGAATCTTTGGAGCAAGCATTGTACCGGGAGCTGCAAGAAGAGCTCGGCTTTCAACCTAGCGAGGTTCACTACATTGGTTCGGCACCTAATACTTATGTTTACCGAGACATCGAATACAAAACCTGCGATGCCTTCTATCACATAACACTTGAGAATAAACCCACAATGCAAGCAAATGATGATGTTGCTGCAATACGCTGGGTCAAGCGCGATGACATTGTTCCGATTAATTTTGCCTTCGACTCAGCCAGAAGCGCACTTAGACTTTTAGGTATAGAATAGCGACCTTTAGGTCGTTCTACGCCTACGAGGATGAAAAAAGTGTGAACTACGCCTTTTTCCTCCTCCCCAAAATAATTAATCAGGGATGATGGTTTTTTAACCAAATAGAGACAGGATGTAAGCCGTAAACAACATGATGACTTGAGGGTAAAACGTCATGCTGACTTTTAATAAAGATTATGTTTTTTCAAACAATACAGAAACCAGCTTCGAAGAAGCCAACAACGTGCATTGCCAGCAAGAAGCCGACAAAGAGCTGAAGCGCAAAGCCATGTTGGCCTCAGTACAACAAGAAGGTGGTTTGGTAGAATAATTTAACTGCCAAAGCAATCCTAATTCGACGTCTCTCCAGCGCTGGTGGTAACCAAGGTTTTGGCCGCCAACCAATTTCTTCCTGTGCCTCGTTGTTAGTAAGCAATCAACATACTCAGGCCGTCAGCGCTATTCTCTTACATCCATTTCCCATCAAAATCACATTCCTTTAGACTACTATTCCTTAATAGTATTTTTTGTTCAAGGAAGTTCCTATGTTCTTACGTTATCTCCTCTTATTCGTCGCCTTTGCTCTATCGGCCTCTGCCAATGCCGAGATGCAACAAGCAGAAGATAAAATACTGGAACGCCCCTTAATGGAAAGGTATGTCCTTGATGAACTGAAATCCCTTCGTACT
Source organism: Photobacterium pectinilyticum (assembly GCF_024357955.1). Taxonomy (GTDB): domain Bacteria; phylum Pseudomonadota; class Gammaproteobacteria; order Enterobacterales; family Vibrionaceae; genus Photobacterium; species Photobacterium pectinilyticum. The sequence goes on from NZ_JANEYT010000013.1 coordinate 73,297, forward strand.
GATCAGCAAGATCTCGAGCGCCGCATGGTCATTGAGATCACCGACCGAGAACTGGCCGTTGCCGATAAATCAATGAATTATGCCAACGTCACCGTTACCTACTTCTTCTATCTCATCGCCGGTGCCGCTTCGCTGTTTGCTTTCGTTGGCTGGCAATCACTACGTGAACTTCGTGACAACACCAAGAAGGCTGCAGACCAACAGCTTCAATCTATCGCCCAACAATACGAAAAGAAATTCCAGCGCCTCGAACAAGATCTCAAACGCAAAACTCGAATCATTGCGCAAAACAACAAAGAGATTGAAACCATCAATGAGATCCACAATCTGTGGCTACGCTCGCAGGGGCTACAGACCCCTGAGCAAAAAATCGAAGTGTATGACGATATATTAAAGATTCGCCCTGGTGACTTGGAAGCCTTGATCTATAAAGCTGATGCCATCATCGAAATCCGCGAGTTTCATTGGGGGCTTAGCCTATGTAACCGAGTACTGGAACTTGATCCTCATAATGCCCACGCCCTCTACCAACGCGCATGTGCATACGCCTGCCTCGGCTCAGAAGAATTAGCAATGGATGATTTGGAGAAAGCCGTGACTGACAGTGCGTCGTTGCGAGAATTAGCCGCCGAAGAAAAAGATTTTGAATCCCTGCGTGGCAACGAACGGTTTGAGCTTCTTATTGCGCCCATTGAGAACTGACAGCACACAAACTGTATCGGCAACATGACGATACTGTATTAAGGCAGCAACATATTGAGACTATTGCCGCAAACTTCAAACGCATAGAATTAGGACTTTTCTCGATCCTGCTGTAAGCTAGCCGGCTTGCTGCCTATGTGAGGCAGATCAAACTTTTCTTCCGAATGAGAATTATCTATGAGTTTTGCCTCTTTGGGCCTTTGTACCCCAATCCTTGAAGCTGTTGCCAACCAAGGCTATGAAACCCCGTCTCCTATCCAAGCTCAGGCTATCCCTGCGGTATTGGAAGGCCGTGACGTCATGGCTGCTGCACAGACAGGAACAGGTAAAACTGCAGGTTTCACCCTGCCAATTCTCGAGCTTTTGTCTAAAGGCCCTGTAGTACGTGCAAACCAAGTGCGCGCACTGGTACTGACCCCAACCCGCGAGCTTGCCGCTCAGGTGGGCGAAAATGTAGCGACTTACTCGAAGCATCTACCACTGAGCTCTGCCGTTGTTTTCGGTGGTGTGAAAATTAATCCTCAGATGATGCGCATGCGCCAAGGCGCTGACGTATTGGTTGCGACTCCTGGCCGCTTGCTGGATCTTATGGGTCAGAACGCCGTTAAGTTCAACCAACTTGAAGTTCTGGTACTGGACGAAGCCGACCGTATGCTGGATATGGGCTTTATCCGTGACATCAAAAAAATTCTGGCGAAGCTACCTGCTAAACGCCAGAACTTACTGTTCTCTGCCACCTTCTCTGAAGAAATTCGTGAATTGGCTCGTGATCTGACCAACAACCCGGTTGAGATTTCGGTGACCCCGCGCAACAGCACGGCAACAACCGTAGAGCAATGGATTTATCCAACGGATAAAAAGAAAAAACCCGCCCTACTGACCAAGCTTATCCAAGAGAAAAAGTGGCAACAGGCGCTTGTCTTCACTCGTACCAAGCATGGTGCTAACCGATTGGCAAAATACCTTGAAGAGCGTGATATCACAGCAGCGGCGATTCACGGCAACAAGAGCCAAGGGGCACGTACCAAAGCATTGGCACATTTCAAAACTGGTGAAGTTCGCATTTTGGTTGCAACGGACATAGCCGCGCGTGGTATTGATATCGATCAGTTACCGCAAGTTGTGAATTTTGACCTGCCGAATATTGCAGAGGATTATGTTCACCGTATTGGCCGTACAGGCCGCGCTGGTGCTAACGGTCATGCTGTTTCTCTAGTATGTTCAGAAGAAGTCAAAGAACTGAATGCCATAGAGCAACTGATTCAAAAACACCTTGAGCGTAAAGATGTGGTGGGCTTCAAGCCAACAGCTGCACTGCCTAAATCACTAGCAATCAAGCCGCTTAAAGCGAAAAAGCCTAAGAAACCGAAAAAGGTGGATGAGTCATCAGAAAACAATTCTGAAAAGCGCACTGACAGCCGCAGCAAGCCAAAACGTCCATCTGGCCCACGTAAAGGTAGCCAGTCAGCACAAGGCGACAGAAAGCCGCGCAATGCTAATGGCTCACAGCGCAAACGTCAGGACAGCGGCAATGGCAATGGCAATGGCAATGGCAATGGCAATGGCAATGGCAATGGCAATGGCAATGGCAATGGCAATGGCAAAAATACACGTAGCAGCGATGCAAAGCCACGCGGCCAAAAGCCGGGCCAACGTAGCCGTAAACCTAATGGTAATAATGTGAGCCGCTCGAGAAATACGGCAGCACCAGCCAATTAAGCAGCTGAAACGTTACTTATATCAATAAAATACCTAGCCAGCATTATATAATGCTGGCTTTGTTGTTTACGCCGGGTATTTCATATGAAATTCATGAAGTGGACACTACTTTTCACCGCCACAATTATCAGTCCCCAACTCATGGCGGCAACTTTTGACCAGTTAGCCGCCGATAATAACCAAGACTTCCAAGTCATCGATTGTCGGTCGAGTAATCACTATAACGGCTGGCCTGAAGCCAACCAAACACGTGGTGGCCACTTCCCCGGCGCTATCAATTTCGATGCCGACTGGCTATCAACGCTCCGCCCTCAGGTTGTCCGTGCCGAGTTAGAAAACCGTGGCATTGACCTTACCAAGCCAACATACCTCTACTGTCAGCCTGAGAAAGCCGACATTTTACAGTCTCAGCTTGAAGCCCTAGGCAGCAAAAACATTAAGTCAATCGACCAATCCATTGCCAACTATTCAAGGCAATTGACTGCGCTAGAAAACTACCAGCAGCTCGTACCTGCGCAATGGCTTAATCAGCTGATTAATGACGAGGAGGTGATCCACCCGCCAGTCAAAGGCTTTAAAATCGTCGAAGTGGCATGGGGACCGCCAACGAAATACCTAGCAGCCCATATTCCCTCAGCCCTTTACCTCAATACCAACACCATAGAGTCTGAGCCTTGGTGGAACCGCGTTGATGATAAAAAGCTGGAAGCCGTTATCAGAGAGCTGGGGGTTTCCCACGATACGACAGTGATCCTGTATGGCCGCGACAATACCGCTGCAGCCCGCGTCGCAAGTTTGTTGATGTACGCCGGTGTCGATGATGTTCGCCTGCTCAATGGCGGCTGGCAGTCTTGGGTCAATGCAGGGCTATCGACCCAACCGCTACGCAACCGCGCCGAGCCGGTAGAATTCGGCCGATCGATTCCGGCCAACCCGCAATATATTGTCGATGTCCCGCAAGCCAGAGACATTCTGGCTGATCCTCAGCACCAATCTTTGGTTAGTATCCGAAGTTGGGCGGAATACACCGGTGAGACCAGCGGTTACCGCTACATCGAACCCAAAGGCCGGATCAAAGGCTCTAAGTGGGGCCACGGTGGTTCGGATGCTTATCATCTGGAAGACTTCCGCAACCCAGATGACACCATGATGAGCCCAAGTATCATGACCCAGTTCTGGAAGGATTGGGGGATCAACGCATCGCAGACCGTCTCGTTCTATTGCGGAACAGGCTGGCGGGCGTCAGAAGTCTTTTTCTACGCCCATGTGATGGGGTGGAAAGACATCAGTGTCTATGATGGTGGCTGGTTTGAATGGAGCGGGGATCCTAGCAACCCGACCGAAACCGGTGACATCCCCAACGCACCAAAATCAGCGTTCTACAGCGAAAAATAATAAAAAGGCTGCGAAATCGCAGCCTTTTTTCTATCGGTTATCTCAGGACGGGACAAACGTTACTTTTGCTCAGAAGCAAAAGTCACAGCCAGCACTCTGATTGATTCCTGATGAATAGACTCCAACGCTTTGGCTGCCTCCTTCTCGACAATACCTTCCTTCGCTAACTTCTCTACCTCCAAGCAAATCTGATGTAACTGGCGCAGCCCCATGGTGCCTGCCGCGCCTTTGAGGTTGTGGGATAAGCTGGATACAGAAGTCAGATCGCCGCTCTCCATCGCAGGAAGCAATTTCGCCATTGTCTCTTTCGACGACTCTGCAAACAGGGATATCATTTTCTCGACCATTGCCTGGCCCAGGACTTGAAGATCGCTTCCCAATACAGACTCATCCAATATCGGCATTTGCTCATCCATACTAATTATTACCTTTTCGCTCTGCTCTTCTTGATGAGAAACACTTGCCTGAATATTCTCTACTTCAGCGGTTCCTACTCTCTCTGCGCTACCAAGAATACTTTTCAGGACATCGACCAGTTGGTGCTCTACCAGCGGTTTTGGCAAGAATCCGGCAAAGCCCGCCGCCAAATATTGTTCAACTTCTTCATTGAAGACATGGGCAGAAAAAGCGACAAACGGGGTGTTGTTTCCCTCCCCTTCGCGATCACTTGCTGCTTTCAGCTGCTTGAGATCTCCCAGAAGAGTAACCCCATCGGTATCCGGTAGGTTGATATCCAATAACACAATATCAAAGTCATTTTCAGCATAGAGCTCTTTTGCTTGGTGACCATTTTCCGCGACCAATGTTTGATGACCCAAACGTCGCAAGAAGCCTTCGGCAACCAAACTGTTGACGGGGTTATCTTCCACCAGCAGTACCTTCGCCGCAGGTAAGCTTGACCCCATATTCAACCTCTGGCTCTCTGTTTGCTCCCCGGGCTCAAGCGTTAAGGTAAACCAAAAACAGCTCCCCTCACCCGGTGCAGAACTAAGACCAATTTCTCCACCCATGGCTTCAACAATACGCTTACTGATGGCCAATCCTAGCCCTGTCCCACCAACGGCCTGACGGCCTTCGCTGGACTGCTGGAAGGCATCAAATATCACTTGCTGTTCATTATGTGGAATCCCCATACCTGTATCTTCCACTTCAATATGCAGGCGTGATAGGTTGTGTGCAGAGGCCGAAACCAGCACTGTTACTTGGCCATCTTCGGTAAACTTGATGGCATTACCCACTAGGTTTGCCAAAATTTGGCGAATACGGGTTGCATCCCCCACCCAATATTCTGCGACGTTGTCATCAATCTCTGTCAGTAATCGAATATTTTTACCCTGTGCTCGTCCGGCAAACAGGCTGTAAACATCCTTGACCAAGGTATGGAGTGAGAAATTCGCAGGCCTGATATCCAAGTGACCCGCTTCGATTTTCGAATAATCCAGTACATCATTAAGGATATCGAGAAGGGTTTCACCGCTCCGGTTAATCACCTTCAAATATTCCGCCTGCTTATCATCCAACCCAGTATCAGCCAGCAGGGATGCCGTTCCAAGCACGCCATTCATCGGGGTGCGGATCTCGTGGCTCATCGTGGCTAAGAATGCTGATTTCGCCCGGTTGGCTTGTTCCGCTTCAGAACGGGCTTTAGCATGGTTATACACCTCTTGGTTAAGCTTCTCGTTGGCTTTTTCCAACTGGCTAGTGCGTTCTGCGACTAATTGCTCAAGACTGTTTTTATGCTGTTGCAGCTCATAGCGGATTTTAGATTCTACCTGTGCCAACCGGTGTCGTTCGTAGGCGGTATCGCGGGCAACCATAATAGCGCGTCCCATTAGCGCCAACTCATCATCACCTTGCATGGTCAAACGAATTTCCAAATCGCCCCGTGCCAGTGCCATCAGAGCCTTGCTGTAATCATTGATTCGACGGATCACCCGTGCATACACGTAGCGCCACATGATCAGCACCAGTGCCACCAACCCCAAAGCAGAAATAGCAATCAGACTATTTCTTGCGATGGTCAGTGTCTCGTCAACTTGAGTCACCGCCTTCTGTGTACCGACATTGGCCGCCTGGATAATACCATCTACCGTTTGGTTCAACTGCTGGAACAGCACCACGTTTTGCTGCTCCATCCTCTCGACATCCTGATGAGCATGGATTAACGCTTCCATAGCCACGAAGAACTCACCATCATTATTGAGCGCCTTTACCTGCTCCAATAATTGTTCAGAACGGCTTGGGTCTTCGACCGATTTCACCCGCTGCTGGATAACACTTACCGCATACTCAAAACGTTGCTTTAGTTTGTTCAGATCATTGATGGTGCTTACTTGCTCGCTGTCATCAAGCATATTGATAACCTGCAGTGACAGAAAACGCAGTTCAAAGAGGCGCTCACTGAGATCCATATCCACCTCAACCAAGCTATCAAGGGCATTAAACACCGCCTCTTTGTTACCTCTTTCAACCAAGTCATAGATGCGGGAAACATTCGCAACGGCAATGGTATTGGCATTGGACACTTGTGACTGGGACAGTTCATCGATCTGTTTGGTTGCCACCGTCATGGTGTCATTAAGTGTCCGCACTTGATCAGTTAGCTCCAGCTTTCTACCGACCAACATCCCCAGCATGGCCAAGTTATTGACAATGTTCTTCACATCCGTTTCTAGCTGTGTCATCAACTCTGGCTCGAACGCATATTGATCAAGGGAGTTTAGGCTGTTGTTGAGTGCGCGAATATGAAGGGTCAACGACTTCCCCTGCTGCTCCCGCTCTTTTTCATCTTTCGACTTCGCCAATACCTGAGCATTAAAGATAATACGAGTACTAAGATCTGATAATTGACGGGCTTCAACCAAGGCCGGAACGGCAGTATTGATCACCGTCCGCTCGGTTTTAGCCACCAGGGAAAAACCGGCAACACCAATCACCACTGCAATAATCATCAAGCCAGCCATCATGGAAAAAGCAATCAGCAGTTTCTGGCCAATGCTACTGGGAGTAAGGGTCATAGAAATAAACCGTGGCAGAGATAAGTAGGTCTGCAGCTCAATCCACCATCACAACATGGGGAACAGGCAGGCACACCTAACAGGAAACAGTAAAAATGCTATTATACCAGCTAAATATACCCAAATAGCCCTATTTCCTGACGGTTACAACATGATCAAGACCATAGCGATGACATTGCTGGCAATTGCCTGTATCAGCCAAACCGCCTATGCCGCGGAGGTTATCGCCTACCCCCCTTCTTTTGAGACAGACAAACAAGCTAAACACATCCAATACCAACCGTTAGAGAAAGCCCGCAAACCTTGGAAGCTCTGTGCCGTATACCCGCACCTAAAGGATTCCTATTGGTTGTCCGTGAATTATGGCATGGTAGAGCATGCCAAAAAGCTGGGTGTTGAGCTTAAAGTGCTCGAAGCAGGTGGTTATCCGAACCTCGAAAAGCAACAGAGCCAACTTACTGACTGCCGAGAATGGCAAGCTGACGCCATCATTTTGGGCACTGTTGATAGCCTAGCCTATGATAATAGGCTAACCCAGTTAACTGATGACATTCCGGTTTTTGCCACCATCAACTACCTCGATACCAGCAAACAAAACAGCAGTGACAACGTTATCGCCCGTGTGGGAGTGGATTGGTATCAAATGGGCTACCGTACCGGTGAGTTTTTAGCTAACCGCCATCCCAGTGGCAGTGGTATGGTCAATGTTGCCCTACTTCCTGGCCCACAGAAACGTGGTGGCACCAAGCCCGTAGTACAAGGCTTTTATGATGCCACTGAAAGTAGCGATATCCATATTGTCACGACGTTGTGGGCTGATCATAGCAAAGAGCTGCAACGTAACTTGATCCAGCAACTGCTGGCATCCGATCAACACTTCGACTACATCGTCGGTGGCGCCGTATCAGCAGAAGTGGCGATCAGTGAACTACGGGCCAAAGACTTAACTACAGAGACCAAAATCCTATCGACCTACCTCAGTCATGGGGTATACCGTGGGCTGCTTCGCGGCAAGATCCTCTTCGCCCCAACCGACAAAATGGCCCAGCAGGCGATGCTTTCAGTCGATCAAGCTGTCAGGTATCTTGAAGGTAAACCGTTGAAAAAAGATCTCGCCCCGATCCTGGCTCTACTGACACCAGAAAACCTAGACAGTAAGGTGATCGCCGAGTCCCTTTCCCCTGCAGCATTTCGTCCCGTATTTCATGTAGAGGCACCGTAATATCAATCTCAGTAATATTCAGTTTGCTGCAATTCTATTCAGATACCAGCAGATGCTGGCCACTGATTCTGGATTTCTGTTATCGAAGCTATGATTTTAAAAGATTTATTTGTACTTCCCTTACAAGCTCTGGTACTTATACTCAATGCCTCAAATTGAGTTGCACAAGCTTTCTCACACCAAGTGCAATCCATTACATATGGCTGAAAGATAGTACCACACAGCTGTCACACTCTAGCAATACACTTTGCCCGATAGCTGTTATCAATTTTGTCTCTGTGGAGTAGTAGATGCACGTCACAACCCGAACAATGGAAGAATCCAAGCATATCGCGCTTGTCGCTCATGACAACTGTAAAACCCACCTTCTGCGCTGGGTCAGTGAGCACAAAGATAAATTAAAAAATCATGTCTTGTATGCCACAGGCACTACCGGCCATATGATTGCGCGTGAATCGGGTCTTGAAGTCAACTGCTTGCTGAGCGGCCCGATGGGCGGTGACCAACAGCTTGGTGCACTGATTTCCGAAGGCAAGATCGATATGATGATTTTCTTCTGGGATCCACTCAATGCCGTACCGCATGATCCAGATGTCAAAGCACTGCTTCGTATTTCTGCAGTATGGAACATTCCGGTTGCCACCAACCGCGCCAGTGCCAACTTTATGATTTCATCACCAAGATTGGCGGAAAAAGTAGAAATCGAAATCCCAGATTACGAAGCTTACTTAAACGAGCGTCTAGGCTAAGACTAACCTCGACACCGTACATATTCTTCAAACGCCTCTTGATCAAGAGGCGTTTTTTATTGCCTTTATTTGCCTCTTAACAACCGCCATCACAAGTTTGGAGCACTGGCACTCTTCTCTCGCCCATTAATACCAACCAACATAAATGCTTGCTCAACGACTTATCCAGATTGGTATAACGCTGACGTGGCAGCCAAAAATCGAAAATTTGGTTTATTGTTAATAAAGGATAAAAAATACAATAAAGATTACAGTGGTGGCCAATGAAAGCATGGAAATTAAACCAGCCGGAAGGTATCGACCAATTGGTACTGACAACGGCCTCGACACCAGCTCCATCAGCTGATGATGTCTGTATCCAGGTTGAAGCTGTTGGTATAAACCCTATCGACTATAAGCTTGCCCATTGGGGCTACGCGACCTGGAACTACCCACAAATTATCGGGTTGGATATAGCCGGTACAGTTACCGAAGTCGGCGTTGATGTTCACCACCTCCAACCGGGCGATCGGGTAATGACGTTTATCGATCCACGCGACGGCGGTGGCTTCGCCCAATACGCCAAAGCCAAAGCCTATGCAATTAGCCGGTTGCCTGATGATATTAGCTTTACTCAAGCCGCCGCTCTTCCTTGTGCTGGCTACTCAGCTTGGATTGCGATTCATGACAAATTGCGGCTTGAAGCAGGCCAAAGCATTGCCATCACCGGCGCTGGGGGTGGCGTGGGTGGATTCGCGGTCCAACTGGCAAAACAGTTAGGCGCCACCGTTTATGCCATCGCCGACAGCCAGCACCACCAACGGCTTCTTTCTTATGGCGCTGATGAAGTCATTGACCCACAAACTGAAAATATCGCCATGCGGCTCATTGAATACACCGAGGACAAACTGGTACACGGGGTGATTGATTGCGTATCGGCCAGGTCTGGCAGCACCATGAGTGCCTTGGTTCGCTACAACGGCCATATTGTGATGATCGCCGACCAGTTCAATCAGATCCCTCTATTAGCCACCACCAAAGCACTCAGCTTACATGAGGTCGCGCTTCACGGCACCTACGCCCACGGCCAAATCGAACATATACAGCACCTTGCCGATATCGGTAATCAGCTCGCGAACTTAGTGAGTGAAGGACGGCTCGATCCTATGGTGGATCACATCTATGCGTTCGACCAGCTTCCCGAGGCTCTCAAGCACCTTAAAGAGCAGCAACACAGCGGTAAGCTTGTGATGCAAGTAAGTGAATAACAGCCTTGCTGTAGTCACTGAAAGCCAACGCAGAATAACCCCAGCCTGGCTCCATTCATTGCGTTTATGGACTTCTCCATGTATATTTATGAGCCATTACATCAAGTGAGCTTAATTTTGCTTTATGGCGAAATACATCTATTCGCGCTATTCCCCCAAAAATACTGATCACCAACAACAGCTTGATGCCCTGCTTTCCGCCGAACCAGAAGCTGAACAGGTACAAGATCGTGTGCGCGGCGATATCGCACCGATGGATCGGCATGGCTTCCGCCATATGTTCGACAATCTCGAACCGGGCGATCGGGTGTGGGTATGGTGGCTGACCACTTTCGGGCATGACTTCAATCAGGTTCAGGCAACCGTATCAGCACTGCTCGACAAAGGCGTAATACTAAAAACACTGTCCGAGCCACTGACCTTTATCCCTGACTCAGAATCTAGCCGAGTACTGCTATCACTGCTCAGTGGCTATGGCACCGTACAAACCCGTCGCAGACTGCTTGCTGCCGAGCATAGCCGTAAAGCCATGAAACAAGATCCTAAACTGTGGCAGCAAAAATTCCGAGGCCGCCCAGCGGATCGCGAGAAGCACCAACAAATAGCCGCCTTGTTACTCGAAGGCCACAAGCTCCAGCATGTTGCAGACAGCTGTGAGGTCAGTATTTCCACCGTCAAACGTGTGAAAAGCAAATTAAGCCAGTTCGATGATGAAGGCGCATTGCGTACCCGGCACAAAAATACTCGCCACAAGGATAAAAAACTGTAATGACCGACCGTAATTTCTGGAAAGCCTTAGGGCTAGTGTGCCTGATCATCAGCGTCGGCCAATTGAGCATGGGCTTGGTATTCCCTTCTCTGCCTTGGATTGCCAAAGATTTTGATATATCCCTCGACCAAGCGCAGCTTCTCGTCAGTGTCTATTTACTCGGCTTTGGTCCTTCTCAGTTTCTTTATGGCCCGGTCTCGGATGCCTTAGGCCGCAAGAAAGTTTTGATGACCGGTTTGTTGATTGCCCTATGCGGGTTGTTGATGATCATTTCGCTAAGCCATTCATTTACCGGGATGGTAATGGGGCGTTTTCTCCAAGGTCTGGGAACCGGTTGCTGCGCTGTACTTGCTCGTGCTTCGACCCGTGACCGATTCAATGGTGCGGAGCTCCCATTAGCGATGTCTTACATCGCAATGGCCGCTTCACTGACCCCCTTAATGGCACCTGTCATTGGCGGCTTCATTAACTTCCATTTTGGCTGGACCATGGTTTTTACCTCTCTGCTTGGCTATGTCAGCCTTGTTTGGGTGGTAATTGCTTTTCGTTTCAAGGAAACCATGCAGCAAACCTCGAAAGTACCGACACCAAGGAAAATGGCTCAACAGTATTGGCAACTGCTTACTTCAAGCTACTTCATGAGCTTTGCCAGTATTAGCTGGCTCAACTTCAGCCTGATGATCACCACCGTGTCGGTCATGCCTTTTATCATGCAGAACCAGATCGGCATGACATCCGATGAATACGCCATGTGGGCACTGATCCCAGCTCTGGGTATGTTGATGGGAACAACGTTGACGAACAGAGTAAGACCGAAAATCGGCACACAGAAAATGCTTTACTTCACACCTGTTTTGCATACTGGCGCAGCGCTGTGGTTGTTCTTCTGTCCTGTCGAACCACTATATCTGATGCTGGGACAATTTCTGATGATATTGGGTAACGGTATCGCCCTGCCATGTTCACAAGCAATGGTAATGCAGCCATATAAGAAACAAGCCGGTGCCGCAGCAGCCATGTCAGGAGGCGGCCAGATGATCGCTTCTTCAATTGTCAGTATGGGGTTGGTGACATTGGGTCTTAGCCAACCGTGGCATTTATCGATTGTGATCGTTGTTTTTGCCCTGATCACCCTGAGCAATATCACCCGAGGGTTCAAGGTGAGCCCACAAGTCCAAACAGCTTAATTTATTGTAGAGATATCACCATGCTTCAAACATCTTGGCTCTTTTGGGCGGCCTTGTCCGCTGTATTTGCATCGCTCACGGCTATTTTAACCAAGCTCGGAGTAAGCAACATAAATTCCGACTTTGCCACTTTTATCCGTACCTGCGTCATTCTGGTCATGGTCGGTGGCATTGCATTTTTCACCAAACAATTTCAATCACTAGACACCTTATCGACAAAAGGGTTGGTATTCTTGGTGCTCTCTGGCCTCGCAACGGGTGCTTCTTGGTTATGTTATTTTCGAGCAATGAGCCTAGGCCAAGCCGCACAGGTTGCGCCGGTAGACAAGCTAAGTGTGGTTCTGGTCGCTGTATTTGGCGTGCTGTTACTTGGCGAAAACCTCAGTACCATAAACTGGCTTGGAGTTGCCTTGATTACCCTAGGGGTCATATTGGTTGCTTGGCAAGCATAGCAAGCACTTAATCGTCTGATGACCATAACCACTTACATATCCAGCCTTATACTTCATGCAAAGGCTGGATATATTCCCCGCCCTTTACACACCTTTACGCCGACTGGCGTTATATTACATTCAGCGCGGTAAAGTATAAGCTTAAAAGGAGCTTGTACTATGAAGAAACTCTATCTAACCGCTGCAGGGCTTGTTGCCTTATGCGCCCTTATCTGGCTACAAGCTGAGCCTAATTTATTCGGTAACTCCACGTTAATGCAATGGCGGAGCTCCCTTATCCAAATCACAGGGATCACTTCGATCCTGCTATTGACTATGGTCATGGTCCTGGCGTTACGCCTACCGTTTATTGAGCGGCTAACTTCTGGCCTCGATAAGTCATACCGTTTACACAAATGGTTAGCTATTTATGGTGTTATATTTGGTACAGTGCACTGGTTGTAAGCTATCGTCCCCAAACAACTCGTTCGATTTAGTTTGCTTGAGAGAGGCGCAAAGCCTCGTTCTACGATAGATCCAGATTCTTTTTACAACGTTATTCGTGGTCTTCGAGGCGGAGCAGAATCATTGGGCGAATGGGCGTTGTACCTATTTATCGCCTTAACACTTATTGCCCTATTTGTGCCAATCAAATACAAACGATTTAAGCTGACCCATAAGCTAATGGCCATCGCCTTTATTGCTATAGCCTACCATTCAGTGATATTGCTAAAGCATTCCTATTGGGATCACCTCATTACACCCGTTGTCGTGGCTATTGCTTTAATTGGCGTTATTTCTGCGTTGATAAGCTTAATTGGGCTCATCGGTAAACAACAAAAATATCAAGGTACGATAGCGCAGATCCATTACGACGAGCTAAACAAAACCACTCTTATCGATATTGATGTACCAAAATGGAAAGGTCATAACTCTGGGCAGTTTGCTTTCCTAACCATCAAAGGGGAGGAGCCGCACCCCTTTACCATCACATCTGCGGGGGGCAAAAACAAAACCGTGCAGTTTTTGGTAAAAGCCTTGGGTGACTTCACCTCGAATATCCACAACCAAATACAGGTCGGTGAGCAGGTTGACGTAGAAGGTCCTTATGGACACTTTCACTTCAATGATAACAAGCCGCAGATCTGGATTGCTGGCGGTATAGGCTGTGCCGCTTTCAAGGCAAGATTATCCGAGTTGAAATCACACAATAGCAATAAACGGGTGATCTTTTACTATTGTACTGAGCACCCATCACCTCAGCTCATTCGCGACTTAGAATCAGCGACCTATGGGGCGAATGTTGAGTTTCATGTTATTGATAATCGCCTAAATAGCTTTTTGACCGTCGCCGATATACAGCAACGCACCGACGATTTATTGAATTCGAGCGTTTGGTTCTGCGGCCCTACCGCATTTGGTAAGGCCATTACCCAGCAGTTGAATGGTGAAGGTTTCGATATGGCACATTTCCATACAGAGTTATTTGATTTCCGCTAGTGACATCAATCATCGAGGGCGAAGCCATGTTCTTGGCCCTACCCCTTCAATTCCAGATCCCAATAAGGTGGTGCACCGAAGTGCTGGGCGAAATAGTCGACAAATGCCCGCACTTTTGGCGCAAGGAGCTGTGAGCTAGGGTAAATTGCCCAAATCGCAGCTTCATCCACCAACGGGTAGTCTTCGAGAATTTGAACAAGATCTCCCCGCGTCAAGTGTTCGTAGGCTATCCAAGTCGCACACATTGCAATACCCATCCCGTGAACACTGGCATCACGCACCGCCTCGCCATGGTCGACTCTGATAGTGCCTTTCACCTTGATATTCTGTACACCTTCAGGAGTATCAAAACGCCACCCTTCCAATCCAGTATGATTAATACAAAGGTGGTTATTGAGATCTTTCGGTGAAGATGGCTTACCATGCTCAGCAAGATATTGCGGCGAGGCACACATGATGCGCTTATCAACGGCGAGTTTGCGGGCGATCAGACTCGAATCCTGTAGCTCAGCATTTCTAATGGCAACATCAAAGCCCCCTTCAACCAGATCAATAATGGAGTCGGTCAGCCTTATATCAACCGAAAGATCGGGATATTTAGCCAAAAAGCCTTTAAGTGCGGGAATAAGGTGCATGCGACCAAAAGACGCCGGGGCGGTAATACGTAATGTCCCATGCGGCAATCCACCAGCGGCAGTACCCACCGACGCACGGGCTGAATCGACACTTCGTAGCACTTCTTCGGCATGGGGCAAAAAGGCCATCCCTTCCTCGGTCAATGACACCTTGCGCGTTGTACGATGTATCAAACGCGCGCCCAAACTTTCTTCCAACTTACTGATATGCATGCTAGCTACAGGGGGCGAGAGGCCAAGCTCCTGCCCAGCCTGACTAATGTTATGGGTAGACGCTATCCGGACAAACAGCCGAAGGTGTTCAATATTCATTAATAAGAACCCAATACACGAAGATTTTATTAGCTTACAACAACATCCCCTGATCGCGGAATATCTCTTTGGGTTTGCTTAGCCAGGGTACTCCAAATAGCCAGCCCCGCCATTACCCCAGCCAAAACATTGGCCACAGATGCAGCGATGACAATATGGCTGACACTGCCGCTTATTACCCCAATCCAAATTGCGGGTATATACAAAATAAACAGCCGAGTGAAAGTGACGAGCAGCGCCCGATGTGACAATCCCAAGGCATTAAAAGCCGAGACAGCCACCATGCACAGGCCCAGCGGTCCATAACTGTAAGGTAATATCGTTAAAGCAATTTCAAACCACGATTGAATATTATCTTGCTGACTGATTAACGGAGACAACAACGGTATAGCCAACGACAACACTCCACCTATCACAATATGAAACACCACAACAAACTTGGCAGTTGCCATCAGTACATCTGAAATTTCATGCCATGCACCTTCCCCAAGATAGCGCCCAATAAGCGGTGGGACTGACATGGTCAATGCAAGGGTAAAAACAATCGCAAAACTTTCAAACCGAATGAGTAAGCTCCAAAAAGCCATGGTGTCAGTGCCCATGTTCGTGATCAGCAACATGGCCATAAAAGCACTGACTGACGGTAACACCTGGTTTGCAGTGGTCATCAACGCCGTTCTCACCAATTCACAAAACACTTTCCCTGTTTCGCTACTAATATCTATGGCTGAAAACCACTGCCGACGTCTAGCGTTAACTATCATGTATACTGCCGTTGTGCCGTACCCCAAGATGGTTGCTAACGCTGCACCTGTAATCCCCATCTCAAAGGTAAACATCAGCAGCGGGTCTAGGATCAGATTTATCAGACTTGCGATAACAAACATCATGCCCGTGATTTTACTGTCACCGTGAGAGCGATAGACACAGGTTACCAAATAAAGAGCCGCCACCGAAAAGGCACTCAATAGCCACACTGGCCAATAGCGATTAAAAATTTGCTGCAGCATTACAGCCTGCGCATGCGGTATTTCCTCATTAAAGAAAGCAGTAAAAACCCAGTTGCTAGATAACCACAGCAGCAAACACACCATCGCAATCAATAAGCTTCCAAAACACACCGTCATCGTTGAAACAACAGCAGACTTATCTTTTTGATTTGCCCCTAGAGCCCTTGCAATAATCGACGTCGCCGCCACACCAATGCCGACCTGCAGGCCAACAAAAACCGTTTGGAAAGGGAGTGTCATTCCATGAACCGCCAGTTGGTTTAAACCCAGCAGCCCGATAAACACAGAATCCACCAGTTGCACCAGCATAATAGCAAACAGTCCAACAGTTAGGGGGAGCGTCCTGCTAATGATCAACTTAAGTGTCGGTGAGGCAGAGAGCATATATCAGTTACCTTATGAGCAAGGTTGAAGCAAACGAGGTTGATAGGGGTATGAAAGGATGAAAAGGCTTGCACTTAGGCAAGCCTTAAAATCAAGAGAAGAGCCGCAGTCCTTTAAGCTATATCAATCATAACCTTGCCAATCGCCTGACCACTCGCGAGGTGATTATGTGCCGCAGCAACATTTTCCAGAGCAAAACGCTGAGCATCAACAACTGGCTTCAGCTCTCCGGCTTCAGCAATTTTAGCCAGCGCTTCTAGAATTTTGCCGTGCTCTTCGCGGCCTTTGTTGTGGATCATCGGAATAAGCATGAAGATCACATGCAGCGATAAACCTTTCATGTGAACCATCGAAAGATCCAACTCCAGGAACGACAAGGTCGTCGCAATCTGGCCATTGAGCTTTGCCGCCTCAATAGAATTATTGAGATTTGCACCGCCGACCGAATCAAAAACCACATCAAAACCGTCGCCATCAGTATGCTTCGTCACATAATCCGCTACAGATTCAGCTTTGAAATCAATCGCGGTTGCACCGAGTTCTTCGATAAGGGCTGCTTGCTCACCAGCGCTACCCGTACCATACACTTCAGCACCAAAGTGACGGGCAAGCTGAACGGCAACGTGACCCACACCACCAGCAGCGCCATGTACCAATACCTTCTGACCTTGACCGATACCTGCACGCTGCAAGCCTTCGAAAGCGGTAATGCCAACCAATGGTAGGGCTGCTGCCTCTGTCATCGATAAATTCTTCGGCTTGTGCGCAATCAGCTTAGCGTCCGCCAATATATACTCAGCCAATGTGCCTGGTAAATCGCCCAAACCACCGGCACAACCAAAGACTTCATCGCCGACGTTATACTCTGTGACACCCTCACCAACGGCTTCAACAACCCCTGCAAAGTCCATCCCAAGCACAGCTGGTGCTTGAGGTGAAAACGGTAGGCCCTCACCCATTTCACGGATCATCATATCGATAGTGTTCACACTGGTTGAGGCAATGCGCACTAATACATTACCGGCGCTTACCTCTGGTTTAGGTAGCTCAGCCTGCTCAAAACCTTCAACACCACCAAATTCACGAATGACCATTGCTTTCATGGAAAATAACCTCTTTATAGAATGCGTGATAAATGGCCCAACACACTTCAGTCAGGCTCATCATTGACTGCTTGGTGACAAGTATATGTGGCGTGGCGAAAATGATAATTCCACTCAACGACGAATGAGTTTTAAGTAATAATTAATAATTACTTTATTATTAAATTCTCATTAAGTGTCATTTCACGTCCAGCCCAGTTATCAACGCCATTACGTCTCGCTAAACTGCACCGCATCAATTCCGATACATGTTCGAGGAGTGTGTTATGCACTATGAAGGTAAAATTTATCGCCCTTGGATGGAGGCCGAGAGCGTACTTATCCAAACAACGCTCGGTTGCAGTAACAACCAATGTACTTTCTGTACCATGTTTGACGATAAGCGGTTCAAAGTCAGGGATATTCAAGACATATTCAACGATATTGATGAGGCGCGAGTGATTTACCCTCGTGTAGAATCAATCTTCCTTATCGATGGCAATGTAATGGCAATGAGAACTGACATGCTGCTGAAGATTTTGGACAAGCTCAAAACCACATTTCCAGAGCTCAAGAACATCTCGCTTTATTCTGGCTTCAATGATTTTCGTCGCAAGAGCATTGCTGAGCTCAAAGAAATGAAATCGGCAGGCTTGAGCATGGCCTATTCCGGTTTGGAATCGGGTGATCCGATTGTCCTAGAACGGATCAAGAAGCGCATGACCCGTGAACACGCTATCGAAGGGATGGATATGGCAAGAGAGGCGGGAATAAAGGTACTGGCATCATTTATTTTCGGCCTTGGTGGAAAAGCACGCTCTGTGGAGCATGCGGTCAATACCACTAGCCTGCTCAATATCATGCAGCCGGATGCCATTGCGCCGATGGCGCTGGCAGTACAACCAGGTTCTGAGTTAGAAAGGGAAATTAATCGCGGTGAGTTCACCCTGCCGACTCCCTTGCAAATACTGGAAGAAGAAAAATACTTACTGGAGAACTTGGTTGATTTCCCGTGTTACTACTGGGGCGACCACGGCAATAATATCTCGCCAATGCGCGGTATGTTACCAGCGGTACGACAGCCATTCTTGGACAAAATCAATCAGGATATTGCCCATAATCCCATCACCAAACAGAACATGATTCAGACGTTTGCTTGGTAGGTATTATTTATCTTGGTTTGCGTAGGCGAACCTGCGACAATCCGCACGTAACTTATCATCCAGATGGATAATCATGAAACTATTAGTTCGCAACCTAGCGCGCACCACTGCTGAGCATGAAATTCGTGCTCTATTCTCTACTCATGGTTCAGTAGCAGAATGCACTCTGGTTTTAGACCAAGAAACAGGCCAGTCAAAAGGCTTTGCATTTGTTGAAATGCCAAATGACGATGAAGCGAAAGCAGCCATCTCAGCCCTGAATCTGACCAGTTTTGCTAAAAGCAAAATTCGAGTTAAGAACGCTGACGCATAATTCAGCTTTCAACACTAAAAAGCCAGCGAGTGACACGCTGGCTTTTGTTTTTCTGGGTCTAGCTTGATTAGCCTGCTCGCAATGCGAGAATTTTTGAAATATCAGAGGTCTCGCGATACAAACTCAGACCTTCTTCTTTAGTATCAATGGCAACAATCGACATACGATCAGCCAGTTCATTACCTTCAATCCCGACGTGGCCATTAACATGATGTATCGTTATTTTCTTCTCAAGTTCTTGGTATAGCTCATACATAGGTTTGATAAGATCTAAGTTCTTAATCTCACCTCCAGGCCTCACCCATCCTTTCGATTTCCAGCCTTTCGCCCACTGTGTGATACACTGGATCGAATAATTAGAGTCACAATAAATAGCCACGGTATAACCTTTAGCTATTTTCTCTTTTGCCAGTAAAAATGCCTGATTTAAACCATTGAGCTCCGCGGTATTATTGGTGCCTAATGATTGATACATGCCGTACCACAACTCGGTCAATGTATTGTTTTGGTAAACGGCGATCCCTGAGCCAGCTTCACCGGGATTAGGATCACAGCCGCCGTCAGTGAATATCTTTATCTCAAAGGGCATATCATCAATTTGGGCCTGAGTCAGCGGTGCTTTTTTAGGCTTACTTGTCTTAGATACGGATTTAGCACTGCTTGGTTTCTGAGCCGACGGGTTACCCGCTCGCTGTCCCCCAAATGCACTCTCTGCTTCTTCTCTCGTTGGAAACGACTTATATTTTGCGCCTGCAAATTTATCAACTTGCGCCTTACACTCAGCCCAAGATGTAAAAATGCCTGTTTGCCGCCCTTTCCAGACGACATAATACTTTTTAGCCAACCCAATGATCTCCTAAGCAAGCTCCTTAAATCGACAACCAGTATCTATGGCAAAGATCATCAAGGCAAGCGACCAAACTGAAAAGTATGCATTTATACTTACGCCACGTCGGCCAATAATCTTGTTTATTTAAAGCTTTATATTAGACATACTCGATGCGGTGATCACCGGTAGGGTCAAAGGATTCGGCCATCTTGCATTTCAATTCGGCGACGAGCACGCTGTGCTTTTTCGAGATCATGCGTCACCATAACCACCGTTACTCCCTCAGCGTTTAGTCTTTCAATAATATGCATGATCTCTTCACCGGTCTTATGATCCAGGTTACCCGTCGGCTCATCCGCTAACAGAAGTGACGGCGAGCCAACCAACGCTCTGGCTATCGCGACCCTTTGCCGCTCACCACCTGAAAGCTCATGGGGTTTATGAAGGCCACGTTTATTCAAACCGACCTTGCCCAGAGCTTCTTTGACTTTTTTCTCGCGCTGCTGGCTTGTTAGTTTTCGGTAAAGAAGAGGCAGTTCGATATTCTCGCAAACATTAAATTGCGGCAGCAGATGAAAAGCTTGAAAGACAAACCCAATTTGATGGTTGCGTACATGGGAAAGATCAAAGTCTGAGAGTTCGTCCACCCGGGTACCATTGAGGACATACCGCCCTGTTGTCGGTGTATCCAAACAGCCAATGATCTGCAACAAAGTAGATTTGCCAGAACCGGACGTACCGGTTATCGCAATGTATTCCCCGGCACATATGGAAAGAGAAACAGCACTTAGCGCAGTGACATCCGTTTGGCCCATGGCGTAAATTCGGCTAACTGTGTCCAACTGCACCAATGACGATACACTTTCTCCCATGTACTCTTCCTCATGCTTTTTCGTATCGACAAAATTTATACCAACCTACATAAATATTTAATCAACTACTTATCCAGATTGGTATTACTCTCGCTTCAACGCCCGAATAGGGTCAAGCCGAGAAGCAACTAGAGCAGGATATAGCCCCGAAACAAGTCCGACTAAACAGGCTGAGCCAAGCGCTAATACAAGGGCGCTTGGAGTAATCATCACCGGAAAGTTACGCATCGTTGCAACAACAGACACTAACACCACCCCCAAAACGAGACCAGAAAGCCCTCCAATTGTGGTAAGACACGTTGCCTCAATAATAAACTGATTTCTGATGTCTTTATGCGTTGCTCCCAATGCACGACGCAGGCCAATTTCCTCGGTCCTTTCACGAACCGCTACCAGCATCACATTCATGATGCTAATTCCACCCACGACCAGCGATATGGCCGCCACGCATGCCAACCAAAAGGTCATAGAGCGAGTGGCATCGGCCATGCTCTCCTGAAGCTCGGTTAAATCATTAATGATAAAATCATCGGGTTTATTCTCTGGAAGTCGGTGCTGGCGTCTTAAAACACGCTGGATATGAAAAATACTGTCTTTGATCTTATTTTGATCATCAATACGAATATGAGCATAGTGGATAGACCCAGGACGCGTTTTGCTCAAGCCGATAATGCGTAGTTTGGCCGTAGAAAGAGGAATAAGGACCCTGTCATCTTGATCCATTCCCCCAGGGGACTGCCCCTTACGTTGTAACACCCCAATCACCTTAAATGGGGTGTTTCCAATGCGTATTGTTTTACCAATAGCACTCTCCCCCTCAAATAATGCTTTCTCGACGCTTTCACCAAGCACTGCCACTTTTTTTGCCCGGCTTTGTTCAATATCATTAAACATACGCCCTTGAGCGACTTTCCACTTTCTCAGCAATAGATAGTCGCGTGTCGTACCCTGTATCCGGCTTATCCAGTTACGCGCCTGGTAAATAACCCGCCCCTCTGCATATACAGACGGAGACGTTGCCACTATATTTGGGACCAAATTTTGTATAGCTGTAATATCATCGACGGTCAGTGTTGATGAATGGCCTTTCATTTGCACGCCACCGCTTTCCATTACATCGGGTTCGATAAAAAGTAAATCGGCACCTAAGCTCTCAACTTGCTGCAACACCTGATGCTGACTACCAGCTCCCACCCCGATCACAGTCACAACGGCCGTGACACCAATCATAATACCCAAGATCGTCAATGCACTGCGAAGTCGGTGGCGATATATAACTCTCAGCGCATTAGAAAGATACAACCAGTAGCTCATTGCGTTAGAACCCTAATAACCATTTAGCGTATCCAGCCTGACGTCATTGACTCCTCAATGCGTGAAGTGTAACTCGCATTTGTGCTATCAGATGTCTCATCGGTGGTGATCTCGACAACGGCGGTCATACCCGGCAGTAACGAATCGCCATTGTTTTCAGCGGATAAAACAACGGTATAGGTTACAACATTATCCACCACTAACGGGGCAACCCGAATTTGTTCGACTATTGCTTTAAAACGTCGATCTCCATAGGCCGGTACGGTGAATTCAGCCTTCTGACCTGTGCGGATCTGGCCAATATCCGCTTCATCAATTCTGGCGTGAATTTCCATTTCATTTAAGGTGTGGGCGATTTTAAATAACTTAGGCGCTTCGAGACTCGCCGCAACGGTTTGTCCACTCATCACTTCACGGGATAGCACCACACCATCAATGGGAGCGAGAATTTCGGTGCGGGATAAGGTCACTCTTGCTTCTTCCAACTCGGCCTCATGGCTAATCACAACAGCCAGTGCCTGCTCCAATTCAGCCTCCGCAACCCATACATTCGTCTCAGCTTCTTCCAAGCTATTCTGCGACACGGCTTTACGCTTATTGAGGGCCTTTATTCTCTTCAAAGAGCGTATAGATTGACGTAATGATGCCTTCTTCATTGCGACCAACGCCTTTGCATTGAGCAAGGAGGCCTCGGCTTGACGAATCTGAGCTTCAAAAAATTTCGGGTCGATACGTGCGATCGTTTGTCCCTTTTGGACAACATCATTAAAATCAACCAGTAACTCAATTATCCTGCCCGATACTTCAGAACCCACTTCTACTTCGCCTACTGGCTTCAAGGTTCCCGAAGCAATAACCAAGGGCTCCGGTTCATAAATGGAATCAGACTCATCCGGTTGCGTTAACCCAAGTGGTGAGGAATATTCCGGCTCATGGTTTACATCATTACAAGCCACAAGCAAAGGAAATAGGAGGAAAGTTATTAAGCGAAACCAATAAACTGAATACATCGATATAATAACTCCGAAATAAAAAGCATATATCACCTTAAAGAAAAAAAACCTTGGTATACAAGACAATGAGTTAGCGACAGCTACTAGTGCTGCCGCTAACATATATTTAGTTAGTAACCATAGTAATGGTCACACTTGGAGTAGCTGTATTTTGTCTTAGAACCGTAATAGTTTTTGCTCGATTTACAGGTTTTAGACTTATACGTAGCTTTTTTATACTTAACTTGAGGCTTGTAATCGGATTTGTGATATGACTTATAGTCATGTTTATAATAGGATTTATAACTATATGCATGAGCACCAGATGTTGCTACTGCCAATGCAAAAGCAGTGAAAACGCCAACTAATTTAATATTCATTGGAATAGTATCCTGATTAATAGTACCGAAGTGTATTCCTGTTTTATGTGTCTACTTTTACAAACACGGTAATATTTATAGATACATAGCCCTGAATTCAGATAATAAGTGCGACACTCATGGGAAGGTGTAAAAGAGGAAGCCAACTGCCGAAAGTGGTACGCTCT
>NZ_JANEYT010000140.1 GCF_024357955.1 Photobacterium pectinilyticum
TTCTGTTTTAAGTTTAATCGGTGGTAATCAGGTAAAAGAATGCTCTTCTCAGACGTAGTCGTCAATACTATATAAACCCAAAGTGGGTAAGTTAATATTTCACTTTTGAAAGTCATTTACTCAGTTAATGGCGGTCAAAGATAAAGATATAACTTAGCTTAACTTTGTCGGATAGGCGACACTCATATTCACGCTGTAGCCAAAAGGCACGAGAGCTGAAAAGAGATTGTCCAATCCTCTTTCGTGATCACTACGCTCTCCGCACCATAGCGGGCATCTAACGACGATAAAGCAGGAGGATCGCCTTTAAACGAGTTTATGCACCTACGACATCTTCGTTGACTGTGCGGTAGTTCATGTCCTTTTTGATATGATCATTTTACTTCGACAAACTTTGAAAACGCTTAGCAAGAAACTCAACGCAGACACGTGTTTTTGCCGATGTTGATAAACGTTTAGGGTAGACCGCCCAGATGTTTGCAGGCTGCGTGTAGTGCGGCAGTATCTGAACTAATGTCCCTTGCTCAATCAACTGCTTTACGTCCCAATATGCCCGCAGCATGATCCCTCGATGATTCAAGGCCCATTGACGCACAATATCGCCATTATTTGAGGTGAGTGTTCCGTTGATCTTGACTGATTTTTTCCCACCCTCGCAATGGTCAAGCTGCCAGCTTCCATTAATAAGGTGGCGGTCCTTGATCGTTAGGCATTGGTGATTGGCAAGTTCATCAATGGTTTGTGGTGTGCCGTAGCGGCGTAAATAGTCGGGGGTTGCGCAGAGGATTCGTTCATGGCTGGCGAGTTGTTTACAGATATATTGTGGCGGTAGCTGGTCGCCGATATAAATTTCAACATCAAACCCTTCGGCAATGAGGTCAACATTGCGATCAAATACGTCGAAGTGAATATCGAGCTCAGGGTAGCCGGCACTTAGCTCGGCCAACGCTGGAGCGACATGAGCACGGCCAAACCCAAAGCTACTGCAAATGTGTAGCTGGCCACGTGGGTTCTCCTTGGTCTTAGACAATTCAGTGACCATATCGTCAAGGTTATCTATTACACGTGTAGCCCAGTCGAGAGCGGATACTCCCTCTTCTGTGAACGTTAACTGGCGCGTTGTTCGATGCAAGAGTTGGGTTTGAAGCGTTTTTTCTAGCGTCGCAATTCGCTTACTGATATAGGCCGGAGACTGACCTAGATGCCGCGCAGCCTCGGCAAAGCTTCCTTTAGCGGCAACGGTCAGCAGAACGTTTAGATCTTGTGGTAATGGGTATTGTTCACGAATCGTATTCTCAGTCTTCATTATTAACGCATATTAAGCACATTATGTGTTTGATATTATAACGATTCACATTTCGTTGCATCAACATCTGCTGTAACCCTTCGATAAATCACGGAACGAGACCCCAGACGTCATGCTTTTTGAACTCTTATTTCCTCTGCTATCTATCATGGCTACGGGGGCGCTCCTCGATAACAAAACAGACTTATTTGATACCCCAGTCATTCCCAATTTGGTGACAACCGTTGGTATTCCCTGCATGATGCTACACGCCGTACTACAAATGAATATGAGCTTTGCTACCATGGGGCAGTTAGTGATTGCTACCTTGGTATACCTTGTTGCTATGGCAATCATTGGCGCTGCCGTTCTTTATTTCAGCCGCCAACCTATTCGTCAGTACCTGCCAGCGATCGTGAACCCGAATACGGGCAATATTGGTGTGCCGGTTTGTATTGCATTATTGGGTCCACAAGCTGCGGCGCCAGCGTTGGTGATCTCGTCTGTGGTACAGATCAGCCACTTTACACTCGGAGTGGGCTGTTATTCAGGCTCAATGTCGCCCCAAGCGTTATTGCGCAATATGCCGGTGATGGCTTTGGTCTTTGGGGCGTTGCTCACACTAGCTGAGATTGAATTAAACCCGTCAGTCATGCAGTCATTGGATATGGTTGGCAGTATTACCGTACCTTTGATGTTGATGCAGCTCGGCTGCACTGTCAGTCGATTAAAGTTTTATAATTTATGTAAGGCTTATAAACCTGCAATGCTTGCAGTAATGCGAGTTCTACTTGGCGCGATGGTTGCCGTCGTTGTTATTCAGTACTCGCCGGTTTCAACGCTTGACGCAAAAGTATTTGTTATTCAAGGAGCCATGCCTATCGCTATTATCAGTTATGTCTTGTCATGTCGTTACCAATCTGATTCGGACGATATCGCCCTTGCTATATTGTTTTCCATTCCTCTGGCGATTATTACGGCTTTAACTTTTAGCCAACATATATTCTAGTCGGGTGGCGTGGCTTGTTACGATTAGAACAAGTTACGTTTGCTATATGTACAGACATTTAGTGATTTTATTACATGTCTTTATACCAAGCTGGAAAATTAACTGGTTAGGTCGCTCCACTCGTTCGATATGATCTTTTAGTATGTATAGTACAGGTTTCACTATCGATCTAATGAAAAAGCCAGAGTAAGATCAATCTCTCACTCTGGCTTTATGTAGCTTTTAGTATAGTTCTAACAGCTATAGATATAATTTATGGTTGATACAACCATAAAGTGATAATGAAAAAATTTATTAACTCAGTACCTTAAGAAAAAACAACCATATCTTGATATTGGGTGAAGCAACCATAAGTTGATAATTTTGTGATTTGTAGTCGCTGCCTCTGTTGTTACTGAAAGAAACTTTCTTTCGTTTTCTCTATACTGTTTAGCATCAAGGGATGAGAATCAGTCTCATCGAACTTCCTTGGTAGTTACGATACGACAGAATACCATGGTGATCACAATCATTACTGAGGCTTCGTAACTCGTTTTTGGACAATCTAACTATTACCAGCCCAATTCAAATGATTGGGCTTTTCCTCTTTGTTGGTTTGTTTACCATTGAAAGCCAGCCGTTTAAAATACACCTACACCGTTCAAGGAGAGTAAAGATGGCAGTGACGCTTATCCCATTTGGCTTATCAGAGGAGTCAAATGAACTCGTCGATGTAAGTGAGGTAGACAGAGGCTCAGCCTGTCATTGTGTCTGTCCCAGCTGTTCGCAAAAACTCCAAGCTATCAAAGGGGAAGATAGAGCCTGGCACTTCAGGCATGCCTCAAGGCACACTTTTGAAAACACCACTAACCAGTGTGAATACAGTTTTTATCATTCTGTGAGAATGATGGCCCGGCAACTCATCGAGTCCGAAATGAGTATCTGCTTGCCCTCTTACACCGATTCGGTATTAGCAGAGGCGTATGCCTCAGTTGGGTACCTAGCCGAAACATTCAAAGTGACCCCAGCCAGTAGCATTACCCTGGGAGGTATTGAATTGGAAGAGCACTTCCAAAATGTCGTCGTTGATGTAAAGGGATCCGTCAAAGGTGTTGATTTCTGCATCTATCTGACACATCCAGATCGCCCAGCACCTTTTGAACTGCTCGACAAAAACTACTCCTCCTTTGGCGCTATCGCTATCGATTTAACTCGCATACACGAGCAGTTTACCACCAACACAATGAAGCATGGCGACTCATTAAAAGCGTTACTGAAAGAACACATTGAGTGCAATCTAGAAGCAAAAACGTGGCTTAATCACCCGAGATTCAACAAGGCCAAAGATCACGCCCTGCGCAAACTCGACTACCGTATCAAAAAGCTACAATATGATAATGATAAGGCAGCCCAACAAAGCCAAACTGGCCTTGAAGGCTTTACTCCACGCTCAAGTCAAGGCAAAGTCCGCCATTGCTATAGCTGCAATGTCAGTTGGCCACTCATAGAAGGCTATATCTGCCCCAAATGCCTTAAGCCTGGCCAGCTGGCATAGGGACTGTCGGTGACCAAGACCGGCTCTATTGTCCACCACGCGAGGCAGAGAAAACATGCAGGAAACGCTCTACCCGATATTTGTTAATGACGATATTTGTTAATGACTCAAGCTTACTTATGGACATAAATGAGCTACAGCTTTCACTAATATTAGCTATTCATGAATAACTACAGGTATGGAAAGTCGTTAACTTTGTGTCCAGTATCAATGGTGAAGATCAATAGTAATATCGCCCCGTGGGTTCATAGGGCGTGGACCTTCTTAAGCTGAGTCCTACAAATAACACAATGCTTCTTTGAGCTAATCCACACTTCCAGTCAGGCTACGTTTACCAACAGGTTTCTCTTAATTATCATTTTGTATTATTTATTGACTATCTGAGTTTTCATATGAAAGAGAGATTTTACGCCTTAGATGGACTCAGAGGCGTATGTGCGTTAGCCGTGGTGGTGTTCCACATGGACTGGCTAGACTCGGTAACAGGTCTTGATTTCTTCAGGGGCAGCTTTCTTTTTGTCGAGTTCTTCTTTGTGTTAAGTGGTTTTGTACTTGCGCATCGATTCCAAGTAAAAGACGCTTCTTGCTTTAGTCATTTTATGAAGGCACGATTTTTTAGATTGTATCCATTGCATATCGCGATGTTTGCCTTGGTCGTGCTTTACCAGTTCATTCATATGTTTGTGAATTCTGTTTACGGCCTTAACTTTGGCATTGAGCCTTTTACGGCAAAGTATGCCGTTGACGAAATCAT
The DNA here is from genome assembly GCF_024357955.1 of Photobacterium pectinilyticum. Taxonomy (GTDB): domain Bacteria; phylum Pseudomonadota; class Gammaproteobacteria; order Enterobacterales; family Vibrionaceae; genus Photobacterium; species Photobacterium pectinilyticum. The sequence goes on from NZ_JANEYT010000140.1 coordinate 4,583, forward strand.
CCCTCATCTACTGCTCATACAATCTTGGTCCTCTAGCTTTAATAGTGTGAGCTTTAATGGGTCATCATGGAGTATCAGTATTGAATTTTACATGTATGCCTTGCTCTTCTTCTCCATTGTCACGTTTCGAGCACACCAAGTTCTGAGCTGGATAGTGATTTCTCTAGTCGCATTTGGATTTTTGTTTACAAAATTAGGCTTTATTCCCAGCGAGGTATTACGAGGGCTTTCTTGCTTCTTTGGTGGGGCGTTTTTTTACACCGTATATTTAACAGTGTCAAAAGTGAGTTTGTCGTACAAAACTGCATCATTTCTAGAGTTGGTGCTATTGGTAACGATAATTGCCGCGATTCAATTCAAACATGATTATCGCTCTATTGTTGTGTCTGCCTTATTCATGCTTGCCGTGTTGCTGTTGGCTTTCGAGAGTGGTTTTTTCTCTGAATTACTGATGAAGAAATCCATGCAGACATTAGGTGTTCTTTCTTATTCAGTATATCTCACTCATGGGGTTTTATTGCTTTACTTTAGGGCGATGCTCACCATTTGGGATGAGTATATAGCGATTGAAATGATGCCTGTGATTGATGGTGTGAGGTACATGAACTTTGGTAGTACTGTGGCAAACAATTTGGGTGTGCTACTTATCTTGGTTCTGAGTGTTTTGTTATCTCGCTATACTCATAAATATATTGAGTTGACGGGTCAAAGGCTAGGGGCTCAACTAAGTTGGTCACAGCCCAAGCACTCAAAGGTTTCGTAAGTTATTCGATGGTCGTGAGACCATTCTCCAAGAGCATGTTGATAAAACGGGCTTTCGCTTAAGGGCTGTTATATCGATGACTGTGATAACTTACATGCTCATGTGCTGCTTGTGGGCGCAATTCAACACTGGTTTCGTAACCATCATGATATTAGAAAAAATATGTCTAATCACGATAGTTAAAAGCAAATTAAATTCAGGTCTAGCACATTTCGGGGCACTTCCGTGTTTCCCCTTGAGTCAATAAGCCTTAGACAACAGGGAGTTTTGGATTGACTAAGCTAATTTTGCTTTTTCGCGGCTACTTCAACCAAACGGTTTAACTAGCATTGCGCGATACATTCCAACAATCTTGAAGTATTCACCGTATCCGCCGTATCCGCCCCATAAACCTCACATTCAATTAAGCTGACACCAAACTTATGATGTTGCTTTCATTCAAATAGAGACA
>NZ_JANEYT010000141.1 GCF_024357955.1 Photobacterium pectinilyticum
GATACATGGATGTGACTGAAGAACTTAACGAAAACAGGATGTTAAGTCTTCAGCAACAGTTAAAAGGAACATAGCGTTATGAATAGCAAACAGAAAGGAGTAAAATGTTTGTTTAAATTAATGCCTATTGATATCAAACGGTGCTATACGATATTTTCAATTAAGGCGGTTGATTGGCTCCACTGCTTAGGGGATTGACCATACATACGCTTAAACTCTCGACTAAATTGCGACGAACTCACATAGCCGACAGCCAGAGCCGCTTCACTGACATTCATGCCCGCTGCAATCTTCATTGCTGCCCGGTTCAGGCGCATCGACTTCATAAACTGGATGGGTGACATTCTGGTGGCTTGTTTAAACTTCCGATGAAATACCGCGCGGCTCATTCCGACCAACGCAGCCAACTCGTCAATGGTGACGTTTTTACCAATATATTGTGATAAATACTCGATAGAACGGGCAATTTGATTACCGACTCCAAATGCCGTTCTGGCCGAGATACCCGCCTCCCCTTTCAGTACCGCATAATAGAGCTCACGTAGACGGCTATCGCCTAGGATGTCGACATCCGCTTTATCCTCGCCTAACAGAAGCAAACGCAGCAGTGCATCAGAAAACGCATCATCCCAGTTAGCTAGCGACATACTCGGCGGTTGTGAACTACCTTTGGGTGGCTTAATCGCACCTGATGTAGTTTCCATCTCGATCGCTAATTCCGTCATCACTTTAGTGTTCAATGAAATATAGATACCAAGCAATGGTTCATCGGGTGATGCCGTAGGTGTTCCCGCTTCAACCGGAAGCGAAACCGTGCAACACATATATTGGCGGTTGTCATAGACATAATGCTCCCCGTCCAATATCGCTTCTTTTTTACCGGTCAAGATAGCAATAATTGCTGGTTCATAAACCGCAGGCGCACATGGAATCGCATCCGTCACCTTAAAAAGGCGAACACCGTTTATTCCGGTCTCGAACATACCATCTTCTGTAATACGACTCTCTACCAGCTCTTTTATTCTCTGTTTCATTGCTTTCAACCCGTTACAAATCAATTGATACAAATAGGCAAGTATTAGCGATTATTCAGCCTACTATATCGCCAAAACGAGAGTTATAGTCACACCAAGACAAAGATACCCCCACTGTTAGCGGCGTGCAAATTTGATTGCAGCGCTAATAAAATGCTCAACAAAACGGCAGAGGTACAGATTATGACAACTCAGCAATTTGGCAAAAACGGTTGGACTCCAGAACACATTGGTTCACTTGCTGGTAAGACCTATGTCATTACCGGTGCAAATAGCGGCGCTGGTTTTGAGGCTTCGAGAATTCTGCTTACGAAGGGTGCCAGAGTGATCATGATGAACCGAAACCCAAGCAAATCGGCAACGGCAATCGCCGAATTAAAGCAGGCTTTAGGCAATCAGATAGAAGTAAGTGTTGTACAGGTTGATTTAGGTAAGCTTGATTCTGTGCGCAAAGCATCGGCAGAGCTCTTAGCAACAACACCAACCATCGACGCACTGATCTGTAATGGTGCGATTGCGCAGGTAGCAAAACAAGAGATCACTGTCGATGGATTCGAGAGCCAACTCGGCGTTAATCACTTTGGTCATTTCCTGCTTTGTGGTCTTCTCTTTGATCGCATTGAAGAGTCTAAAGGACGCATCGTTATCGTTGGCAGCAACGGTTACAAAATGGGCCTGAAGAGAATCAAATTCGAAGACCTTAACTTTAATCAAAAATACACGGCGTGGGACTCATACTCACAAAGTAAATTGGCTCAGATGATGTTTGGTTATGAACTTCAGCGTCGCATTAAAACGGCGGGAAAAAGCGTAGAGGTTCAGATCTGTCACCCTGGCGCTTCTCGCACAAACCTACTCATGGATACAGCAAGTACTTTTAATAAGCTTGTATGGTCTGTCATGTCTCGCATTATTGCTCAATCTGCAGAAAAAGGCGCATGGCCGGAGGTAATGTGCGCAACGGAACAGGGCTTACAAACAGCGAAACTTTATGGGCCAACCAAACGCGCGAATACCGTTGGGCCTGTTGGTGAAAACAGTCTTGATGACGTTGCTCTTGATCGAGAGGCGGCCACCAAACTTTGGCAGCTTTCGCTCGAAAAAACGTCACTCAACTGGTCACTGTAATCAATGCGCTTGGGAATCGCTATGTATACCCACATCTAAAGGCTTATAATTCAGTATGATATACCAAACATACTCACTAAAACTGACTCAACAGGCAACCCAAGGTGCCGTCAAAGATGTTCTGCTATCACCTGTAACCTGATCAAAGATGCTGGTACGGACCTTATCAATCTTCCTTCGCATTCAAATTCTGAACAAGAGCGAGAATAACAAGTAAACAAATCGCCCAAGAACAGATCTTGGGTCTACTTCTCTTTTCTTTTCATTGAACTAACGATGAATACGATCCCCATCAGGCTTTGAATTGCCATGACAATAAGAAACAAACGCAGCGAGATTTCACAGCAGATGATCTGATTCTTTGATAGAAATGAAGCTGAGGAAATCATATCGTCCCAATAATAGAGGAACGAAGCAGGAAATAACGCCAATGTAATAGCAAGACCTTTGATTAACCAGTGTTTAACTTGCCACTCAGCAGGTGTATGAATACGATAGCGCCCAGCAGTCCATAAGATCGCAGCGATGATTACCACCAAACTTTCCATACACACCCCACACATCAATATTTTTGATCAAACTCAAAAATATCATTAGGTTTGCTTATCAGAAAGCTTCTATTTACAGCGAAAAAAGCAGACCCAACCCCACACACTTTTTACCAAAATAAATAACTAGTAATAAGCAAAAATGAGAAATTACAGTTAGAAACATTCATACTGTTCAGAGTTAATTACTGAAAACCGAATATGCCACGCAATTATTGGAATCTCATTTTTCCAATATGAAGGATAAAATTCGACCAAACATTGATTTCTATGTGCAGACTAAAAGTCATTGATTGAAAATTAGCTGAGTTGTTTTACTCAGCCAATTTTACAGTTGGGGTTATGAACAGTTTCCGGCTTTACGATACCCTGCTGATAATGCTTCTTGCTCTGAGTGGAAATTCACAACATTTTTTGGGCTCATTCGACTATAACTTGGACACCCCGCAGGTAGATGGTACACCTTACTATTCTTATTACCCCTTATTAAATACCCTGAATCAGCAGTAGTACTTTCTTTCGAAACTACTGCTGATTTCAAGCCTGAGCCACTATTTTTATGGCCAACCTGCCAAACCGCTTTACCTGTGACAAATGGGTTGTCATGCCCCATTTGCTTAGCGACCCGCCGGTTCCTCTCAAGCTCCCACTTAGAGACAGGGTACTGCCTGTCCCATGCGACCAGCAGGCGTTGCTGCTGGGTGGACATCGATAAATTATAACGGTCAAACATATAAAAATAGGTTCGCGCGACCTGCCCTTTGACCTCATTACGAGGCTCTGCTTGGCGCCGTTTAAAATCAACTTTAAAATCACATTGACCATACTGATTTGACGACGCATTGAACTGGCTGAAATTATAATTTGAGCGATCACCATTTACTTCACCAATCGAAGGAGTCAGGTTATGCATATCCGCTTCCATCACAGCAAAAACCGGATCATTTTTTACACAATTCTTACGCCCGCCTTCTTGCCAGCATTGCCTCGCACGACCAAAGTTAGAAGCTGGAACAATATGCTCCCACTCAATGCGTTGGGCACGATTTTGGTTCTTACGAACGTCATACCCACAACTGTCCAAGTCTACTCGGCCACCACTTTTCCCCATAAAGGTATAGCTGCAGCCACAGTAAAATGTCCCCTTTTCAGTTTGGTCAAAGTAAACATTTTCTTTGGCTAACACTTTGGCATGGCTAAAGTTATTTGGTGCGGCAATGGTGGAAGAAGTAATAAATAAAGCGAAGAACGCTAAAAGTAATCGTTTTGACATTTCTAATGCTACTAAGGTATTGATAGATAGCTTTAGAATGACATAACACTATAAACAATTCGATAAATAGATTATTGATACGATGAAGCAAGGTAACAATTCAGCGCGTTTGGGTACGGTCTCCCCACGGATATGGCCGGCCTGAACTTGCAACAGAGAGTACAGGGCAAAAACATAGGCATGATTTTTCCCCCCTTGTAATCATGAATGAACACTACCTCCTACTTAACGATTTCAGAGGTTCTTTGCACACACTCGGCAACATATAGAGCAGACTCAAACGCATCACGTGGTTAATAGCAACAAAGGCAGGCTCCAACCCTATCAAAATCGCTACAGCAGTCATTGCCTCTACGCTACCCGGTAACCAAGCCAGTAAAAGGACTTCCCATTCTCGTTCAGTAATATAACTAAAGCCAAGAGCATAAAAAAAAGTAATCACTACGCCCATAGTGGTAATAATGAGGCCAGCCCGCGAATAACGCAGTACTTCTCGTAATGTGGTTTCTGCTAACCGGGCGCCAATCAATACCCCTAGCATCGCTGTCGCAAACAAGATTAACTCTTTAGGTACAGCTGTAATTACGCCTCCGATTAGCACGTTGTTATATGCCAGACTGACAAACAAACCCATTACCATAAATGGTGCCGGTATGCCGATGTGCCCAGCTAATTTACCGAGCAAGAAACTCATGGCGCCTATTGCCACCAAATGCAACCCCCAACTTATCGGAAAGACAATGTCTTTAGGGACAATTTCATCCCCCTTTGATGCAATATATCCCGCTAATACCACTAGCATCAAAAGCCGCATGGTATGAGAGACAATCACCTTGGGCGACGGTTTCTCCTGTTCTTCATTTAGAACCAAAATCGCACCAAGCGCTCCAGGGATAGCACCTAACAAAGACTCAAAGGGCCGCCAGCCCTCTTTTTTATTAAGCCATAAGAAACTGGCCAATGTTTGAGAAAACATGCACAGGAGCAAACCAGCAAACAACAATGGTGTGAACGCGTCAGCAAGTTGGTTTATCTGTACAGTTATACCAATACTGATGCCCAATATAATTTGGACCAGTAGGATTAAACAACCTGGCAGCCGTATCGTTTTACCCGTGAACTTCAGGCAGGTAATAACAATCAATACAGCGCCAAACAACTCCCCCATTGGCAGATTGAGAAAACTTGCCCCAAACGCCCCTAGCAAGCCGACAATAACAATAAAGACCACGCCCATCGGTTCCATCCTAAAAATCATCCATAACATCGCACTGATTCAGAGTATAAATCTATCAATATAATCAATAAATAAACACCACTTTACGTTTACATCCATAGGCATCTGACATTATTGAATTCGTTTGAATAACAACTAAAAGAGGTTTAATGCGAAGTACTGCCGTACTTACCTTAAAAATGCTTGCAACCGTCAATAGCTTTAAACTCTAGTAAGTACTTTCTATTCATCAGTTAAAACCAAAAAATAACATTAATTTGATACATCACTTATGCAGTGAACAGTAACGTAGCATCTACCGCTGTATTCACTTTCCTTACTGTTCTACCAATAAATTTTGTGAAAAAATATTTAACACATTATTAATAACTGTTTAGATAAGTCATTGCACGGGAAAGTCGTTGTTATCAAGGCAGAGATTGTTTTACATTAATTTCTCCCTAGCGTGTGGGAGAAAGCGAAAAGGAAGTCAACCAGGGTGAGAGCATGAATGCTCATTTTTTACTCGCCGCCTTAAAACCAGCCAGTAATACCTTATCAAGATAAGTG
>NZ_JANEYT010000142.1 GCF_024357955.1 Photobacterium pectinilyticum
GTGGGCTTGGAGCATAAAAATTCCCTCCAGTTGCTGCCTACTTTAAGTTTAGCAACAACTTAAGGGAACATAGCGTACCTATAACGACAGTTGTTTCGTATCTGAGATGACAGTTAAGGCACTAAAGGCCTTTTAGCTTTTTCAGGGTGATGAGGTGCTTTGTCACTCATTAGAACGGATACCTGAAAAGTTGCTCTGCCTGATAGCGGTTAGCAAAGCCTAGTGCCAAGATGGTAACAATGGTGAGCAAGACAGTAAAGTCGGCCTTGGTCATAGGTTTCAGGCTATCAACTACGACGTTTGTGTTGGCCGAAGCCACGTAAGGTCATCGTATTGGAGATCTCCTCGGCCCTATCTAGGCTGGAAAAAATCAGTGGCTCGAGGGTTTTTGCCACGTTCTTGCTGAGCATGCATGATATTGATGACGCCTTTGGTCACTTTTGGCCACCGCTGAGATCGAAAGGAGACAGTTGTAGCATGTCTTCCTGCGCCATCATCGCGGTAGTTTCTTCAACCACTTTACGCATCGTGCTAGTCGCAACCATATACATGAACACCAAACATAAAGGAAACCTCTACAACTAGACGTCTAACTCTTAGCCAGATTTCTAATTGCTTGCTGTTGCCTTAAACATTGTTCAATGTTTATCAGAAGTTTGAAGTCATTGAGCAGCGTCAACTGTCATATTTCAATGGGCCATTTTTAATGGGCAATGATGCGCCATACTTTATACAATAGGAGAGACCGCGGTATGCGTCTTCGGATTATCGTTGATGTCTTTTGGCTAGTCTTGTGAGAGTATGCACTTGTGGTTTTTTTATGAACGATTTTTCGTAGCTTGCCGAAAATAAAGAGGATTACAGTAAGTAATTGCTTTTTTTAAGCTTTGGTAAGGAAAGCCCGCACAGACACCACTTATAGATAATTGATTTAACGTATTGATTATCACAATAATATGACAGCTTAGAGCTATCTTTTTGAGGTAATTATAACTAATTGGATATCTTGAATATTTCACTTTATTTTTTCCTAAATATAGTAAATACTGCTGTCCAAGCTAATTTGTTTTGAAGCTTGTGAAAATTGACAGAGCACTGTTTTGTCAAGCCTTAACTTACTGCGAAAACATGCGTTGTTACACAGAAACTGCATGAGATCAGATAGGAAGTTAAGGTAAAATTGGGTAATATCAGTAACAGCTATCCCGCCAATCCGGCTGGGTGCAGAGCCAAATCATATTGGAGATACAGCTTGATTAATGTATTCCTTGTAGATGATCACGAACTGGTTCGCACAGGGATCCGACGTCTGCTTGAAGATGTCCGTGGTATAAAAGTGGTAGGGGAAGCCGACAGTGGTGAAGATGCCGTAAAATGGTGCCGTAATTCGCATGCGGATATCATTCTTATGGATATGAATATGCCAGGTATCGGTGGCCTTGAAGCGACACGTAAAATCTTGCGCTTTAGTCCTGATGTCAAAATTATCGTTCTGACGATTCACACAGAAAACCCGTTCCCGACGAAGGTGATGCAGGCAGGAGCAGCAGGCTACCTGACTAAAGGTGCCGGCCCTGACGAAATGATTAATGCGATTCGTATGGTCAACAGCGGTCAACGTTACATTTCCCCGGAAATTGCACAACAGATGGCATTAAGTCAGTTTGCACCTGATTCGGAAAACCCTTTTAAAGATCTTTCTGAGCGTGAACTTCAGATCATGATGATGATCACGAAGGGACAGAAAGTGACCGATATCTCTGAACAATTGAACCTGAGTCCAAAGACCGTCAATAGCTACCGTTACCGTCTGTTTAATAAGCTAGACATCAACGGTGATGTAGAGCTTACTCATCTCGCTATCCGCCATGGAATGTTAGACACAGAGACGTTGTAGTGTCGGAACTGTTTGACGCAAAGAGCTTTCTCAAGACCGTTACCCATCAGCCAGGTGTATACAGGATGTATGATCTGGCCGATGAGGTTATCTATGTTGGTAAGGCAAAAGATCTCAAAAAACGCCTTTCCAGTTACTTCCGGGCTAATGTGGTCGGGGAGAAAACCCGAGCACTGGTCAAAAATATTGCTAAGGTTGATGTCACCGTTACGCATACCGAAACGGAAGCACTGATCCTTGAACACAATTACATCAAGCTCTACCTGCCTAAATATAATGTTCTGCTCCGGGACGATAAATCTTACCCTTATATTTTCCTCAGCGCTTCGGCTCATCCTCGTTTGTCGATGCATCGTGGTGCCAAGAAACGTAAAGGTGAATATTTCGGTCCCTATCCTGATGGCGGGGCTGTCAGAGAGAGTTTGCATCTGCTGCAGAAAATTTTCCCAATCCGCCAATGTGAAGACTCGGTCTATGCCAACCGAAGTCGCCCTTGCTTGATGTATCAGATTGGGCGTTGCCTTGGCCCTTGTGTAAAAGGACTGGTTAGCGGTGACGATTACAACGAACAGGTTAACTATGTCCGGATGTTCTTGAGGGGCAAAGATCGTCAGGTCATTACATCAATGGTCGAGAAAATGGAGCTGGCGAGCCAGCAGTTGGCATTCGAGAAGGCGGCAACCTATCGCGATCAGATCCAAGCGCTAAGGCGTGTGCAGGAACAACAGTTTGTCAGTCACGACAGTGACGACGATCTTGATGTTGTCGGGGTTGCTTACGAAAACGGCATGGCCTGTATCCACGCACTTTATATCCGCCAGGGTAAAATCCTCGGCAGCCGCAGTTATTTCCCAAAAATGCCGATCGACGCTGATATCACCGAGGTACTCTCCAGCTTTGTGACCCAATTTTACCTCAATCAAGCGGAGGGGAGGGTTATCCCGAGCGAAATCCTATTGGGAGAGGCGTTAGGCGATGAGCAAGCTGTTATCGCTGACACTCTGACCGAGCTCGCTGGACGTAAGATCGTTATTAAATCGAGTACACGGGGGAATAAAGCCAAGTATCAAAGACTGGCCCAAACCAATGCCAGAACCGCGTTGACGAGTAAGCTCAGCCACCGGATGACGGTTCACCAACGTTTCTCCGCCTTGCGTGAAGCACTTCAGCTTAACAGGCTAGAACGGATGGAATGTTTTGATATCAGCCATACCATGGGGGAAAAGACGGTTGCTTCCTGTGTGGTGTTCAATCAAGATGGACCATTAAAGCAAGAGTATCGTCGTTTTAACATTTCCGGTATCACTGGTGGTGATGACTATGCGGCTATGGCACAAGCTTTAGAGCGTAGGTATGGTTCACAAGTCGATCCGGATAGAATTCCTGATATTATTTTTATCGATGGGGGTAGAGGTCAGCTGTCAAGAGCGTATGATGTAGTTAACCCATTGATGAGCGAGTGGCCTAAGCGCTCAATGCTCGTGGGTGTTGCCAAAGGGACCACCCGAAAGCCAGGGCTGGAAACTTTGCTTCTGACAACAGGTGAAGAGTTTTCGATGCCTGCAGACTCCCCAGCGTTGCATTTAATTCAACATATCAGGGATGAAAGTCACAATCATGCAATTAGTGGTCACCGTGCCCAACGTGCAAAAGTTAGAAAACGCAGTGCTTTGGAAGACATTGAGGGCATTGGCCCGAAACGCCGGCAAGCATTGCTCAAGTATATGGGTGGCCTACAGGAACTGAAGAAAGCTAGCAGAGAAGAAATCGCAAAGGTGCCGGGCATCAGTCGTGCTATGGCAGAAAAAATTTATGACGCGCTGAATCATTAGCCCAGCGCAGTACATCTACACAATAAGAACGAAGAATTATGCGTTTAACAATTCCGAACATTCTAAGCTTCATACGGTTAATCTTGATTCCATTTTTCGTGGTCACCTTTTACTTACCGTATAGCTGGTCACCTTTCGCGACTGCATTGATTTTCTTGATTGCTGGCGTAACAGACTGGTTTGATGGTTACTTGGCCCGTAAGCTCAACCAGACAACGCGCTTTGGTGCCTTCATTGACCCTGTGGCCGATAAGGTAATGGTGGCAGCGGCGATGGTATTGGTCGTCGAACACTATGACTCAGTATGGGTTACTATCCCTGCGATTACGATGATTGGCCGTGAAATTATCATCTCAGCTTTACGTGAGTGGATGGCTGAGCTAGGCAAACGCTCAAGTGTTGCCGTTTCTTGGGTCGGTAAGGTGAAAACAGGGGCGCAGATGGTTGCGTTAATCGTAATGCTATGGCACCCGAATGAATGGATGGTATGGATTGGCTATATTGCCCTGTATGTTGCCATGTTCTTGACCTACTGGTCGATGTACATCTACCTGAAAGCGGCAAAGCATGACTTGCTGAACTCCGAGCATCTCTAAGAATACATTGTTGATAAATTCATTAAGAAGCGGCGAATACGCCGCTTTTTTCATATATGAAAACATGACCTACTGAGAGAATTTAGAATTTAAGTAGGTAAAGATGTTTTTTTGACCATTTCTCATATCTAGCACTGCTAACTTCTTATTTTAATGCTCTATTGAGATAAGAGTGATGATTCGCACGTTTCTTTCTCTGTGTTTTTTGCTATAAAATTGAGCGGTATACAAAAGGTAAAGTACGAAAAACCTATAAAACGGTGCTTATTGGCTGTAAAACCACCACTTGGCAATAAGTAATGAATTTTACTGTTGACTCAAATGCTGTTTTGCGTAGAATGCATCACATACCGCAACGGAACACACCGGAGTGGTTGGTTAATCTTAATAAGATTAACGTTGAGGCGCGTTGGCAGAGTGGCTATGCAGCGGATTGCAAATCCGTGGACCTCGGTTCGACTCCGGGACGCGCCTCCATTTGCGACACTAGCTCAGCTGGTAGAGCGCAACCTTGCCAAGGTTGAGGTCACGAGTTCGAACCTCGTGTGTCGCTCCAAACATAATTCTTACGGCAACTGCGGTAAGATAAAGATGGTGTTTAACTTTTCAGTTGGCGCATCGCAAAGAATTGCGTGCCCTGGTGGTGGAATTGGTAGACACAAGGGATTTAAAATCCCTCGACGTTCGCGTTGTGCCGGTTCAAGTCCGGCCCGGGGCACCATCTAATTTGAGCCCACAAGCTTAGCTTGTGGGCTTTTTTGATCTTAACTGTTTGCAATGACCTGATCAGTCTTGCAGGTTAAAATCGCTGTTTTCTGCGTTAGATATTTTGTAATTAGATCAACTAGTTACTGCAATGTCTGCCTTGATAACAACGATTTTTCCAGTGCAAATACTTGATCAACTACTTATCCAGATTGGTATTACTGGTTAGTATTCCCTTTCCTTACTGTTTTCTACATCATTTTTCTAACGTTTGGCAGAATTAATAGATCTGCCGTCTAGTATTCTTATCTGATTTTTATGGCAGCACTCATGCTTATTTCAATATGCATATCAGTGCTTTAATACGTATGCGCCCCATGATCCCACGGGGCGAGTATTAATGAGCGAAGTTCCAGGGCAGTAAAGCGTCGAGATCAGGGTC
>NZ_JANEYT010000143.1 GCF_024357955.1 Photobacterium pectinilyticum
GAGGCTATCCATAGCGATGTGACTGTCTGAAAGAGTAACCTCAATTAGATCATATTTTTACTTAGATTGGTATAAGCCTTGGATTAGGTGTCCCCCGACGAAATGCTGTGTATAGAGAGGAGAAAGGCGTGAAGCTAGCTGTTATTTGTTAGATAACACCCTATTGGTTTTCACTTCGAATCAGCGGGATAGGCGCGTGGATTCCTGCTGGTGGAACGTCATGAAGCTCCGCTCCGCCAGTTACACGGTTTTGGTATACACGTAATGATTGCTCGCTGTTAGTCGTGTCCTATAACGAAAGCCACAATATGTGCCACATTGGCCGTTGTTATTACCGATTGGCCGTATTGAAGCATTACTATGCTGCTAAGAACCAAGTATTATTGCAGTTGGTCGGTCGATCTCCTTTACACCACATCAGGCATGAATGTTAAATTTTGATCCTATAAGCTATCGAAATGGGTTCTAATATTGTGTATCCTCCTTTTTTGAACGTTGTTTTATTTGGTGTGGGTTGGTTACATGTTAAAAATCGTGTTGGTTGAAGATGATGAAAAGTTGTGTGAGCTTCTGGCAAATTACCTTCGGCAACAGCAGTTTGAAGTGATCACAGTGCATGATGGGCTTCAAGCTCCCGATGTGATTATCAGCCACCAACCCGATCTCGTGGTATTGGATCTCATGCTGCCAGGCATGGATGGGTTGAGTATCTGCCGTAAGATCCGTGGCAAGATACAGAGTAAAATTATGATCCTGACCGCCAGCGATGATGATATTGACCATGTCGCCGGGCTGGAAGTGGGGGGCGATGATTTCGTTAATAAGCCAATCAAGCCACGTGTACTGCTGGCAAGGATTCGAATGTTGCTGCGTCGCCAGATAAATGGCGGAACGTTGGGGACTGATGAGCAGAGCCAAAACCAACAGACGGCGTCCGATGAACAAGAGCAGCGTTACGGTAAACTATCAATCAATCATCGCAGCCGTAATTGCGAAATGGATGGTGAAACCGTATGCCTGACAGACAGTGAATTCAACTTACTGTGGTTGCTTGCAAGCCACCCCGACGAAGTACTGACGCGTGAGTTTTTGGTCATGGAAACGCGTGGAATCAAATATGATGGCTTAGATCGCACCATCGATAATAAAATTGTTACTCTGCGCAAAAAGCTGGGCGACAATCCGTCTCTACCAAGGAAGATTATTACAGTACGCGGCAAAGGGTACTTGTTTGTGCCTGATCGCTGGTAGGCCGAGTCCATGAAGCGTCTTTATTTAGAGTTTTTTATTGGCCTATGTGGTTTGTTCTTCCTTTGTATTTTGGTCTTTTCTTTTGTGACCCAGGAGCTAACGACAAACTACGAAGCAGAGCTGGAAATAAGTCATGTTTCTAGTGTTATGCAGATTTTGAATGATGTTGCTGCGCAGCGAGGCCAAGAACAAGCCGATAAGCTCCTGGCAGGCTATGCCGAACAAAGTCATTTAACCTATCAGCCTTATAGCTGGGATCTGCTTGGTTTCACACAGGCCGAACACGATAAGCTCAGCCGGCGCGGCGCTTTGTTTGAAGATGAAAACCAATATTGGGTTGTATACGGCGATCAGAAAAAGGTGTATTTTCTTCAGCCTGATACTGAGCAAGATCTATGGCAGATGTTGGATCTGGAGGTCAAATTGCTATGGGTGTCTTTTTTCGCCACGTTTGCGCTTTACAGTGCCATTATGCTGAAGATCTTGTCCAGCCGGTTTAGGAAGTTGGAAAAAGCCACAATGGCTTTTTCTGATGGTGACTTCAAAGTCAGGGCCTCTGAAAAAGCGGGAGACCGTGTTGGCCGTCTCAATGCCCGTTTTAACCAGATGGCGGATAAGATTTCCGAGTTGATCCAGAGTCACAAACACCTGACCAATGCAATTGCCCATGAGCTCAGAACACCACTTTTCAGGATGCAATGTCAACTTGATTTATTGGAAGAGTCCGCACTGGATACAGGACAAAAAAACACACTTGCTGGGCTTTATGAAGATGTCGATGAACTTGAATCTCTGATTGAAGAGCTGCTGTATTTTGCCAAGATGGAACGCTCTGGCGTGACATTACAATTGCAACAACGGGATGTGTCCGAAGTATTACAACATACGCTTGTTCATTGCCAAAAGGACACCGTTAAGCAACTGATCTTGGATTGCCCCAAACATTGTGTCTTTGATGTTGATGCCCATCACTTAGAGCGTGCGGTATCTAATATTATCCGCAATGCTTTTCGGTATGCTGAACAGTGCATTGTTGTCAAAGCATTTTGCCAAGACAGTGTATTGACGATTCAGGTGGACGATGATGGCTGCGGTATACCTTCGGGTGAAAGAGAAAATGTATTGAAGCCTTTCTATCGGGTTGGGACGTCGAGAGACAGACAGTCTGGTGGTCATGGCTTAGGCTTGGCGATTGTGGCCCAGGTGGTAGCGCTGCATCAGGGAGAGCTACAGATAAGTGAAAGTGACAGCGGCGGAGCAAGGTTTATTATCCGCTTGCCGCAAGCACGGGCTTCCTGCCTATAACCCTTTTAACTTGTGAGGGCAAAGAGGCTACTGAGCAACAGGGCATTACGGCTGAGGTTGACCGCACTGTAGGCAATAAATACCTTGTGCGCATTGAGCCCAAACAGGGTTTTATCAGCCCATATACAGATAAGACTAAATGCAAAAGGTGCCAACCCAAATACGCGAGGTGGGTCATTATTTGATTGGGGCTTGAAGTCATTAGCGCATTCCCTATTAAAGCATAGTTGAAGAAAATGCAGTTCAGATTATCTGATTTAGTCAGGAATTATGGTGTTGCCTTGCTTTGATACCGTCGGATCACTTGGCTCCATAGCGGGACATAGAAATGGCAAATGCGGTAGAACAGATAACCGGTTGCCGAAAGTCCTGATAAATATGCACTGAGGTGGAGGGAAAGGCCAGCGGCTAGGCCGATGAACATTACGATGAGTGAAAGAAAAATTGAACGCCAGACATTTTCGACCAGATAGGTGGACCATTGCCTGAAATTGGTATCCCTTAGCTTAAAGCGTAAAAACAGCAGGACAGCGAGATACAATGCAGGGATCAAACTCATTAATGGCACTGGCCAACCATGGTATAGGGTAAAACCGACTAGCAGCTTTCCTGAAACAGTATAGGTGAGTGCCAGAGAGTGAATAAATTCAAACGGCAACAGGCTTGCAACAGTGAATAAGCAAAGACCGACAGCGTAAACGATTGAGCCAGAAAATAAGATGAAATAGACCGGTAAGCCAATGGCGAGGTGTGCTAAAGGCCCAAGTGTCATTGCATGCATTAGCCATTTTAGCCAAGAAGCATTCTTTTCCATAACCACCTCCATATGCTTTCATAGGATTGGACAGGCAGCTCCATCATCTAATGAATGAGCGAGCATTGCAATCATGTGTGTATTCTTATTTGATGAAAATCATGAAGTTCGCTATATGGAGAGATCTACACAACCGTTATGGCCAATTGTGAATATTGTGTTGTTAATGCATGGCATGAAGGCCTGAGAAGCATTACTATATCCCCGTTAAGATTACCGTTGAGATTAAAAATGAGAAAGCTTTCTCTTACTTCATGCGCTTTCGCTTTATTGTCATCCTGGCCTGTACTTTCGTCGACTTTGCCGGCTCCAGTTGCCTTTCAGGCAGTACCTGAAATCATGGTGCAATTTGAAGATGCAGTTGAATACCGTAAGAAAGCCGTTACCTTAGGGCGCCTACCGCATAAAGTTGAAATGGGAAAAGCATTCCCGACTTACGTTTCCGACGATGATGGAAAGCCCGTATTGGAAACAGAGAATACGGTAACTAATGAGGTCGTTATTGCCCGTAATCCATCACCTGTTGTTGGTGCGGTTTATAATGAGTGGCTAGTGCCGACAGAAGTGTGGATGACTACGTATGGTGAACTGCCTATGTTCGATACCTTTATGCCCTTTAAGCGGGTCAAAAGTATTAAGGCGATCCCTATTACTGACGATATCTTGAGCCTACTCGGTAGCTTTGATGGTGAAACCGCCGTTATTGAAGTGGATTGGAACGACGCAGGGATGAAAGTTTACAGAGAAGGATACCTGACCGATGGCGGTTACGGTATTGCACCGGAAGAAATGCAGCAAACCTATGAGAAAGTAGAACAATAAACCAGTAAATTCGCCTTTCGGGTGGCAATCAATGCACCCACTTCGTTGCTGACTCACCAAGGAGGTGATTGTTAGTTCGTAGACACTTCCTACGAATACAGTTTTACCATTATCTATAGGAGCAGTACCTGCCACCGCTATATGATTGCCAATACAGCTTGCACATGAGAAGCCAATAGGCTCCTCAAGGTGAGAGCCTGAACTTACTAATTTTCGCTAAGAAATATATCAATGTAAGAAATAATAAGGTCGTAAAGAGAGCTAGTGCGTCTGCATACAAAAAAGCGATTAAACTACATGATATTGTTAGAATGAATGATATTTTATACCCTAATTCGATAATATAAGCTGCGATAATCACAAGCAATGTAGCAAAGTAATAGAGTTCATCAATATAGTCGGTTGTCTGGAACTCATCACCATAAAAATTACCCGCCAAATTTGCCATCAAGAATTGAAAAAATGCAAGCAGTGCATATCCAGATGCCACAAATCGAAAATATAGTGATTTTTCACGTGATATCAAACTTTCTCTTCTCATATCGAACATTAATTTAGAATGTGATTTTCGCACCGGCAACTGATTAATGACATAGCCTTGTTACGCGCGTGTTTAAGGCATACCCACGCAGCCATCCATCGATGCTATAGAACCCAACCAACATAATATATTGGGATAGTTGTCAAGACTGAAACCACCTTCGTCAGGCGTTGTTGATCAATTCATCCTCGGGACGGCTCAGCTCCAAGGGCCTTTCTGGGGTTAGTTGACCATCTGACGAACAG
>NZ_JANEYT010000144.1 GCF_024357955.1 Photobacterium pectinilyticum
CCATAACCCCCGAATAAGAACCGGACATACAACGAGCATGCAGGAGATACTTTGCATTTAGAGCATAGACTAATAGGGTACAGTCGAGCATGAATTTACCCATCGAACTTGAGAAGGTCGCCCCTGGCTAATGCCGATCGTTTAAGGCACTTGAACGATCCTAATATTGCGTAATAATCCCTACTAGCTTTTGTTGGTAGGGATTTTTTATATGTTGGTTAATGATTTAAACCAAGCGCATGAAACGATTGATAATGGTAGTAACTATGAGTCTGTTGTTAATGCTATCGAGATGGAATGGATTGAACAGGCTCTTCATAGTACCAACAAAGCGAGTATCCGCCGTCGCCGGTTACCTGCTCAACAAGCCGTATGGCTTGTCATTTGGATGGGCTTGCAACGAAACAAGTCCATCAAGGAAGTATGTAGCTCTCTGGATTTAGCACTTCAACCTCAACCAGAGAATAGTTGGTCCAGGGTTGCCCCTAGTGTGCTTACGGACAGTCGACGTCGATTGGATGAGGCCCCCTTAGCCGCGTTATTTAAGACAGCCGTTTCGGCATGGGAAGCGGATGCACTTCAACCAAACAACGCCTTAAATCTCAATGTCCTTGCTGTCGACGGCACGACCTTTCGATGCCCTGACTCAGAAGAAAATGCTGAAGCATTTGGCTTCATTTCTAAGAGCTACAAACCTTACCCTCAGCTTCGATTAGTTGGACTGATGGCTGCTGAAACTCGCATGATGCTGGGCGCATCGTTTGATGCATGCAATGTTGGTGAGGCGACCTTAGCGCGCAGTCTACTTACCGATGTTCCTGCTAATTCGCTAACCTTATTCGACCGTTGCTATTTCTCAGCGGACTTGCTGCTTAGCTGGCAAGAAGCGGCGGTTAACAGTCACTGGCTAACACCAATAAAACGCAAGCTACGATATGAAGTCATCGAGCAATACGCAGATAATGACATGCTTATCGCTATGCCAATATCCCAGCAAGCGAGAAAAAAGAACCCTGAGTTACCTGCTACCTGCTACCTGGCAGGCAAGGCTTGTACTGTATAAAGACCCTGCGGGTGAAATTGAAGGCTTTATTACCTCTCTGATTGACCCAAATCAGTACCAACTCGAAGAGCTACTAAGCATCTATTGGCAGCGTTGGGAAATTGAGGAAGGCTTTGGTGAGATAAAACAAACTCAGCTGCAAAGCGAAGTAACCCTGAGGAGTCGATTCCCATCAGGAGTAAAGCAAGAAATTTGGGGCGTGTTACTAGCATATAACCTAGTGCGACTGGAAATGGTTCAGATAGCAGCAGATGCCAATGTTAAGCCGACGCGAGTGAGCTTTACTGCAGCAATTAACCTTATCGATACCCAGCTTAGGTGGTTAGCATTAAGTCCAGACGGAACACTCCCAACTAAGCTAAAACAGATGCGTGAATCCCTCAGCCACTTCATTCTGCCGGATAAAAGAAAGGACCGAACGTTTCCACGTTCAGTCCTCTATGTGCCGCCCAAGTATCCGTTCAGGTATAAACGATGACGCTTATCCGAATGGCATTACTGTTCTTCAGGGCCTTTTTTTGGGAATAACGATTCAGGCGTTACTACCCCAAAGTAGCATTAGTCATTGACGGCTTGCCACTTTTCCATAATGGATTCCGCCAAGGCTTTGTCTTGGGTGTACAAGTTGAACCACATATCGTGGTTAGAGCCTTCATTCATTATTACTAAACTACCAGTATCGGCAATTTTAGATACTTCGTAAGGGTTTTCACCTTCAGGAAGGTGGATTTTGATGACTTCGTACTCTTGCTCTGAGTCATCGGATCTCTTCTCGATAGACCAAGTTGCTTCCTCTGTTTCACCGTCGCCGGTGTAGGTAAACTTGCCTTCGTTCTTATCCGCATCATAAGCGCCAAAGTCAAATTGGGTGAATGTTGGCTCTGGGGTTTGGCTTGAACCGCTGTCGTCAAAGATGGCGTACCAAGTTTGGCCAGAGAAATCGTTGACTACGATGTCCATTGGCTCGCCAGATAGAAGTTCATGTTTAGTCCAAAGGATTAAATCAAGGTCATTGACTGGGACGGCAAGGGCTAAATCAGTTGAGAGATAAATAAATTCATCAGACTCACCCTCTGATGTAATCGTCAGTTTATCTTCATCTATTTCAATACATTCACTGTCATCGGAATTATCGCCGAGGCACAAGATATCTTGAGTCATGTTGAATGTTTGAATACCTTCCTCAGAAGCATAGGTCAGATTCGTGCTAATCGTATCCCATGTTCTACCACCATCACCAATCAGATATTCTTGAAGTGTCTTAGGCTGAAGCTTTTCAACGACTTCGCCGTTTTCAACGGCAATAACCGAGCTCCCTAGGGAGTCAATGCCATCTTTGTTTACTTTATCATTGATGTATTCTAGTACCAATGCAGCTTCTTCCATAACAACCTTTGCATCAATACTTTCTGCATCTTCAGGCAGCGAGCGTGCAATACCTTGCGCCAATTTGTGGGCGATGATTGCCGCCTCTTTTTGATCCGCACTTTCTTGAGCTTTGATATAGTCCCCTGAGAGAACGTCTAAATCTAAACCAAGCTCAGAAGCTAATACTTCAAGGGTTGTGCCAGCTTTAACAGCTAGGGTCGTGAACGGAGTAACCACATCCGAATCACTTTTCGCGAGCAACTCATAGGTGTTATCAACAAAGCCAATTTGGTCAGTGTCTTTCGCTTCACCACGGGCTACTTTTACAATGACATCATACCCAGCATCTGCCGCTGGGATTGTAAATGTTCCGTCTAAAGCTGTACGCCCATCCAACGCTTCGCCGTCATCACATTTTTGGTTCGCATTTCTATCAACACAAACGATAGCATTACCCAAGTAGCCATCAATGGCTGTAATTGTACGTGCGCTAGCACTTTCACCACCACCTGTACTACCTGAGTCAGAACCACAACCTGCCAAAATAAGAGCAACAGATGTTGCGCATAGAGATAACCTAAGTTTCATATAACTTCCTTATTAGTCATTAGCCTGTTGAGAGTATTTTTGCGCTCTCATTGCAAGTGTTGTAATAATTATTGGGTTGTTACATTGATAATGTTGATATTCTTCCAGTAATAATATGTGCAATCAATTGTGCACTGGGTTTTTCATTCAGATTGTGTTCAGCTTTTGACCGAATTCAAAAATATGGCATGTAAATCATAAGTTATTGATATTTGATTTGTTCGACTGTCTCAGGCTGTTTAACTAGCGTTTTAAATACCCCATCAGAGTAAAGTGCATGATCTTTATCTGTTATGAGCCTGTATGAATATTGTTTTATAAATTAATCATAATGAAAGTGAGCGAGAGGCGGCTCTTATCTTTACATCTCTATATTATTGAGAAAGGAACAACGCATTAAGAAAAGAGGTAAAAGGTAACCTCGTTTAATCGGCTATAGATTTAATATATGTGGAATTTAATCGCTGCCTTTTGCTTGATTTTTCAATTCTTTTACTTCTTTTTGCGAGGTTTTGTGCAATAGGTCACTAAATAGCGTTTGGATTTCTATAACTAAAAGCGATTTTTCTCTACATATGGATAATGTTGCATTACACTTGGTCAAAAATTTGACCAAGTGACAAAAAACAAACTTCAAAGGTTATTGAAGTACATGAAAGTACAGCCTCGATTATTGATATCCCTTATATTTCCGCTGGTGTTTTTCATTCTCAGCTTATTAATTTATGTCGGATACAGTGAGTATAAAAGCAACCAAAATACGGCGTTCAATCAAGCGACATCCAATGTACGTATTGCAAGAGAATACTTGGAGCACCATTTTGTTTCTGCTGAAAGCCACTTATATCTCCTCGAGCAACTGTGGGAACAGAAAAACAGCATTTCCGGGGTGATGGAAGCCGCGCAGACCATTGTTAATGCAAAGAGCAAATATCTGGAAGTCGGTTTGCTGGCATACGGCAATTATTACGGGACTGGTGGGTTTAACAAAGAGGCCGTTACTGGATACATAGCGAACCGGCCCTGGTATAAACAGGCAGAGCCGGGGCAAACCTACATCACTCCCATCTATCTTAGCGGCAGTACCGGAAAGTGGACGGTGGCTTTGGTATCTGTGCTAGAGACATTGCAAAATCAAGAGGTGAGAATCCTGTTGGAAATCAATGTGGCTAGCCTCTATGAGAACCTATCGTTGTTGAAGACCCTGACCAACGGCTATGTCTATGCGGTAGAGAGGAAAACGGGCAATATTGTTATGCACCCAGACATGACAAGAATTGGAACACCGTCAGTTAGTGTGTCAACTGATCTGATAGCGCGTATTGAAGATGGGGAATACCAAGGGATCATTTCGTCTTATACATATAAAGATGAAGAAAAATTCAGCGTTTATGATGCATACTCCCTTCATAATTGGATCGTACTTTCAGGGACCGCCAGGTCAGACATTATTATGCATACATTCAGTATCAGTGCGGTGACCAGGGTGAGATCACGAACGTTTTCTGACCAAATTCTGTAAGTTTGACCGGCAGATCGATTTATGATCTTATACTC
>NZ_JANEYT010000145.1 GCF_024357955.1 Photobacterium pectinilyticum
AAGCTCCATTAATGAAGGAGCTATATCAGTACCAGGCATTGATGATTACCGGAATATGGGGAGAAACACCCGCTTACCATTCTTTACCAACACCTCTCGCTAAGCCCCATAAAGAAGCTCAAGGCTAACGGTACAGATTAAGTCAAGGATTCAGTAACGTCTAGACTCTAGGCACTATTTCCAATCTTCCTTCACAACGCTTCAGAATTAAGCGTTACCTCTAGTTAGTCGTTTCCACTAAGAGATAACCACCCGAACAACACAGGGCGACATAATGACAAGCAAAGGATCCTATGAAAAAGACAATGGCACTTGGCTTACTCGCCAGTAGTGTGTTGCTGGCCGGTTGCGGTGGGCAGTCAAACGTTAAGTTGGTCAAGGAGGGTATACTGCATGACGATCCGTCCCTGACAGTGGCACAGGCCCTCGATACCCGCAAAGTATGAGTAGCTACTAGCTGGGCTGAGAAGACGGATAACATAGGCGGGAGCTGGTTGAATAGAGCTGTACTGTCGAACGAGCTCGCTACGCGCCATGAAGCAAAGCTAGTCCGCAACAAAGAAACCATCGACAGCCGTATAGAATACTGGCACGGGGAAATTAAGAAGAACCAAGGCTATGCCGCCAAATATGACAGCCAGTTAGATTTCCTTGCCACGATAACGGATGATGAAATCAACCACTTTAATACCTCCCCTTCCAATAGCGATGCCTTCCACACCATTTCTGACAAGCAGTACAACTCGGATATCCGAAACTGCATCTTACGGACAATGCCGCGCCAGACCTGTGACCGTGAGCGATGCCAACAGCGGCTTGTGAGGGAGAGCCAGCGCTATGAGGAGCAAACGGCCATCAACCAACAGCGCATTGATGATTATGGCTACCCGCTAGATGAAATGAACAGAAAACCCGGTTATCTGGTACGGCTGGGCTGGTAGAGGTGATCCAGTTTGCCATTACCCACGAAAATAGCTTCGAGGTCCATTCGACCAGCGTGGTACGAGAAGACTTTGACGGCAACTTGTATGAGACATCGATGCATACTGGGGCAGCCATCAAGCTCGCTTATACCGACCAAGGTAAACATGTGCTTGATTACAAATAACCTTATCAAGCTAGCCGGCATCTTCAAGCTCAACTAGATATAACAACACCCGACAATAGCCGCGGGTTAAGAGGGGGCTGTTAATGTGTTGCAGCCCCCTCTCCTCGTTAACACTGGGCTTTGTTGGGTTCGGTTTTGCTTTTGAATCAAGCGATAGCCGAAAAAGCCCTAATATTGATAGCTTTAGGTTATCAGTGTTCTAACATCAATAGACAAAACCAAATAAAAGTAATTAGCGTCTCTATAAGGTCATTTCAAATCACGGCAAACTCAATGACGGCACCCTATCCGACCTTATACTGCTTCTAGGACTTCCACTTTTTGGCGGCGGCCCTACTCGCCTTTGATATATGCTGCTATGCCCCTACGTATCTCCGTCATATACCGAGAGGACACCT
The DNA here is from genome assembly GCF_024357955.1 of Photobacterium pectinilyticum. Lineage (GTDB taxonomy): Bacteria > Pseudomonadota > Gammaproteobacteria > Enterobacterales > Vibrionaceae > Photobacterium > Photobacterium pectinilyticum. Next base: position 1,507 of record NZ_JANEYT010000145.1, read on the forward strand.
TAACCCGCGGAATAACGTTGCTACCATTAACCGCAGGTCTCAACCTACACCGGCTTCATGTTAAGCACACTAGCCACTCAGGAAAAACAACGCTATAGCGCCCTGTAAAGCCCGCAGCTTGCCTTTTAGCACTCTCCGCACACCTATCCACACTAACAACGACAAGTCCCGCTGGGCGCTTAATAGAGCTCTTCTTGCTTTCGTTTCCGCAGCTCCCGGCAGTCTTTAACCATCTTCTTTTTCTGCTTAATACTTAGTTGGGCTGTGGTATGGGTGTTGTCCGGAAAATACCGGCGGAATAGTTTCGTGTTCTCCCTCAACTGCTTCTTGAGGGACGCCTTATGCTTTAAACCGTACGTTGCCACAAGCTTTATCCCACTGGAGTTAGCGATGTCCTTGCTGATGTAGTCAACCCACCCGAGATCGACGGGCAATGTACAGTAAACATGATCACCTTTGCGGTGCTGGTTAGCCCAATACTCGTTATCATGGTTAGGTTCCGCAGGTATAGGGCCAAACTGCTCTTCCTCAAGCATGTAGTCGACATTGTAGCCACGCTTCCTTGTCCAGGTCGGCAACACACATACTGCTTTGTTGTAGCCTTTTGAGATGCGTTTGCACCAATCCCGCAGCTGTTGCTCATCATCTTGTATCCAAGTCAGCATATGTAGGTGCCGAGATAAACGCTTAGGCTCGTCCTCAATGAACTCAAGGTCAGGCTTCGCGACCTTTCCCTTCTCAATCACCAACATAAACGCCTTGTTCCAGCCGCAGCCAGATTTATGTGAGCCACATAACCGGTCTTTGATGTAATTGGCTGCGTTTGGTGTGTTTAACGCATCAGCTATCACCTCATCACTAAGCTGAACCGTGACATGAACTGGCGTACCACGCTGCACTTTGGCTTGCTTGAAGATGTCTATTGCGTATAAACGGAAGGCTGGGGAGTAGCGGAGATACTTTGAAGGCTGGTAATAAACGTGTGTAAAGTAATGCCGGTTATTAAACTCATCTTCGTATAAGAAAACCTCTTGCGAGTGTTGCTCTAGCAGAGGAGCACTGTGAACAACCTTGTTACGGTCTGCGCTTTGTAAGGAAGTGATATAGCGTTTATTAAACTTATTAATTGTGTTACTGATCGCCCCTACTGATTCAAGATATTTAAGCTGCACCGCTAATAGCGACTCACTGCCCGCCCTTACTGGCTCTGCGCCATTCTCAATGGTTGATTTATCGCAATCCCTTTCGGGAAAATGTCCGTTTTGGGTAACTACATTCTGCATCAATTACTCCCTGTAAAGTGATACGTAACCCAACTCACCTAAAGGCCAACTCTGCCTTCAGAACCTCAAGCAAGCAGCTATTGGCCACGTTGCCATTAACTACACCTACGCTACACCAAAAACATAAAGTAATCTATCAATAATTACATATAAGATATTGATTTAAAAGCCTTATACTTGTAACCCATGAAGCCACATCAGACAAGAAACGTTAGAAGTGAATGCAGAGAAAACAACGCTAATGCCGAGGGGGAATTATTTTTTTAAAGTGCAAAGTAGCTCACAGTGACCTCCTGCTTTTTTGATGGGCTTGCAACCTGAAAGTCGTACGCTTACCCACCCGTTTAGCTATGAGTATAGCAATGCGGCTTAACCTACAACCATACCTAATGAGGCTGACAAACAACTTTTTGATATAGAAGATAGTGATATGTTGAAAAATTCAACCTATTACACCAAAAACTTCGGTATTGCATTGCTCACCTTAACAGGGCTACATGGTCTCCCCCGGTTGTAAACAACAGCGTCAGGTAATGGAAGGTTGGGACTGCCGCTCTACATTCGGTCTGTTTACTTGTTTTGTTACACCCTCCCCCTTTGAAACCGTAATAATGAAAAAGCATCAACAAACAACCGTTTTGTGATACCACCCGAATCACAGGCCTAGCGGTATCATCAAAATACCCCTCACAGTTTTTGATACCTGAACTACACTGATACTACATATATGATACCAACTGAGGTCCCCGCCATGCCCCACCGCACCTTTGCCTACTGCCGGGTCTCCACCGTCGAGCAGACCACGGAGAACCAAGTTCTTGCTATCCGCAGCGCTGGCTATGCCGTCCCGAATAACCGCGTGGTGGCCGAACAGGTCTCCGGCAGTGTCCCGGCCATGCAGCGCGAGGGGTTCCGCACCCTCATCGACCACAAGCTGGAGCCGGGCGATACCCTGATCGTGCTCAAGCTGGATCGCCTCGGCCGGGATAATATCGATGTCCAGCAGACGATAGGGACACTGGGCGAGCGGGGGATCAATGTGGTCAGCCTCGACCTCCCCGTGGCCGACCTGGCCAGCAGCGAGGGCAAGCTGATGCTGCAGATGTTCTCGGCCTTTGCCGAATTCGAGCGCAACCGCATCCGCGAGCGCACCCAGGAGGGCCTCAACCGGGCCAAGGCGCAGGGCAAGGCGCAGGGCAAGAAGCTCGGGCGCCCCGCTGCAACCGATACGACCGAGAAAGTCTTACAATGCAAGGCAGAGGGCTTATCGCAGAGCCTAACGGCGAAGCAACTGGGATTGGGGATAGCGACAGTAAAGCGCCATTGGAACAAGCAGCCCTCGACGACGTCGATGGTAAGCAAAATATGGCCACCTCAGGATAGTTAACTACCAGTATTAACTCGTTTTTGGACATTTCCTCGTTAGATTTTTTAATCTAACTTTCTTGAACGTATCCGCCCCATAAACCTCACATTCAATTAAGCTGACACCAAACTTATGATGTTGCTTTCATTCAAATAGAGA
>NZ_JANEYT010000146.1 GCF_024357955.1 Photobacterium pectinilyticum
AGCGGGTGGCTAACCCTTACTAAGAGGGGACTTTCACCCCATATTCACAACGCCAGCTTTGCCTAGCGTACTAAGCGGGTATTCCTACCCACCTAGCTATTGATCAACACGAAGCGTAATAGCTTACGTAGTAATACGGCTCTCTACGTTATCCTCATTCACACCCATTTCGACCTACTAACCATTCACTAGCTCGATGCATAGTTGCATATAATGGCTCACAATTATTGGATGCAACAAGTGTAATAACCACAAGTTGAGCACACCCCCAGAAATTAAGCATGCAGTTGCTTATTAATTAGTGATTATTGCCCAGAAGATCTCATTTGATTTGGGCAAAATACCACGTTGCTTATAACTGCAAATTCTATCTAGCTGTAAGGGTTGGCAAGTTAAAAATAACGACATTTCTTACAGTATAGAGAGGCAGATATATGGCTAGATTTATCACCTTGATGCTTACCGTTGGCGTTCTGGCGCTAACTGGGTGCGGTGACGCCACAAACTCTACATCAAACAACTCTAAAGCCCCTGAAGTGCTGGAGTTCGCTCCGATTTATGAAGCAAACATAAAGCAAGTTGAGAGTCGCCTAAATGAAAGTTTGGAGCGTGTATCAAATCAGGTCGAGAGATATAATAAAGATGCTGCAAAACTTGAAAAAGACCTACAGAAGTATTCACGAGAGAAGAAAGCACTAGAACAAAAAGCATATAACCTTGGTAAGCAACTTGCCGAAGCAAGATATGTTGAAGATAGAAACAAAATAACCTCCGTCAAGAAGAAAATACTCGAACTTCAAAAAGAATCAAATGGCTTGGGCAGTGAAAAGCAATTAAAAGACGACCTCCAGTACGCAAAAGAGCAAGCCTACAAAAGCAAAGGTGATATATCACACTACAAGCGGCTTATCCCTGCATGGAACAAGTTCACAGACACCTTTGAAAATAACATTGATATCTTCTCTTACTTTATGGCTTACGTCTTTATAGGAGAAAAATTAAAGGACGAGGTTGATGGACTTAGGCAAGTTGATATTAAATTAGACAAAAAAGCTATGACTACAGCTATTGATTTGAGCGTAATTGACAGCCCGTTAATAGATACGACCGAAGTGGAGCTCGTTGATGATAAATTTGCAGCACTCATCCAAGACTACGTCAAGAGTCGAGGCAGGAAGCCATTGGTTGTCACTAATGCGAACATAGGGGGCGACTACTGGACTACAGTTGACATCGGCAACATCGACTTTTCAGACCCAATAAGCATACTTTCATTTGCCATAGCTCACAGAAGGACATCAGGGTTACTAATTGCATTAGAGAATCTGGCAGCAGATTACAGCATTGTGGTCGACACGAAGTCTTTTGCTCGCGGTATTCACGACGGACTGAGAAACAGCACTCCAAAAGAAGTTATAGAACAGGCCAAAATCACACTGAGTAAGACAGATGAATCCATCATCAAAAACAAAGGTGAATTATTTGTTTATGACTTTATGTCTCAAGAAGGCGCTCAGAAGAAAGATGATGGCCTGTACTTCAAACCGATCAAAACGGTTGAAGGTGAAAACGTAGATAGAGCCTCTAAGTACAAGGTCAATGTCACCGCTAAATTACCCGATGGTCAGGAGTTATTCAGTGATAAGGCAGACTTCAGTCAGCTCGGACTACCTCCTCAAATTAATAAAATCGTCAATTCCATGAAAAAAGGAGAGGTTTATCAAGTTGTTATATCAAACAATTTCATCGAAGGTCAGAAAAAAAATTATTCAAGAGAGTACTACTACCCTGACATGAAGTTCACACACGTCCCAAGGTGGCAAACAGTAAGCTACGAGATAGAACTGCTAGAGCGCAAAAGGTAGCAAGTAAAGCTAGGTAGCGAAATTCAAACACTCATCAGCATAGGGATATTGATATGAAAACAATGACTGTCTTGGCTGCACTAATCATAGCACCGCTGGCATGGTCCGCCCACTACCCGGTCAAAAGCCTGAAACGCTACACACCACCATCAATGGAGGTAGAACAGATCACCAGAGAGGAAGCTCTATTCCAGTATGTTGAATTCCTCTATCCAAAAACCACTCTGAAGAACTGGAGCGGCTTTACAGCCTCAGGCTTCAATGACGATATCTTGTTCCAATTCCATAGACAACCAAGGCTAGGTGAGTCACTCGATATTACCCCTAAGAAATATTCACAATTAAAGTAGGGATGGATAGAGCCTGCACAATGGCAGGCTCTTTTCTTATAAGGTGATTAAAACAGTGACTGCATCGGTTCTGAATATAAATCGACGTGTTTGACTATTAATCAGAAACTAAGGAACGGGCTGTAAGTATTTTTTGTTTTATATGAACAGGAGGTATTAATGAGACACAAGATTTCCTGTAGTGTGATAATCGTTAGCTTAACAACCAGCGCTTTTTGTTACTCCCATGATTATGAAAAGCTAAACAGCACACAGGGTGGGAAAGTTTATGTATCGGCGATTGAACAAGGACGTCTATACCCCGTTAGCCCAATGAGTTTTAATCAGCTGTATGAATATTATAAGGATATGAAGCTTAAAAATAAGCTCGAAGATAAGTCTAGAATACTTAATGATAAGTTGTTTTACTCATCAATAAAGGACTTTTCTGGTGAAGCATGTGCTATGCTATGGCGATATGAAAACAATAAACCACATAAATTTCGAGCTGGCGGTGAAGATATTCAAGTTCAACTCAATAGGACAAAAATAGAGTCAACCCCCTTTTTTGATAGGCTTAGCCCTTGGTATGAGAAGCCGTACTCGATTACCTATCAGAATAAGAGAAATGCATACTACCATTTTTTTCCCTCTGGCAACTCCTTTAGTCCCAAGCACTTGGGATATGCGATACATCGTAGTAGCGCACTATTTGGGCAAGGAAAGGGTAAGAAAAATGACTTAGTCTTTTCTATACAGACTTACTTTTTAAGTGTAAAGGATAACAATATCCAAGACACGGGAACACTTATTGAGCGTGATATAGCATTAATTTCCCCTATCTATGTACCATTTACCATTGGCGAAATTGGACGTTTTTCAAGTGAGCAACATGCTGTATTAGAATGTAAGTCAAATGCTAAGTTTATCCTTCCTCTTTGGAATTAGTACCTTAATCGTTAAATAGTGAATTTTCACAACCGCAGATAGTCAGTAATGTATTAATGCGCATTTGAAAAGGGCGCGTCTTTGTTGTGATAAGGGAGATAATGGCGATCCCGACGCCTAAAGTATATTGCGAGTAAGAGTATGATGACAAACCGCGCTGAGACTGCTTCTCGTTCAAGTCACTCATTAGCAAAACTCAGTTTATCCGATCTGTTAACTTCGAGCTTCAACTCTAACGTGTTTTTGTCCATCTCTGTGCCAGTCACTCATCCTGGCACACTTTTGCCCCAAGACGTGTTTAGAGCGCATGAAATCAATATGAGATTTATTTGTGCAACAAGCTGTATTACAAGCTCCAACCCTAATTTTGCAACAGCCTGTTGCAAAAATTACTATGAAGCACTTCTACCCAATTCCGTACTTGCAACTAGGAAGAAATTCTTCTCAGTTGCTTTTCAACTCATAAGTTTTCCTTAGTAGTTGCTTCTCCTACTCACCGTGACAAACTTCTACCCCAAACTGTTTCTGAGCGCGTCGTATTGGCTATAGAAAAAAGCAATGTGCAAAATATCCACGTTGTTTATTAATCAACTACCGAGTATTCCTCGGTAGTTGAACTGTTGCAATAGTTGCCTGAGCAACGAATAAACTCAGTTGTTGCAGAGTCTGAAAAAGCTCATGCCTTGCCCAAAAAGCGTGTTTTAATTGCAGTGAATTTCCAGTACGTAAGTTACGGACCGTACATTGCGTTTTGACAAACTTTTGCCCCAAAGGGTGTTGGCAGCTCATGCTCAATGTTATTCGCTTACTAAGTTAGCTATAAAAGTATCCGCCCCATGATTCCACGGGGCGATTATTAATGAGAGAAGTTCCAAGGAAGTAGAGAGTCGATATCCGGCTCA
>NZ_JANEYT010000147.1 GCF_024357955.1 Photobacterium pectinilyticum
AAGGGGTTTGAAGTCCAATGGAACGAAAACGTACGCTAAGGCTGACAACTATTAAAATCCGCCTTCACGTTGAGAAGTCTTTTTTCATGTCATCAATGATTTTATAGACTGTTGAACGTGCAATTTTTAATTGATTGGCGATCGCTGTAGCGCCAACCCCCTGGCTATACATAGACAGAACCTTATTTCTGTCTACCGTACGTTTCCTACCGAACCTGATACCTTTTAATTTAGCCTCTTGTCGTCCTTCATTTGTTCGCTCCAAAATTCGATGACGCTCTGCTTGGGCTACTGCGGATAAAATAGTGACGACCATTTTTCCCATTTCGCCTTCTGTACTGATACCGTCATCCAAAAATTTCACCGCAACACCTTGCTCCTCAAATTCCTTTATCAAATGAATCATGTCGGCAGTATCACGCCCAAGACGATCCAGTTTTTTTACCAGAACTACATCTCCATCCTCTACTTTGAGGCGTAATAGTTCTAGACCCTTTCGATTCGTATTGCTTCCAGATCCCTTGTCGCTAAAAATACGACTCACTTTCACACCGGCACATTTGAGTGCCTTGAACTGAATATCTAGAGATTGCTGACTGGTCGATACTCGTGCGTAACCAAAAAGCCGCATGAAGTGTCTCCTAAATCGATTGTCGGACGGTGGGTGTCTATTATCTCAAAATATCGATTTAATAGACATATTAACTATGCCATTTTAAAGTGTCTAATAACTTATAAAATAATAGACAATTTAATGCGTACTGATTGGAGAGACGGATGCCTGTAGATTTTTTAACTCCAGAACAAAAAAACATCTACGGGCAATTTCCGGGGGAGCCCAATGACGTACAAATGGCTCGCTATTTTCATTTGGATGAAACGGATCTGGCATTTATAAATAACCGCCGAGGTGATCAAAATCGATTCGGCGTTGCCTTGCAGCTTGGTTGTGTTCGATTTCTTGGAACCTTCCTTCTTGATCTGTCGCATGTGCCAGTTAATGTTCAGTGGTTTGTCGCCCGGCAGCTTGGCATAACGCAACTCGATATCTTATCGACTTACGCCCAACGGGAGACGACTAAGCGAGAACATACCGCTTTAATCCGTAATCAATACCGATATTTTGAGTTTGGGTGGCCTTGGTCTTTCCGTTTGAGCAGGCTGCTATATACACGCAGCTGGATCAGTAACGAGCGGCCCAGTTTACTTTTCGATCTCGCCACAGGGTGGTTGATACAGCATAAAATTCTACTTCCGGGAGCTTCAACATTGACCCGGTTGATTGCTGAAGTACGTGAGCGATCTACCCGTCGTTTATGGTCGCGACTATCGCAGCTGCCAACTCCAGAGCAAGTAACAAGGCTGGAAACCTTACTCCAAGTTCCAGAGGGAGCCCGCTTATCCCGGTTTGATCAATTTCGTAAGGGGCCGGTGACAATTAGCGGGCCCGCTTTCAATAAGGCTGTAAAACGGTATCTGGGATTAAAAGCCTTCGGCACGAAGGAGCTGAATTTCACAGGTATACCGCCTGTGCGGTTTAAAAACCTTGCTCGCCATGCCGGGATGATCTCGATGCACAAGATTGCACGTATGCCGGAAAAAAAACGGACAGCAATTCTAGTGGCATTTGCACGAGCTTATGAAACAATTGCCCTCGATGAAGCCCTCGATATTTTGGATTTGCTTGTCACTGACATCGCAGGGAAAGCCAAGAAGCTTGGCCAGAAAAAACGATTACGAACGCTGAAAGATTTAGACAAATCTGCTTTGGCGTTAGCTAAAGTCTGCGCGTTGATACTAAATGAGAGCATGGATGACGATATGCTCCGAGAGGCTATTTTTACCCGACTGCCCCGTGAAAAGCTGGCAGAGTCCATCGCGACGGTGAATGAACTTGCGCGGCCATATGATGATAATTTCCATGATGAAATGGTGGAACAGTATGGGCGGATCAGACTATTTTTACCGAAATTACTCAATGACCTTGAGTTCAGGGCTGCCCCAGCAGGAAAAGCAACACTGGAAGCCTTTCAGTATCTTTCTGGCCTTCCTAGTACGCGAAAACAGCGACTGGATGATGCGCCGTTAGAGATTGTTTCTAATCAATGGAAACGCTTGGTTTTTGATAAAGAAGGCAGGGTTATTAAACAAGGGTACACACTTTGCTTTCTCGATAAATTACAAGATAGCCTGCGTCGTCGCGATGTTTACGTTGCAAGCAGTGATCGCTGGGGTGATCCCCGTTCAAAGCTGCTGCAAGGACCGGATTGGCATGCCAATCGAATCCAAGTATGTCGCTCTCTCGGCCACCCGCTGAATCCTAAAGAAGCAATTGATGGTCTAGCTCGTGAGCTGGACGCCACCTATAGACAGGTGGCTATGAACTTTGGTGATAACAAGGCAGTTGAACTGGATTTATCCGGTAAGCGCCCGGCACTTACGATCAACAGTTTGGACAAACTGGAAGAGCCCGCTAGCCTAACGTTACTCGCACAGCAAGTCAGAGGTTTATTACCTGGCGTAGACCTTACCGAGTTATTATTAGAGATACATGCACATACTGGATTTGCTGATGAGTTTACTCATGTCAGTGAATCCAATGCTCGAGCCGAAGATCTTACTGTCAGTATATGTGCAGTACTGTTGTCGGAGGCCTGCAACATTGGGTTGGAGCCCCTGATTAAACATCAGGTACCGGCATTGACCCGCCATCGGCTGAGCTGGGTAAAGCAAAATTACCTACGTTCGGAGACTCTAGCTCGGGCAAATGCCAGACTTGTTGATTATCAGTCAACGCTGTCTTTGGCAAAGAAATGGGGCGGTGGCGAAGTCGCTTCCGCTGATGGAATGCGCTTTGTCACGCCAGTACGTACGCTCAATGCAGGTCCCAACCGAAAATATTTTGGCTCTAGTCGGGGGATCACTTGGTACAATTTCATTTCGGATCAATTCTCTGGTTTTCATGGCATCGTCATTCCTGGAACACTCCGAGATTCTATCTTCGTACTTGAAGGCTTGCTGGAACAGCAAACAGGTTTGGATCCAGTAGAAATTATGACGGATACCGCCGGTTCCAGCGATATGGTATTTGGTCTGTTCTGGCTACTTGGATACCAGTTTTCACCACGTTTGGCAGATGCTGGGGAATCCGTATTCTGGCGAGTAGACAAAGCTGCCAATTACGGAGTATTAAATGAGCTGGCACGTAGCTGCATTAATACACATAAGATCGAGCAGCACTGGGATGACATGATGCGCATTGCCGGTTCACTTAAGCTCGGCACCGTACATGCCTCTGAACTAATCCGCACTTTGCTAAAAAGTGAGCGTCCTTCAAGCCTGGCACTGGCCATCATTGAAGCAGGTCGTATTAATAAGACGTTGTACCTATTGAACTATGTTGATGATGAAGATTATCGTCGTCGGATTTTAACCCAATTGAACCGGGGAGAAGGCCGTCATGCTGTGGCTCGTGCCATCTGTCATGGTCAACGAGGTGAAATCAGAAAACGGTATCGAGAAGGACAGGAAGACCAGCTTGGTGCCCTAGGTCTTGTCACTAATGCTCTCGTGCTCTGGAATACAATATATATGCAGGCTTCACTGGATCATCTGCGAGAACAAGATACTGAGATAAAAGAAGAAGATGAGGCTCGGTTGTCACCACTTGGTTACAAACACGTGAATATGCTTGGGCACTACTCATTTACGTTAGCAGATCAAGTGATGAAGGGGCAGCTAAGGCCACTGAAAAATCCTTCAGATTTTGATGATTGGCCTTAGCGTACGTTTTCGTTCCATTGGACTTCAAACCCC
>NZ_JANEYT010000148.1 GCF_024357955.1 Photobacterium pectinilyticum
ACGCATGGTGGTTTTGCATTACCTATTGTTATTCATCACTTCCTAAATTAGTCAAATCACTGACTCAGTTTTGTCCACAAATGAGTTACAGGCTCGAATCAAGCCTGTGATTTTCAAATGACTACATCTTAAAGAAAATCAGCATAAGCCTGTGACGTTACCAGATTTTATGACAGTTTTTTACATGGATAATGATAAAACAAGGCTAATTTGACAAAATTTTATGACAGCTACTATAGTTGCAGTTACACAAGATCAATTGTTAGCCTAACCCACTATAAAATATAGATTTAAAACCAGTTTGTCATAATTTCGGTCTTAATTTATTTCCAAGGGTGAGCTTTGCGAGGTAAAGGTTATGGTGAAGAGCAGCTTTGGCTGAGAGAGGCTACTGGTTAACATCCATATGAGTGTCTACCAAATACTGATCAACTACGTTCGACCATAGGTGATAATACTTGTAGAATACGTCATGCCCTGCGACTCCTGCCCCAAGTTGATAAAACTTAAACTCCAACTTCCCGCCTGCATCCTCATAAGATTTGGCAAATTTTTCGATTGTTTTGTCTGAGTAAAATGGGTCATTTCGCCCATATATAAATAGTGTTGGGGCGCTGAGTTTATGACCTGCACTCTCAAATATAGGTATGTTGGGAGAGTCACCGTTGGTATTGCAGGCATCATCAACCCATCCGCCCGAAAAGTTGATAACTCCAGTAAATGCGTTTGGATGCTCTGAGGCATAGCTTAAGGAAAGGATGCCTCCTCTGGAATTTCCAGCCAGCATTAGCTTCTCTTTATCAGCCCACGATTGATCTAATACAAATCGATACGAGGCGTCCAGAGACTGTAAAGCATAATCAAAGCCGTCGTTAATGCCTTTAGGATCACAAGTATACTGTTCCTTGTAACCGCCAGCAGAGTTCCCTCGACCTCTCCTCATTGGTATAATTAATGCTATGTTTTTATTAACTAAATACTCTCCAAAGCCCCAAGGGTTCACAGTTTGTTTTTCAAATGCCTTGTTGCCACCAGTCGAGCCATGATTGAAGATTACCGTCGGGAAGGGGCCGTCTCCCTCAGGCTTATACAAGGTTGCTTCTAAGTAAATATCGCTATCCCAGAATATACCTTTGTCCTTCATTGGTATCTGGATGTTTTGCCCATAGTTGTTAGCTAGTGCGCCAGTAGAAATACTGAAGCAAACTAATCCTACAGTAAGAAAGTTATTGGTTGGAGTCATTCTCATCGTCTTGTAATTAACATATTGTTTTTATATTAACTATTCATATTCACGCAGTTTGTGATCGGTAGCTATGTATCGAAGAGTCCTTGAAGTTCAACAAGGATAATGATTCAAGCGACAGTTAGACGATGTTTGATTGTACTATCTGAAATTTGAGACTGTGATAATCAACGTGCAAGATTTAGTTGGTTTGCCGATAGAGGCTGATTAATCTGTAACAACACAGAAATACAACAGAGCCTTGGGTATACAGTATGCTCACGGTTTTTAGAATTGGCAATACCTTGCTTAACGGTTTGATGAGTTCTCCACCAATAGTTTACGCATTGAAAGATGCTAAATACTGTTTATGCGTGGCTCTGTTGTTACGTGTTGCTAGCTCGCATATAGCTAGAGCTTCTAGCAATTTGCAGTCTGAATAGGGTACGGACTGGCGAATTGCTCAATACTAACCCACTTATTTTCTTGCCCATCAGCAACATACGCCTCCACATCATCAACTAAGACGGTACTATCTATTTTAGCATCAGGAATAAAGGAACCTGATTACGTACCTCTTTCAGCTCGATTGGTAATTGATCAAAGCTACACTCAAGTCTCGCTCGGCACGAGGTGACCAAATGGCTCTCAATCAGGTTCAATTCCAGAAAGGTATATCCTTAGTACGCTTCAACATCACTATATCTTAGTTAGTCATTTTGGATAACTTTCAATTTGCAATGAGTAGGTGATGGTAATTGTTGTGCATGGGGGGTTGGTCTACTGGTTATCTGGCAGGGTGTTCATATTGAGCATTTTGGGGTACACCAATTGAGCATTTGGGGGTGTACCTACTGAGCATTTGGGGGTGTACCTACTGAGCATTTGGGGGTGTACCTATTGAGCATTTAGGAGTGTACCTATTGAGCATTTAGGGGTGTACCTATTGAGCATTTAGGGGTAAAATTTATCAAAATTACTAACGTATATTAAATGGGTGGTTGCAAGGTTATGAAGCAACGAACGATTAAGCCTTATTTGCTGGAGGTTATGGAGGACACGCCGATCCTCGCGGTTATCGGTGCGAGGCAGGTAGGTAAGAGCACTATCGCCAAAGAGCTGATCCCGAGCGGAAAGGTGCACCAGATTACGCTAGATGACCAAACGACTTTGAAGGCGGCTTTTGACGACCCTGTCGGCTTAATTAGGAGTCTTAAGACTCCGGCTTTGGTGGATGAAATTCAGAAGGCACCTCATTTGACATCTGCTATCAAAATGGTTGTTGACGAAAAGCGAGAGCCGGGAAGCTTTGTCATTACGGGATCTGCTGACTTAAGAGCGTTATCCAAAACTAAAAGTGACACGCAAGGGAAGGGCGACTCAATGGCGGGTAGGGTTGAGTGGGTGACTCTTCACCCTTTAACGCAGGCTGAGATTGCTGGTGCCGAGTGTAGATTTTTGGATGAGTTGATGACTGGAGAGTTTACGGAGCCTTGTAGTTCTATCTCTATGGAAGAGCTGGTAGACAGAGTTGTCATAGGTGGCTACCCAGAGGTTGTTGAGAGAGCACCTCGACGTCGGGGAGCTTGGTTTAAGAGTTATATCAACTCGACGATAAGAAGTGACTTGGAAGAGGTTTATAATATCAGAAATTCAGAGGAAGCTTTGGTTCTGTTAAAAAGCCTCGCCATAAACGTTTCTGAGACCTTGGTAAAGAGTAATCTTTACAAAGACCTAAGTATTGCTCGGAATACAGCTGATGGCTACATAGCTTCGCTTGTGTCGTCTCATTTGGTTGATATGCTGCCCGCTTGGCATAAAAATGAAGGCAAGGCGCTAATTAGTTCGCCGAAAGTGAATTTTGTTGATACTGGGTTGGTATGTAATTTGCGGGGTGTAACTGCGAGTAAGTTGCTGGATGATCGGAAACTTCTGGGTAATATTTTTGAGTCATTTGTCGTTACCGAGTTGAGCAAGCTTGCTAACCTTCATGATGCAGAGTTTGAGAGGCATCACTATAGAGAAAAGGAAAGCAAAGCCGAGATAGATCTAATTCTAACTTCTGAAGGTGTCTCTGTGGGTGTTGAGATTAAGTCTGGTATGACTTATTCAGGTAGCTGGGTTAAGCACCTTAAAAAAGGTATTGCTGATGGCGTGATTGATCACGGGGTGGTGATTTATACAGGTGATCGTCAGTACCAAGTTGGCGACGGTGTTTGGCTTATCCCTGTCTCTAAGTTCGTAGCTTTCGATTGAGTTGGCTAGAAAATGATCAAGCTGAAACTAGTACTTAATCAGGTATTTAATTGGCAATACCTTGCTTAACGGTTGGTCGCGGTAGGAATGGCAGTTACCTGCCACCCCCCGCGCAGATCCGGACGTGCGCTACTAACGCATCCGGCTCC
>NZ_JANEYT010000149.1 GCF_024357955.1 Photobacterium pectinilyticum
GAGCGTACCACTTTCAGCAGTTGGCTTCCTCTTCTACACCTTTCCATGAATGTCGCACTTATTATCTGAAATCGGGCCAAAGCAATTAACAATCAAATAAAAGATTAGTTTGTATTTACGAAAGTTATGTTAGGACATTACTAGTAGAGTAACTAATGTAATAGTTACTCTACGAAAGTAATACTGCGACATTGTTAAATCATTAGTGACTGAAGAAAGTATTGTTGGTGTTCGCTACAGGGTTTATATCCGGTGAACTCTTTTGAGTTGTGTTGGAGTTCGTCATATCTGCCATCGGTATCTTTGTAAAATACTTTTTGGGTTGTTAGGTTGGCCTGTTTAATCAATACCTTTATTACTCGGCCAGAATCGTTGGTTACAGAACGGTTGCCATCATCTAAATCTCTTATTAGGAGGACGGTGTCTGTTACAGTAACTAATTCGAATGATGACTCAGTGATTAAACGGCTTTTAAAAAATTTAGCCAATATTCAATGTCCTTATGTATATAGGGCGTCGTATAAAGCCGAGCCGATAATTATGATTAAGACAATCCAAATATACAAAGCTGATCGTGACTTCTTTCTGAATGAATTGTTCATGAAGTACTTTGCTTCTGCTTCGAATTCCTGATGTAACTGCTCGCCTTTTTCGGTACGAATGTTTGTCTGGGACATTCGTAGGGAAGTTTTAGTGTTTCTGGGTTTCTTACTGGGTTGTATAAGCAGATCGCACTTGCCTAGCTTGGCTAACTCTGTCGGTGTGACAGAACCATAGTTGTTGTCCATCATGCCTCCTATTCAATTTCCTTCATGAATTTAGCCTGTAGCCTCTCCAGCTTGCCGATCACGTTAACGAGTTGGGTTAAGGCTTCGTTCTGTTGTCGAAGGTGCTTGTACCGATTCTCGGCTATCTGGATTGCAAACTGTTCCCACTCCGGTGCTGACTTAAACTGCCTCATATCGTGATGATACTTGTATGCACGACTCAGGTGTGTTGAGGCAATTCTCATTTTTTTTTCTAAACTGGAAGACTTATCGGCCCAGAACCGGTTTATGTACCAGTGGAATTCAAGCGATCTACGCGATCGTCTTTTCACCCTCGTGCCAAACCTTCCCTGCTCTTGTTCAGGTGCAGTACTTCTGGCTGTCCTATTGACCTGCCAAAATTGATCGGATGTTTTTCTAGCGGCTACATCGATGGTATCTCTGAGTTCGTCTGCGACCTCATACAAAAACTGAATCAACTTATCTTGATGTTCTTTAAGATCGTTGAAGTCAAGATCTAACCGATGCTCTTCCCCGTCCGATCCAGGGAGCATTAGATCCTTAAGGTTTTTCATTATCTCTACACCTGTTTTCAAACCAAAAATCAAAAGCCAGAATTGCGCGTCAATACCAGCTATATATCTATCTGGACATTAGGCCGCAATTCCGCCAGATAAATCAAGTTCATTAAACAAACAATTTCCACCTAATGTCCAGATAGATAGGACTTAACCGGTGTCACTGTTTTATCGTAGCAGTACAGTGTAAAAAAACAGCCCCTATTACTATCTATCTGGACATTTAGTGCCAAAAGTTTCGAATTTTTGTCGAAATCTAATTATATTACCCAATGCTGACTTTCTTAAAGGCCTGTGCTTATCTATCTGGACATTTAGTGCTAAAAGTTTCGAATTTTTGTCGAAATCTAATTATATTACCCAATGCTGACATTCTTAAATGTCTCGTGCCTATCTATCTGGACATTTGGTAGGGTAAAGTCTAATTTTATATCAATTAAAAAATTGCTCTGAATTTGACCAGTTCGGGGAACTCCAGTCGGTTTGCTGTGGCATTGTTAAATTTGTGCTTAAAGTCACGGAACTTCTGTTGCTCTGAGGTTTGTGTCGGTCCATCACAAGTGGTCAATGTGTTAACATAACCTGCGTGTCAATTTTATGACCATTGAGTGCATGCTCTTTTTGTTGGGCACCTTGGGTTGGCCAAGTTAAGGATTGATGTTCACTTTTTGCTTTTAATTCATTGATTTTTTTGAGCAATGCTCAAGGTGTAACGTGCAAATATACAATTTTGTGTAGTTTTGAGTAAATGTAGAGAGTTTAATGTAGAAGAGAGTTATTTGGTGACGGAAAGTGTCATTTTTTTGCCCTTTAATTGCCATGGCAGAACCGTCAAACAGAAATTTTCCGTTTTTGCCGTTAAAAGTGTCTTTTTTTGAGGTTTTGCGTTTTTTAGCCAAAATCGCAAGAAGGGAAAGCATTGTTGTTATGCGAAAAGTTGTACTTTGAAGTGGTTATTTATGTCTGAGAAAGGAAAAAACTATGTCATTCAATACTTCAAATTAAAGTGACCTTTTTGCACTTGGAATGGATATAGGTTATTCGAACGTGAAACTTACCATGGGTATGGTTTCAAAGGACGGCTCTTTTGATATAGAGCCTGTGAATAGTCTCGTCATGCCTATCGGTGCTGCACCAGAATCAAAGATGCCCCAGTCAGCTACAGGCGAAGACCTGAAAGCAATCAAAGTTCTTGTTGGAGATGAGGTTTACCCATCTTCTAACGCGTACAAAGCACTATTCCTTGCAGCATTAGTTGCAACAAAACGTAGTGTTACTGATGTGCTTATAACGGTTTACCTGTCGATCAGTTTCATGATATTGATCGAAGGGAAAAGTTTATTTCTATTTTAGAGGGTGCTCATCAGGTATCAAGAAAAAATAAATTGTCGTGAAGAAAGTATTATTAATTCCGCAGCCTTCAGGCACATACCTTCATGCTATCCGCTCCACCAATGACCCTAAAATATTAAAGCTATTTAAGTCAGGTATGGATATTATTTGTGATCCGGGTTTTTATTCCACTGATTGGATCATTATTAATAAAGAAACCATGCAGAAAAGTTCAAAGGGTACTTCTACCAATGCAGTTTCTAAATTACTTGAAACAATGTCTTTCTTCATTAGAGAAGATTACGCTTGTGCACCAAGTATTGATCAAATAGAAATGGCCTTCCAAAAAGATGAAGAATCTATTTGGGTTTCTGGAGAGGAATTTTTATTAAAATATTATTTAGACAGAGCAAGTGCAGTAGTTGCTACTGCTGCTATTACTGAAATAATATAAAGTTTACGTCATGGAGTGAAACCGGATATTTGTATTCTTAGCGGTGGGGGTGGAAAATACTTTGAGTCTGCTATTTCTGAGGTGTTTAAATGTAAGCATCTAAGGGGCTTTGTTGCCTAAATTATTTTGAACCAATTACGTACTTACGGATCAGATCTTACTCATAACCGTACCTGATTACCACCGAGCCTCAGTTAATTTAAGTAAACGTTGAGGCATCGGTGCTGTTTGAATGCCTGAATAAATGAGCTGTTCCAACATCTTTCCCATGTTAAATCGCCGATTAAACTTAAAACAGAACTCTGCAAGATAGCGTGGTAGATGCTTCTTATTTATCGCATGATATGTACCATG
>NZ_JANEYT010000014.1 GCF_024357955.1 Photobacterium pectinilyticum
GTGAGCTTGGAGCATAAAAATTCCCTCCAGTTGCTGCCTACTTTAAGTGTAGCAACAACTTAAGGGAACATAGCGTTGACGATTGAGAAAGCCAGCGAACATTATTGTTGGCTTTTTTAATGTCTCAATGCCCATAACACTGATTCTTGCGAGCAAATCCACTTTTGTTGAGCTTTATAGCGCTATTTTTAACAATCTTTTGCTACGGTTAATGCAGCATTTGGAACGTTAAGGATATAACTAGATGGAAATGGATTGGGTAAACGGTATTTTGAGGTTTGATTCCTTTTTTGCCGTCACCATTGGGATCTTGGTGCTGTTTGTAGGCCGTCAGCTTAATAATGTATTCAAGCCACTAAAAGAGTTCAGTATTCCTGAACCAGTGACGGGTGGCATTCTATTTTCTGTACTGATTGCAATTGTTTACAGTGTGTCTGACATTGCTATTGAGTTTGATCTCGTCGCACGAGATGTGCTGCTGGTGTATTTCTTTACCACCATTGGTATTAACGCCAGTTTGAAAGATCTTCTCAAGGGGGGCTTGCCTCTCGTTATCCTGCTCGCTATCACCGTCGGTTATATGGTTGTCCAGAACCTAACAGGTATCGGCGTGGCCAGTGCCTTCGGCCTTGATAGCCCTGTAGGTATGCTCGGCGGTAGTGTTTCCCTTATTGGTGGACATGGTACAGCTATAGCTTGGGCGCCACGTATTGCAGAAGGTTATGGTATCAGTAACGCGATGGAAATCGGGGTGGCATGCGCCACCTTTGGCTTGATTTTGGCCAGCTTGATGGGTGGCCCTATCGCCAAGTTTTTGATCACCAGACACGATTTGAAGCCAGAGAAAAAAGAAGCGCTCGATGTAGGGGTAGCGGATGATAAGTCCAATGGCCATATTTCCGGTTTTGATTTCCTTGATGCCGTTTTCTCTATTCATGTTTGTGTCATTTTGGGTTATATACTCAATGAGTCAATCGCGGAGATGGGCTTGCAATTACCGCTGTTCGTGACCTGTTTGTTCGCCGGTATTGTCATGACCAACTTGGTGTATCGGATCAATATTCGCCGTATCACAGGAACTGATTGGCCAGCAAGGAAGCCTGCAGTCGCCCTGATTGCTGATATCGCGTTAGGTACTTTCTTGGCGATGTCGCTGATGAGCATGCAGTTATGGACGCTAATTGATCTGGCTGGGCCTATTTTTGCCATTCTTACCGCGCAGTTCATCGTCGCAGTGTTGATCAATATTTTTGTGGTGTTCCCGGCAATGGGAAAAAACTACGATGCAGCGGTGATTTGCTCTGGTTTCGGTGGGATTTCGCTAGGCTCTACACCAACGGCCATGGCCAATATGTCTGCAGTCTCCCAGCGCTACGGTAATTCCCACCTTGCCTTTATTATTGTGCCTTTAGTGTGTGCGTTCTTTATCGACTTGGTTAATGCTCTGATGATCCCGTACTTCTTAGCGAATTTTTAACAATTCCTTTCAAGAAGAATAGCTGAACAAGTAAGCCGGAGTCATACTCTCCGGCCTATTTGTCGTCTGCTGGATTGAGTTCATGTTTTACTATCAACTTTGTTACTCCCTTTTGCAGGATCAAATTGTTGGGGTAGGTGATAATGTTGCCATTTTCATGGCGGAGTATGACGTGAAACATAGTGATATCGATAATAATGCCACTGATATCTTCGTCCTTGTCTGCCACTTTGATATTATCGCCAATTCGATAAGGGAATACGAAAAATATCAGCACACTGGCCGTGAGGTTGCTTAATATTGACCATTGGGCAAACAGCGCGACACCCAGTACAGCAAAGATCGAGGACAAAAATAACGATATATCGCCAAAGCCGAGATCGAGAGTAATGACAAATATAGCTCCAAAGAGCAAGAAAGAAATGGCAGTAAATGTTTTCACTACAAACTGGGTTCTTTTTAGAGATACCCGCTTGTTTATTGCCAGTGTCTCAATCCATTTTCGACCAATATGCTTAAAAGTGATATAGCCAATGATTAGTAGAATACCCAGCACAAATTGTTTAAGTAACAAGTTAGACAGTAAAAAATCAAACATTAAATGTACCTTAATTTTTTGAGGACAATGACTTCAACAGCCACGATAACGATCAATCCAAGACAGAACAAAGTGAATGCTAGCGGGTTTTCAACGCCGGGTATTCCACCTATGTTGACACCAAGTAAGCCCGTAAAAAAACCAGCAGGTAGGAATATGCCAGCAATGACAGAAAATAAATAGGTATTTCGGTTCATCGTTTCGGCTTGTTGTTGATTAATCGTGGCAAAGTAGAGATTGATTTGATCGATATAGAAATCGATAGATTCGTTCATTCTCATTATGGTATCTAAACAGTTTTTAAAATGGTTTTTGTACCCTTTTAATACTGGGATGTCGGCTTCGATCAGATCTTCTAGCACATAGCGCTGAGGCTTAAGGTATCGGCGCAAGCGCAGTAAACGAGAGTTTATTGAACTCAATACAGCTCTATCAGTATGGACATTCTCGTCCATTTCATTGAGCCTATCTTCAACGGGTGAGAGAAAGTCTGAAATAATGCTGTTGACACTATTTGCGATTGCCTGCAATAAGTCCGTTAGAGTATTCGGCCCTTCTCCTTGCTCTAGCTTACGTACAATATTGGCAACTGCTCGCGAAGGGACTTTTCTTGTTGAGATTAAAGAGCCCTTATACCAGAGTATGCGCAGGCTTAACATATCATCGGGCTCTGAACCTTCGTTAAGATTGATACCGCGTAAGATAATGAGGAAACAATCGTCACTGTATTTTTCAAACCGGGGACGAGTGTCATCAGTGAGCAGTGAGTCGACAATTGCTTCGGGGATAAGGTTGTCTAACAGCCAACTCCTTAACCCTTCTGCATCTCGTTGGCAGTGGTACCAGTTTGCAGGGAGCAGCTTATTAGCTTCAAGCGAACTTTCTATAGCAACGCCTGATGTAAAATCCCAACAGGAAATTATAAATCCGTTCATATACATCCCTTTTCGTTCTTTATAGTTTTGGTTCCTTGGTGAAGCTTACACGACTTTCGTTGTTGTAATTAATTAGCCTCGTTTTATCTGATACTCATCTATATTTCAATCTATTGGGAAGAGATGGACATATATTATGTACGTTAAAGCGACGGTTCGAGAGTCTCTGACAGATGGCCTTTTTCTGGTAACTATGATGCTGGGTGTATTTGTTACTGCACATACATTCGCAGAAGAAGGAGTGAGCGGTCACTATCAGATTGGTAGCGGATCATCAAGGATGAATAAAATCCCACCTAGTCACTCAATCAATGCATATGTGGATCTGAGTGAGTACGATGGCAATACTCAGGGCGGACTCTCTGTACCGCTGGCCGGTTTGTTGGTCACTGATTTGGATGTCAAAAGTCAGGTGTCATCTTTGAACTTTGCCTGGAATCCAGGTATAGAACTGGCTGGCGGTTGGCAGTATGCAATGGCTATTTCTTTACCTTATCGCTCAGTAGAGGTTTCTGTTCGCAGCTCCAATGATGCTGGTGGTCGTAAGCGAGACAAAAACAGTGGTCTTGGCGATATTATGATTACACCGCTGATGCTGGCTTACTCTATATCTGAGTATTGGCAATCTGAGTTTCATTTCAATATTTACGCTCCGACGGGAGATTTTGAGGTTGATAAACTGGCCAATGTCGGTAAGAACTACTGGAGCTTTTCGCCTGTAGCTTGGCTGCAATATATTGAGCCGACAACCGGGCAGGAGTTTACGGTGTCTGCTGGGGTTGATTGGAATAGTAAGAATGATGATACCGATTATCAGACAGGGGCTCAGGTGCACATTGGCTCTACGGTGATTCAATATATTCCTCTACTGTGGGGGTTTACGGGAATTGGCTTATCTGGCTACTGGTATCAACAGATCAGCGCTGACTCTGGAGGTGGGGCGGTACTTGGCGACTTTAAGGCAAAAGCTGTCGGACTAGGGCCTGTACTTAGCTACCAGTCAAAGTGGTCAGGTCGACCTGTTCGTGCAGAGTTAGAGTGGATCAATGAGCTGGAAGTACGAAACCGCCCAGAAGGTGATCTGATTTCATTGAAGCTTTCAGTTCAGTTTTAGGGCTCTATTTACCCCCCTTACGGACATTTCTATGCCGTATATTGTATTCCATCGAAATTGTGTATCAGATCTAAGACACATTATGTATTAGCGTCCCAAAATCATTGGCAATCACTAAGCTGTGAGTAATATACCCAAGTTACCTCTAGGTGCAGGATTCAGAGGGTTGTCAGCGTCTTCAATCCAAGGCGAAGGTTTGCAGGAATGGCATTCCCTTTCAAAAAGCTTCAACGAAGGAGTGAATGGGCTGACACCCTACCGAAGGGCGAGTTTTCTAAGCTTCTTTACTGCGTTATTGTTTCTTGATTTAGAGCCGCTAGATCTTCAAAACAATGCCTTGTCTATAAGCTTATAAATTCTCGCTGAACCTGCATCTTGAAGTCGCTTGGGTATAAAACCCATCCCACCGGACGGGATAAGCTTTCTTGTTACATCCCGCTGTAAAGTTACACCAGTAGGCTGTAGCAAAATGATATTATTGCCTATGGCCGTTATGTATGCTTTTTCCACGACTACGCTGCAATACTGACTTAGGTGCTTTCAATTATTTTTATTAAGTTGATGTGGTTATGGCAGCAATGATGTATCAGCCGACGTTCGATCCTATCGAGTCGCTGAGTGATGAGCAATTGCAGCAAGCAATTGCCGACAGGCTTAACAAACAGTTGAATAATATGGCTGTTGCCACACAAACGGCGCAGTTCTTCATGGATTCTTTACTCAACTGGCACGCTGAATCAGTACCTGTCACACAGGTAGAGAGTATTCTTGCCTTTGCGTTTGGCAATCGTATTTCCCTTAATGGCAACCAGCATCCAGGGCCGATGAATGAAGCGATTGCTGACTCAGTGGTGTTGCTGTATCGCCAGAATGCTGTGCCGGTTTATGCCCAATGGGAAGTCGCTGAGGCAATTGGTAGCCGGATTCCTGTTCATGATCTCAATGCTATTTACCCGCGGCTTTCTGGGAAGGGCAATACAAAGTACCTCTGTACCCAGGGAGTCGCTGAGAAGGCGGTATTAATGGCTGGAAGTGTCTCTAATTTGGGTAAAACTGCGGTGGTTGCTTTTTTTGAACACAGCTTGCGTACAGTTGATACCGCGCGTGAGGCTGGCATTGATGCCTTTTTGCCTCAGGGCCTAGAGATGCCGCGCCAGTTTGATCCTGACTCCGGCCAGGCGTGGACGCGTGATCAGCAAACCTATGTGATGCATGAAATTCGTACCCGTGCCACCAATGAGCGAGACCGACTAATCCAAAACGCTGTTGATGACAACTCGAAGTGAGTTGTGTAGACACATAACCCCCCTATGCCTTTCTTACCGTTGATGAAAGGCATAGCACGTTCCCATCATCATGAGCAATTATTTGCACATAACATTTTCCTGTCTTACTAAATAACAGAACCGCATCGAATAATTGTGCTTGCAAGTCCAGCTTGCGTTTTTACAAATGTTACCTTCCCGATTTCGGTACAAAAGGTGTTGCCTTGAAAGAGCACACTGAAAGTTCGCTTGCCTGCAGATTACCTGGATAAGGCTGAGTCACCGCTATCGGTGAAGCTCTCCTATCACTGCGCAGGACTGGAATGCCAGTGCCTATCTTATGGGATGAATAGCCCTTGCCGATAAGTAGTGGTGTGTAAAAAGAAAGGCCGAGTCATCGGCCTTTCTTGTTTGCCTTAGCGAGGCGTCATATAGGAAAAACGATGGTAATTAAGAAGAAACATGCCTTTTTCTGGGGGACAATACTGTTTTCTTCCCAGCTGATTCTATGGCTGATTGACTTTACTGTTGAATCGACAAGCTCGATTAATAGAAAAGCGTATACTGAACTGTGGTATGTCCGGTCAGTGATTTTAGTGTCAGGACTCTTTCTTATGGCATATAGCCAATATCCCCGTAGCTGGTTGGGGAAGGTAGGGCGGTGGGTTTACCGCTTAATTCTGTGGCTGATAAAAACCAAGCGCTCCCAGAAAAGGTAATTCGTTTTCTAAGGCATGTACAAGGTGGTCGCTGAAGTTAAAGGCAGTTGGCTACCTTTAACTTCACACTGAGACAGTTAGGCGTTATTTAGTACAAACTCTTCAATTACTTTTGCCACACCGTCGTTGTCGTTGGTGTCGGTAACGTGGTTGGCAATTGCTTTGATATCGTCGGTGGCATTGCCCATTGCAACACCAAGGCCTGCATATTTGATCATGTGGTGATCGTTACCGGCATCACCCATGCAAATCACTTCGCTAGCGTCTAGGCTCAAATGCTCGGCAAGCATGGCAACGCCAGTACCTTTATTGCTATTTGGGTTCATCAGCTCAAGGAAGAATGGGGCACTTTGCACCACCGTGTACTGAGTGTATAGGCTCTCAGGCAGTTGGTTGATGGCCGCAGTCAGTACGTCAGGATCGGCAACCATCATCACTTTGATCACTTCTTCATCATCAGTAAGCTCAGAAAAGTCCATCACCGTGGTCGGTACACCATTGATCTCAGATTCATGCTCGGTGTATTTGTTGTTCTCTGGAGTGATCAGGCCACGCTCTGGAGTAAAAGCGTGAACAAAGGAGCCCAAATCATTGGCTAGGCTAGCAATATTTTTCGCATCACGGCCAGTCATGATTTGCTTGCGGATCACTGTTTTGCTTTCTACACGTTGTACTAAAGAGGCGTTGTAGCTAAGGACATAATCACTTTCGCCGGTCATACCCAGCTCATCGAGGTATTTGGTCATGCCTTCTAGCGGACGGCCTGAGGCCAGTACCACTTGCACACCGTTGTCGCGTGCTGCCTGAATAGCTTGTTTGGTTCGAGGAGAAATGGCTTTCTGCGAGTTAAGCAATGTGCCATCCATATCAAGGGCAACCAATTTATACATGGATTCGTCCAATCAGGGAGAAATTTTAGAACCTGCATAGTAATCAATTTTTGTGATTAACTCGACATTCTTTGGTGATCTTGTTGTGACATTTCGAGCTGAGGTTGATGTGAGTCAATCGCAATGGCGAGGTTAAAACACTCGACTTCAGCACTACGTATTTTGGCGATAGCATTGGAGTCAGTGAAGAAATAATCCGGCGATATGTAAGCTATCAAGCGCAGGAGACCCCCGCACCTTGTTAGTTCGGTCGATTCAATTAATTCGCTTGGGTATACAGCTTTCGTTTTAGCTCAAACATGAAGCGTTACCCAACCATTACGCCACCAAATCATTACATCATAGGAAGATCGGGTGGCGTTTTTTATGGCTGTCGCTATATAGCAAATGGCTGTAGGCGAAGATGGTGAATTTCGCTGTTATGCACATTAAGGCTCAGGGAGTTTAACGACACGATGAGTAGCTTCAATGACGTTAGCAGTCGGTAGCTGGCATCAATATCATCCTTGCTGTGAGAAAATTGCAAAACGGATTCATTATCCAGACCGATCAGGTAGTGTTGCAGTTCGCCTAGTACATTATCGAGCTGTTGTTGATGAGCGGTAAGCGCCTCGCTGGTAGTCGGTTCCTCCAGAATAGTCGCCAGTGATTTCAAGATTTTTGAAATATACATTTCCAGCGCTTGTTGATGCGATGACTGAAGCCAGTTTTGATAACTATCCTCGAAAGCCCTCAGAAGCAGGCAGGCTTTGTATGCACTGGTGATTAGTGCATTGACCTTCGCAGATTCGAGATCCGGATATTTGGCCCAGTTAATTCTTCCCATGGCTCGTTCGGCCATTGCCACCGAGCGCAACGGATCTTGCAGGAATTGGAAGCGCTTGTATGGTTTATGGCTCAATGGTTGCAAGTTGGACCTTAGCCCCATACGCAGCCGTTGCATCTCTCGTAAAAACGTTGACTCGGGGGTGCCAGAGAAAACAGTATGGTTTACCCAAAATACGACTAGCATGACGATGGCAAGCAGCAGCAACTGAAGCAAGGCTTGCTGAATATCGTAGACTGGTGTCAGTTGCATCGCACCGCTGGTCATCATTATCAATAACTGGGTACCTATCAAGCGTTGAAGCACTTGTTGAGGTTGGTTGAGCACATACCAAATGCCAAATGCATTGATGAAATAAAACGCCGCAAGCTGCCACACTTCGGTCATCATCGGCATCAGCAATACATATTGGGCCAGGACAAACAATGACCAGGCGAACATGGAAAAAAGCAGGTTCTTGACGTTTGCAAACGGCAGCGACAATACAATGCTGCTGAGTAGGGCACCGAGCATTACAATCATTGCGCCGCCAGGCATCGGGACATAAATCCACAAGGCAATGCAGATCCAGTTCACCAGGAAGACCTTCAATGCCGCGATGGCGCTGTCTGGGCGAAATGCCCAGACAGTCTGATATGGCGCCTTGGCAGGTTTTGCTTGTTTTGACTTAGTTTGTCCTGCTTCCTCTGCATTGGCGTAGCCCGTGCCCGTTACTGCGCCAAGTGTTGCCACAATGTCATAGTGCAGCTGGTCAATTTGTGTAAGAAGTGAGCCCAGCATCAGAGTTGTGCCATGAAGATCATGAGTACCTTTTACAGTCATACCTGACTGCCTCGGGGTAATCAATGACACCTTCTTTGGGGTAACTAGAACGCTTTCTTGTTCAGTTGGCGACGATGCTTCCAGCATGCCCAAGGCGTTATTTACCCTGAGGCTTAGCCTCTCCAGTAAAGATGCTATTTCTGCACATTGTTCCGGTTCCAACTCGCCTTTACTCTGCTCGCTGAGTTCGGCCAAGTGGCCACATAACAGCGCCCACTGGTTTAGCTGGTCAAGCAAGGTTTGCCATTGTGGGTAATCCTGGGCGACATGGTAGCTGTCAGCGCTGGCGGCATAGATAAGATCTTCTAAGCGTGTTAATTGCCTCAGGCTATCACCCAGGTTGAGCTCTTTGGTGAAGGTGCCATGCTCGAAAAGCTCACCGTTGGCGACTTGCAGTTGTTTGTCTTGATTTTCAAAGTACAACCGCAGGGTTGAGATAACGACTGAGCGGCTGGAGCTTGGCCAAAGCAGGCTGAAGACAAGGGTAAAGCTGAGGATCCCCAGCACGGTTTCCTGTACCCGTAGCACCGCCATGGAGAAGGTAAGCTCTGGTAATAGCTGTCCCATGACTATAACCAATGAGCAGACAGCCAAGCAAATAGTCCAGATATAGCCATTTTTGGGATTACCTTGCAGATAGACACAAAGTGCAGCAAAAAGGCTGTAGCAAAGCAGGAGTGGCAAAGGTTGCTGGGTAAAGACCCCAACTAGCATCAAAGCGGCCACTACCCCAAGTAACGTACCGACAAGGCGGTGGCGCCCTTTTTTCAGAGAATGCCCAGAGGTTTCGGTTGCAGCCATGACAACAACGGCAAATCCAGCCCAATAAGGTCGATCCCAACCCAGCCAAAGCGCGCTGACAATGGCCAAGGTTAGGGCAATAGCCACTTTAAGAGGCAAGATACAGCGCTGATTGAGCATAGCGGATCCTTACTGGGTATCTTGTGGTTGAGATTTGTTGATCATGACGGATGCGGTCGCCCCGACGCGAAGCTGGATAGTTTCAGGCAAATCGTCGAGCGTAATTCTGACGGGAATACGCTGGGCAAGACGGATCCATTGAAAGTTAGGGTTCACATTAGGAAGCAAGGAGACGCCAGTACTGCCATCTTGGTGGGCGATTCCGTAACCAATGCTATCGACGCGCCCCTGTAACGGCTGGTTACGGTATGCCATCAAGGTGACAACCGCTTGTTCTCCGGGGGTGACATCCTGGATGTCTGTTTCCTTGAAGAAGCCTTCGATCCAGAAGCTGTTTTTATCCACCAGGGCGACGACCGGTTGATTCGCAACGACTTGGCTGCCCACTCGTAGTGTGAGGTTGGTAATAAAGCCGTCCACCGGTGCGGTTACCTTGGTAAACCCGAGATTGAGTTCGGCTTCTTCACGGGCAGCTTTGGCTACCATCACACCTGCTTGGGCGGATTCAACGGCATTGTTGAGCTGGCTAAGCGTTAGCTGTGAGATGGAACCGGGCTGGCGGCGAGAGAGTGAATGGCCTCGCTTGGCTTCATCCTGAGCTTTATTTAGTTGGGCTTGTGCTTGTACCAAACTAGCCTTTGATTTTGCCAGCGCTGCTTTGTATGTACGGGGATCGATTTCGAACAACACATCACCCGCTTTCACTTCGCTGTTGTCACTAATAGGCAGATTAATGATCGGGCCGGTGACACGAGGGGTCACCTGAATGATCTGGGCGCGGATTTGACCATCTCGAGTCCATGGGTTGTGTAAATATTGTTGGTATTTCCAGCCTATAGCGGTAACAGCTAAAAGGAGTAAGCAGGTTGTGATGCTGAAACGTTTAATCAAAGTAGGCTCCGGGTTCAATTAAGAAGGAAAAACATAGGTACCGACAATAACGGTGTAGATGATCGTCAATGAGAGCTCTACCAACGGTGGGCTAGCGACATGGCGAAACCAGCGCAGCCGATTAAGCAAATGCACAGTAAGGGAGGCACAAACCAACCCCAGTAATGCAGCGACCAGCAGCGGGGGAAGGTAAAGATCGCCAAAAGCGACCTCTTTGGGAGCGGCAAAAGGCACAGTGTTTCTCTCGATGTTAGTAGCGAATAACAGATTCTATGAATAAAGTTGCTTCCGATAAACTCACCGAGAAGGAATTTACTAGAAACCCTTGGTTTCGAATGTTGGTTAAAATAGAATCATATAATTGGTAATAATGGAGCAAGCTGTTGGATCGCTTAACCAGTATCGAAATTTTTGTCCGAGCAGTAGAGCTAGGTTCATTTGCTGCAGTTGCAGAGGAGCGCGGGATCAGTGCTCAAATGGTGGGTAAGCATGTCAGGGGGTTAGAGTCAGCAATTGGTGCAAAGCTATTGACAAAATCTACTCGATTTCAGAGTTTGACGGCTGCGGGTGAACAGTATTATCAGCGGTGCCTGATCGTGCTGGCGGAGTTGAAAGCGGCTCAGGAAGATATCTACCGCAACATGAGTGAGCCGACTGGAAGCCTGAAAATCGCAGCGGGGGTGAATTTCGGGATTAAGGCTTTGGCACCAATACTTGCCCAGTTTCAGCAACAATACCCAAAGCTCGAAATTGATCTTACCCTGGAAAATAGCCCGCCGGATATGAAGAAGGAGGGTTACGATGTTATCTTTCGTGAGCAGTTAGAAGGTTATGATTATTTGGTCGCAACCAAGTTATGCAGTTATCCAATTATCGCCTGTGCTTCACCGGCCTATTTGCAGCAGTATGGCACTCCGCAACACCCGGATGAGCTTGATCGTCACCAATGCTTGCAGAGTAACCTCTCACAAGACCCTCTTAAGTGGCGCTTCTTTGATGGCCAGAAAATCAGTGCACCTAAAGTGACTTCTCGCATTACCATGAACAGTGGGCAGGCAAGGCTGGCAGCTGCGTTGGAAGGGGCGGGTATTACCTTGCAACCAATCTTTCAGGTCAGTGACGCGCTGGCAGAAGGATCTATCCTGCCGATACTGCAAGACTACTCATTACCAGCCATTGATTTGTATATGCTGTATCAGCCCTCGCTGCGTAATACGGCGCGGCTAACGGCATTACAGGCTTTTGTATGTCAGGCTTTGGCGCCCCATACTGATGACTAAATCGAACGTAATGTTGTCGCTAAGCCAGCAGAGGTCAGCTGCTGGCTTTTAATTTCCGAATTGCCAATGCAACATTAAACAATGATCGATGCCGGTGTTTTGAATAGTTGTTCAGGGATGACAGAAAGCCAACCGTTACAACGGGCATACTCTATCAATGATGCACGGTTAGTCACACCTATGTCAGAAAAACGCGCGATCAAGTTGGCGATTTGTTTTTCCACTGCTTTTGGGGTTCGGTGAATCAAATGGGCAATCTGCTTGGTTTGTCGTCCACGCAGCAGCCAAAACAGCACAATTTCCTGGGAAGGTGTTAACTGCATGCGCTCGGGCTTTATGGTGCTGAAAGAAGTTTGGGTACTGTTTAGTGCCATAATTTCAGCAAAAGAAGCCAAGTTTACCAATTTCCTTAAGTTGGTCGCGCTGAACTGGATTCCCCAAGGTTCGTCATTAATGATGACTGGTCGCTTTTCAAAAGTGTAAGCATCAAACCCATGTGCGTACTTGTGCACATCAATAGTTGTCACTATCTTTTTTTCTGTTAATGCATGTATGTCTTGCCGTACAAATTCAGATGCAAATTGGGCTGTATCACATGGTAGATCACGATCAGTGAGGCCCGCTATATCTGAAGGTGCATTGACTAAGTCACGGTAAGCTTTGTTGGCAAAGGCAAAAATGCCATCCTTAGACTTCAATCCTGCCGGATAAGGGCTGTTCTCTAGCATGTGAATCAGAACGGATAAGTATGTATTATGATCTATATTCACCCACGCATTTTATCACTCCGATCAAGGAAAGAAAGTAGGATAAATCCCCCTTTTTGATTCGTTTATCAAAAGCCATGTTTATACAAGCTACCACTGTCGGTAGCCACAGGTGTCGATATGAAAGCGCACACCACTGTAGAGGCCAAGACCCATCTTATTTTTCTTACCAACCGAGTTGTATACACTTTTGAGGATTTTATGTAGTTCAGCCCGAGAGATATTCCGTATGGGGACGAGATCAAGTGCACAAAAGTCGAGGTGAGAGCTGCGAGGGGCTCCTCCTGCATGTTGGTTGTACTCTTTACTTCGGTCGCCAGAGACAGGAATAAGCAAGCCTGTTTTGGGCATTACATGCTCTTGAATGAAAAGAAGAGTGCGTGCCATGTTCTTCCAGACCTTCTCGTCAGGAAGATTGAAAACATTAGTATTGCTCAGCCGCCAATCCGTCCCCTGTAAAAGCACGAGGTGGAGAGGTATGCCTTCTTTTACCCCTTTATCGAGGAAATATTCGTGTCCTTTCTGAATATCGGCCTGTTTACCGTTCATTAATACCCAGCCTCGGAATGCAGCAAGGGTTGGTACCTTGAACCCCTGCACTTCGATGACTAAGTCGCTGTAGTCAAATTCGGTATGAACTTCATAAAGTTTCGATAGATCAACAGCTTCTGCTTTTATGGTGTTCGAAAAAGCTAAGAATAACGACAATATAATCCACTTCATCTTTTACTCCATACCACTATCCATAGGATATACATCGACAAGATCGTTTAAGTGTAGAATATCTACCTGATAGGGGTTGAGTCGTTTCTTAAGCCTTTATTTGTAATTATTTATGAAAATCTGTCTGAATTGGTGAGATAAAAAAAACATTAGCATTTAATCTGTTAAAATTATGAAGGTAACCTTATCGTAAAAAAATCGCTTTATATTAATAGCCATGATCAAAAAAATACTTCTATTTTTGCTTTTTTCTTCCTTTGCACAGGCTGGTACTGTAGAGGAGCATATCGAGAAACTTGCCAGCGAGGTGTATTCAATGGCCTCTTTGGATGGAGTCATTGACTATGCATTGCTTAAACAAGGTGTCGAAGCTTATATGACCAAAGGCACTGGTGCGAATCCCAATTTGGTGATTATTGACTTTCGTCGCCCTTCAAATGAGAAAAGGTTTTATGTTGTTGATTTGGCTGATAAGACGCTGAAGTATCATACCTACACTACCCATGGTATTGAAAGCGGAGGAGCGTATGCTGAACGCTTTTCCAATACGGTAAATTCGAAGCAGACCTCATTGGGGGTGTTTAAAACTGCTGAGACGTACTATGGGAAATACGGCTATTCACTCCGTCTTGATGGTTTGTCTGAGGGGATAAATGATAATGCCCGCCGGCGTTATATCGTGATCCACGGTGCAAACTATGCATCTCCTGATTTTCTGGCGTCGAATAATTTCATTGGCTGGAGTTGGGGCTGCCCAGCACTGCCACCTGAAAAAAACCGAGAAATTATCGATTTAATCAAAGGTGGTAGCATCATCCTCGCTGCCAATGAAGAGATGATTAGACAGGACTCGTCACCATCCCTGTTGGCATCCAATACTTATCATGAGCCTGTGGAAAGCGATAATCGTATTGTGATAAGTCGATAGACTGTTTCCGCATGGAAGAAAAGCCGATGATTAGTTCATCGGCTTAACGACAGCAAGACAGACTATTTTCTTTCTTTTATTTCCGTTCTGGCACTCTCTTACAGAGCGGCTTCTAAAATGGCACGGCTGTCACTGATGGTGATATTGCCACGCTCGCCGAGCGCTTTCATACCGTGTCTCTCTAGGCTTGTTACCAGAGTATCGATATCTGCTGTACCTAGTTCTATGTCGCTCAAGCTGGTCGGTACTTCCATTTGTTTGAAGAAAGCAATGGTGTGGCTAATCGCTTGTTCGATACGCTCATCAGTTGACCCCTCAGTAATGCCAAATACGCGTTCTGCGTACTGTAGCAATTTGCCTTCTTTGTCTTCACGGCGTTCTCGCATGACGGCTGGGAGCACAATGCTTAGCGTGCGTGCATGGTCGATACCGTAGTTACCCGTTAGCTCGTGACCGATCATATGAGTGGTCCAGTCTTGTGGGACACCGACACCAATCAAACCGTTCAATGCTTGTGTTGCGGTCCACATAATGTTGGCACGCACATCGATATCGTCAGGCGTAGCAAGCGCTTTAGGTCCTTCTTCGATAAGATTAAGTAGTAGGCCTTCGGCAAAGCGGTCTTGTACTTTAGCATTCGCTGGGAAAGTGAGATATTGCTCCATCACATGGACATACGCATCAACGACCCCGTTGGCGACCTGGCGTGGAGACAGGCTAAGTGTCGTCGTCGGATCCAGCACGGCAAACAAAGGCTGAACTTTTGGTGTCATGAAAGCCAATTTGTCTTTTCCGCGGGAAACCACGGCGCCCATGTTACTTTCTGAGCCTGTTGCAGGGAGCGTCAATACGCAACCTAGTGGCAGCGCGCTTTCGACAGGGTGTTGTTGGGCCAAAATATTCCATGGGTCTTCGCCCTGGTAAGCTGCGGCGGCTGCGATAAATTTCGTGCCATCGACCACCGAGCCACCACCAACAGCAAGCAGGTAGTCAAAACCTTCGTCTTTGATTTTTTTTACTGCTTTCATCAGGGTGTCATATTGTGGGTTAGGCTCAACACCGGCAAATTCCCCCCAGTTATGTTCGCTCAAGGCTGCTTCTACTTGCTCATATACACCGTTTTTCTTAATCGACCCGCCGCCGTAAATCACCAGGACTTTTTTATCTTGAGGGATATCGTTGGTAATGGCCGCAATTTGGCCTTCACCAAAGTGAATACGGGTAGGGTTCTGGTAAGTAAACTTGTCCATGAGGTATCTCCAGTGTGTGCTGTGATTGTTTATAGCAATATAATGAAACTAGTCTATGCCAATGCTTTGAAAATTGTCATGCTCAAAACTGTTTAATACTTGCCTAAACCTACTTTTTTGTTCGAAGGGTGACAGCTATTATCTTATGGTGTGTTTTATTGAGCTGAATCGTTAAGCGCTAGTATTTCATGGGTACTTGTGCTTTGATTTGTGGTTATAGGCAACGATTAAGTATAAAAGGCGGGGTAAGTGTCGTGGGGTCTTCAGCAGGATTAGTTTCCAGAAAGTGTGTCGAAAAAGGCGAAGAACTCTGTCATCTCTATGGCTTAGTAACGGAATCTGGAATTGTTGAGTTGGATGTGCCGGGGATCCGGCTATTTCGGATAAATCAGTACCATAAGATGACGCCCCAAATGTACCAGCAAGGCGTGGTGGTGATTTTACAGGGTAATAAAGTGGGTCATCTTAATGATTACCGATTTGATTATGACTCAAACCATTGCCTGATTGTAGCAACACCTTATCCCATTGCCTGTGAGACGTTTGCCTCGCCGGAGGCACCGTTAATTGGATTGGATATAGATTTTGATCTGACCATTATCCAAGAACTTGTCGATACTCTTGAGCATCACCAACATAGCGAGATACCAAAATCACAAGATAACGGTCGTGGGGTGGCGGTGACTCAAATTACACCTGATATTAGAGGTTGTATTTGCCGTCTTCTGGGGTGCCTGAAAGATCCGTTGGATGCTCGCGTGTTAGGCAAGCAGTTACTGCGTGAGTTTTATTTCCACTTGCTCAAAAGTGATCAAGGGCATTTGTTGGCGCAATACTGTAAACAAGATAGTGCACTATCACGGGTGACAAAGGTGATATCTCACGTACAGTCACATTACGATGAAAAGTTGGCAATCAATGATCTGGCAGACATGGCAGGTATGAGCGTGTCTGCCTTTCATCGAGCCTTCAAACAAGTTGTTACGGATCCGCCTTTGCAGTACATCAAAAAAATCCGTCTGAATAAGGCCAAAACCATGATGTCGCAAGATGGCATGCCGGCAAATGTCGCTGCCTTGAAGGTGGGTTACGAGAGTCCAACCCAGTTCAGCCGAGAATTCAAGCGTTACTTTGGCGTGCCACCAAGCCGGGTTTCTCATATAGGGTCATTCTAACCGCGTTAAGTATTTTCATGTGTTTTGAAATTTAAAATCACCAAATAAAACGTTGTTTTTTATTTTAAGGTTGCGTTCAGCTTTATTGTGTACAGTGTGCATTATCAAAACGGCAGCAAGCACAGCTGCCAATAATATTGAATAAAGGAAATCACACATGAAAAAGTATGCTGTAGCGTCGGCTCTTATTCTCGCCACTCTTGCTGCTACACCTGCGCTTGCAAATACCACCGAGTGGTTTGTTGGTGGTGGTATTGGTTACCAGAATGATAAAGTTGAGCAAGACTTTATTCTTGCTCACCCAAGTAAAAATGCTGAAGATGTAACTTACCAATTCCGTGGTGGTGCTATCGTTAATGACCAGCATCGCTTTACCGCAACTTACAGCTACTTTGAGGATAAGTATAATGGTGCTTTAGGCTTTGAAAATAAGCTTACGCAGAATATGTACTTAGCCTCATATGACTACTTGATTCCCGTTCAAGAGAAGGTGAACTTATTTGCCGGTGTGACTATGGGTTATGCTGATAACAAGATTAAAACTGATTTTGGGAGTAATAGCTCGACAGACTTTGTCTGGGGCGGACAGGTAGGTGCGCAATATAAGTTGAGCAATAATCTTTCAACTGATTTGACTTACCGCTATTTAGATCAAGACTACAAAGAAGGCTTAAATCAGATTGATTATACCCAGCAAGTTGTTTGGTCAGTTGACTACCGCTTCTAGTTGATGACTTGATAAAACGATAGAACGAATACCCAAAGGGAAAGCGATTGCTTTCCCTTTTTCATATTCAAATCGCCGTTGTGCAGCTAAATAGGTTAAACATAAATTCACTGTCTTGTTGTTATAGATACTGCTATAACTAATTGTATTAGAATTATATAAGTTAGGATTCAAGGATGAAGCTACAGATCATAGGGTTAATGCTAAGTAGTATGTTGGCAGCGCCGACTTTTGCAACTCAACTGGAAGGAGGCACTTGGTTATGCAAACGGCCAGACACTCCGGAAAACATGTTGGAGACCACCTCGTATAAATTTATGCCTGATGGCACGATTCATTCAGAAGAGTGGCTAAGGCGTTCAGAAAACAATCAAGTACAATTGGAGTTCAAGCTGGCAGTAAACTACAGCTTCTTCCATAACGGTTTAGACT
This sequence comes from Photobacterium pectinilyticum, assembly GCF_024357955.1. GTDB lineage: Bacteria > Pseudomonadota > Gammaproteobacteria > Enterobacterales > Vibrionaceae > Photobacterium > Photobacterium pectinilyticum. Next base: position 17,741 of record NZ_JANEYT010000014.1, read on the forward strand.
ATGTATTGAGGCCTATTAATCTCACCAGAGATATCGTGGTAGATAAAAACAATGTTAACCCGTTTGATAGTGATGCAAGACGTGATCTGCTTGGCTATCGAATATTCTTTCAACCTCAATTCGAAAGTGATACTCGAGCAGAGTTTGTTATGCGCCATCATATTACCCCCGATCAGCGCTTCACTTTGAATTGTTCCCGTCAAACCTAGTGTTATATTTTGTTCACGAATCTACCCAAACGCCGCTTAACTAAGTGCTTATGCCTGAGTAAAGGTGCTCTAAATATTGCGACATGAAGTCACTCCGCAATTTCTTTAACACTCAGATCAGCCTGCATATGTTTTATGGCTTGGTTACACAGAACATAATTGGTAATCGAACTGAAGCTCCAACCAAATTTATGGAGACGGCGTTGCAGTTGCTGTCTTGAAATCGCCATCTTGCTGAGGTATGCCTGATCACCAATCACATGTTCGAGATCTTCCAGCCATTGGTTGAGATCAGAAAAAGGTACCAAGGTCATCGGCTCTTCGATCAATTTTAGCGGCGCGCCTAAATCACCCAGCGTAATCTCATAATGTTTTTGCTTATCATCCCAGTGTTTCTAACTAATCAAGATTTTTAGGGTCTCTTGGGTATATCGACAAAGTCCTGCCTTCTAAATCCTACAGGTTGATATATAATCGTGGCTTACATGGAGTGTTGATCATGCCTTTTGCTTTCTCGAGTACCCACACCTATTTTCAATTGCTTTCCTGCTCCAAATTACCATCTTATTTGTTTGTCTTCAGTGTGATATCAACGTTGCTTTCACCAGTTACCCATGCGACGGCTCTGCTGCAAGAGTTCGAGTTTGGTGACTCTGTGGACTATGTCCGCTCACTCCCTGACAGTTTTGATTGTTCAGCCCTTTATCAAACTGGTATAGCAGAAGACAGTGAACAAGAGAATGCCGCATTTTGTTTTGATGAAGCGAACTTGTTTCATACCGAAGGGGGAATGCTGACCGCATTTATGGCTGACGGTGTTGTTGATAAAGTGGAGTATAGCCTTGAGATGTCACTGGCTAACTACAACGCCGTGCTGTCCGGTTTGCGTCGCCAGAATTACGTCTTCACCCAAGTTACCGTTGGTGATGAAACCTTGGATGTATTGTCAGGACTTAAGCTATTAGACAGGCAAACACTTGATGACCAGTTATTTACCTTAATCAATCAAGCTGATTTTTCAACCCAGCGAGAGTTTATCTTACTTGATCATCGTAATTTTAAGCGAGCACTCAAGGCAAAGATTAAGAGTGTGGATAGTTGGTTGAACAACAAAGCGGCTCAGAGAGGGTTTGAGCGCTTAACGATGGTACGTATTAGTGTCAGCAATGATGAAATCCTGCTGCAGGCCAGCCAACCATTTACGGGGTGGCGGGTTGTGGCAAGTGGAGCAACGTAGGGGGCATTAATCCTTGCGGAGTTTTTTGATCGTCGATATAGGTGTCGGGAAGCGGTTTACCACCCAATAGGTTGAGATGATAAAAGTTGTAATTGTTGCCATTTGAATAAATAGGGTCGCTTCCATCGATAACACCCCACTTATCATTGCCGCATAGGCAACCAGGAAGGAAAACTCACTGGCTTGGCTGAGTCTTGCACTTAGCTCATATTGCATCGTGGGCTTTTCTTTAGCGAGCTTTAAGGCAATAGAAAATCCCCAATACTTGATCACAACCAGCAAACCGCCAAACGCCAGTCCAAAGAAGGTATAGATATTCCACTCACTGAAGTTCATCCTTGCGCCAATGGCGAAAAAGAACAAGATCAAAAAGAACTCACGCAGTGGCTTTAAGTGTACAGAAATCGCTTGTGAGACTCGGCTGGTGGCAATCGAGATCCCCGCGATAAACGCACCACTTTCATAAGATAACCCAACCTGATGGCTTAATTCAGCACAGAAGAAACACCACGCCAAGGTTGTTAGGAAACTGTATTCCTGAATGACGTCAAATCGCTGAAAAAGAGGCAATATAATGTAGCGTACACCGATAAACGCGAGAGTGCATATTGCGACGAACTTACCCAGCATCAGCAGGAAACCGACCAACATGGCATTGCCACCGTCCATATTGAGAAAGATGATTACACTGATTGCTATGACGTCTTGTACTAGCAAAATACTGGTGATCACTTCCCCCATTCGTTGATGGTGAAGCGTTGTCGTCGGGATTAATTTCAAGCCAATGACAGTACTGGAAAACATCAATGCTGCCGCACTGATCACCGCATCCAGTATCGATAATTGAATAGCTAAGCAAAACAGAAGCGTAACGGTAAAAAAGAAAGCGCAGGTGCCAAGGGTGATAATGGCACTTTCTTTAAATAGGCTAAGTAGCTTGTTGGGCTGTAAGTTCAAACCGATAAGGAACAGCAACAAAATCACACCAATATTGCCGAACTGGGTGATGTGTTCGGTATTAGGGATCAGGTTGAAGCCGTAGGGGCCAATAACTACCCCAGCGGCGATATAAGCCAGAATTATCGGTTGGCAGGCATACAAAAAGAGCGTACCGAGGATCGCTGCGCTGATAATAATCACACATAGCTCGAAGATGATCGGTGCTAAATCAATCGGCATACCGGTACAGCCATATGAGGTAAACCCTGAACGTGAAGTGACTTGGGTATAAGTTTGGCCCAAGTTGCTTTGTTGCGCCTAAGCGTCTGGTTGCATTAATACCAACCTACATAAATATTTGATCAACGACTTATCCAGATTGGTATAAGTCTGTGTAGTGAGAAGGGGACCTGGTCACACCGGCTGTAATGATGAGTTTTTTGCGTTTAAATAGTTCTAATCTTCCTCAGAGTTAGCGTGTTCACGTTAGTTCGAATTTGCCATATCGAGGCTACGCTCTACCCTTAATGTTTATGGTAAAGATGTTGAGTTCAAGCGTATGATCAGTGGCAAAGATCCCATTGTCCCTTTGATTAAGTCTGGCTATGCTCGTTTAATCGTAGAGATTTTCTATGAATATAATCATGACCCCCATAAAGTAATCAAAGATTCCGGGCTGCCTCCGGATCTGTTTGATTTAGACCAAGAGTTTCTGCCTCAAGAGCCGATGAAAAAGCTGATATATCTATTGGCTAACCAGTTGGGGCTTACTCAGTTCGGGGAAATATTACGAACCGCGATCCGCCGAAAAGCCATCCCCCGCCTGATCGGTGAGTTTGCCGACTGTAAAACAGTGAAAGATGCCTTGGAGCTGACGCAAACTGTGTTTCAACATGATTCGACTGTGGTTAATGTTGGTCTGGAGTCAAGCCATGGCAGAACCTGGTATTGGTGCAAGCGCCGTGCTGATGAAAGCGCGCACTTCTTATGGTCTGAAGTGTGGGCTGTATTATATGCGGTCGAATTTATTCGTGTGCTTACCCATAGTGACTGGTTGCCGAGTCAAATTAAGATTCAATCCAATGACTCGGATATATACAGCTCCATTTTGGGTAATTCAATCCAGTATTTCGTTGGTAATGAAAGGATTGAATGGTTAATTGACGACGATGTATTGGCACAACAACTGCGTATCACAGCTAAAGACTCAGAGGCCAAAGCGCCTTTAATTCGCTGGCATGCAAATTTTACCGATCGGGTTTTTACCTCTTTACTGCCTTACGTTAGGGAACGTAACCTGACGCTAGAAGAAGCGGCTGAGTTACTCAGTATGAGTCCGCGAACCTTACAGCGGAGATTAACCGAGGAGCGAACCAGCTTCCGACGGCTCAAAGATAACCTCCTTTACACCGTTGCGGTAGATATGATGGCCGAAGATTTATCACTGACGCATATTGCAAGCCAACTGGGCTATTCAAACATCGCGCATTTTTCCCGCTCTTTTAAGCGTATTAGTGGTCTCACCCCAAAGGTGTACCAGAAAGTTATTCTGAGTTTGGATAGGGACCCTTAGCCATTATCAGCAGCTGTAGAACGTATAAACTTGCTCTTACGTCAATTCATATAGGTTCTTTTTTATATATGAGTACCTAACCTTGCGTGACTTGCACCACATTTATTGATTTTTAGAGCTATTGCTCTAAAATTGGCAAATCAAGCCAAATAAACAGGCATATAGGTATTTTCACAATGAGATTAACGCCAGCGCTCACCTGTTGGGCGATGATGGTTGTACCGGCATCTGCGAATGCCAATGACATTATTGTTAATGACCCACATAACGCTTCCATCCCTGTTGCGACTGCCTCTCCGGCTCAACATCCGGTTAGCTTCCTTGATGCTTGGCAGGCCGTGGTCAGCCAAAATGATGGCCTTGCTGCTGAGCGAGCCAATATTGCGCGTAGCCAAAACATGCAGGATGCCGCGAAGGACCTGTATTTGCCATCAATCAGCGCCACGGCGAAATATACTCGGCTTGATAAGCCGGTAGAAATTAAGCCTTCAGACTTGATTGAGAGCATGCCTATTGGTGATGTTGTTTCTGGCCTTCCGATTTTTGACCAACTTTTCACATCACAGTTGACTAATCGAGAGGTATTCACCAGCTCTATTCGTGCAGTGTGGCCGATTTTCACGGGGGGACGTATCACCGCGGCACAGGATATCGCGAAAGGCCAAACTGAAGAAGCGACCCAACTGCTTGCCATGAAGCAGCAAGCGACCTTTGAAGACCTTTCTAAATTCTATTTTGGCGTTGCTTTGGCTCAGCAGGTTCTGGAAACGCGTATCGAGGTCGAAAATGGCCTGAAAAAGCATTTCGTGCGTGCAAATAAATTAGAGCAACAAGGCCAAATAGCCGAAGTTGAGCGCCTGCAGGCGCAGGCATCTTATGATAAAGCCCGGGTTGAGCGTCAGAAAGCTCAGCGGGACATGGAAATTGCCCAAGTTGCCCTGACCAAACTGTTGAAAGTCGATACGCCTGCAGTACCGATCTCTTCACTGTTTGTGAACGAATCTCTTCCACCTATGTCTGCGTTTATCGATAAGACACTAGCAGGCTACCCCGGCCTGCAACTTCTTGATGCCAAAAAGAAACAGGCCCAGGGTTTGATGGCGGCGGAAAAGGGTAAGTATTACCCGGAAGTGTACCTTTACGGTAACTACAACCTCTATGAAGACGATACGCTAGCAGCCAAAACAGAACCGGATTGGGCCGTTGGTGTGGGGGTGAATATTCCGCTGCTCGATAGCTCTGGCCGCTCAGGCAAAGTGAAAGCGGCACACAGTGCTGTAACCCAAGTAAACTACCTTCGTGCACAGGCAGAGCAAGATCTCACGGTGCTGGTAGAGAAAACCTACCGGGAGGCGCTGCAGTCTTTAGAGGAATACAACGGTTTAGCGTCGAGCTTGGAATTGGCCAAAGAGAATGTCAGCTTGCGTGAAAAAGCTTTTAGCCAAGGCTTGTCAACCTCATTGGGTGTTGTTGACGCCGAGTTGTATCTGGCTGGAGTGAAAACTCAGCGTGCAGCTGCCGCTTATCAATATGTCATTTCTCTGGCCCGGTTGTTAGCGGTCAGCAGTGAAATCAACAGCTTTAAACAATATCAGCAATATCAAGGGTTAGAGGTTCAGTCATGAAAAACGGCAAATCAAGTACGAAAGTGATCGCCGCTGCAGTGTCAGCCATCGCGGTGGTGGGCTGGCTGGGTTATCAGTTTTGGCTGGCTTATCAACCTGCGCCTGTTCGTATGCAGGGCCAAATTGAGGCCCAGTATTATAATATCTCTTCCAAAGTGCCGGGTCGTATTGATCAAGTCCTTGTACGTAAAGGCGATAGGGTTGCTAAAGGAGATTTAGTGTTTACCCTATTGAGTCCGGAAATTGATGCCAAGCTTGAGCAGGCCCGTGCTGGTGAGCAAGCTGCAGATGCGATGTCACAACAGGCAGAAAAAGGGGCTCGAGAGCAGGAAGTTGCGGCTGCACGAGATCAATGGCAAAAAGCGAAAGCGGCTGCAACATTGATGCAAAAGACCTATCGCCGTGTGGATAACCTCTATAGAGAAGGGGTAATGGCAGAGCAAAAACGTGATGAAGCGTACACCCAGTGGCAAGCGGCGCGCTATACCGAGCAAGCGGCCTACCAAATGTTCGCCATGGCCAAAGAAGGGGCGCGGGAAGAGACCAAGCGTGCTGCAGCAGAAAAGGTTCGTATGGCAGCAGGGGCGGTGGCTGAAGTCGAAGCCTACGCGGCAGATACCCAGATTTCCAGTTGGTTTGATGGTGAAGTCAGCCAAGTGCTTTTGCACGAAGGTGAGCTTGCTCCTCAAGGTTTTCCGGTAGTCAGTGTCGTAGATATGGACGATGCCTGGGCACTGTTCAATGTTCGCGAAGACAATCTAAGACACTACCAGCAAGGAACCGAATTTAAAGCGAGAGTACCGGCGTTGGGCGATCAGGCATACACCTTTAAGGTGACTCACGTTGCCGTGATGGGCGACTTTGCTACATGGCGTACAACGGATGCTGCTCAGGGTTTTGATATGCGTACGTTTGAAGTAGAAGCACGCCCTATAGAACCAGTGGCTGGGCTTCGTGTTGGTATGAGTGTGATTGTAAGCGAATGATGATGCAATTCACTCGTGAATGGCGACTGATCCGCAATGAGCGCTGGCTGTTGTCAATGGCAACATGGCTGCCCCTGATGCTGTTCGCAATAATTTGGGGCATCTTCTCGGCGGGTATCGCAAGAGACTTATCCGTTGGTGTGGTTGATTTAGACCACAGTCAAATTTCGCGGCAGCTGGTACGTTATTACGATGCTAACCCAACTCTGGCGGTTTCTAATACCTATGCTTCGGTTGCAGAGGGAAGCCATGCTCTTCGAGGTGGAGATATTTATGCGCTGGTGGTGATCCCAACCCATTTGGAGCAAGACACTAAGTTAGGGAAATCACCGACGGCAACTGTGTTTTATAACAGCCAGTTTGTGCTGATTGCTAAATTGGTGAACTCCGCTGTGATGCAGGCCCAGGGAACCCTTAACGCGCAAATCGATACCATGAGAAATATGGTCTCTGGTAGCCGTGTTCCTCAGCAAGCGCTAGGACAGGCCGTTCCGGTTAGAAACCAGATCACCCCGCTGTACAACGTAAATAGTCATTATGGTCAATTCCTGGTGTCGGCGACTATTCCGGCTATTTGGCAAATCGCGATAGTGATCACCACGATTATGGCTTTGTCGGCGGAACAGCGGCGTGGAGGGATTAACGCTTGGTTAGGTGTAACGCCTAAAAGTCACTTAATGAGCAAACTCATCCCCTACACACTGCTGTTCTTTATCCAAGGGCTTATTTTCCTTGTTGCCTTGTATGGAGTGTTGGATTGGCCAATGCATGGGCAATGGTGGATTTTGATACTTGCCCAGTTGTTGATGGTTCTGGCGTGCCAAGGTGTGGCCAGCATGTTCTACTTGTTCACCCTTGATGCAACCAAAGCGATGAGTTTGGCGGCAGGTTTTACCGCTCCGGCTTTTGCCTTTGTCGGGGTGACCTTCCCCGCAACAGACATGCCTACTTTTGCGCTTGTATGGCGGGCAATGCTGCCCGCGAGTCATTATTTGGATGTTCAACTACATCAGGTAAACCATGGTATGACAGCTCTACAGGCGATGCCGCAGCTGCTGTGCTTGCTAGCCTTTCTGATCACTTGGATAGGGGCCGCTTGGCGAGTAAATATATTAAGTGCAAAGCATGAGGGGGGAGTATGAGCTGGCGTTCATTGTTTAAGTTTGAACTAAAGGCTATTTTTACCAACCCATCGATTCTATTTACTGTGTTTGGCGGGGTACTGATTTACTCGTTTCTTTATCCGTTACCCTATACCAACCAATTGCCACGAGAGCAGCAGATAGTTGTCGTCAACTTAGATCAGTCGGAATTAGGGCGCAAACTTGAGCGTATGGTCGATGCGACACCACAGGTGATGATTTCCGCTCGGGCAGAGTCGATTGATGTCGCCAAAGCGCTGGTGGATCAAGGTTCGGTGCAAGGGCTGTTGGTGATCCCTAAAAATTTCCAGCGTGATGTTTTGCTTGGCAAAAGTCCAACCTTGGCCTACGGTGGTGATGCCGCTTACTTTTTGGTCTATGGCACAATAGCTGAAGGGATCGCAACGGCTGCAGGTACATTGGGCGCAACGGTAAAAGTGGCCCGGATGGTCATGGCGGGTAGCGATATGGCATTGGCCGCTGAGCATTACACGGCGATTAAGCTCAATGCCCAGCCAGTATTTAATCCGACAATGGGTTATGTGAACTATGTGGTACCGGCGGTATTTGTATTGATCCTTCACCAGACACTACTGATTGCAGTTGGTCTTTTGGGGGGCGGGCAAAATGAATACCTGCGAGCAGGCCAAAGTGGCTACTGGGTACATTTTCCAGCAAGGCGAGTAGTACTTGTTCGTGGTATCGTCTTCACCCTTATCTATCTGCCTTTAGTTATGTATTACTTTGGGTTCAGTTTTAGCTATTACCACATCAGTCGATTAGCTTCGATCACGGATTTGGCTTTGATTACGATGCCATTTTTGTTAAGCGTGATTTTTCTGGGGATGATTCTAGGGCAGCTGATCCCAAGGCGAGAGTTGGCGACTGTTGTGGTTTTGCTAAGCTCACTCCCATTGGTTTTTTCGGCCGGATTTATTTGGCCTGTTGAAATTATCCCTGAACCTATATTACTGCTGGCGCAATTAGCACCATCAACCCCAGCTATTAATGCTTTTCTGCGAATAAACCAAATGGGTGCCGACTTTGACCAAGTGTTGTCCCTATGGGGGCAATTATGGTTACAGGCTGTTGTTTATGGGGTAATTGCAGCAAGGTTGATGTTAAAAGTTAAGCGGAATAATAAGCTAACCATTAAACGGTAGGACAAAAAAGTGCGACTTTGAAGAGTCGCACTTTTTGTTTTGTAGAGAGTAATGTTGTCATGGCAGAACCTGAGCCATAATCAGTGAGGTGTAAATAAAGTCATCATGGCGATAGATGGTATTGCCATCATTATTAATTTTAACCGTGTCTTGCGTGCGTTTAGTTGCTTGGTTTCTCAAAATAATATGTTGAATGGTGAAGAGTAGTATTGAGGGGGAACAGGCACTATCTTCACCTTTAACGCGATACTAATTTATTCAGCGACAGCGGGAGCCTGGTAAGCTTTTGTTCCATAGAGTGGAACGGTCGATAGGCTATGCTTGAAGCTACCTTCTGTCTCTTTGGTGGTATATGACAGATACAGTAGCGTCTGGCTATCAGCATCATAGATGCGTCTTACCTTCATCGTTTTGAAGAAGATGCTTTTGGACTTCTTAAAGACCACTTCACCTGACTTAGACTTGTCAATTTGTGCGATCATCTCTGGGGTAATGTCACCCGTTTGACGGCAGGATATGGAACTGTCACTTGGATCGGCAAGGCTTAAATTGGCTTCGACAGAGGCGATATGGCATGTGACACCTGTTACTACATCATCTTTTAAATGGCCGATTTTTATATCCTTTAAGGTGAACATACCCAGCGAGACATCTCCGACTTCGTCCCCAGAGCAACCGCTTAACACCGTAGAGGCAGCAAGCAGTCCAGCAAGCAGTAATTTGGATTTCATTATTATTTCTCCATCATTTTTTACCATGATAGCAGCAACTTGGCGCTAATTTATAATTACTATCCACTAATACCAACCTGGATAAGCAGTTGCATTGGAAAAATCGTTGTTATCAAGGCAGATATTGCAGTAACTAGTGGCTCTAATTACATAATATCTAACGCAGAGAACAGCGGTTTTAACCAGCAAGACTGATCAAATATTTATGTAGGTTGGTATAAAGTACCGATTCCTGTTTCAACAGTATGCGACTTAGTGCTTCATCATATCGTCGCATTTCACTCATTATTTTGCCGTAAAAGTGCCACGAATCGGTCATCTGGCTGTTTCATAATTTTCATTCATTGGTTGAATGATTAAACAGGTAAAAACATACATGGAAGTGACAAGTCCTTTTCGACTCCCTCGTAAAACGCCATTCGGTGTGGGGGAGCACGTCACTGAGTGGGCGACGGGGTTAAAAAAACTGGATCAGTTTTACGCTGCTCGTCCTGTTGGTGGCGGTGTGGGTGCTTTTCTCCGCTACGCTTTGGATACACTAGGTATCCAATACTCGGTTAAGCAAGGCTCGCTTGCCCAAGTTCCAGCACTTGGGGCGACCGTTGTTGTGGCTAATCACCCATTAGGTTGTGTAGAAGGTGTCATACTGGCCGAGTTGCTAAGGTCGGTGCGCAAAGACATTAAGATTTTGGCAAACCATTACCTGAAAACGGTTTCTGAGTTAGATGAGCTGTTTATCGGGGTCGATGTCTTCGAAGGCCCACAAGCGGTAAAAGCCAACGTTAAAGCCTTGCGTGAAGCGAACCGGCATCTAGCCAATGGTGGGTTGCTGCTAATGTTTCCGGCTGGTGAAGTTTCAGCGTACGACCATAAAACCCGCAGTATTACCGATAAAGATTGGAGCCATTCTGTTAGCCGTTTGATCAGCAAAAGTAAGGCGACGACGGTCCCTGTCTATATTGATGGCAAGAACAGCCGAAAGTTTTATATGGCTGGCAGAATTCACCCGTTGCTGAGAACATTGATGCTTGGCCGTGAACTGCTCAATAAGCGTGACAGGCAAATTAATCTCGCTATTGGTGAAGCAATCAGTTTCAAAGAGATCAAAGGGTTCGAGGACAGCAAGAAGCTGGTTAATTATTTAAGGCTCAATACATATTTGTTGGGTAGTCAGCTGAAAAACGCAAAAAAGCCGAAGATCCCAGTATTTGATTCTGATGCTGAGCCTATCGTCGCACCTGTTGCTCCAGATATACTGACCCATGAAATTAGCCAACTTGATAGGGGAGAACACCTGCTTTCCTCTGGACAGTTTGATGTTTATTGTACGTTGGCTGCGCGTATCCCTGCGGTTATGGCCGAGCTCGGCAGATTGCGGGAAGTAAACTTTCGTGCAGTAGGGGAAGGGACAGGAAAAGCGACGGATGTTGATGAGTTTGACCATTACTACCATCATCTGTTTGTCTGGGATCGTGACCGACAATGCTTAGTTGGTGCCTACCGTTTAGGCTTGGTGGATAGGATATTGGACTCTGAAGGGATCGATGGATTGTATTCCCGAACTTTGTTCAATTATGATGAACGGTTTATTCGCCAGCAGGGGAGTGCCATAGAGTTGGGGCGTTCGGTCATTGCGGCAGACTATCAAAAAAGCCTGAGTGCTTTGATGTTGCTTTGGAAAGGCATCGCGACATTTGTTTATCGACATCCTCGTTACACCCATTTATTTGGGCCTGTGAGTATTAGCAATGATTACAGCTCAGAAGCTCGGCATTTATTGGTCGAGAGTATGGCTGTACATCACTATGATATAGAAAGTGCTGAATTGGTCTCTGCGAGTAACCCTTTAGTACAGAAAGCCCCATTATTTTGGAAAACCGAGATGTTGTCATCGTTGGCAGATATTCAACTGCTATCCAAGGTGATCTCTCGTCTTGAGGGAGGTAAAGGCGTTCCGGTGCTGTTGAGGCAGTACCTTGGTCTAAACGGCAAGTTGGTGTGCTTTAACGTCGATGCCGATTTCAATGATGCGCTTGATGGTTTGATTGTGGTGGATTTACGCGCAGTCCCTGCTAAAACACTCGGTAAGTATATGGGTAAGTCTGAAGTACAGACATATTTAGCGCAATCTGAAGTAGAGCGGTAGGATTTAGGCAGGGGGACGTTGCGAATGTTTCCTCCTGCCAAGTCACTGAAGATTATGTGTCTTCGTTTTCCTTTATATGGCTTAGTTGCCATAACTTTTCAGCTTTGGTGCCTATCAGCCAGAAACTCAGCGCCAGTATGGCGAAAAAAACAGTTTTATGCATAGCATCCCAGAAATACTCAAAGTAACGGGTGTAGAGATTGATTAGCAAGAAGGTGATACCGAAACTTCGTGTGAGCTTATCGGCATGTTTGATACCGTGGTAAAGCAACCCTATGCATACCAACCCAGATAGCACTGCCCATGGAAAGAAGGTGACTTGAGATACCTTCGACCAAGTCGATGCACTGGTGTGATTACCAATAAATGAAACTAGCCATAACGCGAACATCAGATAAAACAATCCAATGAATCGTGTAGGATCTTGCAGATAAGCAAATTTGTTAACTGGCGATATTGTTTTTACCTGGACGCCAGCGGCTTCTGTTGCTGCGGACTGTTTACGCCCGAACCACCAAGCGGTAGCCAGCACCAGCAAGCCGATAACGACAAGGCGCCATGCCATATTTAGGCCCAAGAAGTAACCCGATGGCTCGGCAAAATAACTCGACTGCTCCAGTCCCCATCCGGCAAAACTCAGCAGGGCGAAAATCCAAACCAGCATGCTGGATAAGCGGAACCCGATCCCACCGTATACCAGAGTCAAAATCAGTAAATAGATTGCGTCATGGACTTCGCTGAACCATGCGGTTTCTCTCAAGAACCCAACCGATACCGCAGTCCAAAGCACGCCAAAGAAATACATGGCTTCATTGCTGAAGTACTTCTCTGGATAGCGACGCCGACGTTTAATGCCGAAGGAAAATGATGCAGCGGCTAAAATTGCACTGATGACAGACAGAACACTGGCTGGCGTATCAATCAGGGTGGCCAATAAAGCCATTAGGTAGTCATCTGCCAGCAATATGCCAATAGAGATAATAAAGCAGGTAATGGCAATCCAAAATGAGTAGACAGCCAGTAATTTCCAGTCAAAGCCAGCTACTTCGTAGCTATTACGTAGTGACTTGGCGGTATCAGCATTGATCTGCTCATTTTTCTCCCACTGAGTTATCGCCTCATTGAGGGTTTTTGCTTGTCGCTTATTAATTTTCATAACTAGACATAATACAGTTTATGCAAAACCACGCGCAGCCAAGAAACAGCTGCGCGATAAGGGAGGTAATGAACAAAGGTTTATTGGCTATCTTCGTCGGCCACTTCTTCAGGTGTGAACGTCAAAATATGCTGTTCTGACGTTAGGGTCAGAATATCATTTTCCAACGCTACATTATTCCACTCTTGAAGAGACTGGGTCATTACCGCTTCAACCGTCGCCTGATCATCTTGAATGCAGGCCATTTTAGTTGAGCCCATACCTGCAAGGCGAATTCGGTTTTGATCCGCTAATTCAATTTGACCAAAGAACCGGTTACACCCACCAAATCCTGAGACTTTCAGGTCAGCGTCGATAGCCATACCCGGTACGGTGCGGGGTTCTGTAATGGTAATGTCTTTACCGTCAACCTTGGTCAGTACCCAGCTCTGTTGTAGGTTCTTAGCTGAAAAACCTTGCTTTGAATTCGTATCACAACCCGTTAGAGCAAATAACAAGGGTACCAAGATAAATAGCCACTTTTTCATATACATTACCTCAAAGGTTTGCCGTATTAAGGACTTTAATCAACGATATCGTTAAAGAGTTGTTTTGAATTATAGTAGCACTACCAATCAGTTATCTTGAAATATCAATAGTGACCCCGACCAAAAAAGTTGACTTCGCCTTGCTGGTCATGGAATCCACTCTCTTTATCCTCATCAAAATGTTGTAGTGCTCGCTGTGCGTCACAGTAACTGCCGTGCTGGGCAAAGGCCTCACGGCTCGTGTCTATGGCTCTTTCTGCCATTCTGCGTACATCAGGAGTTGCTTGGCTATCACTGAATAGTATCTGCTGCTTTCCGAGTAAGGTTTCCATTTCTCTCATGCATATTTGTTCATTGTCGGGCTGCACATTTATGTTGCTTGCGAATGCGAGCGGTGGCAATGAAACAAAAAATAAAACGAATAATATTCTTAAAGCAGTCATCTCTGTGAGCCTGATTTTGATGGGGTGAATTATAATACGCTGTTCAATAAAAGCAAGTTAACAGCTATGTTATTGTTTTAAAGGTTATTGATAGTTTGGTGCATGCCTGCGAAAGGGAGTAGCTGAAAGCGTTAGAGAAGCGGAAGCTTTTCTAAGCAGTGGCGGCATAAGCAAGAGCCTGGCGGCAACCCTGACGTATCACGCTTGGTAAGCTCGAAGCACCAGCAAGTCGTTTTTCCCGCGCTGATCTCACAGTATGCCGGCTGGCCGCACTGGTTGCAGGTATGCGTGGATTGCTGCCCTTGGATCTCTGCTATCTTCTGTTCTTGTTCTGGATCACTCATGGTATGCCACGCTGTTAACTCAGTCATCGTTCGGTGGCATCCGCTACAGATACCTTCATTATTCTTACATTTTGCCACGCAAGGGGTTTTCACTGCTGATACTACTTCGTTGTTTGCTGGGTGCGCACAACATAACATATCCCCCCGTGATTTGGGTATATACCCCAACGCCCTCTGAAGCTGCTGGGGTATGAAAGGGGCGCTTAATGGTTCCCCTCTCGTTTTCGCCAAATGGTCATCTCCGAGAGTGAGTGTTGGAACTTACGTTTGGTCTCTCTGATCACAAACGGGATTTCCTTCACTGCGATGAGTTCAAAATGGGGAAAAAGGGTTTCCGTTAAGCCATCAAGGGTGGTGAAGTTTTCCCCGTTGACTTTGACCCCGCCAAGCCAGTGGGCTTTGTCAGTATATTCTTCCAACCAGGTGTAGGGGGACGTTATGACAAGGTATCCACCGGGATTTAACCTTTGGTGGATGGTACCGAGAAATTGCTGAGGGTTTGCTAATCGGTCAATCAGGTTTGACGCGTAGATCAAGTCATACTGAGTGAATTGTGGCTTGAGGTTACATGCATCCCCTTGAACAAAGTGGATTTTGTTGGCGATATTTTGATAACCCATATCACTTAAGGTGACACATTTGAACTCGACTAAGTCACCTTCTGTTTTGATGGTATAACGTTTTTCCCCTTGCTCGGTGAGCGAGTAGGCTTGCTGAATAAAGCGCGCCGAGAAATCGATGCCATCGACATGGTCAAATGTTTTTGCGAGCTCAAAAGAAGCACGACCCACCGAGCAGCCAATGTCGAGTGCCCTTTGGTGCTGAGAGAGCTGGATTTCTTGCAAGCAAGTTTGAACACCATGGATACAGAAGTTCGGTACGGCAAAATATTCTGCTCCGTAATGAAACTCAAGATATTGTGAAATCAACTCGTCGGTTTCATAAATATTTAAACTCGCCATTGTTTCGGGTGCCTGCTGGGACTCAACGTACCTGAAGCCCGCATGCTGGTAAAAATGGCGACGAAAGGCATATCGCGAAGCTTTGATCGATTCATTTCCTGTGGAAATCCACGAACCGCCTTTTATTAGGTTATGTTTGCCATCAAATGTGGGGGTAGAAAAATCATCGTACAAAGGATGGACCTTGAAGCCCTGGAAACCATCGATACTCGTTTCTGTCCATTGCCAGACGTTGCCAATGATGTCGCAAAACCCCTCGTGTTCAAAACGATCGACAGGACAGGAAGAGGCATAATAACCCAGCTCAATATTGCCAGGAGCCTCACCCCAATGTGGGGAGTCACTTTCAATGTTCTGTCGTAGCAAGTACCACTCCGCTTCGGTGAGCAGGCGGATAGGGCTTTGAGCCAGTTCTGCTTTCCAGTTACAAAAAGCTTTGGCCTCAAGCTGGTTAACTTCGACAGGCCAGTTCAACGGGAGTGGCACTTCATCTGTTAAATTTCGTTGGTACCATTGTCCGTCTCTTTCTCGCCAAAAACGGGGCATCTTCGCTTGGGTATAGGCTAGCCATGCTTTACCTTCATCATCCCAGTAGCGCGAGTGACGATAACCGTCTGCTTTGACGAAGGCGAGAAACTCTTGGTTCGAGACAAGATATTTGGATGCCTTGAAGTCTGCAACTTGGTAGGTTTGGGTGCCGTACTCGTTATCCCAACCATAGGTGGTTTCATCATCATTCTTACCAAGCGTCACGTGGCTACCTGCCACACTGAGCAAACAGTTTTCCGGCGCATTGCTGGTATCAGTGCAGGCTGGCCAGAGGGGAGAAGGGGTAACATCGACAAGGGGTAATTGTCGAATGATGACAGATGAGGTTTCAAGGTGGATTCGCTCGTGTTCAATTCCCATCAAGATGATCCAAGCGGGGTCTTCTTCGTTGATTGGCAGAGTCAGTTGGAGTTCATCTATTACTTGATTAACAAGAGCTTTTACACTGTCTCGGTATTGTTTGACCTCAGTGACACTAGGCCATTGATAATGGGTGTCATCAAGATCATCCCATGACATCTCATCGACGCCAATAGCGAACATGGATTCGAAATTAGGATTGATTCGATGTTCAATGTATTTACCTAACTTGAGCTTGTTGATGTAAAAGGTGGCTGTGTGACCGAAGTAGAAAACCAATGGGTGGCGCAAAGGTTCGGCTTTGACAAAATAAGCCTTGTCATTATTGATCACACTAAAAAGAGATTCATAAAGCTCCCAAGTGTGATTAAAAGCGAGTTTGAGTGCTTGGCGTTTTTGTTCGGGGTCGTGACCAGTCAGAGGGACTGTACGGGTAGCATACATTGGAACCTTATCCATTGAATCGCATTCCTTTTCAGTTATTTTTAGACCGCTTAAAATTAAAGATAGTCAAAGAAACCGCCAGCCATGAAGTTAATATAAATGACTGTCTTAGTGAGAATACTTGGTGTTACTTTATCGACATAAAAGTGAAAATTTTTTGCCATAATTATGAGTATATTTGTCGGTAGCATGGATGGTTTGATGAAACAGGCTTCTTCTAAAAAATGGCATGTACCGACTTGGACACTGGTCGCAATTGGTTTGATTCTCAATATTGTTTCGGCTTTGCTGACGAATTTTTATATTGATGATTTAGCAAGGCTGTCGAATGATATCGTCCAGCGCCAGCAAGGTAATGAAAAACTGATCCAATTGATTTGGCAGCAAGTTGAAACTGTCGAGCGTAAGCGAGAGCATGTGTTGGTGATCTTGAATGCGGCCGAAATGATGCAGTCTTCGTTGCCTGGTGAGGTAGCGGCGCAAATTGAACATGATATTGGTTATTGGCTTCCAGATATACCTGTTGAACTGTCCATTGAGAGTATCCCAACTCTGATGGAAGCACTCAATGAGGTGCAAACAGGGCAGCGTGAGAAAATTAATGACTTATATCTGGTTAACCAAGAGTTGATTAATGATAATGCTGGCAAGATGAAAGCCATATCCCGGCTGAGGAACTTGGCATTATTCCTTCAAGTTCTAGGTTTAGCACTTGTCTTAGCAAGGGATCTTAACCGGAAGGATTACCGATAGTTTTGTGTGGATGGTCACAAAAGTAAAAGCCCTCCGAAGAGGGCCTTTGCATATTAGGGTCTCTTCAACTATTTATTAGTAGAGTGGAAAGCGAAACGAGAAGATTGTTTACCACCCTCAGTAGTTGCTTTGTATTTGATAGAACGAGAGTTTTCTAATGTTAATGGAATGAAAACTCGTCCGTTTGCATCAGTTTTGTAGCTCTGACGTTGTTGAGGGACATTGGCAACAGAGACAGACGCGTTTGCCGCTGGCTGACCATTCTCAGTTACGGTTACCCATGCACCGTTGTGGGTATCTGCCACACGGATATCAGCAAAGGCTGAAGAAGACATTACAATCACAGCGGTTGCAGTTAGTACTTTTAAGCTAGACATAATCTTCACCTCGTTATCTATGGCTTCGGCCATATTGTTGTTTGTGTACTTATGAGTGTTACTAAGTTCACGTTCAACCTATAAGACCTGCCTTTAAATCGTATCTTTCATCAGATTATTATTTTTTTTCTTATCGACTAAAAATCAGTGTGTTAACAGTTAAACTTTTTTTCCCATGAGCATTAAATGTAGCTTGTCGCATAAGTTAATTTGGGTTGCTAGTGCGAATTAGCCCATCTACCTCAATTTCAGTATAGCTATTGGATCCCATTAAATGGCACAAATTTCATGCTGCTTTGGTCTATGTTTATGATATTTATATTAAAATAGAATATAAGTTCATAATTTTTGGAAAATCAATACGCTAACCACTCTCTTTATACTTATAGAGAAATGAAAAGGATCAGATAAATAATTTGATTATAAAATAAACTCGAAATAACTGAAATTTATAAATAAACTGAAGTGTAAGTACATCATAAAAGCTATAAGTCAGATATTTAGCAATAGGTTACGGTAAGTATTTTGTTTGTATCTTTGATAAGTTGTTGTTTTTCATTTTATTACATGATTGATTAAGGGGGGAGAAACAAGGAGGAAGCCAATGTCGATCAAAATCAGGCATGTTGAGAAGGAAGATATTCCTGCGATTCGAGATATTTACGCTGGGCGAAATGCTTATAGCGGTACATTACAGTTACCTCATCCGTCACTGGAAATGTGGCAGCAACGGCTGGAAAACTTACCTGCAAATGTATACAGCCTCCTTGCTGAAATCGATGGCAAAGTTGTTGGGCAGGCCGGTTTTGCTGTTGAGCAAAACCCCCGACGCCGACATGTTGCAGGGTTTGGTATGGCAGTACATGATGATTACCAAGGTAGAGGGGTGGGAACTCAACTGCTTACAGCGTTGATCGACCTTGCTGAGAACTGGATCGGGGTGACTCGTATCGAGCTAACAGTGTATACAGATAATTTATCCGCCATTGCGCTCTATGAGAAACTTGGCTTTGTAATTGAGGGGACATCGAGAAACTATGCCTTGCGTAATGGTGAATATGTTGATGTGTACCAAATGGCAAGGCTGAGGGAGTCGTTGGGCAGAGAGGCGCCAACGGTTAACTGACAGAAAGTGCTTGAGGGCACTTCATCTCATAGTACTCCATGTTTTCTGTGATCATGTTTACCCTGATCCCGTGGTTCCTGGTCATCACATGTTTCATGCCAATCTTCTGCATTACCTTTCCGGAGTTATTCTCGCGGCTGAAATGCTGGCCATAAATAGTTTCAAGATTCAAGCGCTTAAAACCGAATTCAACGATGCGATCAGCCGCTTCGGTACAATATCCTAACCCCCAGTAAGGCACACCAATCCAATAGCCAAGCTGTGCTTTACCATCTTGTATGTTGTGTAGGCCAACGCAACCGATGAGTTGTTGGGTTGGTTTGAGAGTAATGGCATAGATGGCTGATTGTCCTTGGTGCCAACCGGCTAAGTGCCTGCCAATCCATTGTCCAGCAACACCGTCAGTGTAAGGGTGGGGTATATTGATTGTACCATTGGCTATCTGCTCGTCACCCGCAAGTTCTTGCACCCTTTTAGCATCAGAAAGTTGCAACGGTCGGAGTAGTAATCGCTGAGTCGTTAATAGTGGCTGGTGTTGCATAGTGATCCTCTTAGCTTGGTACTTAGATAGTCTTAGTTAAACCTTAAAAGGCTATCTTGGATAGCGACCAGATCAAATTAGAGGAAATATATTAAACAATTAGCACATTCATGTGATAAATCGGTTACTTGGAGGAAATACTGTTTTCTGGCTGCCAGTTGTTCTCACCATAGCTCGCTATACTGTCGAGAGCCCGCTTTATTCGCTTTTCAAAAAGGTACTTCATTATCCAGCCAGTCCCTTTGACTTTGGGTGTGAACATGATGCGGTAATGGATCATACTATTGTGAGCATTTAAGCTATTGAATTTTATCCACCCTCCGTGCTCATTGATTGGTACACCTTGTATGATTTTGTAGTGTAAATGCTCATTTTCTTTGTAATCAATCACTTGCTCTTGAAAAGTAAATAAACCAGTCGACACCTCTCTGATAGCACCGATCCCATTACATTCAGGCTTGCCTGGTTTGATCAAGCTATATTGGCTATCAAAAAAACGGCCGAGGTTATCGTGGTCGGTAAGTAATCTAAATAGAATTTTCTTTGGAACTTTTACTTTTTTATCAAGAGTTATAGTGTGTATACCCATGGTTATTACCCCGCATGGACTATTGTGCCATTTTATTCCATGTTGCGAACTTGTCAATATGAGGTTTTTGTTTTGTTGTTGGCGGTTTCTTGTTATTGATAGGTATATAGATTTCTTGTTTCTGCTAAATTTACGATTGGGGAATTTCATTGAGATTTTAGATTTAACTTAGATAAATCAATGTGCTGGATTAGAATATCTAAAGAGAAGGTATATGAGGGTGAAAAATAATGATGTTTATCACAAAAAAAATGCCAAAGACTATTGCAAAAGGTTTGGTACCCTCTTATATTGAACGCTGTTGATTGCAAAACAGAGGTAGAATTCCATTCAAGGCTCCTTAAACCATTATTTAAGGTCAAGTCACTCTCCTCTAGCTATATCACAGTTCTTTAAATTCTCTGTTACTCCAATGTTGATATCAAATTAGCCTTAAAGAATAGGCAATTCAGATATTGGAACATATAGAGAATTGACGTTTTTCTTTTACTAAATTGTCATAAGGATGTCACAGGATTTAGTTTAAAGTAAAACGATTGGGATGAGTAAGAACGGTATTATTAAAGAGAAATATCAACCTTACTCGTTTAGGAAAATGAGAGGTGTATTATGTCAAATAGAAATCGCCGTCAGTGGTTTTACCACCAGGCACAAACAAATAACCTGAAAGCAAAGTCTAAGTAATTCCGTTGCTGCGCAATCGCGCTAATTACTTGATTGTAATAGGTTAAAGTAGAAGTACAGCCAGAGGCACAAGTGATCCAGTGTTTCTGGCATATATCCCCTTCCTTACTAAATCTTCTTTTCGTCAATTATTCATTTAAACCTTTACGCAAACGATTACTTTTTTAGAGCGCTACTTCTAAATCAAATATTTCCTCATTGATCTTTATATCTCATTATTTTTGAACGAAAGAGTATTTGTTGTACTCGTTAGCGAGTATATCAATATTGCTTGAGTAGTTTTGGTGCAAATCCCTCCCCAAATTGGGGGGCTGTTTTGAAGCGATTGCGCCCTAATACTGAGCGTGCCTTCCGTGGTTTGTTGATTGTTGGTATCTAATCCTTTGTTTCCTGATTTTATAGCTATATCTGTCATAAAAATTTTATTGTTAGTGATATTTTCTATTTAGGTGCCGATTTAATCCTTTAGGGTTATGTTGGCATACCTGTTGCAATAATGAGATTGGAAAGTAAAACAAAAGCTTATCTCTAATGGTAGACAGGATGTCCAATATGAAGAAAGTTATAAATGGTGTGTCGATTTCTTTATTAGCTTCAGCGCTAATGGTTTCGGGTAGTGTTACAGCGGCGTCAGATTCTTCTGGGGCAACGTTGAAAAAGGTGAAAGAAGCAGGAGTTTTAAAGTGTGGAGTGAGTACAGGTCTACCAGGCTTTTCTAGTACCGATGCGAAAGGTAACTGGGAAGGTATCGATGTTGAGTATTGTCGTGCGGTGGCTGCGGCAGTGTTAAAAGATGCCAGTAAGGTACAGTTTGTGCCACTGACGGCGAAAGAGCGTTTTACCGCACTTCAGTCTGGTGAAATCGATATTCTGTCTCGAAATACAACATGGACGATGCAGCGTGACAGTGCTCTTGGGATCAATTTCGTTGGTGTTAATTATTATGATGGCCAAGGATTTATGGTCAGCAAAGAGCTAGGTATCGGTTCGGCTAAAGAACTTGATGGTGCCTCGGTGTGTATCCAGTCAGGCACAACAACTGAATTGAACTTGGCGGACTATTTCCGAGTGCATGGCATGGAGTTCAAGCCAGTTGTGTTTGATACATCCGATCAAACAGTTAAGGGCTTTGAAGCAGGCCGTTGTGATGTGCTGACTTCCGATCAGTCTCAACTCTACTCACTACGTATCAAGCTTGCAGACCCAACGTCAGCCGTCGTACTACCTGAAGTGATTTCTAAAGAGCCATTAGGGCCTGTTGTCGCTCAAGGTGACGACCAGTGGTTCAATATCGCAAAGTGGACATTGAATGTAATGGTGAATGCTGAAGAGTATGGCATTGAACAAGCCAATGTCGATAGCATGAAAACGTCGACCGATCCTAATGTTTTGCGCTTATTGGGTGTTGATGGGCCGAAAGGCCAAGGTTTGGGGCTAACAGATGATTGGTCGTATCAAGTTCTAAAGCAAGTCGGGAATTACAGTGATAGCTTTGAGCGAACAGTGGGTACAGGGTCACCATTGAAAATTGCTCGAGGTTTGAATGCATTATGGAATGATGGCGGCATCATGTATGCACCTCCAGTTCGATAGTTATTAATACCAACCTGGATAAGTAATTGATCTATGTATTACGCAGGAAAAATGGTTGTTATCAAGGCAGAGATTGCAGTAACTAGTTGCTCTAATTACAAAATCTCTAACATAGATAGCAGCGATTTTAACCAGTAAAACTGATCAAATACTTATTTAGGTTGGTATAAGTTGGCAGGAGAGAGGGGGCCAGGTCAGGCTGGGTATCTGGCCTCTTTTCATTTGTTATTGCACATGGATTTAACTGAGTGGTAAAGGTGCATTGATGTCTATTAGTGATTTAGAGTTGGATTCGCGGCTTGGTCCTGAGCCAAAGACCGCCCGTCATAGAGGTGCTGCTGCTCCATCTGCTGATGAACCCTCGCAAGTTCCATTAACCTCTGGATTAAAGCGGCTGCTGTATAACCCGACAGCGAGAGCCATTTTCTTTCAGATACTGTTATTAGCTGGGATGGGCTTTTTGGGGTATGGCGCTATCAATAACGCGCTAGTGAATCTGGAGCAACGAGGGATTGCTACCGGGTTTGACTTTTTGGGGCAAACGGCGGGCTTTGGAATTGGGATGTCGTTGATCTCATATGATGAGACTCATACATATGGTGCGACTTTCATAGTTGGTTTACTCAATACCGCTTTGGTTGCTGCGCTGGGAGTTGCCTTGGCTACGGTACTGGGCTTTATAATTGGGATAGCGCGCCTGTCGAAAAATTGGCTACTGAGTCGGGTTGCCGCTGTTTACATTGAAGTTTTTCGTAACATTCCATTGTTATTGCAGATCTTGTTTTGGTACACCGTCGTTTTGCAAGCATTGCCTTCACCGCGCAATAGTTTATCTTTCGCCGATTCTGTCTTTTTAAATGTTCGCGGTTTGTTCTTTCCTGCACTGGAGTTCCATTCTGGTGCAGTGTGGGTTGGTATATCAGTGATCGCGGGCTTGTTGGGTGTGGTGGCGATACACATCGCGAGCCATCGAAGGCAGTACAATACGGGGCACCCTCTTCCTGCATGGCGATTAAGTGCATTAGTCATGGTAGTACTGCCAGTGCTGGCTTTTTTCTTTGCCGGCAAGCCAATCGGCATTGAATATCCTGAGTTGAAAGGTTTCAACTTCCGAGGCGGCATTGATGTCATGCCTGAATTGTTTGCTTTGCTTATTGCGCTGTCTATTTATACTGCAGCTTTTATCGCAGAAATTGTTCGCTCTGGGATCATGGCGGTTAATAAGGGGCAAACTGAAGCTGCAAGTGCATTGGGTTTACCATCAACGAAAGTGCTCAAGTTGGTGGTGATCCCACAGGCAATGAGAGTCATCATTCCTCCCCTTACCAGCCAGTATTTGAACTTGGTGAAGAACTCTTCATTAGCAATGGCGATTGGTTATCCCGATCTCGTTTCGGTATTTGCCGGGACAACGCTGAACCAAACCGGGCAGGCGATTGAGATCATCACGATGACCATGGCGGTTTACCTGACGTTTAGCTTGTTAACTTCACTGTTGATGAATATCTATAACCGTAAAATGGCCTTGGTGGAGAGATAATATGAAAGTTTTTCATTTTTCGCCGTCTGAAGCACCGCCATCGAAGATGATCGGCATTTCGGCATGGCTTAGGGAGAATTTGTTCTCTTCAGCATTAAATACCCTTATCACAGGTGTTATTGCCGGTGGTACATTTATCGCATTGGCGAGCATTATCCAATGGGCACTTCTTGATGCCGACTGGGTTGGGGTTAGCCGTGAAGATTGTAGTCGCGATGGCGCATGCTGGGTATTTGTTCAGGCTCGATTCCAACAGTTTATGTTTGGGTTTTATCCGAGCGAAGAGATATGGCGACCAGTGACATTTATGCTGGGACTGCTAGGTATCATTGCTGGGATGTTGTTGGGCAAGGGCTCAGTCAAAAAATGGCTACTGGTGGTCTCTGTATCCGTGCTTCCCGTTTTGTCTGTGGCTTTGTTGTACGGAGGTGTGGTTGGTATACCTGTGGTTGAAACACACTTATGGGGCGGCTTGCTCATTACTTTAGTCATTGCCCTAACTGGTATTGTGGTCTCATTACCGCTTGGCGTTGTGTTAGCACTTGGTCGCCGATCACAGATGCCAATTGTGCGCAGCTTTAGTACGGTTTATATCGAGTTTTGGCGTGGTGTTCCTTTGATCACCGTATTGTTCATGGCATCGGTCATGTTGCCGCTGTTCTTATCTGGCGGGACAGAAATAGACAAACTAGTAAGGGCATTGATTGGTGTGGTGTTGTTTAATGCCGCATATATGGCTGAAGCGATTCGCGGGGGCTTGCAATCGATACCAAAAGGGCAGTTCGAGGCGGCTGAAGCGCTTGGCCTGAGTTATTGGAAATCGATGAGGCTGATCATTTTGCCGCAGGCACTGAAGATCAGTATTCCTTCTATCGTGAATACCTTTATTGCCCTGTTGAAAGATACCAGTCTGGTTTTGATTATCGGTATGTTTGATGTCCTTGGCATTGCCCAGTCGGCAAACAGTGATCCGGCATGGCTTGGCTTTTCTACCGAGAGTTTCGTTTTTGCAGCTTTGGTGTTTTGGATTATGTGTTTCGGTATGTCTCGATACAGTATTTACCTGGAAGGTAAGCTAAACACGGAACACCGACATTAACTTGTACAAGGAAGTTTATATGTTTACAAAAACCGTTTATCAGTCAGTGCCGGAAGACTCTGTGATCCGCCTGCAGAAAGTTAATAAGTGGTACGGTGAATTTCATGTTCTAAAAGATATTGATTTAAATGTGAAAAAAGGTGAAAAAATTGTCATTTGTGGGCCATCCGGTTCGGGTAAGTCAACGATGATTCGGTGTATTAACCATCTAGAAGATCACCAGCGTGGCCAAATTATGGTGGCGGGGACAGAGCTTACCGACGATCTGAAGAACATAGAACTGGTGCGTCGGGAAGTCGGGATGTGTTTTCAGCATTTTAATCTGTTTCCACATTTGACTGTGCTGGAAAACTGCACGCTATCACCGATTTGGGTGAAGAAAATGCCTCAGCAAGAGGCGGAAGCTCTCGCGATGGAATACCTAAAGCGTGTAAGAATCGCAGACCAAGCACACAAGTTTCCTGGACAGTTATCGGGTGGACAGCAACAGCGTGTTGCGATAGCCCGATCTTTGACTATGCAACCACAGGTGATGTTATTCGATGAACCCACGTCGGCGTTGGACCCTGAGATGGTAAGGGAAGTGCTCGATGTCATGGTGGAGTTGGCCTCAGAGGGTATGACAATGATCTGCGTTACCCATGAGATGGGTTTTGCCCGAGAGGTGGCAGATAGGGTGATATTTATGGATGCAGGTGAAATCATTGAGCAGAACGAGCCAGAAGCCTTTTTTAGTGCTCCGCAGTTTGATCGAACTCAAGCGTTCTTGCAGCAAATTATTCATTAATCAAACTATTCATTACAAGCAATACATGTGATAACCGGTAACTTCTGTTTCAACCTCCTTTGGCGTCCGACTGGGCGCCTTTTTTTTAGTTTGTGGCGCTACTGGAATATGAACCCTTCAATTTGAGCATGCTCTGGGGTACGGTTAATCGCTATACCACCAAGGTGAACATTTCCTTTCACAACAAGGAATTCAGGCAGTTCGGTTATGCTTGAGTTGGCGAGGTAAAGATCGCCGCCAACATAAAGGTGTGCAGGGAGCTTAGTCAGTGTTGTGCCCATCAGGCTGAGATCGCCATGTACCTGTAATCCTTCATTGATCGCGGCAATATTCGAGTGGGCAAGGTTAAGGTAGCCACCAATGCGGATTTGAGCGGGTAAATATTCGATGTGGCTATACGCAAGGTTCAAGTTTCCCTTTACCGCTAGAGTATTGGGAAGCTGGCGTATCTGGCTGTTTTCGAGATTAAGGTCTCCCTTAACAACCAAGGGATCCGGTAACGCGATCTCGGCAGAGTTGCGTAGTGAGATGTTGCCGTAAGTATCTGTATGGTTGAGGAGTTGCTGGGGAATTAGGGGTGAATTAGCGGTGCTTTGGCTAAGTGGAAGCAAGGCCAATAGAAGCCATATTGCTGTGCTCCTAAAGGTAGATGATTTTTCATTAATGACTTTTCGGGATAACGCTTTCCATGAGGTACTTGATGAACGTCCTTTCATAACCAGGGCCTTGGGCTTCCTTCTGCTCTAATATGGTGCGCCGTGCACGCTTAGCAATCACTTAACGGCTAAAAATCAATGCATTGTAGTGGAAATGTACTCCAATAAAAATGGTGATTACTAGCCCAAACCGCCATATTTCAAGCCCAAGAGGTCGAAATTCCTTACATTTAAATAAAACAGTCTTAATTTGAAAAGTTGGCATATCCATTGCTTTATTAATTATACGTTTCGGGCAACAAGCAAGGTATCTATACCTCCCCTAGGGCATCGCGCCCTTTCCTTGGATACCGAGCTTGGAAACGATGTAAGCAATTAGCACACAACTTCCTTTTGGGCGCTCTTCCAGGCGCCCTTTTTTTATTTGTCAGTCTACACTTAATGCCAAAGAGGTATCGCGGCTAGGCTATTGTCTTATCGCGACTTTGTGACATTTTTGTGGGACACGGCTTATCCGTCGCTTGTCGTTATGATTCCCGGAGTGTGGAGCTTTATGTCAGGGACCAAGAACAAAGTACTTATTCTTTTCGCCCATCCATCTATTAATCGTTCTGAGATAAATTGGCCTTTATTCCGATCCTCCCAGGGTATCGGTGGCGTGACAGCGGTTGATCTCTACCAAGAATACCCAACCTTCCATATCAATATCGATCGGGAGCAGCAGCGACTCCGAGAGCATGACATTGTGGTGTTCATGTTTCCTATGTATTGGTATTCAACTCCCGCAATTTTAAAAGAGTGGCAGGATTTGGTATTGGAATATGGTTTTGCCTACGGTGAGGACGGAACCGCACTGCAGGGTAAGAAATTTTTGTGTGCGCTCACCGCTGGTGGGCCAGCAAATGCTTACTGCGAAGATGGCTTCAACCACTACACCCTCCGCGAGTTACTGCATCCTCTGGAACAAACCGCAGTGTTAACAGGCATGCACTATATTGCACCCTATGCATTGTTCGGTGCTCGGACGGCTGCAGAGGAAAAGCGGGTAGGGAAGCATATTGAAGGCTGGCAGCGATTGCTGCTGGCATTGCGGGATGACCGGATTGACTTTGAGCAGGCAGGTGCGGTAACCAAGCTCAACGACCACCTCGATGTGCTGATTAGGGAGGGGTAGGCATGACCATCTATTTTATTCAGGCATTTATTTACCTGTGTGCGGCCGTGGTTGCCGTTCCTATTGCTAAACGTCTTGGCCTGGGCTCGGTATTAGGTTACCTGATTGCTGGTGTCGTCATCGGTCCTGTGGTGGGCTTGGTGGGTGAAGAAACCTTGGCCATTCAGCATTTTGCCGAGTTTGGTGTAGTTATGATGCTGTTTCTGGTCGGGTTGGAATTAGAACCCAGAATGTTATGGGACATGCGCCATCGATTAATGGGTTTGGGGGGGCTACAAGTCGGATTAACGACCTTGATTGTGATGGCGATAGCGATGTTCTTTGGGCTAGGCTGGACTATGGCGTTGGCGATAGGTTTGATCTTCTCTCTGTCATCAACCGCGATTGTCTTGCAGACCTTCAACGAAAAAGGGTTAGCCAAAACCGAAGGAGGTAGGAATGCTTTCTCTGTCTTGTTGTTCCAAGATATTGCGGTTATTCCTATGCTGGCTTTGATCCCCTTGTTGGCACTGCCTGAACTGGTGGAAAAAGCTCAGCAATTGGTGCATAAAGCGGCTGAACATCATGAGGAGCTAAGTCTCGTTGAAGGGCTGCCTGGTTGGGGTTATGCGTTGGTTGTTGTCGGTGCTATTTGTGCTGTGGTAGTGGGAGGGCACTTCCTTAGCCGGCCATTATTCCGTTTTGTTGCTAGTGCGGGTCTCAGAGAGATCTTCACAGCTTCCGCGCTGATGCTTGTTATTGGTATCGCAGCTTTGATGAGTTTGGTCGGGTTGTCTCCTGCATTGGGCACCTTCTTGGCTGGCGTTGTGTTGGCAAACAGTGAATTTCGCCATGAACTTGAGTCGAACATAGAACCGTTCAAGGGGCTGTTGCTCGGTTTGTTTTTTATTACCGTCGGTGCTGGCATAGACTTTTCGGTGTTGATGAGCAATGTGGGTTTGGTGCTGGGTATTACCTTGGGGGTTATGCTGATTAAAGCAGCGGTGCTATTTTCCCTCGCGTTGATTTTTAAAGTAAAGGGAAGTGATCGCTATTTGCTGACATTGAGCTTGGCTCAGGCGGGTGAATTTGGATTTGTGTTACTGAGTTATTCAATGCAAAACCATGTACTGCCTGCAGGCATTGCACAGATATTGTCCCTGGTCGTCGCCATTTCCATGCTCCTGACTCCAGGCTTGTTCATTTTCTTCGATAAAGTGGTAGTGCCGAAATTTGTAGAGCAGAGCAATGAGCGAGAAGCGGATAAAATTGATGAAACCGGGACGGTGATCATCGCAGGGATTGGTCGTTTTGGGCAAATTATTAACCGTTTGTTGGTCGCTAACGGGATCAAAACCGTTGTTCTCGATCATGAAGCTGGCCAGATAGATAATATGCGGGCCATCAAAATCAAAAGCTATTATGGGGATGCGACGCGCCCTGATTTACTGCATACCGCTGGTATTGAAGAGGCAAAACTGTTGGTGATTGCCATTGATGATCAAGAGCGTGCGGTAGAGCTTACAGAGTATGTGAAGCATAGCTACCCCCATGTTCGTATTTTAGCGAGGGCTTATGATCGGGGCCATCACTACGCACTTCGCTTTGCCGGTGCTGACTTTATTATCAGTGAAACCTACCACTCCGCATTGACGATGGGGACTCAAGCTCTGAAAGATTTGGGAGTTCACCCATTTAGAGCCGAGAAGTTGCGGCAAACCTTTGTTGAGACGGAAGCCAGAAGTAAAGAAGTGCTGTACCAAGCTTGGAAGGACAATACTGAGGAAAGCAAATTCAATGCAACGTATCGTGATCTGTTTATACAACTAGAGGAAGTACTCAGCAACGAAATGAAAACAGACCGGCATCATAAGCATGCTTCATCCGAGCGGGGGTGGACACCGCCACCAAAAGACTACATCAATATCATCGCGAAAATGCAAAAAGAGCAAGATTAATCTCTATTGAGATGACAAGTTTGAACCTAGGCGTAGCTGAGTAAACCTATTTCTTGGCTGCGCTTTTAAGCAATTACCAGAATAAAAAGCAGAAATACAGCGTCAAAAAATTAGTAATCGTTTGCTTTTCTATATACGAAATTGACAGTTGGAAATCTTTTCTTACGTTTGACGAGTTTTTGCTCAATCAAGCCGAGTTCACAAAAAAAACACCCTTTCGGGTTTTTAATGTGATTTATATCTCTATATACTCCGCTTCCGGCCAGAACCATAGCGTTCAGCCACCTATACCTAACAAAGTCATAACTCGAATTATCAGCGAGACTATTACTTAGTTTGGTATTAACAAGCTGTCACCATGGACATGTGAATGACCCACGGAGTTGGACCGGCATTACTTAGCTTGTTAATTAGGTGATTTGTATGTTTTACAAATGGACGGGCAATTCCACATTTTTTGAGCAATCTTGTTCAGGACCTTCCATGTTTAGCTTTCTCTCCGAAGGCGATGTCCCCATTGGTATTGCAGACAGTAACACCTTCATTTTTCGACTTTCCAACACATAGTCAAAGCAACAGGACGAAATAATGCAGTTGTTAATTAGTTTGGCCGGTATTTTGGTACTGGTATTGTGCGCGTACGCGCTTTCTGAAAACCGTAGTGCAATCAATTGGCGCACGGTTGGTGGGGCATTGTTGTTACAGGCCTGCTTTGCCGCTTTGGTCTTGTATATTCCTATTGGGCAAAAGCTGCTGGGAGCAATGAGTAATGGTGTTGCTAGCGTATTGGGTTTTGCCGATGAAGGGATCAAGTTCCTGTTTGGTGATCTAGCGACTTCCGGTTTTATCTTTGCTGTTCGCGTCCTTCCGCTTGTTATTTTTATTAGTGCTCTTATTTCCCTTCTCTATTACCTTGGCGTGATGCAATGGATCATCAAAGTGATCGGTGGTGGTATTCAGCGTGCGTTGGGTACAAGCCGTGCTGAATCTTTGGTTGCTACAGGTAATATTTTCCTATCACAAGGTGAATCCCCACTGTTGGTGAAACCATTCCTGCCTCAAATGACACGCTCAGAACTGTTCGCAGTAATGACAGGTGGTATGGCATCGGTTGCCGGCAGTGTTCTCGGCGGTTACGCAGGTTTGGGTGTGGATCTGAAGTACCTAATTGCTGCAAGCTTTATGGCTGCGCCAGGTAGCTTGATGATGGCTAAATTGCTGGTACCAGAGCAGAGTGTCGCGGTTGAGCAAACTGATATTGAAATGGCGAAAAGTGATCACAGTAATGCGATTGATGCTCTAGCTGCAGGGGCCATGAACGGTATGAAAGTGGCTGTGGCTATCGGTACTATGTTGATTGCTTTTGTTAGCGTGATTGCAATGGCTAACGCGGGTCTAGAAACCGTAGGTTCTTGGGTAGGCTTCGAGCACCTAACCTTGCAAGGTATGCTTGGATACCTATTCGCACCGCTAGCGTTCGTCATTGGTGTGCCTGCGTCTGAAATGCTTCAGGCTGGTGCGTTCATTGGCCAGAAAATGATTCTGAATGAGTTTGTTGCTTTCCTCGATTTCGTCAGCATCAAAGAAACATTATCTCAGAACAGCCAGGTGATTATTACTTTTGCCCTGTGTGGTTTTGCCAACATAGGTTCAATCGCTATTCAGATTGGCTCTATTGGTGTAATGGCCCCAGAGCGTCGTGGTGATGTTGCGAACCTGGGTATTAAAGCAGTATTAGCTGCAACACTAGCCAACTTGATGAGTGCTGCTTTGGCGGGGATTTTCATTAGCCTTTAAAGACTAATACCAACCTGGATAAGTAGTTGATCAAATATTTATGTAGGTTGGTATAAATGACGAGTTATCGTTATAAAAACCTCTTTCATTGAAAGAGGTTTTTTTGGGTCATATACCAAAACTACCTTAGGTGATTGAGTCTTAGTTTAGTCACGGCTTAAGTACTTCTGGCGATAAGAAGAAGCTTGGCTGAACAAGGTGACCATGATGCCAACGAAAATTAACCCTAACCCAAAAGTCATCCTTTCATTAGCGAGCAATTGGTAACAACAAAAAGCAAAAAGAAGAAATGTTGATGTTACGCTGAATATGTGGATATGTGGTCTTTTCATAGACAAGTAAGCATAAGCTTTAATCATGTGGTTAGAGTTGATGTATATTGTTGATGTTAATATTAACAGCGGAATTTCAATTAACAATAAATATGCGTATTAAGTATTATTTATTGTTAATTGGTAACTTTAAATTTTTTTCGCTATAGTTGGATAATATATTTATATCGATGAGTTGATGAAATCTATTTCCATTTTCCCAAGTTAAAACTGGTTGTATTTGCCCTTAATCATATCCCCTGTCGTCTTGTATCTGTTGCCATGCTAGGGACCCAATCAGCCTGCACATCTGAGTCCCTAAGCAGAGGCTGGTTAGTAGCCTATGCTTTTGTTGGTATTTATGCCCTAGAAACTGGGGAATAAATCACTTGAAAACGTTCATCAAGAAAAGTATTTGCTGTGTATTAGCGCTTATCGTTATCGAACTGTTTGATAAGCACGGAGGTATCGGCACGCTGGTAGCCACGGGCTTGTAGTTCAGCATATTTTTGGTCAACTTGTTTGGCGATAGGAAGTTCAACCCCAAGTTTCTCCGCGGTTTCAAAGCAGATACTCAGGTCTTTACGCATCCAGTCAATGGCAAAGCCGAAGTCGAATGTATCTTCTGCCATGGTTTGAGCGCGATTTTCCAATTGCCAAGATCCTGCTGCACCGTGCTTGAGTACTTCTGTCATCTGCTCGATATCAAGCCCTGCAGATTTCGCTAATGTAATCGCTTCTGATAACCCTTGCAGAATACCGGTAATACAAAGCTGGTTAGCCATTTTGGTCACTTGGCCGTAGCCGATCCCACCCATCAAGGTGGTGGCTTTAGCAAAACTACCCATAATAGGTTTTGCTTGTTCAAATACCTTGCTATCTCCGCCAACCATGACGGTAAGACAACCATTTACAGCGCCAGCCTCACCACCGGAAACTGGCGCATCAAGGAAGTTAAGCTGGCAATCCACGGCTTTTTCAGCAATTTCTTTAGCAACCTCTGCAGAGGCGGTGGTGTTATCAATGAGCACCGCTCCCGGTTTTGCTGATGCAAGGATGCCATCATCACCACAGTATACTTGGCGTAAATCATCATCATTACCAACGCAGGTAAAGACAAAGTCAGCCCCTTCAGCCGCCTCAGCAGGCGTTAGGGCGTAGCTGCCAGCATAAGTCTCGACCCATTTTTCTGCTTTGGCTGTGGTACGGTTGTATACGGTCACATGGTGGCCAGCATTGGCGAGGTGGCCAGCCATCGGGAAGCCCATGGTGCCCAGTCCGATAAATGCAATTTTATGTGATGTCATGATTTGCTTCCCTTAACATAAGCGCTACTGAGTAACGGTAAAAATGGATAGTGAATATGTGGTTTTTAACTATCTTGGCAATAGGTTAACACGGCCTAATGATTTGCTTCGATATATAGCACAGATGAGCTTGTCAAAAAATAACTAAAAAAATGTAGGCAAACGCATTCTTTTCTTGTGAATCACTGGCTCGGACCCTATGATGCGGAAAGTTATTCTGTAATGGCTGTTTTATGCTAGTTTCTGTGCTGAGAGTTTTGATGTTGATAGTGTGTTTGGGATTTGTATGGCCTAGCCATGCAGGCTCAGTCATGCCTGTATCAAGTGTGACAGCAGGACTACAGCATAATGTTTATAGCGGTGTCGACAGTGCTTTCACTCGTTATATGCCGATGCTCTTTTCACAACAATTGGCTCAGTCCGCTTCTTTTGATCGCTTTTTTGCTACAGCAAGCCAGAACTTACATCTTCAGGCTTCTCAAACAGAGCTCAATGCGCTGTTTAAATTGGATCAGACTGACTTCGTTGATGCGATAGACGTTCACAGCAGCTCCCAATCGAATAACAATCAACACTCCAAGCATGACCGCAGTCTTGACCTCGCTATTGTTAGTTCTAATCGTTTTGCCAGCTTGTTGCGCCATGATCCAGAAGAGGTTGAACCTGCTTATCAATTGGCGATTGAGTTGCCTATCGAACCTGTCCCGAGTTTTGCCAAGGACTACCGCGTCGATATGCAGCCAGCGCTAGATTGGGCCCTGAACACTTCCCCCCCTTCAGGCCGGATTTCCGGTTGGAAGGAATCTAACTTGCTCTATACGGTTTACCACCACCGCCTCTCATAGACATAGCCTGTCATCGATCTATTCCTGCCTTGTAAAAGTAGGACTATAAAACCTTGCTTGTTATTACTTTGCTCTGAGTATTGCTTCGCTTTAGGTATTGCTACTTGTGTATTGATACTGCGCGTCTTTAGCTCATGGCTACAAAGTGTTTAACGAGTAGGGCGATTCAGACTGTTTTCAATTTGATTGAAACAGCAGTGAGTTGTGCCTCTGTCGACATGGGGGTGCAACAAAAACAGTGGTAAAAAATATGAGAAAGAAAGCCCCTCAACGTTTGTTGAACCATTACCCCGCTTGGAAATATGTTGTCCTTCTCGTCACCTTGGTGGTGATGATGCTCAGTGCAATCCCGACGTGGTACGGTGAAGATGCTGCCGTGCAAGTTTCTGCCAAAGGCGTGCCCGTGCCTGATGTTGTTCAACTGCAAAACACATTGAAGCAGTATGATATTGCAGTTAAGCGTATTGATCAGCAGCCAGATAGTACGTTGGTTGTGCTTGCCGACGATTCACAGCAAACCCAAGCCCGTAAAGTTCTGTCGGAGAAAATGGGACCTAAAAGTGATTCGCAATTAACATTGGCCATGACACCTGCAGCACCTGCATGGTTGCAGGATATGGGCTTTGCGCCTATCAAGCTTGGTTTGGACCTTCGTGGCGGTGTTCAATTCTTGTTAGATGTAGATATGAATCAGGTGTATCAAGCACAGGGCGAATTGCTTCAAGATGAATTGCGTCAGGAGTTTCGCACGCAAGGCATTCGAAATACCCGAATTGAAGCAGTGGCTTCAGATACCTTGGCCGTGCGTCTACCTAATGGCGAAGCCAATGGTAAAGTTCGCCAGTTTATCCGTAATAACTACCCTCAATGGCAAGTAACCAATGATGCTGGCCATGGCGTTAAGTTGGCTCTGAGAGCGGATGAGCAAACACAGCTTCGTAACCTAACGGTTCAACAAAACTTGCAAACCATGCGTAGCCGAATTGAAGAGCTGGGGATCACCGAAGCCTTGGTGCAGCGCCAAGGTGAAAACCGGATTCGAATCGAACTGCCTGGTGTTCAAGACCCCGCGGCAGCCAAAAGTGTTATCGGTGCAACAGCCAGCTTGGCTTTCTATCCGGTTCGAGAACTGGGTAGTGGTAGCACAATGATCATCAATGATGAGGATGGACAGCCTGTACGCGTAGCGCGTAAGCCTATTTTGAGTGGTGACCATATCGTTGATGCTCGTGCCAGTTTTGGTGAGATGGGTATGGCCGAAGTGAACATCAACCTTGATAGTGCTGGCGGCAAGATTATGTCTGACTTTTCACGCCAGAACATCGGCAAGCCAATGGCCACCGCTTTTAGCGAGTACAGCCGGAACAGCGA
The DNA here is from genome assembly GCF_024357955.1 of Photobacterium pectinilyticum. Lineage (GTDB taxonomy): Bacteria > Pseudomonadota > Gammaproteobacteria > Enterobacterales > Vibrionaceae > Photobacterium > Photobacterium pectinilyticum. The sequence goes on from NZ_JANEYT010000014.1 coordinate 52,764, forward strand.
AGGCAATGCGGTACAAGAGAACAAGATCATCAGTGTGGCGACGATCCAAAGCCAATTGGGTAATCGCTTTAGAATTACCGGCGCTGGCTCAATGCAAGATGCGCAAGAGTTGGCGCTGTTACTGCGTGCAGGTTCACTAACAGCACCTGTGACAATTGTTGAAGAGCGCACGATTGGTCCAACACTGGGGGCAGAGAATATTCAAAATGGTTTTGCGGCATTGGCATTGGGTTTGGGTCTGACATTGATCTTTATGGCTTTGTGGTACCGACGCCTTGGCTGGGTAGCGAATGTCGCACTGGTCTCCAATATGGTGATGCTGTTTGGTCTGCTTGCTATGATCCCTGGGGCGGTACTGACACTGCCGGGGATTGCTGGCTTGGTGTTGACTGTCGGTATGGCGGTAGATACTAACGTACTTATTTTCGAACGTATTCGCGACAAGCTAAGAGAAGGCCGTAGTTTAGCTCAAGCAATCGACCGGGGCTTTAGCAGTGCCTTCAGTACGATTTTCGATGCTAACTTTACCACCATGATCACAGCGGTTGTTCTCTATGCAATTGGTAATGGTCCTATTCAAGGGTTCGCCTTGACATTGGGGCTGGGACTGATGACCAGTATGTTTACCGGTATTTTTGCTTCTCGCGCCATTATTAATGTGGTGTGGGGTCGTGATGCTCGTCGTGAGGTGCGAATTTAATATGTTTATCACTATGACAAATGCAACAAAATGGCGTCACGTTACGAGTGTCATTTCTATTATTTTACTGATTGGTTCCATAGTGGCTATTTCGGTCAAAGGTTTGAACTGGGGATTAGATTTTACCGGTGGTATTGTCACTGAAGTTCAAACCAACAGTGCGTTAACTAGCCATGAAATCGATCAACTGCTGGACGATAAACTGGGTCAGGATGTCAGCGTGATTGCGGCCGGTGAGCCGGGACGCTGGGTATTACGCTATGCGATTCCACAGCACGGTGAAGCGCCGGATATTGCCGCTGCACTGCATACTATTGATTCACAAGTACAGGTGCTAAATACCAGCATTGTAGGTCCACAAGTGGGGCAGGAATTGGCAGAGCAGGGTGGATTGGCACTGTTGGTCGCTGTGCTGTGTATTCTCGGTTACCTGAGTTACCGTTTTGAATGGCGTTTGGCGTCGGGTTCAGTCTTTGCTCTGGCGCACGACGTAATTTTTGTTCTGGGTTTCTTTGCACTGACTCAGATGGAATTCAATTTGACGGTGCTGGCAGCTGTGATGGCTATTTTGGGTTACTCGCTGAATGACTCAATCATCATTGCAGACCGTATTCGCGAGTTGTTGATTTCGAAACCGAATCAAGTGATTGAAGATATCAACAATGAAGCGATAGCGGCGACGATTTCCCGTACGATGATCACATCCGGTACGACTTTGCTGACAGTTGGCTCTTTATGGTTATTGGGTGGCGGTCCTCTTGAAGGGTTTGCCATCGCGATGTTTATCGGCATTCTGACGGGGACTTGGTCTTCAGTCTCTGTGGGCACAGCGCTACCTGAGTTATTTAAGCTGGATTCTTCACACTATAAGTTGCAGCCTGTTTCACAAGAGCCATAAGGCGGCAGCTGTATATACGGCTGCTTTATAGAGTTAAAAGGGCCTTCGTGCCCTTTTTTGTTGTCTTTTTTTCATGGCTACCCATTTAGCGTCCAACTGTGATAACGTCAAATGAATGGAGACTAGCGCCGAGAATGAAAGGAAAGAGACACAACATGGGAAAGAAATCATTAGAGACCAAGATCGTTACTGCTGGGCGTTCTGCAAAGTGGACACAGTCGCTGGTTAATCCACCTGTTAGCCGAGCTTCGACCATAGTGTTTGAGTCGGTGAAAGAGATGAAGCAGGCAACGGCTAACAGAAAGAACCAAGCCCTGTTTTATGGCCGCCGCGGTACCAACACTCACTTTGCTTTTCAAGATGCCATGGTTGAGTTAGAAGGCGGTGTAGGCTGTGCCGTGTACCCTTGTGGGACGGCAGCGATTACCAGCGCTATTCTGTCGTTCGTTAAAGCAGGAGATCACATCTTGATGGTCGACGGTGTTTACGAACCGACCCGTGATTTCTGTGATAAAATCCTCGATAAGATGGGCGTGGAAACCACGTATTACGATCCAATGATTGGTGAGGGGATCCGTGACCTTATCAAGCCGAATACAACAGTATTGTTCCTTGAGTCACCTTGTTCAATCACCATGGAAGTTCAAGATGTTCCGACTTTGTCTCGTATTGCCCATGAATATGATTTGGTTGTGATGCTAGATAATACGTGGGCGTCACCAATTAACTTCCAGCCTTTTGATCATGGTGTTGATATCTCGATTCAGGCTGCAACCAAATATATTGTGGGGCATTCTGATGTCATGCTGGGGACTGCAGTCGCTAATGAACGCTGTTGGGCACAGTTACAAGAAAACAGTTACCTGCTTGGTCAATGTACCTCTGCGGATGATATCTACCTTGCCATGCGAGGACTTCGTACTCTAGGCGTACGTTTGAAGCAGCATGAGCAGAATAGCCTTAAAGTTGCACAGTGGTTGGCAGAGCGCGAAGAAGTTGATCATGTGCGCCATCCGGCTTTTGAAAGCTGTGAAGGGCACGAATTTTTTAAGCGTGACTTTAAAGGGTGTAACGGTCTGTTTTCTGTTGTGTTGAACCGCGGTAATTCCGAGGCGCTGACGGCATTGCTCGATGGTATGGAGCATTTCAGCATGGGCTACTCTTGGGGTGGCTTTGAGAGCTTGATCCTCGCGAACGAAAATATTAATTCGCTACGCACGGTTGCCAAGAAAGATTTTGCAGGCCCGTTATTGCGATTGCATATTGGCTTGGAGTCGGCAGACGATCTGATCGCTGATCTAGAACGCGGATTTGAGCGTTTGAATGCGGTATTGAACAAGTAATCAGCTAATCCGCACTTAACCTGTTCTAATGATAAGGCCAGCAATGCTGGCTTTTATCTGAATTAATTATCTTTCTGAGCATCAGTGTGTGTAGGTTTTAGCTACTATTTACTAAACGCCATACTAGAGGGGTCGTTATGAAAAAGACAGGGTATTGGGCTGCTATTGTCATATTTCCAATGACAATGCTGGGTTGTTCAAGCTCAGATCTGGAAAACTATCAGCTTTTTCCAGATGATTATGTTTACGATGTGCCTTACGACAGTCTCTACCATTATGGCTATAACCAAGGTTGTGACAGTGCGCTGGGCATTACCGGCAATTATGGGAAAGTTTTTGGTAAGGATGAAACCCTGGATGGTAGTGACACAAAATTTAACCAAGGCTGGGATGAAGGTAACAAAGCCTGTCAGTCTGGTAGACGAGTGCTAATGCAGACATCCTTTATCAATCCTTATCAGAGTTTTAGATACAGTTATGAGTGATACCAACCTACATAAATACTCGATCAACTACTTATCCAGATTGGTATGACAGAAAGCGGATGTGGCTGCTGTAAAGCCATAAAAAAACAGACCGTAAAGGTCTGTTTTTGGTTAAGTCACTATCACTTTGTGTTGAAGATTGACCTAGCCAGGTATCGTTCTTAATCGTTAGTCACAAAATGCTATGGCTTATTTAGTTTTGTCTTGTCAGTAATTGTACTTGGCCGTCTCGGAACGAAACAGGCACGGCGGCATGCACCTCGGGCAGTAATAAAAATGCATCGTCATCCGATTCATTATTCATTTCTACCACAATTTGTAGGTACTTGTTCAACGCACGCTGAAGAGCCGGGGTTGAAATCTTATTACCTTGCTTGCCAAACTGACTATATTGACCTTTACTGGAGTAAACCCAAACATTAAATGGGTTATCTCCTTTTTCTAGTTGCTCGATAAAATCGGCGATATTTCTCATAAAAGTCCTTTTCCCTAATCAATAGCTGTGTATTGACTTCCCCATTATGGAACTAAGTTGTTAGTTTTCAATTTGAATTACACAGCTCATCTAGGTTTATGTGATGCTGGTTTCATAAAATTGAAAATTACATGTATGTATGAGAATTAAATTCACTTTTCCGGTCACATCAACCCTTAATAGTCGATAAACTCATCAGTAAGTGTTGTCAGAATAATTCCCCAGGAGAATATTAGCAAGGGGGTTAACGACCAAAACTACCCCTTTTGGGGTGCTCGTGACAAATTGCTTTCATGTTCAGATAGTTGGCGAAATATCATTGTTGTAACTAAATTTTACTATTAAAAATTTAACAAAATGTAAGGAATGGCTGTGGAAAAGAGTGTATGTGCATGGGCTATGAAGCAGCCTATTGAACGGGAATATCATGACCAAGAGTGGGGGCGGGTAAATAAATCAGATACATATTTATTCGAGTTCCTGACACTTGAAGGTGCACAAGCTGGGCTGAGCTGGTACACCATTTTAAAACGCCGAGAAGCATACAGGGCTGCTTTCGACAATTATGATATCGAAAAGTTAGCTTCATATGAGGATGATCACATAGAGGCGATTATTGCCAGCTACGATATCATCAAGCACCGAGGGAAAATTAGCTCGGTATTTAATAACGCCCGGGCTGCCCAGCGGCTAATTTATGAGTATGGCAGTTTAGCAAATGCATTGTGGCAATTTGTCGATCACCAGCCAGTTATTAATCACTGGCAAACCATGGCCGATATTCCGGCTTTCACTGAAACCTCCAAAGAAATGAGTCGCTTTCTCAAAAAGAAAGGTTTTAAGTTTGTGGGTGAGACGACTTGTTATGCTTTCATGCAAGCCGTTGGAATGGTCAATGATCATTTAGTGACTTGTTATTACCATTCAGAGGTAATGAATAAGTCAGACCTATCGAAGTAATAGGGCTAATGAACTGGTTTGTCAGTGGGATGACTCGTAGTATATTCTATTCACGTTACCCCTTGCACTTTGAAGTGGTGAGGGTGCTTTAACCTTATTAGAAGTTGGAACAATGGCTGAAAACCCGGTAAAAGTAATCCATCGAGCAACCTGGATAGGCTCCATCGCTAACGTTAGTTTGGCGGTATTAAAGATAACGGTAGGCAAAATTACGGGCAGTCAGGCGTTGGTTGCCGATGGTGTCCACAGTTTTTCGGATCTTATCACCGATACGGCTATCTTGATTGGATCACGTTACTGGACAGCTCCAGCCGATAAAGGCCACCCTTATGGCCATGGTCGTTTCGAAACCTTTACCAATATATTTATTGGTATTCTACTGCTGATTGTCGGTATAGGTATTGGTTGGGACTCCCTCTCGGCATTAGGGCATGAAACAACCGCTATTCCTGGAATGCTGGCCTTTTGGGCCGCATTGGCCTCGATTGTGGTAAAAGAAGTGCTTTACCGTTGGACCGTTATCCAAGCCAAGAAGATCAAGAGTCGTTCTCTGCATGCTAATGCTTGGCACCACCGTAGTGATGCCTTGAGTTCTTTACCTGTTGCTATCGCGGTCGTGGCGAATTTTGTGTTCCCTGATCTGCATTACCTCGATCAAGTTGCAGCGCTGATCGTAACGGCGATGATCTTCAAAGCGGCGATTGAAATTTTATGGCCGGCTATTATGGAGTTGACCGAGGCACAGGTTGATGAAGATATAGAAGTAAAAGTACAAGGTTATGCTGGCGAGGTACCTCAGATAAAAGAAGTGCATGCTATCCGTAGTCGACGTACGGGCAGTACTATTTTGTTGGACTTTCATATGCTAGTCGATCCAGACATGCGCGTTGAAGATGCTCACACCATCAGCGAAAAATTCAAAGCGCATATCTTGGCGCAAATCGATGAACTGGTTGATGTTGTTATTCACATTGAACCTTATACCTGTGCTGAGCGGGTGATAAACCCGTGCTGTGAAGATAAGCGCTGTGATTAACGGCCTTGTTGAAGATTGTGACAAAAAAGTTAAAATTCTCAATATTGAGAAGGCGTGACAGTAACGCGTTTAGCTATCTTCTAAAAGTGATCCAGAAAAATTACCTAGCAGCAATGATGTTGCTAGGTATGGTCATAAAAGGAGAAGCGACATGCCGTTAATTAGAATTAAGTCTTTGCCTTTTGCTCAAGAAGTCAATATTCCGGCCACCTTGGGTGTGCTCTCAAAAGCCGTTTCAGAAACTAGCGATATCGATTTAAAGCATGTCATGGCAACATGGGATTACCTTTCTCCTCATCATTATGCCCATAACGGCAAAGTGGTTGACTGCCAGCCAGATAAAACACACCCACTGCTCGTTCATCTCATCGCCCCTAACTTCAATACCGAAACGCAAATTGCCACTATGTTGGAAGTCATTGCCAATACCTTGGCTGACGTCTTGCCAGTATCTAAGGAAAACATCTTTATTAACTTTTCCCCGGCTTACAGTGATGGAATTTATGATGCTGGACATGTCGTTGAGTGGGATGATTAAACGTACTTCATGATGATCTAACGCACAGTTTAATAAGATGCCTGCTTGTTTTGAGCTGGCTTTTGTTGAGCATAAAATGCGTAAATATGTGTTGTCCCCAGTAATCTTCGGCTCAATCCCCCCTTGCTACACGTAATAGAGACGGCAGTAAACGTTTACAGGTGCATAGTCATGCCTAAAAAAATCATTTCTATCTTATCAGCGATTAAAGGTAGCTGGTTGTGCCAAGCTTGTTGTAAATGTAGCGACTTTGTTATTGTGTAACTGTGGTAATCAAACATGGAATATCTATGAGCGCAGTTGAAGCAAATTTCGATGGCCTAGTTGGTCCAACTCACAACTACAGTGGGTTGTCTTTTGGTAATGTCGCCTCGGCGAGGAGCCAAGCTACTCCCTCTAGCCCTAAACAAGCAGCCTTGCAGGGATTAGCTAAGATGAAGGCACTGTCTGATATAGGAATGGTGCAAGGTGTGCTCGCCCCACAGGAAAGACCTGATATAGCGACGTTACGTCGACTGGGCTTTACTGGTAGTGATCAGTCGGTGCTGGCCGCAGCTGCGAAGCAGGCGCCGAAAGTATTGGCGGCTTGTTGTTCAGCATCAAGCATGTGGACGGCTAACGCAGCAACCGTCTCGCCTTCGGCAGATACCAAAGATGGCAAGGTCCACTTTACACCAGCGAATTTAATCAATAAATTCCATCGCTCTATCGAGCATGAGGTGACTGGGCGGATATTAAAAGCCACTTTCGCTGACGATAACCATTTTGTTCACCACCCAGCCTTACCGAGTATTGAGCACTTTGGTGATGAAGGTGCCGCTAACCACACCCGTTTCTGTCTCACCTATGATCAGCAAGGGGTAGAATTCTTCGTCTTTGGTCGTTATGCCTTTGACAGCCGTTATCCTGAGCCAAAGAAATTCCCTGCCCGGCATACTTTTGAAGCGTGCGAAGCGGTGGCAAGGTTGCACCAGCTGGAGAATGACAAGGTCGTGATTGCCCAGCAGAACCCGGATGTGATTGATCAAGGTGTGTTTCATAACGATGTTATCGCTGTCGGTAACCGCAATGTCCTTTTTTGTCATGAGCAGGCCTTTTTGAATCAGCAGGCGGTTTATGACGAGCTTGATCTAAAACTATCGGGTGAAATGCGCATTATCGAAGTACCAACAAAGAGTGTATCAATAGAAGATGCAGTGACCAGTTACCTGTTTAACTCGCAGTTGATCACTATGCCTAACGGTGACAATGTGTTGATTTTGCCTGAAGAATGCCGAAACAATCCGAGGGTGTGGGCATACCTAGACCAGTTATTAGCCAACAAGCAGGGTATCGATGATATTAAAATCTTCGACCTGAAACAAAGTATGGCGAACGGTGGGGGACCTGCATGCTTGAGATTGCGCGTCGCGCTAAAACAGGATGAATTGGCCGCTGTTAACCCCAATACAATGATGTCCGATGTTTTATATAAGCAGTTATGCCAATGGGTAGAACACCATTACCGCGATCAATTGGCTGAAGCGGATTTGGCGGATCCGTCCTTGTTGGTGGAATCACGCACTGCGCTTGATGAGCTCACACAGATTCTTCATATAGGCTCTGTTTATCCTTTTCAGCGTTAATATTCTGACTTGTGGCGCGATTGTGCCGCTTATCTTGCTTATAGTGGACAACACAAGGTTGACGAGATTCAGGCGACAAAGGGATAATAGGGAGATTAAAATTTTATGCCCGTGACGGAGTCGAAATGGCGAAACTATCCCTTCAAGAGCAGATGCTAAAAGCTGGACTCATTGATAAGAAAAAACTAAAGAAAGCGGGCAAACAGTCCAAAAAATCACGTACTCTTCGCAATGAAGCTAAAGCCGCTGTGGAAGCTAACAAGGCTGCACAGCTGGAGCAGGATCAAGAGCTGAATCGTCAAAAGCAGGCAGAGGCTGACAAGAAAGCGATCACATCTCAAGTCAAACAGTTGATTGAAATGAACAAAATCGATATCGCAGACGGTGACATCGGTTATAACTTTACTGATGGCACGTTAGTGAAGAAGATTTACGTTAATAAGCAGACGCAAGATCAGCTTGTTAGCGGCCGTTTGGCGATTGCTCGTTACCTGGAGAGTTACGCAGTGATCCCTGGTGTCGTCGCTGATAAGATCAGCCAGCGGGATGAAGAAAGCATCATCGTGAATAATACGTCGTCTGAGCAAGAGATTGATGAAGATGACCCGTATGCTGATTTCCAGATCCCTGATGATCTTATGTGGTAATCCGCTACCCGTAACATTGTTAAAGCCCAGCAAATGCTGGGCTTTATGTTATCTGAACGTTTTATACCAACCGACATAAATACTTGATCAACTACTTATCCAGATTGGTATTACTTAACGATTGAGGAACTCGTCAATATAGTGGTAGGTCGTGTCGCAAGCCTTCGAAACGAGGTCTTCCAAATTCAGAAAAGCGTGTGTCATATTATCGAGGTGATGGTGCAGGTTATCGATCCCTAACATTGTTAATCGCTTGAGATACCGCTTTCCTTCATCTTGTATTGGATCAAAGCCCGCTGTTATAAGCAGGGTTGCAGGGTGGTTGCTGGGTAACGCCCCGAATAGTGGTGACGCTGTCTGGCGGTTATTTTCTTGCTGGAAGTATTGGTCAAAATACCATTGAATCTTTTCCGTCTCTAAGATGTACCCTTCGCGGTAATCAATTAAAGATCCACTAGATAATGTGTAATCGAGGCTTGGGTATATCAAGACTAATTGATTGATGGTATCTGGTTGACGTTGGGCAAGCGTTGCCGCCAATGCACCACCTGCAGAATCACCTGCAATAGATATCGTCGGCCGAAAGGATATATTCTGTGTCACCAGCGTATTTACTATCTCTTCAAGGCTCATAATGCAGTCAACGAGGCCTTTCGGGTAAGGATGCTCGGGAGAAAGCCGATAATCAATCGTGACAACGACGTGCTGGCTGTGATGTGCGAGGCGACGACTGATTGGATCGTAGACCTCAATACTGCCACACATGTGGCCGCCACCATGGAAGAATAATAATACCGGTAATTCATTACCCGGAGATGGGTGGTAAATTCGGCATGGAATTGCAGTTCCATGGATAAATGTATCAATAACTTGTTTTATGGTTATGGGGGCTGTGACAAACTGCTGTGTGATAGTCGACAGCCCTAGTCTTGCCATCTCAGGCGTGGGTGAAATCCCCAAGACTCTTGCTTGCGCTAGGGCATCATTGAATGATTTTAGCCATATCTGCAGGCTTGTTGGCATGTCGGCCATGCGAGTTTCCTTGTCGCTTTAGTCGTTCAATTTCGGGAACGCGTTCGATAAGATAATCTTTGAAATTGGCACAACGCGCGGGCATGTATTTTCGTGGCTTGAAGTAGAGGTTGAGCTCAAATTGGCTACTGACGTAATTTTCCAAAATTGGCTGTAAGGTTTTCCTGTCGAGTTCATTGGCAATTAAACTAAAGGGCAAATACGCAATTCCTCCACCATGTATGGCGATATTCTTGAGAATTTCACTGTCATCGGCCTCCACTGTCTGAGCTATCTCAACGGTGGAGTATTCGCCATTCGATTCGAAAATCCAACGATTACCACCAACCAATGTACTGGCATACAAGCAGCGATGGTGTTTGAGGTCATCGGGGACAATAGGTTTGCCGTTTTTTTTGATATATGCCGGCGAGCAGCATGCCATTAATGGCTCTCTCAGCAGTGAACGCTTAACCAACAGGCTATCTTTGTCCTGAAAACCACGATAGGTGGCGTTGGCTCGTATCGCAAAATCAACATCATGGACATGATCGACTTCGAAGGCTGTTTCTAGCACGATAAAGTTAATTGATGGGTGAAGCAGCAGGTACTCACCGATGATCTGACTCAGATAGTGCTTGGCAAAGAGCGGGGTACTGGCAATTTTGATGGTCCCTTTGTCCTCACTGCTCATGTTCTGGACTTCGTTGAACACATCGTCAATTTGGGTATACAACAAGCTGAATCGGTCGAACAGTCGTTGCCCGGCTTGAGTCGGGGTGATTTTGCGTGTTGTGCGCTTGAGTAAGCTAACCCCCATCTTTTCTTCCAACTCATTAAGCCACCGGCTGGCAGCGGAAGGGGAGATATTATTGTGCTTTGCCGCTTCGCTGATCGAACCTGTTCTCACTACGTGAAGAAAGAAGACAACCTTGTCCAACATAGTACATCCTAAAATTCATTTACCCTCATACAGTTATAGCAATAAAATGCAACAAAATGATGAATAAATACTCAGGGCGGCAATGATCACTGCATGTAGAAGAGGAAGACATAGCGTCATATTAGCAAAGCTGATTTGCATTAATGTGAGTAATATTTTTGGGTGAATCCTCTAAAATACCAGAATACAGTGAGTTGTGTTGCCCGTCACAACTGCAGGCACTCGCTAATACCAGTTACAACCGTTTTGATGTCAACAGTTTGGTATTCATATAGGGGAATTAAAATGCTAAATAACAAAGTGTGTATAGTGACAGGTGGTGCCCAAGGGATTGGTCGCTGCATTGTCGAAACCTTTGCTAAGAATGATGCAACTCAGGTGTATGCGTGTGATATGAACGCAGCTGCCATGACGGACTTAGAAGCCAAGTATCCTAACGTTACTGCCATTGAGCTGAATGTTTGTGATCGAGATAATATTGCGAATTTCGTTAATAAAGTGAAATCAGAGTACGGAAAGATTGATGTACTGGTCAACAATGCTGGTGTAACACGGGACAACCTGATTGAAAAAATGACAGAGGAAGATTGGGACTTGGTTTCCGATGTCAATTTAAAGGGAGTCTTCAATATGACCCAAGCCATTGCACCTGTGATGGTTGAAGGCGGGTCTGGTTCAATCATCACCATGTCCTCAGTGGTGGGGACTGACGGGAATATCGGTCAGTCCAACTACGCAGCAACCAAAGGTGGTGTGATTGCCATGACAAAAGGTTGGTCGAAGGAGTTTTCGCGCAAAGGTGCCCAAGTGAGGGCAAATTGTATAGCCCCTGGATTTATTGAAACACCAATGACCGTTGATTTACCGGAAAAAGTATTGGATCACATGAGGAATAAAACGCCATTAGGCCGTATGGGTAAACCGCAAGATATTGCCAATGGTGCTTTGTTCTTAGCAAGTGACAATTCGGCATTTATTACAGGTCAAACATTGAAAGTTGATGGCGGGCTAGTCATTTAAAGCGCTTCACTTTACTGGTTGGTAAAATCCCCTGCTGTCAAGTAGGGGATTTTTTTATGCGTGCCATTAAACCTTAGTACAGTGTTATTTCTTTGGTTCTTACTTGCGATCCTAAGTGGGGTGCTCTGTATACCCAAGCACTTTGACGTTACTTTGTCGCAGTATGTCAAAAGTGGTTGGAAAAAAAATCGTTCTCCCATTGAGTGGATAAGGAAGAACCTATTAAGCGAAGTTTAATCCAGTGTGTAATGCTATCTAGCATGATGTTGTCCTTTAGCCAGGGTACATCTGGCTGTTAGATTGAGACCCAAAGATATGTCACCGAAACTCAGCTTACAGTTGTACGCTGAATTGGGCGTTTGGTCAATGAAATAGTGTTCATAATTATGCCAAATTGTTAATGGCGTATGCTTAATATCAACCTACATAAATATTTGATCAGTCTTGCAGGTTAAAATCGCTGTTCTCTGCGTTAGATATTTTGTAATTAGAGCCACTAGTTACTGCAATATCTGCCTTGATAACAACGATTTTTCCAGAGCAAATACTTGATCAACTACTTATCCAGATTGGTATAACTCGTTTTGAGAAATACCACTAAGTGGTCAAATTATCTTATTTTAGGATGGGGTGGTTAAATTGATGGGGTTAAAACAAATAAAAGCCCTAATATATAGAGCTTTATATGTGTCAGGCTGTGATTATTGGTACAGATAGCCTTGGGCGAGAAGTCACTTGAGTTTAGATACTTTATGGAATGCGCTTCACGCTGTCGCGCTCAACCAGTGTTGGCTCTAGTTGGATCACCTTGTTGCTTTCATGTTTATTCTGGATCTTCTCGAGCAGGATATCGACCGCTTGTTGGCCCAATCGGTGCTTAGGTTGGTGGATGGTAGTCAGTGATGGGGTTATGTACTTCGCCAGCTTAATGTCGTCGTAGCCGACAATAGAGAGATCGTCGGGTACACGAATACCTTTTTTGCTGGCGGTGTTAATTACACCCATTGCCATCATGTCATTACACACAAAGAGTGCTGTTGGTAGCGGGCCTCTGGCCAATACGTCGTTAAAGGCAATTTCACCGCCCTCACATTCGAAGTTACCTGATGCAATCCATTGTTTATTGACGTCTAAACCGGCTTCTTCCATTGCCTGTGCATAACCGGACAAACGTTGTTGAGCGGTTAGCTTATCAAGTGGTCCAGTTAGGCAGCCAATCTGGGTATGGCCTTGCTCGATAAGATGCTTGGTGGCGAGGTAGCCGCCATGGTGCGAGTTATCTTGGATCTTGTCACTAGGGAAATCGATCGGACCCCAGTCCATGACCACTGTGGGTACAGGTTGGTGGCGGGAAAACAGCTCGAATGCCTGACCATCAACCTCGCTGCACATCAACAACAGTCCATCGACACGCTTTTGCAGCAGGATATCAAGGCTGTCTCGCATTCGGGAAAGATCACCCTCGGTGTTACAGAGGATCAGGTTATAGCCTTGTTCATAACAGCGACGCTCGACTCCCTTTACCACTTCACCAAAAAAAGGGTTAGTGGAAGTGGTGACTAACATGCCGAAAGTGCGGGTGTGGTTAACCTTCAGGCTTCGCGCTAACGCCGATGGGGCATAGTTCAGCTCTTTCACTGCCGCCATCACGCGCACAGAAATGTCTTCACTGACAAAGCGGGTTTTGTTCAGGACGTGGCTAACGGTGGAAGTCGAGACTCCTGCATGTTTTGCTACATCTTTGATTGTCGCCATAGGTTCTCCCTGAACCGTGCCACTGTGGGCACGGTATCAATTACTTACTGATGCTCAATAAGAGAGCGTTCCACTTCACGACGGTGCGGAATTGAAGTTTGAGCACCCATTCGGGTGACTGAAATTGCAGCAGCGGCATGGGCAAAGCGGATGGCATCGTCCATCGCTTTGTTTTCCTGCAGACCGGTCAGCAAGGCACCGTTGAAGGTATCACCGGCTGCGGTCGTGTCTTTGGCATCAACACGATAGCCTGGGACTTGACGGCTTTCGCCGTTTGCGCTGATCCACACTCCTTGGCTGCCCAAGGTGATCATGACCTGCTTGATGCCTTTGTCGTGAAGGGCATCGGCTGCATGTTGAGCGCTGGTGGTATCGGTTACCTTGATACCTGTCAGCAATTCCGCTTCAGTCTCATTAGGCGTAATCATATCAATATGTTGCAATAAGTCATCCGATAATGGCTGGGCAGGGGCTGGGTTGAGTACCACGCGGGTGCCTGCCTGTTTGGCCACTTTAGCCGCGGCTTCAATTGTTGCCATCGGTGTTTCTAGTTGCATTAATAGTGTATCGGCCTGTTTGATCAGGTTGTAGTGCGGTTCAATACGAGCAGGGCTCAGGCTGCCATTGGCTTCAGCGGAAATGGCGATGCTGTTCTCACCCGTTGCCGCGACCTGAATCATTGCAATGCCGGTTGGCATACCTTTCTCAATCATTACGCCATCGGTATTCATGCCTTCTTTGGCAAATGTTTCACGCATCTCATGGCCGAAGCTGTCATCACCGACACATGCGATAAAGGCAATATCAGCGCCTAGGCGAGCGGCTGCCACTGCTTGGTTCGCCCCTTTTCCACCAGGGATGACACAGTAGCTATGGCCATGCAGTGTTTCCCCCGGACGAGGGAAAGAGGCAACTTGCAAAACATGATCGGCGTTCACGCTGCCAAGAACGACTAATTTATTCATATTGGGACCTTTCTCATTCTCATTGGCCAAAATGTATGGCTTAGCAGTAGGGAGGGAGCTGTTTGCTAAACGACAGATTTTGAACATTTTCTGGGTTGTTGGGAGGCAGGATAAAACTCGAAGCTCCGTTATATCCTGCCCGGCTATTGGCTTTGAACCTATCGCCTATCGCTTCTGGCCTCGTGCCTTCTCTTATTCTGAAATCACTTTCAGAGGCACAGGGATGTTTGTTTCAACCTGCTCGCCTTTTAGCACCTTGTCGGCAGTTTCGACACCCAATGAACCAATTAGATCAGGCTGCTGAGCGATGGTTGCGCCAAGCATGCCGCGTTTAACCGCTGCGATGCCGTCTTCAGTACCATCGAAGCCGACGATTAGGACTTCTTTGCCTGAAGCCTGAACAGCGCGAAGGGCACCCAGTGCCATTTCATCGTTCTGGGCAAATACCGCTTGAACGTCTGGGTTCGCGGCAAGCATGTTTTCCATTACGTTAAGACCTTTGGTGCGGTCGAAGTCAGCTGGCTGGCTTGCTAGCAGTTCCATACCGCTACTATCAACCGTTTGCATGAAGCCTTTACCACGTTCGCGAGCAGCAGAGGTGCCAGCGATACCTTCTAGTTGAATAACGCGAGCTTGTTCACCCACTTTTTCCATGATGTATTTACCGGCCATCTCCCCACCTGCAACGTTGTCAGAAGCGATGTGGCTGACTACTTCTCCACGGCTTGCACCACGGTCTAGTGTTAGGACCGGGATCTTCGAGCGGTTTGCCATGCGGATGGCATTGGAAACGGCATCAGAATCGGTTGGGTTGATAAGTATTGCCTTCACACCACGAACAGTAAGATCTTCCACGTTGGATAGCTCTTTGCTTGGGTCGTTTTGTGAGTCAAGAACAATCAGGTTATAGCCCAGTTCTTTTGCTTTGGCCTCAGCCCCTTCCTTCATGGTGACGAAGAATGGGTTGTTCAGCGTTGATACGACCATAGCCATCGTGTCCTGCGCGGCAGCCGTAGAGCTGAATGACGCTGACAGTACGGCGGCAGAGATCAGGGTAGCTAACTTTTTCATTCTATATTCCTTTCTATATATGTCGGGTAAAGGCGGGCAGGGGGCTACCCGCGCACAGAAGTTGTGGTATACCAACTTACATAAATATTTGCTCAGTCTTGCAGGTTAAAATCGCTGTTCTCTGTGTTAGAGATTTTATAATTAGAACCACTAGTTACTGCAATCTCTGCCTTGATAACAACGATTTTTCCTGTGCAAATCCTTGGTCAACTATTTATCCAGATTGGTATTACTTATTTTTATTATCTACAAGGACTGCCAGCAAAATTACCACTGCTTTTGCAATCATTTGGTAGTAGGAGGAGACATCCAATAGGTTAAGGGCGTTGTTCAAGAAGCCGATGATCAGTGCACCAATTAGAGTACCCATGATGCGGCCTTTACCACCGGCTAGGCTGGTGCCGCCAAGAACAACAGCTGCGATAGCATCAAGCTCGTAGCCCATACCAGCTGTAGGCTGCGCTGAAGACAGGCGAGAAGTCACGATGATACCGGCAAGTGCGGCAAGCAGACCACAGATGGCATAAACCCCAATCTTGACGCGATCCACATTGATACCCGATAGGCGAGTTGCTGATTCGTTACCACCCAGGGCGTAGATGTAGCGACCGAAACGGGTGTGATTTAGTAGGTACCAGATTGCAGCAAATACAATCACCATCAGCCAGATTGGCACAGGGATACCCATAGCGTAACCCGTACCGAACCATGCAAAGCTGTCGGCAACATCAGTAAAGCCTGTTGAGATTGGTCGACCATCGGTGTATACCATGGTCACACCACGCAGCAGCGTCATGGTAACCAGTGTCGCGATGAAAGCCTGGACCTTACCTTTGGCGATAATCACACCACTTATCGCACCCAGCGCGGCACCGGCTAGCAAGGCAGTCGGTACGGCGATCAGGACTGGGACCTCCATGCCAATCAACGTAGCGGCGAAGGCACCACACAACGCAAGGACGGAGCCAACACTCAGGTCAATACCCGCAGTCAGGATAACCAGAGTCATACCCACGGCAATAATGGCATTCACTGAGGTCTGGCGCAGAATATTCAGGATATTGTCGACAGTGAAAAAGTTCGGGTTCAGGAATGACACCACGACAATAAGGAACACGAGGGCAATCAGAGACTTCTGTTCGATTAGCCATTCTTTGCTAAATAGCTTGGTGCTACCAGTGTTTTGTTGTTTGGTCATAGCGTTGCTACTCATGCTGCTACCTCGTTGATTTGTTTACCCACAGCGCAGGCAAGAAGTTTTTCTTGGTCGGCATCTTCAGCCATGAATTCGCCACTGATTTTACCTTCGTGCATGACCAAAATACGGTCACTCATGCCGAGTACTTCCGGCATCTCAGAAGAAACAAGAATGATGCTCATCCCTTCTGACTTGAATTGGTTGATTAGCTGGTAGATTTCTTTTTTGGCGCCGACATCAACACCGCGAGTCGGTTCGTCCAGGATCAGAACTTTAGGCCTAGTCATCAAACCCTTAGCGATAGCGACCTTCTGCTGGTTACCGCCAGACAGGTTACCGATGATTTGGTTATGACTTGGGGTCTTGATGTTAAATAGACGAATGAAATCTTCTACAGCCGTCACTTCGTCGTAGTGTTGAAGCTGGACACCTTTTGACAGTTGCTCCAGTGAACAAATCGACATGTTTTCTTTCACGGATAGGCCGAGGATCAGACCCTCACCCTTACGATCTTCAGAAATATAAGCGATGCCATTGGCTAGACCGTCTTGTGGACTTAATGGATTGATTGCTTTGCCATCAAGAACGACATCACCGGATTCACGCTTGAGTGCACCGTAAATGACTTTCATCAATTCGGTGCGGCCAGCTCCCATTAGGCCGGAGATCCCCAAGATCTCACCGCGATCCAAGGTAAAGCTGACATCTTTGACCCCAGCACCATTAAGGCCTTTTACTTCAAGGCAAGTAGTGCCATGTTTTGCATCGACGCGAGGGTATTGTTCGTCGAGACGGCGGCCAACCATCATCTCGATCATGGTGTCTTCATCAATATCAGCAACGGCGCGTTGACCGATGAATTTCCCGTCGCGAAGCACTGTTATGTCATCACAGATCTCGAATATCTCTTTCAAGCGGTGGGAGATATAGACAATGCCTGTGCCTTCATCGCGCAACTCATTGATCACTTTGAACAGTGACTCTGTTTCGGTGTCGGTGAGAGCGTCTGTCGGCTCATCCATGATGATGACTTGGGATTTGAAGGACAGGGCTTTGGCAATCTCTACCATTTGCTGTTCGCCAAGGCTCAGCTCACCAAGCAAGCTACGCGAGCTGTGCTTAACATTCAGGCGTGCCAGCAGGGCGTCGGCTTCCCTGTACATCTGTGACCACTTGATACCACCAAAAGAGTTGGTTTTTTCGCGGCCAAGATAGATATTCTCGGCAATGGTCAATTCAGGGATCAGGTTTAACTCTTGGTGAATGATACTGATACCCGCTTCTTGCGAATGGCGTGGACCATTGAAGTTGACGGTTTCACCCTGATAGCGAATTTCACCTGCATCCATGTGATAGATGCCGGTCAATGCTTTCATGAGAGTTGATTTACCTGCGCCGTTTTCACCCATCAAGGCCATGACCTTACCTGGGTAGACATTCAGGCTGGTTTTATCCAAGGCTTTGACGCCGGGAAAAGCTTTTTCGATGTCCTTGAGTTCTAGAATTGGCTGAGTCATAGGGAGTCCTTGCAACTAGGCCTTGAAACCACAGGTGTGCTTAAAAAACAACGCCGGATTGGAAAATGACATTGGCATACGGGGTACATTCACCCGTGCGGATCACCGCTTTACTGCTTTGGGTGTGTACTTTAAATGCTTCGTGAGGAACATAAGTGATGTTGATTGTTTTTCCGCACATCGCTTCTTCTTCGTTAAGTAGGGCAATCAGTGTATCGTGGTGATCAGGGCTGGCTTGCTTGAATTCTTCTGCCATCACCACACCTTCAATCTGCATTTCGCCTAACAAGGCTTTAACCGTTTGGATGAAAGTCGGGACACCTGGAATAAGGGCAAGGTCAATACGTTGGGTTTCATCTGGAATCGGTAAACCTGCGTCACACACAGTGACTTCATCGGTATGGCCGAGAGTAGCGACCAAATAAGACAGCTCAGAATTGATGAGTGCGCTCTTTTTCATGCTTGCACCTTAATTATTGATGGTGGTGATGCTTCTAATGTCGTGCCAACCTTGGCTGCGTTATCTGTGTCATAAATCGCCATCGAAACGATTACGCAAACGTTTCGATGGCTGAGAATATAAAAGCAAACGTTTCGATGCGCACTAAGAATGGTTGAAAAATGTGATTGGTCTCAGAAGAAATATGCTTTTAATTTATGTTTTGTGTGCGTTGTCAAGAAATCTATGCAGGGGAGGATGTGATTTTTGTGTAAGGTTTTGCAAAGGCCGCGACTTTACTTTGATATCGGGTATGCTAAAAGCGTATTATTATGCCGTGCTCGCTCTTTAATCACCTTAATGGACTGCTCGTGATGGTAATCGTACTTCAGCTTCAACCTGTTCTTCTTAGCATTGCCCCAGTTTCGGTGGCTGTTATGCTGTATGCCATGAAGAGCAAAAAATTGTGGCTGATGAGAGTGTCATTGATAGGGATGGTGATTTCTGTCTTTCTGCTGTTTGCATTTCAGTATCTGGATTATCGTTATCTGGAAAACTGCCTGTTACAAGGGGAAGTCTACAACCCTTTTCAGAGTTCCTGTATCAAATTCAATTAGCGATTTATTTATGCCAAGTTAGCTCAGGGTTGCCAAGATTACCTGGGCACTGGAGAAAACGGCATAGGCTTCACTCCCAATACAAAGCTGTGAAACATCTTCGCTCCCTTTATCAATTAGGGCACAAATCTCATCTTCCTGATTCAGGGTTAAAGTAACTTCGACTGAGTTGTCATCTTCCTCGATAGCTTTTATTTTCCCTTTTAACCAATTGTGATCTGATAAGTCTTCAGTTTTAGAGGAGGGCAATTTGATATCAATGGCTGGTCCTTTGATAAGGGCAACAACATCTTTACCCGGTTGAAGGTTTAACCGAATTGTACTGCCGTGGGTGACAGTGGCTGTAAGCTTTATGTCTTCTTGTAAGACGACCGTGATCTGATCATGGAGCGCATGGTTTTCTATTTTTGCAATGGTACCAAAAAGTTGATTTCTGGCGCTGGTTTGCAATGACAATTTACTCATGACACCCAGTAAGCTGTGCAGTGGTACAGACTCATCATTAAGCGCTTCCAATCCCATGGATTGGATTTGATCAAGCAGTTCGTACATTTGTATCAGTCTTTGCCCGCGGTGAGTGAGTGAAGCACCGCCACCACCTTTTCCTCCCTTTTCACTTTCGATAAGTGGGGATTCAGACTGGTTGTTCATTTCTCTAATAGCATCATAAGCAGCTTTATAACTGATCCCGGCTTGTTTGGCTCCTTGGCTAATCGAGCCTGTCGATGAAATCGCTTTCAATAGGGCGATACGACGAGGATTAGCGAACATTTTTCCTTGTTGTGACAAGGTAAGAATTGCGTCGAAAACCATAGTGTTATCCAACCCCCTTTAGCCGTTGTGTCAGATCATAAACCGCAGTGATGCTTTGCCGTAGAGTATACCCGATTTTATGTAGTGATTGATTTATAAAACAAAAATAATCAAGAAATTAATGGAGATGAAATGATCAGCCCTTGTCTATTTAAAGTTTTATCAGTTTGTCTTATCTTGAATGCACCATGAGCACATCGTCAGCCCTCCGTAGTATCAACAACGTTAACTTTGATACCGACTTTTCTTATCTTATTCCGAGATGTAATAAAGATTTTAATTTTGAACATGGCTAAATAACCACGAGTGGATTAAGGTTATAAATGGTGGTTATTGACCAATAAATTATGCATCAGTGCTTGGTTATTCTTTATTTTGTTGCGCCGCTTCACAAAGTAAATTTTGCTACAACTTTGAGATGTTTCTCAATAGCATTTTTTTATATTTATATGTTGGAAATATTATGTTTGAAGTTTAATGGTTAACTTGTCTGAAATTTTTTGATTTATTATGTCATAGAATTAATAAGTAATTATAAATACGAAGATTATGATTAAGTTTAACAACAAAATAATACTGCATGGTGATTTTTTTATGATTTGGAGTCCAAGCTTCATCATTTTTTTTAGTGTATTTTTCCATAATGCATTTGCTAAATCACCAGAGAATAATGAGGCTGTGAGTGAGTTTGGCTGGATGGCACAACGTGTTCAGCAAGCTGAAGATCTACCACTTAACCAGATACATAGTTGGCAATTGATGATCACTGATGACAAAGGTGTTGCGATGAACTGCAGTCCACAGCCAGTGAGAGGGGGAATGCCCGCTCATCGACATGGCTTACCTACCCAGCCGCAATGGCATCATGGTAAAGAGGCTGGAAGTTATCGAATTGATGGTTTGAAATTTCAAATGCCAGGCCTATGGCAAGTTGTCTTTTCGTGTAAGGACGACAGAGAGCGTGACCATGAATTTACTTTTGAGTTTATTCTTTAAATTTTTCATTTATTTATCTCTGTGCACGATTGTAATTGGGTGCTTGGATGAAATGCCGGCTTCTCGTCATGGCTGGAGTCAGCTCGAATTGAAACAACTTCAGTCATTACAACTATCTAGCTTACCACCTGTAACAGATCCCGGTAATGCGTATTTAGCTAATGATGCGGCTGCAGCACTAGGGAAAAAGCTGTTCTTCTCGTCACAGTTAAGCCGAAAAGGGGATATGTCTTGCGCTCATTGCCACCAACCTAAATATTATTTCACGTCAGGCAAACCAGTTGACGGTAAACGTAATACTCCCACTGTGGTTGGTGCTGTTGGTTCTACTTGGCAATTTTGGGATGGTCGGGCCGATAGTCTGTGGTCTCAAGCATTATTTCCGTTAGAAGATCCCACTGAACATGCGCTAACCCGGCTTGAGGTAGTCCACGTTGTTCTGGACTACTTTTTAGATGATTTTAAGGCAGCATTTGGTAAAACCGCATCGTTAGTAGAACTGGTTGAAGAACAAAGCTCACTGCCAAAGCAAGCGTCTCCAGTAAATAGTATTGAAAATTGGCATCGTTTAACGAAAGCTCAGCGCAATAGAATTAATCAAACATATGCCTTGGTGGGGAAAGCCTTGGCAGCCTATCAAGCACGCTTGATGCCTGCTGTTTCAAGGTTTGATCGGTATGTCGATGCTATTGTCGAAGAGGATTATATATCAGCGAGCCAATTGTTGAGCCCAGCTGAAGAAGCAGGGCTTAGGCTATTTATTAGTGATAGCGGGCGATGCGTACGTTGTCACAGTGGCCCCATGTTTTCTAGTGGCGACTTTACAACAACAGCAGTACCGGGAAGTCACCGAGATGAAGGGCGTTTAGCCGTCATTGCTCAGCTATCATCCAATGAGTTCAACTGCCTTAGCCGTTATGCTGACAAAGGTGAAGGGAGTTGTGATGAGCTCATTTACTTAAAAACAGACGGGGAAGAGTTGCGCCATGCGTTTAAAGTACCTTCCCTGAGAAATATCACCCTGACCGCTCCATATATGCATAATGGCTCATTTGATCATCTCAGCGAGGTATTGGATTACTATAATCGTTCCCCTCGCAATGGCTTGAATCATACAGAACTAGAGCCGCTATACCTTTTCCCATTTCAACTTAAACAGCTCGAGCAATTTTTATCATCACTTGAAAGTGGAATAGCCCCTTCATCGGTGTGGGGACTAACTCACAGCAAGGAGAAAAAAGAATGAAATTGATTTTACTCTTCGTTTTTGGTTTATTTTCATTACCAACGTGGGCTCATGTTCGGTGGTTTGTTAACTCGTCGGAGTATACGGATGCCACTTTACCTGTTGATATATTATTTGCCTCTATTTTAACCTTTATTCTTGGGTTTTGTCTTATTGCCTCATTTATTACCCGAAGAGGTTTGTTGGGCCCGATTACATCAAATCCCGTAATGACTGATACCTATTTTTTCTGGCGTATATTAACCGTTGTTATGGCATTGTTTTTTATTCTTAATGTTGTATTTGGCGAGTTTATTGCGCCGAACCTACAATTAAACACAGGCCAAGAATTGATTGGTATTATTCTGCAAATTGCGGTGGCAACGGTTATGGTGTTTTCTGTCACCATCAGTGGTATCGTCATAATATTAATTGCGGCGGCTTCGAGTATATTATTGCCTTTTTCGGCTGTTATTGATTACTTGCCTGAATTGTTAGGAATTGGTGGCGCACTGATACTGATTGGTCCCTATATTTCGCCGTTTGATAAAAAAATGTTTTCAGGCCTTGTATACCCACTGGGTGGTCGACAGGCGGCAGTAAACTTGTTGAGAATGATGTTGGGTTTACAATTGCTGATATTAGGGATTCATAATAAATTGATGTTGCCAGGTTTATCGCTTACTTTCCTTGATATGTACCCTTACTATAATTTCTTTCAACTATTCGGATGGGAGAATTTCACCAACCATCATTTTGTTTGGTTTGTCGGATTAAGTGAGGCGCTGCTTGGCTTGATGTTGATACTGGGGTTAGCCAACCGGTTAGTGGTGGGGTTACTGGCAACAATTTTTCTTATCACTACCTATGTCGCAGGGCCAAAAGATGTGTTGGGTCACATGCCTATTTTTGCTATCGCTTTCATCTTGTTATGTGAGTCGGTAAATAATACTGCCAATGTATTGCCATTGAAGACGGCGAGTTGATGCTAAATGAAATGACAAAGCCAGCCTTAAAGAGGCTGGCTTTTCTTGATTTAATCCGTTACTCGTAATCAGACGCGTAAGTTTCTTCGTAAGTGTGAGAGTAAAGCTCAAACAGGTTACCGAACGGGTCTTCTAGGTAAACCATTTTCGCTGGCTTGTTATCATCTTCTGGGTGATAGCGCATGATGTCCATACGTACTTTTCCGCCGAACTTTTCAACTTTCTCAATAACACCTGCAAAATCATCGGTTTGAAGACAAAAGTGGAAAATGCCGAGGCGCGAGAAATCGACTTCGTGTCGCTCTTGGCGCTCTTTCATTTCAAATAGTTCAACACCAATACCATCACTGGTGACTAAGTGGGCAATGTTGAAGCCTTTAAAACCTTCGCCAAATACGGCGATACACATTCTGCCGATAGCTGTCTCACGCTCTTCAATAACTTTGGTGTTGCCCATAACGATATTAAGGCCAAGAGCATTGGTATAAAACTCTACTGCTTTATCCATATCACCGACCATGATACCAACGTGATTCATTTTCATAATTTGCTCCAGACTCTGATGATTGTTGCGTGATTCGTTTTGATGGAGTGAGTATATGGAGAAATAAATATTAAGTTAAATTATCATAGATTATAAAAATGATAATTTTAAATTATCATTATGAGTGGCGATAACTCTATCTGTGTTGTGTAAATGTTAATTCAACATAGACAACCATGGACAAGCCTAGTAACAAGGGTGAAAATCGAAAGGTGTTCAAAGGAAATGCAAGTCGCGAAGTCATTATGAAGTCACTTTCTATCTCTGAGGCAAGGAAGCTTGTTTTGCTTTCTCAAGGTCTTTCGCCTAAGCAACTCAAAGGCCATGCATTGTCAAAGACCCTATCGGTATTTTGTCGGTTAGGTTATGTACAGATAGATACGATTTCTGTTGTTCAGCGTGCTCACCACCATACCCTGTGGAGCCGTAATCAGGATTATCGGTTAGGTCATCTTGATCAGTTAGTTGCAGATAGAAAGGTGTTTGAGTACTGGTCCCATGCTGCATCTTATTTGCTGATGGATGACTACCGATTTACTTTACCCCGTAAGCTCGCCATAAAGTCAGGAGTCGAAAATCATTGGTACCGAAAAGACCCGAAGTTGATGGCCAACGTACTCAGCCGCATTGAAATTGATGGCCCGTTAATGGCGAAAGACTTTGAGTCTCAACGGACAAACAAAAATGGTTGGGCAAGTAAGCCGACCAAGCAGGCGTTGGAAATGCTCTATATGCAGGGAGATTTGATGATCTCTGAGCGCAGAAACTTTCACAAAGTGTACGATTTAACGGAGCGTGTACTGCCAAAGGGTATTGATGCCTCTGTTCCTACGCAGCAAGAGCACGGTCGATTTCTTGTTTTTCGTTACCTAAAGGCTAACGGCTTTGGTACGTTAGCCGAAATGACTTATCTTCTGAAGGGAGTGAAAGCGCAAGTAAAGTGCGTGTTGGAGCAGTTGCTTGAGAGCGGTGAAATCGAGAAGATCATAATCAGCGATGACGAATACTTTACCTGTTCAGAGTCTTTGTTCTTGCTGAATACAAGATTGACTCGTAAGCATGCGAGAATACTGTCTCCCTTTGATAACATGCTCATACAGAGAAATAGAACCAGTACTATTTTTAATTTTGATTATCAGCTGGAATGTTACGTGCCAGCACCTAAGCGTAAATTTGGGTACTTTTGCTTGCCAATATTGTGGGATGGCAAACTTGTTGCCAGAGCCGATTGTAAAGTCAACAAACCAGCTTCAAAACTTGAATTGATGCATCTGTATGTCGAGCCTTCTTTGAAAGAGCGTGACGCTTTTTTAGCGGCGTTAGCACAAGAGTTGCAGGCCTTCACAAAATTCAATCAATGCGGTGAATACTCTATCCAAAAAGTGTCGTATGACTTTTATTGAATTATCACTACCTTTTGTTGTACTTCGCCTTTCTCAACAAAATCTTTTCGAGATCTCGAATGGCCGTTGATAACTTTATTCCGCTGGTGATAAATCCATGTTCATGGAACAGGATGGAAGGGATCCGCTTCAAGTTATACTTGTTACAATCCGCTGCTGTTGTGATGACGAATTCTACACCGGCGAACTCAATATCATGTATCCAGTTCAGCTGATGCTCTGAACAAACAACAGTCACACGGCCGACTTGCTCCGCTTGGCAAGCAATGTCATACATGGAGTGTTGTGGCTGTAATTTAAACATGCCATCCCTTTAAATCGTGTACTGGGTATAATTATTCTACTGTCTTTTGAATGAGTTAAAGTTAGAGTTATGTCATTTGATGATGTGTTCATTAACTAGCGGGGAGCTAAAAACGCTGAAGGTTATGGTAATGCTGTAAGAGGCTGAGCGCTTTTTGACTATGATGGGCAAGATACCATAGCGCCACTTCATGGGGAGCATCGATTGATAGGTAGCTTTACAACGATATTTCACTCGCGATAAAAGCTAGGACACAGTTTTTCATCTATGTAGACTCTATACTAGGTTGTATGCCAACGAATGAGGGAATGCCGATGCTAAATGAAAACCATGCGTTTATTTTAGATTTTCCAGAACTCAAATTAGATATTGTTCAGCTCAACCACGATGATCCGACGTTCAAAGCCGAACTTCAGCGCTACCATGAACTTGATTATGACATTCGTCAGTTGGAAATCTCAGGTAGCCCAATTGATGACACCAATATGCATGATTTAAAACACCAGCGTATGGTTTTAAAAGATGTGCTTTATAAACAACTCACCAAACACCATGAGCAGGCCAGTAACTAATATTAATCGAATTAGCCTGATTAAAGCCTCGTGGTATACCCGAGAATCTGGAAGTTACTTGGGTATATCACGAGGCTTTATGGTTCATACTAATTAATAATCAAAAATGCTTTATCTGTATAGTTCGATTTGATGAGATATTGTTATTTAAGTGATTGATAAATGGTTTTTTTTGTCAATTATGTCTATCTAAGTTACCCTCCTGTTTTTATGCTACTTTATACCTATTTTCAAGTGGCATTAAATTACCAAGGAGGGGATATGTTAGGGAAACATCAGGAAACTTATGGTGCGTTCTATCGCTCGACCCACGACAATGAGCACCTAGATACTAAAACAGAGTTACTAGTCGGTCTCGCGGCGGCAATGGCAATGAATTGTCTGCCTTGTACTAACTATTATCTCAAGCAAGCCAAAAAGGCTGGTATCACCCAGGGGGAGATCTCAGATGTGACCGCTAAGGTCATGGCGGTATCTGCCGGACAAAAAAAGCTCCAGATGCAGGAAGTACTAGAGCGGTACGAAATCGATTTAAGTACTTTTTCGAAGTAGTTTGTCATCGTGAATGTAAGGCGAACTGAATGTTCGCCATTTTTAGGGGCTCTATGATAATTCAGCCATTTCGGCAGTTAGAGCAGATATCTTTGGCATGAAGCTTGTGTATGTTGAGAATAAATGTGATCGCTTTTCCTGCGTTACTGACTAGCCCAGAAACCAAGCTCTGTTGCCTTATGCGCTGACCTCTCACTTTTTCGTTAACTTTATTTAGTAAAGTTCGTGACTGGTTGTTGAGTGTCTAATGCTGACACCTCATACACTGTTATCAAGTAAAGTAACAGATGAGGGGATATGGCAATGAATAACGCCGTACAAGCGTGGATTGAAGAGGTGGTTCTTTCGACTTATGAAGTTGGAGACGTGGATCCTAATCCACTGTTTCTAGAAAGCCGTGTGTATCAGGGATCATCAGGAAATGTGTATCCATACGGTGTGATTGACAGTATTTCAGATGTGAAAACGGATAAAATCTATCAGGCTATTTTCATTGAAAATGATTATATACGGGTAATGTTATTGCCTGAACTTGGTGGGCGTATCCATCGCGCCTATGACAAGGTGAAACAACGAGACTTTGTATATTACAACGACGTCGTTAAGCCAGCTCTCGTTGGGTTGCTTGGGCCTTGGATTTCAGGTGGTATTGAATTTAATTGGCCACAGCATCATCGCCCAACCACTTTTATGCCAGTTGACTTCAAAATTGAACATCATGATGACGGTTCTGCCACAGTGTGGATGGGAGAAATCGAGCATATGTATGGTTTGCAGGTGATGGCTGGCTTCAAACTGTATACAGATAAAGCACTTATTGAAATCACCGGTAAGGTGTATAACGGTAATGAAACTCCTCGCCAGTTTTTGTGGTGGTCAAACCCTGCAGTCAAAGGGGGTGATGATCATCAGAGTATATTCCCGCCAGATGTCACCGCCGTTTATGATCACGGTAAGCGTGATGTGTCGGATTTTCCCATTGCGACCGGTGAATACTATAAAGTGGATTATTCTCCGGGTACTGATATTTCTTGCTATCGGAATTTACCTGTTCCCACCTCTTATATGGCTGATAAATCGGCTTACGATTTTGTTGGAGCGTATAGTCATTCTGAGCGAGGTGGCTTGTTGCACATCGCAGATCATCATGTGTCGCCGGGTAAAAAGCAATGGACTTGGGGTAACTGTGATTTTGGTCTCGCCTGGGATCGTAATCTGACGGATCATAATGGTCCTTATATTGAATTGATGACTGGGGTTTATACCGATAACCAACCAGATTTTACTTGGCTGGATAGCTATGAAGAAAAGCAATTTGTCCAAAACTTCCTGCCATACAGTGATCTGGGAGTCGTTCATAATGCAAATACTCAGCTGG
Organism: Photobacterium pectinilyticum; assembly: GCF_024357955.1. GTDB lineage: Bacteria > Pseudomonadota > Gammaproteobacteria > Enterobacterales > Vibrionaceae > Photobacterium > Photobacterium pectinilyticum. Next base: position 80,780 of record NZ_JANEYT010000014.1, read on the forward strand.
CACTAAATTTAGTACGCAGTGAAAAAGGTGGCCGTAATACTGTTAGGTGGGGGGTGTATGCGATTGGATGTCTTGACCGTTGCGTTGTCAGCATTCAGGGGGATAACGATGAATACCTTAACCAGCGAATTAGTCTGAAACCAACGCAGTCAGTAAATGGGACACTCATTATTGACGAAGTTGGTCCATTGACAATTAGGGTGACCGACGAAGATGGAGCACCTGTACTTAGTTATACCGAGCAACAGATAACGGATATTCCTATTCCGGAACCAGCTACCGCACCGGAAAAACCGGCAGATGTATCCAGTATTGAGGAGCTCTATTATATAGGCCAGCACTTAGAGCAATATCACCATGCTACACGGTTACCAGAAGCGTATTATCATGAAGGGCTAGTTCGTGACCCGAATAACTATCTATGTAATATTGCGCTTGCAGCTATGGCGTTTAATCGGGCAGATTATCCACAAACTGTAATCTATTGTGATGCTGCGTTAACTCGGTCACATAAATTTAATAAAAACCCTATGTGTGGAAAGGCAAGCTTTTTACGCGGTTGTGCTAGGGAAAAACAAGGATTACTTGAACTTGCTTACAGTGATTTTTACAAGTCAACCTGGAGTGGAAATTGCCGCGATATAGGTTTTTATGGTGCCGCTCGTATAGCTATGCGACAAAGAGAATATTTACAGGCGCTTGAGTTGGTGGAGAAAGTGTTGCGGTTTAACGGTACGCATTACCAAGCAATGGCAATGAAAGCGTTATTACTTGATAAATTGGGTCGTCAAGACGCTGCACAAGCGTACATTGACCGTCAACTAGTTCAGTACCCTTTAGCGTATGCGCTTGTTTTCCAGAGGTGGTTGATGAAACGTGACGCTGAACTTTTAGCGAGCTTTCAGCAGTTGACGTCGGGCCGGACAGTTAATGCGATTCACTTGGCAAATTTCTACCTATCGTTAGGTGAAGGGGCACTGGCTTTGGAGGCATTAGAGCGTATTAAAAGCCAAAGTGGTGTCTTATGGTTCTATAAAGCATTTCTTTTGGGGCAAATAAATACACCTCAGGGCAACCTGTTTAATCAGGCTGAGCAGCAATTTAATCAAGATGTGTTGTTCCCTAATACTCTAACGGAAGTGATGGTGCTGCAGGCATTTGATGGACATTACTTTGCTCACTATTTACTGGGGTGTTTCTTTTATGCCAAGCGTGATTACATGCAAGCGGTAACACACTGGCAAAGGAGTATTGATCTCAATCGTGAATTTGCTCCGTCATATCGTAACTTGTCAGTGTATAGTTTTAATAAATTGTATGATCCGACACTGGCGTTAGATTATATGGAACGTGCCTTCGAGTTTGCCCAAGAGGATGCTCGGGTGCTGTTTGAACTTGATTACCTTCGCAAGATGAACGCTCAGTCACCACAGCAACGTTTGGATAAGCTTGAACTGTCGTTTCCTTTGGCACTTAAGCGCGATGACCTCACCGCCGAGTTACTTAACCTATACAATGTTACCGACCAGCTTGGAAAAGCGCGCTCATTGCTCCAAGAAAGGGTTTTCCATCCTTGGGAAGGAGGGGAAGGTAAAGTGACTGGGCAATATATTGTTAACCAAGTGCGCCAAGCATTTGGTGCTATCCAGAATGGACAATATGATTTAGCCATTAAGGTATTAGAGGCTTCACTGACCTACCCGTTGAATCTAGGGGAAGGGCGCCTTGTTGGACAGAGTGATAACGATATTCACTTTTGGTTAGGCTGGTGTTATAAGCAAGTTGGTAAGAAAGATCTTGCCGATCATCACTTGGAGTTAGCGACACACGGTACGTTGGAAATTGGTCAGAGTCGCTATTACAACGATCAGCCTGCGGACTATTTGTTTTACCAGGCAGCAGCGTTAAATCTTAAAGGTGACAAGACGGTTGCCCGGAAGGTATACGAGCATATGATCAATTGGGCGCATGATCATAAGAAGGATCATGTGGAGCCGGACTTTTTTGCTGTCTCACTTCCGGATTTGATTGTTTTTGATGCGGATCTTGATACCGAGCAAAATTGTCATTGTGAGCTTGTCGAAGCAATGGGCTTATTAGGGTTAGCGATGGTGGATAATCAATCATTGGATGCCTTTCATGCGGTCATCGAAACGTTGATTAAACGTAAGCCGGATCATACGAAGGCGAATATGTTCAAAGATGTTGCAACTCTAGTCGGTCTTTTTAGAGCAGAATCTTCTGTTTGTAGAATGTGAGTTGCACGTGATGTGACTTTGAACTGATTCGATCAAATGTAGATATTAAACGAAAATTCTTTAGCATATATCTTCAGGCAGCCTAAGGGCTGCCTTTTCTACATTAGGCTATCAAGCTCTTTCTCTACCCATAGGTAACAGATCCCAAGCAATAACTGTTCATCGGTCAACATGCCAAAGCGGATCTGTGTTTGCTCCCGACTAAGCGAGGAGTCTGATTCAAATGGGTTCGTTAGGGTTTGACTAGTGATAGTTTCAAGCCATTTTTCGCCAAATTGACAAGTGGATCCGTAAAGGATTATCTGGTTAATATCGAGAGTGACTAGAAAGTTATATAACGTTTGGCCAATCGCTTTTGCTGCCTGTTGCATAATACGTTCAGCTAAAGAGTCACCTGCGTGATAGCGTTTGAGGATGGTATCGAATGATACGGCTTGTTGCTGAGACATATTATTATAGCTCTGCTCAATCGCTTTAAGAGAAGCTAATGTTTCCAGACATCCTCGTCGCCCACAACCACACATTTCGCCATTAAGAGATATTGTGGTATGGCCTATCTGACCACTGCCGAAGTGTTTGCCACGGTATATATCATTGCCAATTAAGAATGAGGAACCAATGCCATAATCAATATTCAGAATACAGTAATCGTTTTCTAGGTTACTCCCCTGCCACTTTTCTGCAAGCGCAATCATGACGCAATCATTGTCTATCAGTACATCTACATTTAATCGCTGTTCTAATAGGTATTTAAATTCAACACTACCAGACCAAGGAGCTTGGGACATTTGGAGGGAAGCTCCCGACTTGGTATCTACCTGACCGTGGCAAGCCAAAGCAAGACGGTAAGGGCGTTGGCCTGCAGCTTGTCGCGCGGCCACAATAATAGCAATGATGCTTTCTAGCATCGCTTCAGGTGTGTCAGGACTGATCGAATGGACGAACAAATTTGATATCGGGCGGATCTCGTTATCAGCGACGATAGCTCGTAATTGCTTGGGTGAGATATAAACACAAACAGTGTCATGTTGGTTTTTTGAAACGCGAAAAATACCTTTGTGGTTTCCTCTCGTAGCGTTTATTACATGATGCTGCTCAATCCAATTATCTTGCAACAAACTAGCAAGGATATTGGTTACAGCAGGAATAGATAGTTGAGTTAACTTTGCTAGCTCCGACTTGCTGAGTCCTTTGTAGTGATAAAGGAGCTTGAGAATCTGACGCCGATTAAATTGCCGGATATGTTTCGGGCTAATCCCTTGCTCTGTTGTGAGCTCTTTTAAATGAGTTGGCATGATTGATATGCAAAAATAGTTGAATAATATGAGAGAGTAAAAGTAAGTTTATAGAAAGGAAATAGAAATCGAACAATAATTTTAAGATTGAGGTGTACGTAGGGATTACAGAATTGATGATGGCTAAATTTATTCCTGGTTAAATTGAGTGTTTTTTTACTCTCAGAGGACGTTCTATGAGATATTGATACTCATTTGTGTTTACAGTTACGAAAAAATCTGGTTTGAATTTTTTATTAATTCCATTTTTAATGACTCTTTTGTCAATATACAGATTTTTATCATGCTTTTTGTAGTTGCTTAGAAAGTGAGTGTTAGATCAAGCACTTTACTTAACTAACATTAGTAAACTTTGTGACATTTATGAAAACTATATCACAAGATTCAGTTTAACCTGTTAAGTATTGAATAGTATAAAATTAATTAAAAAATAATTAATTACAAAATAGTATTTAATAAATTGTTTTTATGTGATTTATGGTTTAGAGAAATAAAAAATAGAGTGATAATTTTAAATGCTTAAGGGGCGTTTATGAAAAATATCAGTATCAAAGAGAAGGTTTCTTATGGAATCGGGTCGATAGGTGCCAATTATGCTTGCGCTATTATATATATCTACCTGATGTTTTACTATACCGATGTAGTTGGCATTTCTACTGCATTTATCGGTACTTTATTCCTTATTGTCAGAGTTATAGACGCAATAACTGATCCAATAATGGGAATGATTGTTGATAATACAAAAAGTCGATTTGGTAAATTTAGACCATGGATCTTAGTTGGTACCTTGGTTAACTCGGTTATGTTAATCGCTGTATTCAGTGCTCACCTAGTCGATGGGTGGTTACTATATGGTTATGTATTTGTTACTTATATACTTTGGGGTATATCTTTTACGATTCTTGATATTCCATTCTGGTCAATACTTCCTGCTTTAACAAAAGTTCGTTCAGACCGGGAAAAAGTTGTTGTTTGGGTACGTGTTGCTGCCAGTATTGCATGGATGACAACGGGAGCATATGGACTCACGGTAATTAGCAAGTTAGGAGAGGGTGACCAAGGTAACGGCTTCTTGGTTTCGGCTTTTATAATTGTGGCACTGTTCGTAATTTGTAGTTTTATTATGGTAAAAAACGTTAAGGAAGCTTATACACCTGAAAGCCAATTTAAGAAGTTTACCGTAAAAGATGTCATCGGTATTATTAAGCATAATGATCAATTAAAAGCTTTAATTGGAACCGTACTGACGTTTAATATTGCGGGTCAGCTAATCAGCGGTTTTGCGATTTATTATTTTACATACGGATTAAATAAACCTCATTTGTTCCCAATCTTTATGCTTGTTTCAGGTTTTGCTGAGATTTTAGGGATTGTTTCTTTTCCATATCTGTCAACTTTATTCTCTAGACGGATTATGTGGTTTTTAGCATGTTTCTTCCCTATCGGCTGTTTTGGTGTGCTGTTTATCTCAAGCGTTTTCAGTCCTGAAAGTGTCATCCTTGTCGGTGCTGCTGGTTTCATGTTCAGGCTTGGTAATGGTTTTGGTAACGGCCTATCTACTGTGATGCTGGCTGATGTTGTCGATTATGGTGAGTATAAAACAGGTAGACGAAGTGAGAGCATTATTTTTTCAGTACAGACAATGTTAGTTAAATTCTCTGCGGCATTTGCAGGATTTTTTATTGGCATTGGACTTTCAATTGTTGGCTATGTTCCTAATATTGAGCAGAGTGAAAGCGCTATTGTCGGTATAAAAATACTGATGTTATTACTACCGGCAATTCTTATGACTTTGAGTGCTATTGTATATAAGAAATACTATTTGATGAAAGATGGCTTTGACCCAGAATCTTTACCTGACAGTAATAATAAAGAAATAGTTGTAGTGAGTTGATGAAAACTCTTGGAGTACTTATGCCTAGTTATGATTTAAGTGGTACATGGTTATATAAATTAGATCCAAATGATGTTGGTGATTCTGAATCTTGGTTTGTTAATTTTAATGAAGATGGTGAGCTAAAATTTCCTGGCACACTTTCAATAAACAAGATCGGTGAGCCTCAATTATTTACCGATGAATTTAATGAAGAAAATCTACATTGCTTGAGAGATAATTATAAATATCTTGGTGCTGTGTGGTTAAAGAGAAAAGTCTTTATTGACCAGAAAGTTGATAATGCAAAATATAAAATAATTTTTGAACGATTGAATTATAACAGCAAGTTGTGGATAAACGGTAATTTCGTTGGAAATACTATCTCTCTTTGCGTTCCTCATCAATATGATGTCAGTCAGCTATTAGTAGCTGGACAGCACAACGAGATTTGCGTGTGTATTGATAATCGAGATACGCAAGAACTTGGTATTTTAGCCAGTGCTTATACTGATGATACACAAACGATGTGGAATGGCATTGTTGGAGATTTGCTTATTAAGGTCTGTGATGAACGAAAAGTAGAAAGGCCCAAGATAAGTATAGATAATGATCGGGATGTCGTAGAGTTTACTCATATACTCCCTCCAAAAGCTGAGTTTCCGATAGAAGTTAGTATTGATGAACTTGATATTAATCATACCTTTGAAGAAAGCTCAGTTATAGATAATAAGATCAAGATTTATATTCCTTTATCGTGCTTTACTCAATGGAATGAGTTTAATCCTAAACAATATGAGTACCGTATAGTAACTCCTCTTCAAGCTGATACACATCAAATTGCTGTTCGACAGATAAAAACTGATTCTGATGGGGTGCATATTGGTGGTAAGCATATTTTTCTAAGAGGTACATTAGATTGTTGTATTTACCCTCTTACTGGCCATCCACCTTGCGATGTAGAAAGTTGGAAACGTGTAATGAAGACCGTAAAAGATTATGGTCTCAATCATATTCGTTTCCACTCTTGGTGTCCTCCTGAAGCGGCATACTTGGCTGCCAATGAGCTAGGTGTATACTTGAATATTGAGGGACCCATCTGGCTCGACTACTGTATGAACAGGATTGTGGGTTCTTTCCCTCAACATCGAGACTTTATTAAGTCTGAGGCTCAAAGAATTCTGAAAGAGTATGGTCATCATCCTAGTTTCTGTTTTTTTGCTAATGGTAATGAACTGAGAGGGGATTTCTCAATCCTTAGAGATGCTATTGCTCCACTAAAAATAGAATACCCTAATATTCTTTTTACTCTTACAAGTAACTGGGATCGTGACATTGAGTCTTACGATGACTTCTTTACATCTCAAAGTGTTGGTGGTGTTGGTGTTAGAGGTCAATATTTCCTTGAGGATCTAGTTAGAGGCACGAAACTCGAATTCTCACAAGGATCATCAAATTCACCCGTACCGGTTGTTTCTCATGAAGTTGGCCAATATTTGGTTTATCCAGATATGGCCGAAATAGACGATTACACAGGTGTCCTTAATCCAATTAATTTGAAGATTATTAAAAAAGATCTAGTGGAAAAAAAACTCATTTCACATGCTGAGGAATATAAGCTTGGCTCGGGCCAATTAGCTAAAATGCTGTACAAGGATGAAATTGAAGCAGCTTTGAGAACCCCTAATTTTGGTGGAATTCAGCTGCTTGATCTTCATGATTATCCTGGTCAAGGTACTGCAACTATCGGTATGTTGAATGCTTTTTGGAAAAGTAAAGGTATTGTTAGTGGTACCGATTTCCGTGAGTTTTGTAATGATGTTGTGCCATTATTAGAACTGGAAAAAAGAATTTACAAATCAGGTGATTCACTTAGCTTTACGCCTCTTATTTCAAATTATAGCAATAGAAAATTGGATAAGGTTAAAGCTGTTATTAAAATATACCAAAGAGATAAATTAATAGAAAGTGTTCCTCTTTTTGTAAATGAAATTAAGCAAGGACAACTATATCGTTTTGAAGATTATACTGTAACCTTGAAAAATTGTAGCTCAACAAGCCCTGTAGAGTTATCGTTTGAAGTAGAAGGAACGGAATATAAGAATCGTTGGATGATATGGGTATTACCAAAAGCTGCCAATTTATCATGTTGTGAATTAGTGAATAATAAAAAAGTATTTGTTTTTAATACTTTTAATGAGCTAGTAATTAAAAAACTGGAGCAGGGAGAAGATGTCCTTATTGTTCCGGATGTTAATTGTCTTACTTCGCCAAAGCCAGGCACATTTTTTCCAGTATTTTGGAGTCCTATATGTTTCTCTAGTGAGGATTCATTAGGACTTATAATTGATCACGAATCTGATATGCTGTCAATGTTCCCAACGGAAAAATATATTAATTATCAGTGGAAAAGTTTACTAGAAGATTCTGTTAATATTGACTACTCATCAATGGGTGTTACTTTTAAACCAATTATTGATGTAATACCTAACTATTTACACAATGCTGCAAGGACTAATTTGTTTGAAGCAAATGTACTTAATGGTAGAGTTATTTTTGCAGGTTTTGACTTTTTTGATGAGCTTAATACCGATCCTGTTGCCTCATGTCTGTTGAGCAGTATTTTGTCTTATATGGAATCACCTAATTTCGAACCGGGTAATCACCTAACGAAAGAGCAGATGTTGACTCTTTTCAAAGAATCAATAAGTAGTAATCATGACAATGATTTAGCCTATCGTAAACCAGCTATTGCGGATTGTTACCGTGACCAGTCAACACTTCCACATAAAGCCGTCGATGGTAAATGTATAACCGGTTGGTTTGCTTCTGAATATGAGGCTGGGCACTGGTGGCGTGTAGATTTAGGCAAGGTTAGTACGATCAGCGAAATCGAGATCGAGTTTAACCATGATGCGTTATATGAATACACCATTGCAGGTTCTGTTGATGGTATTGATTTCAAAAATATACATCAATTGGTTAATCCTGAAGTTTCATTTAGAACGCAAAATCATTCAATTTGTGGTGAATGGCGTTATATCCGAATAACATACGATCGAAGGATGGGATCTATAGCCGCTGGGCATCGAGCATTTCGAGTTTTTGGCTAGAAACATTAAACTATAATCTTTAAATATATAAAATCCCTGGTGTTTCCAGGGTTTTTTATAAAATATGACACCACTTCGACTATCATTATATACGATTGATTTAGGTTAGTCTGGCTATCAAATTTTCTAATATGAGACGTGGATCGTCAATATCTTCAGATAAATACCTACCATGCAAAGTAATTTAGAAAAAATCAAAGGTTTTAATCTATACGGCTTGCTATCGTTCGTAATCTTAGCGTTACATTTATAATAGCAAGGAAATATAGAATGGATAAAATTAAAATAGGATTATTTGGAATAGGGCTTGATACTTACTGGGAACAATTTGATGGCTTACATGAACAATTGAACCAGTATATTAAAACGGTATCTATGAAAATCCATGAATTAGGATTTTCAGTATTAAATGCAGGTTTGGTTGATACTGTTAGGCAGACTGAAGATATAGAGCATAAATTTAAGAGTGAGCAGGTTGATGTTTTAGTTTTGTATATAACAACATATGCACTGAGCTCAACTGTTTTACCACTAGTTCAGGCGATTGATAAGCCAGTTATCGTGTTAGCACTTCAGCCAGAGAAACAATTACCGTATAAAGAAATAAATAAATATGATGATCGTGCCACTAGAACAGGGAAATGGCTCGCTCATTGCCAAGCATGTGCCGCTCCGGAGCTAGCAAGTGTTTTTAATACGGCTAAAATACCGTACGAAATGATCGTAGGATATTTAGAAGAAAATGATGTTTGGTCAGAAGTTAGCGATACATTGAATGCTTTTACAGTAAAAAAACAGTTGAGTAAAACAAATATTGGTGTTCTTGGTCATTATTATAATGGCATGGTTGATGTTTACTCTAATAAACGACTTTTAAGTTCAAAATTTGGTGTTCGATTTGACGTTATAGAGATGTGTGAACTTGTTGAAAAAAGGCGTGCTGTATCTACTGAAGAAATTGAAATTAAGTACAAAGAGCTAGAGTCAAAACTATCGGTAAATAATCAATGTGAAAAATTTGAGATCGAAAGAGCTGTCATTACTTCTGTTGCACTTGATAAACTTGTGAATGCCCACCGTTTAGGAGCAATGGCTTATTATTACGAAGGTTCCACTAATTCAGAACATGAGAATATTATCACTTCAGTAATTCTCGGTAATACACTTTTAACATCTCGGGGTATACCTATTGCTGGAGAATATGAAGTAAAGAATGTCATTGCGATGAAAATCATGTCTTTATTTGGTGCTGGAGGATCATTTTCTGAACCGTATGGAATGGATTTTGAAAATGATAAAGTTATTTGGGGCCATGATGGGCCAGCTCATATTGAAATGTCTGAGGATGTCGTAAGTTTAGTCCCCCTACCTGTATATCATGGTAAACCTGGTAAAGGGGTATCTATACAGATGAGTGTGGCCAAGGGACCGATAACTATTTTATCTGTAGTTGAAAATTCTGATGGAGATATCGTTCTTCAGTATGCGGAAGGAAATTCAACAGATGGAAGCGTACTTGATATTGGAAATACAAATAGCAATTATAAATTTGACTTAAGTGCAAAAGAATTCACAACTAAATGGTGTCTAGGTGGGCCATCACATCATGCTGCAATTGGGAAAGGTCATCTAGGTAATAAAATAGAAAAATTAGCTAATTGTCTAGAAATAAAAACGAATAGAATTTCTTAGGAGGTAATGATGGAAGGCTCTGTCAATTTAGGTATTATATATCACTTTTTAGGTGCTCTTGCAGCTGCATCATTCTATATTCCGATTGCAAAAATAAAAAATTGGAGATGGGAAATATCTTGGTTTATAAATGGCATTGCATCTTGGATTGTTATGCCAACATTGGTAACGTTTTTGATTATTCCAGATACGTTAAGTTTCTTATTAGATGTTAAATTTAATGATATGTTTAAGACATATATTTTTGGTGCTTTATGGGGAGTTGGTGGTTTAACGTTTGGTATGACGTTAAGATATTTAGGGCTTTCTGTTGGTTATGGTGTTGCAATAGGTATAACCCTCGTTGTTGGAACTTTAACACCAGTCCTGCTTAACGGCACCATAATGGAGATAATCTCAACCACTACGGGATTATTTGCTATTTTAGGTGTTATTATTGCTGTTATGGGCATAGGTGTAACATCACTGGCTGGATATAAAAAAGAACAATCTACTAAAAAAACAAATTCAGAGTTTAACCTCAAAAAAGGGATAATTATAGCAATTGTATGTGGTGTAATGAGCTCATTTATGGCATTTGCAATTGAGGCTGGAGCCCCAATACAGGAGCTGGCGATTGAGTATGGCATCGACCCTCTTTACCAAGTTATGCCTAGTTATATTTTTATAATGCTAGGTGGATTTACAACCAATACATTATATTGTTTATTTCAGGCTAACAAGAACAACTCTGTAAGTGAAATACTTAACGATAAAACGGATAGAAATAAAAATATCGTACTTGCTTTTACTGGTGGTATTATTTGGTATATGCAATTCTTCTTTTATGGTTGGGGACATGTAGAGTTGGTTAATTCTGAACTTGGCTTTGTTAGTTGGACATTCCATATGTCTATGTTAGTTCTTTGCGGTGGTATTTTTGGTTTTGTGTTGAAAGAATGGATAGAAGTTCCAAAGAAAACAAAATTAACTCAAGTTTCAGGAATGATGATTTTAGTCCTATCTACACTTATTATTGGGATAGGAGCAAGTTAGATATAATATATAAAAGGTCTTCATGCAGATAAGTGCCAGGTTATATTGACTGGCATTTTGTCTAATTTTCCGAAACAGGTCGTCTGAATAGAATAAATCTAGCTTCTTGATTGTAGATAGCACGGCTGCAGATAGATGCTACGGTGATACAGAAGCATATCGTAGTAAACATGAGATGAATATAATGTAGTGGAGACCAAAGAAAATAATATTGCGTAGAAAATCGTACCTGATATCAGCCTAATAATCACTGTTCTTGTATCGATATCTCTCCAGTATAAGGCTATTATGAATGCCGAAAGTACTGGCATATTATAGAGCCCACTTAATTGCCGCAACATTGCGATGATTGACAAATGGTTCATGAATATCACAGAAGTAAAGTGTTGCCGATGAGTTTAGCGTGCTGTTAAACGTACTTAAGCTTGTCCCAAGCATAACTCCCGCAAATGTACTGCTCAGATAGCTAGGTAATAGGTCACCCACCAGTCGTCCATACGCAACAGCACCGATGGGGCCATAGAGTTTGCAGGTACGAACAACACAATATGTGAAATCTCTTTAAGTGTAGGTTACTCATCGTCATCGGTTTTTTGTCGGAATTTTAAAAAAATACTAGGTATATCCGCTTCCTCAATTCGTAAGCAGTGGTAAGGTTAGGTGAGGTATATAAGCTAAGAACTATGTTACTAATTGCGAATTTTTCTGTAGTTCTGAATGGTTACGTTCGGTGTTGTGTTTAACTGGGGTGTTAATCCAGGGTGAGATCACGAACGTTTTCTGACCAAATTCTGTAAGTTTGACCGGCAGATCGATTTATGATCTTATACTCCC
>NZ_JANEYT010000150.1 GCF_024357955.1 Photobacterium pectinilyticum
AAGCTGCCAACTCGTCAGTCGCTAGCGAGTAGTGAACACCACCACCAGAGATGATCAACGGCTTCTTCGCCTGCAGCAGGATCTCTTTCGCTTCTTCCAGAACAATCATTTCAGGCTCTGGACGGCGGATACGGTGCGTCTTTTCAGCAAAGAACACTTCAGGGAAGTCGTAAGCGACACCTTGGATATCTTGCGGCAAACCTAGGAATACCGGCCCACAGGTGGCTGGGTCTAGCATAGTATCTAGTGCTTGCGGCAATGTGTGCATTAGCTGGGTTGGTGATAGCACGCGGTCCCAGTAGCGCGTTAGCGGCTTGAATGCATCATTTGAAGTCACAGACGGATCTTCGAAGTTCTCCGGCTGTTGTAAAACGGGGTCTGGCAGACGGCTAACATAAGCATCACCAGAGATAAGTAGAAGAGGTAGACGGTTAGTGTGCGCGATACCGGCAGCGGTTACCATGTTGGTGGCACCAGGGCCGATAGAGCTGGTTGCAATACCGATGCGACGACGCTGGTTAGCCTTGGCATAAGCAATAGCGGCAGTCGCCATCGACTGTTCGTTCTGACCGCGCCAAGTTGGGATTTTATCTTCAATATTCTTTAGCTGCTGGCCAAAGCACGTCACATTACCGTGACCGAAAATCGCAAAGGCGGCACCAAAAAGCTGTTCTTTTTTTCCATTAATCTCAATCATTTGTGCTGCAAGATACTTGGCAAGTGCTTCAGCAACGGTCAGGCGTACAGTATTCATTGTCTTCCTCGTTTTTCGATATTCGAAAAAATCTTCCTTTACTCACTGCAACTGCTTTTGAACACTTTTAACGTGAACTTTGCGGTGAGATATGAGGGGGCCTAGCCTGCCCCCCTTACCTTTTACGTTTTCTTATAGGCCGTACTTGTTCGCGTAGCCGTTGATATTCTCAAAAGCTGTTTTTGCGAACGTCAGTGGGTGGGCTTTAGCAGGATCCTGCTCGGCTTCAACCAATAGCCAGCCTTTGTAGTCGCGCTCTTTCAGTGCAGCGAATACGTCGTCATAATCAACATCGCCAGTGCCAGGAACGGTAAATACACCATCAAGAACTGCGTTAAGGAATGATTTGTCTGCATCACGAGCGGCCTTCATAACGTCTAGACGTAGGTCTTTAAAATGCATGTGACCGATACGGTGGCCCCAGCGCTTGATCATAGTGACAGGGTTACCGCCACCGTATGTGATATGACCGGTATCAAGTGTTAAATGAACAGCATCGCCTGTGAACTCCATCATTAGGTTGATGTCGTCTTCAGTTTCACAGATGGTGCCCACATGGTGGTGGAAAGACAGCTTGATGTCGTGCTCGTTTAGTAGGTATTCAGCAACAGTTGTAAGCTTCTCGCAGTAGGTTTTCCACTCATCCATAGTCAGGATGACGCGCTGAGACAATGGTGTGTTGATGTCGCCGTGAACTGTGTTGCTCACCTCACCAAATACCATCGCTTTACAACCAGCCGCTTTAAGTAGCTTGATGTGATCCTGCATAGCCGCAATTTCTTCTTCAGCGGTTAGCGTCATCAAATTACCGCTATACCAGCCAGAAGCGAGAACCAGACCGTGTTGCTCTAGAAGTGGAATTAGTACTTCTGGCTCACGAGGGTATTTAGTACCTAGCTCAGTACCAGTAAAGCCAGCTTCTGCCATCTCACTCAAACATGTTTCCAATGGGATTTCGCCGCCAAGTTCTGGCATATCATCGTTAGTCCAGGTCAGTGGGCTGATTCCATATTGAACATTGCTCATGTTTGTACTCCAATTTTATGATTATTAAATTCCGGGTCGGTGACGATTGTGATCAGTCCAGTGGAATATGTTCTTTTGGAATCTCTGAACCGTTTTTTAATCTGCACCATTTGCTTCACTGGAATTCACTATAACCGAAAAAAATAAAACGAAAAATATTTTTCATCGCTTACAATCGATTCAATATTTTTCATTAAAAATGAAAAAAGCCCAGTAATAACGGGGCTCAGAAGAAATTTATGAGCAAGATCACACTTAGGTAAGACACTGAAACAAAAGGATTTATACCAAATAATTTTTCCGGAAAATATTTTTCGCAATTTGACGGAAGTATCATTTTTCGACAAAACACCCGATAGGCTATAGCCGTAAAATTTCTGAGGGCATATGATTTAGGCCGTCACCAAGTAGAAAATTATTACCAAAGCAGTAAATTACAATTATAAATGTTGGTGAATAAATAATGCCGATGCAAATATCCTACAGTAAATAACGCATTGGAAAGCTACCCAACTCAAACTTATTCGATGGTTGAGTAAGAGACGGGGATCTCATGAAGGAGTAGAACATGTCACCCACAACCGCGGCCGAGGCCCGAAAACATAATTTTGCCTACATTATTAGAATTTGTTGTATTGCAGCCCTAGGGGGAATTTTATTAGGCTACGATACAGCCGTTATTTCCGGCGCTATTGGTCCTATCAGAGAGCACTTCGGATTAACCTCTGCACAAACTGGCTGGGCAGTATCAAGTGTGGTTCTAGGTAGTATTATCGGTGCCGTCAGCGCTGGTTGGGCAGCCCTCAAATATGGCCGTCGTAAAACCCTCTTCATCGGTGCTATCCTCTTCATGATCTCCGCCATCGGTTCAGCACTTGCCACTACCTTCACGTTCTATGTTCTACTTCGCATTGTTGGTGGTGTCGCTGTTGGTTTGGCCTGTGTCGTTTCACCTATGTACATGTCTGAAGTGGCGCCGAAAGACTTCCGTGGCCGTGCCGTCAGTATGTTCCAACAATCTGCTGTTATCGGTCAGACTGGGGTGTTCTACGTTAACTACTTAATTGCCAAAGGCATGAGTGAAACGTGGTTAGTTGATATGGGCTGGCGCTGGATGCTGGGCTCAGAAGTGCTTCCAGCCGCACTGTTTGCTGGCCTGTTGTTCCTTATTCCTGAATCACCACGCTGGCTGGTACTAAAAGGTAAAGTTGACGAAGCCAAAGATACCCTGTCGCGAATTTCTAATCCTAAGCATGCTGATCAGCTAATTGGTGAAATCCAAGCCTCACTGGCTGACTCCAATGCGCCGGGCAAGAAAAAAGTCAGCCTGCGTTCCCCACTACTGTTCTCTATCTTGGTGATCGGTACCTTCGTTGCTGCTGCCCAGCAGCTAACCGGTATCAACGTGATTATGTATTACACGCCGGAAATCCTAAGACCGATTACCGGTAGTACTGAGAACGCCCTATTCCAGACGACTTTTGTCGGTATTGTCTTCATCCTGGGTAACGCACTGGGTATGTATCTCATCGATAAAGTAGGTCGTTTACCACTGATGAACTGGCCCACCAT
>NZ_JANEYT010000151.1 GCF_024357955.1 Photobacterium pectinilyticum
AATAGTTTCTACTTAATAAGTAGGAACGAGTTCTCAAGCAACACACATTCAAGTGTCTTGTGTTTTTTGTCTTCACTTTTTCAAAGTGGAAATAGAAAGAAGAGTCCGGCGAAAACAAAAAATTCTCTTTTATAGAGAGTGAACCTTGGTTGTTGCCATACGAAACCTCTTGGGGTTGTATGGTTAAGTGACTAAGCGTACACGGTGGATGCCTAGGCAGTCAGAGGCGATGAAGGACGTACTAACCTGCGATAAGCCAAGAGAAGATGGTAAGAATCACTATACTCTTGGATTTCCGAATGGGGAAACCCAGCTGCACAAGCAGTTATCGTTACGTGAATACATAGCGTGACGAGGCGAACCGGGGGAACTGAAACATCTAAGTACCCCGAGGAAGAGAAATCAACCGAGATTCCGGCAGTAGCGGCGAGCGAACCCGGATTAGCCCTTAAGCTAGTTTGATGACAGGTGAATGTGCTGGAAAGCACAGCGATACAGGGTGATAGCCCCGTAACCGGTAGCATCTTATCAGTGAAAACGAGTAGGACGGGACACGTGATATCCTGTTTGAAGATGGGGGGACCATCCTCCAAGGCTAAATACTCCTGACTGACCGATAGTGAACCAGTACCGTGAGGGAAAGGCGAAAAGAACCCCTGTGAGGGGAGTGAAATAGAACCTGAAACCGTGTACGTACAAGCAGTAGGAGCACCTTCGTGGTGTGACTGCGTACCTTTTGTATAATGGGTCAGCGACTTAATTTTAGTAGCAAGGTTAACCGATTAGGGGAGCCGTAGGGAAACCGAGTCTTAACTGGGCGTACAGTTGCTAGGATTAGACCCGAAACCAGGTGATCTAGCCATGGGCAGGTTGAAGGTGAGGTAACACTTACTGGAGGACCGAACCGACTAATGTTGAAAAATTAGCGGATGACTTGTGGCTAGGGGTGAAAGGCCAATCAAACCTGGAGATAGCTGGTTCTCCCCGAAAGCTATTTAGGTAGCGCCTCGGACGAATACTACTGGGGGTAGAGCACTGTTAAGGCTAGGGGGTCATCCCGACTTACCAACCCTTTGCAAACTCCGAATACCAGTAAGTACTATCCGGGAGACACACGGCGGGTGCTAACGTCCGTCGTGGAGAGGGAAACAACCCAGACCGCCAGCTAAGGTCCCAAAGTATAGCTAAGTGGGAAACGATGTGGGAAGGCTCAGACAGCCAGGATGTTGGCTTAGAAGCAGCCATCATTTAAAGAAAGCGTAATAGCTCACTGGTCGAGTCGGCCTGCGCGGAAGATTTAACGGGGCTAAGCTATACACCGAAGCTGCGGCAATGCATTTATATGTATTGGGTAGGGGAGCGTTCTGTAAGCGGTTGAAGGTGCATCGTAAGGTGTGCTGGACGTATCAGAAGTGCGAATGCTGACATGAGTAACGATAAAGGGAGTGAAAAACTCCCTCGCCGGAAGACCAAGGGTTCCTGTCCAACGTTAATCGGGGCAGGGTAAGTCGACCCCTAAGGCGAGGCCGAAAGGCGTAGTCGATGGGAAACGGGTTAATATTCCCGTACTTCTTATAATTGCGATGGGGGGACGGAGAAGGCTAGGTGGGCCTGGCGACGGTTGTCCAGGTTCAAGGGTGTAGGCTGTAATCTTAGGCAAATCCGGGATTACACTAGGCTGAGACCCGATGTCGAGCCACTACGGTGGTGAAGTCATTGATGCCATGCTTCCGGGAAAAGCCTCTAAGCTTCAGATTATAAGAAATCGTACCCCAAACCGACACAGGTGGTCGGGTAGAGAATACCAAGGCGCTTGAGAGAACTCGGGTGAAGGAACTAGGCAAAATGGTACCGTAACTTCGGGAGAAGGTACGCTGCCGGCGGTGATGGGACTTGCTCCCTCAGCTGCTGGCAGTCGCAGATACCAGGTGGCTGCAACTGTTTATTAAAAACACAGCACTGTGCAAAATCGAAAGATGACGTATACGGTGTGACGCCTGCCCGGTGCCGGAAGGTTAATTGATGGGGTTAGACTTCGGTCGACGCTCTTGATCGAAGCCCCGGTAAACGGCGGCCGTAACTATAACGGTCCTAAGGTAGCGAAATTCCTTGTCGGGTAAGTTCCGACCTGCACGAATGGCGTAATGATGGCCACGCTGTCTCCACCCGAGACTCAGTGAAATTGAAATCGCAGTGAAGATGCTGCGTACCCGCGGCTAGACGGAAAGACCCCGTGAACCTTTACTACAGCTTGGCACTGAACATTGAACCTACATGTGTAGGATAGGTGGGAGGCTTTGAAACCATGTCGCTAGATATGGTGGAGCCGTCCTTGAAATACCACCCTTGTAGTTTTGATGTTCTAACGTCGCCCCGTTATCCGGGGTGCGGACAGTGCCTGGTGGGTAGTTTGACTGGGGCGGTCTCCTCCCAAAGCGTAACGGAGGAGCACGAAGGTGGGCTAATCACGGTCGGACATCGTGAGGTTAGTGCAATGGCATAAGCCCGCTTGACTGCGAGAATGACAATTCGAGCAGGTGCGAAAGCAGGTCATAGTGATCCGGTGGTTCTGAATGGAAGGGCCATCGCTCAACGGATAAAAGGTACTCCGGGGATAACAGGCTGATACCGCCCAAGAGTTCATATCGACGGCGGTGTTTGGCACCTCGATGTCGGCTCATCACATCCTGGGGCTGAAGTCGGTCCCAAGGGTATGGCTGTTCGCCATTTAAAGTGGTACGCGAGCTGGGTTTAGAACGTCGTGAGACAGTTCGGTCCCTATCTGCCGTGGGCGTTGGATGATTGAGAGGGGCTGCTCCTAGTACGAGAGGACCGGAGTGGACGAACCTCTGGTGTTCGGGTTGTGTCGCCAGACGCATTGCCCGGTAGCTAAGTTCGGAATCGATAACCGCTGAAAGCATCTAAGCGGGAAGCGAGCCTCGAGATGAGTCATCCCTGAACCTATAAGGTTCCTAAAGGGTTGTTGAAGACTACGACGTAGATAGGCAGGGTGTGTAAGCGCTGTGAGGCGTTGAGCTAACCTGTACTAATTGCCTGTGAGGCTTAACCATACAACACCCAAGGGGTTTTTACGGACTCCACGAGCACTTGAATGATGTGCTGAGAACTAGTCAGATTTTCCCAGATTGCTATTTACTGCCAGTAGGCGGTAGATATACAGAATTTGCTTGGCGACCATAGCATTATGGACCCACCTGATCCCATGCCGAACTCAGTAGTGAAACGTAAGCGCGCCGATGGTAGTGTGGGGTCTCCCCATGTGAGAGTAGGACATCGCCAGGCT
>NZ_JANEYT010000152.1 GCF_024357955.1 Photobacterium pectinilyticum
TCTGCTCCCTTCACTGTGTCGAGGGATCAGATCATCGCGCTACCAAAAGGTTCCCAGGATTTGTTCAACAACGCCATTGTGAGCTGGTGTCCGGTAAACTATGGACGGTATGCGCTGCAGTAGCTGACTTGTCACCAGAGGTAGTTAACTGCATTTCTAGTGGTGTGAGTTCATCTAGCTCAGCCAGTGTTAACTGATAGGTGGCAGCAGATGATTTTTCGCCAGCAGTGGCAAGATGAAAGTCCAACACGCTGTTAGCTAGTGTAGATGCTGATGACAGAACGAGGGCTAGGTAAAGGAAATATGTTTTCTTCATAATTGACACTCACTAAAGCTTATTTGATAAGCAGGCATAGCAGCTTATCGAGGTTAATCTTTAACCTGCAAGACTGATTAAATACTTATGTAGGTTGGTATTGGTTGTTGGAAGTTATACTAACAAGCTGAATGAAAGTGTGTGTCTCGCTGTGTAAATCAACGCAAATAAAAAAGCACCCTTAGTCAAGAGACTAAAGGTGCTGTACATAGCGGTATCCTTTTTAGGGAAACAGAGAGCGGCTATTTGTCAGCGACTTTCTCAAGGCCCCACACAATGCCGATTCCCAGTAACATGGCAACAACGGCATAGCCTAGTAGAGCGGGCTGCCCAGTTACATGTTCAAAACTGAAAGGGGACAAGTTCTGCTCAATCAAGGGAACTTGCTCGCCACTGGAGTTAGTTCTCCAAGTCAATGTTTCTTTCCAAGGCCAAATCTTACTTAAGGTGCCAAGCATTAATCCTGTTAGGAATGTGAGTGCGATATCGCGGTAGTTGCGCAACACCCACGACAAAATGTGCGAAAAGGTAAGAAGCCCAATAACACAACCACAAGCAAACAGACCTAAAGTGACAATATCCAGTGATCTTGCTGCACCAAGAATCGGTGTGTACATGCCCAGTAGCAACAGAATGAAGCTACCGGATATGCCAGGTAAAATCATGGCACAGATGGCAATAGAGCCTGCCAGTAGAATGTTAACGTGAGTTGGCTCAAGCGTAAGCGGATGAAGAACAGTAATGCCGTAGGCGAAAAGCGCGCCGGCAATCACCGCAATGATCCGCGAAGCTCCCCAGTGAGTGATCTGTTTGAACATATGGATCACTGAGATGATGATTAAGCCAAAGAAAAATGACCACAGTGGGATAGGGTGTGTATGAAGCATCCAGGTAATGACTCTAGCAAGAGTAAAAATGCTGGTCAGGATCCCCGAGAGCAACAGGACAAGGAATGTACCGTTAATATGATTGAAGACAGCCTTGAACCCTTCTTTGCGCCAAAGGCCAATCAAGCTTGGATTAACGCGTCGAATGCTTTCAAGAAGTGTGTCGTAAATGCCTGTAATAAATGCGATTGTTCCGCCAGAGACTCCCGGTACGACATCAGCCGCTCCCATAGCCATCCCTTTTAGGAAGGTAAACACTTTGCTCATAGCTTTCCATTAGTTACCGATGAGAATTAAACTGGCGCTATTATACCTACAATGCGTGAAAAAAAAGTGTTTTCCTCCTGCCGCAAATTGAAATTGGACTTTTTTTCACTTAACCATTGCTAACGTCAGTTCTTAGTGGGTGGCTCTGGAGTCAAAACAAGTGAATTTATTGAAAAGTAACGCTTTCTGGTGCTTGCTGTTGTTCACTTTGAAGTGCTATTGCCAGAGAGCCCAGCTAGGCTGTGGCTGAAGTTTTTGACCGGATCAGCATAAATTTATTGCCAAACAGCTATGAGACCGGCAATTGGGTCATACCGATGTTTGACTATATTGTCGCATTTTAGATCAATGCGAAACTCAACCAAACAATAGTATTAAACCTGCTTACGGAACCGACAGAAGAGACGTTTTTTGTCGATGGTTTCTTATGGGGTAAATCATGTTTTGAGCTGCGATCTGAGTCCAATAAGCGATAACGAGATCATTGTAAGGAGGGGTAAGCGTTCTGGTGCTTTGGGGTATCAGTAGGTTGTCGGTATGGGCTTAGAGTGTGATGTCGGTAGTTGGTTGGTTTATTAAATTGTGACATGTGAAGAAAAGCCCATAAATAAAATATGGAATTATGGCTTCAGTGAAACAATAAATTGGAGTCTGATTATGTACCGTGATTTATTACAAATCCCTGCAGATCATCAGTTTGTCCGTACTGATATGAAGTGGGATATAGGGAAAAAACAAGATATTGATACATTTTGGTATGATGAAAAAAGCCCTTGTGGTGAAGTTGTCGCAAAATATATTGTGAAAGTTATTAAGTATGTTTACCCTCAGAAAAAGGCAGACATTAGCTTTAAGAAATATTCTGCGGATGCCTTATCTTTGTTAGCTCATGGAGATTTAAAGCACTGAGATAGGATGAAAAGTGGCATATGATGCCACTTTTCACTTTAGTATATATCTACGTTGCTTGGCTTTCAGTATCTCTTGTACTTAAGAACTCAATCAAGAACGGCTTGTATGGAAGCTCCAAAATGTGATTAATATCATGGAATATGCGCCATCATTATTAACGTGGTTGAATAAGATGGGGCTGGGGAATACACTAACTCTGTAGCAAGTTAAATGGAGTTAAATTTCAATATGATACCGCAAGATTCGACATTAAGAGTGGTCAGACCAACAGACAATGTATCCCAAATTGCAGCCATGTACCGACAGGCACTGGGTTTTGATTTATTAAAGCAATTTGACGATTACGAAGGTTTTGATGGTGTCGTTCTAGGGCATAAGCATCACCCATATCATATCGAGTTTGTTCATAAGATTGGTTCTGTAGTGGGTCAAGCCCCCAGCCATGAACACTTATTAGTTTTTTATGTTGATTGCAGCCAGGCTTGGGAACGGGCTTGTCGGAAAATGATCGATGCTGGTTTTTCGGTCGTTGAGTCAAGTAACCCATATTGGGAGCAGGTCGGGAAAACGTTTGAAGATCTTGATGGTTATCGTGTCGTACTGCAGAATCGAGATTGGGAAAACTAGGTCTCTTATGCTAGCGGCATGTGATTAAGCTCAAGTTGAAGAACTTGAGCTTTTTTAATGCTTGTTGACTTCATCAATGCTGTGTATCCGCCCCATGATTCCACGGGGCGATTATTAATGAGAGAAGTTCCAAGGAAGTAGAGAGTCGATATCCGGCTC
>NZ_JANEYT010000153.1 GCF_024357955.1 Photobacterium pectinilyticum
AATAACCAAGTCACCGTTGCAATACCAAACAGCATAATGATGAGTGTGAGCGGTGCGCCTATCGTCATAGATGATGTTGTGAGCCAGTTCGAAACTCATGATGGTGAAGTGATTAACCGAATAAAAATAGAAAGTGTTTCACTAGGCAGCCAGCCTTGGGTTAGCAACCTAGAATCTATTAAGTCTATTACTCTTGCTGGTGAAAAAATTGATACTAATTTGACGTTAACTGCCGATTCAATGGGATCATATAGTAACATCAACGCTAACCTAAAGTTAGCTAACTGGCGCTCTGAAAACCTTATCGACATGATCGATAGTGTCACCAAATTTAATGGTACGCATAATCCAGACAACCAGCTGCAATTTTTGACCACTTTGGTCGGTCTTGCTGATGATGCCGCCAGCCTATCGTTGCAAGTACCAGCCTTAGAAAGTCCTTATGGCGTTACGTCTATAGATCTCTCCTTAGAATATCCTGAACATAATGGTGTAACACGAGATAACGCATTTTCTGTACTGGATAACCTAAACGGCTCTTTAACGTTGGATACTACCTTAGATGATATCCAACAGTTTGTTCCACTCATGTTCCTTCAGCACATGGCGAGTAACAACTTTTTCCATTATGACAGTAAGACTAACCGTATCCGCTCTGAAGTCACATTGGCTAACTCTACCGCTACTATAAATGGCCAACAAATTAGCTTATAAAGCTTTTAATTAATTTAGCGATTGATCACAAGACTTGATTTAAGAGGTTTGACTTCATTTTGTTAGTATCAAAACAGTTGATCATAAAGAAGGATGATATTAGTGAATAAATTTGCCAAATTTGCTGTGTTGTCTGGTGTACTCATTTCATCGAGCTTTAGCTATGCGAACATCATTACTGATCTGTATTCAGTTGACTATCGTATGGGTGCTAACGAGTCACGCCAGTCAGCCCGAGCAGGGGCCATTGCTCAAATCACTGAGCAGGCAGTCACTAAAATGGGTAGTCATATTATTGTGACTAAGGCTCTTGATGGTGATCAATACTCTGAATCAGTTGACATGCTGGGTGCATCATTGCTTAAAGTCAACGTGCTGAGTGATACCATTTCGGACGTCGATAACCATTCGGTGTTGACTGTAAAAGCCCAAGTTTCACTGGATGAAGCCGAGCTCGATAAGCGCCTTGCCCGCATTGACACAGATACTCAAACACAAGCAAAACTCGAAGAAATGACACGGCAAAACTCGCTCCTTCGCCGGCAGCTTATTGGATTACAGTCCCGTAACAAAGACAACATGACCCATGTTGAGGTTGCCAAGCTCGAAAATAGGCAGCGAGAGATTTTGATAGAGCTAAACCATTTACGTGAAAGCTCTAGAATTGTCTTTGAGCCAGGATACCTGCTTCAGTCAGCACGCATTAAAAAAGCCCACGAAGATGCCATTGAAAGTGCCAAAAAAGAGGCCGAACGCCTTCTGGAGCAAGCGCGGCAAAGAGAGCAAAACGACATAATAAATCACGGTATCCAGACAAAACTGACTGACATCATTGCTGTCAACGATACGATGAAGGTGCTAGAGGTCACACCGTATCAAAGTGATCGTGACGGATTTATCAGTATCGATATTCGAACCGATCACTACTACGGTGATGAATTTAACCACGCGGCAGATTTCCGCATGTTTGAAGGGCTAGATTACCATAAATGGTTTATCAACAGGATAAACAATGGTAGTAGTGCTTTTTACGACAGTGATTATGATTACAATTATAATGGTGCGCGAACGTTTCGTCACCAAAGTGATTATAAACGAAAGGGTGACCGGGCAAATAACGAACTTATAAATCCGGGTCCATTTGCTGAACTCTCCTGGGTTGCCAATAAATCCATGTTGCCCCTGGGGTTCTCGAAACAAGTATTGACCTATAGTGATGATCACGGTGTACTAATTTACGCAATTATTGACCTAGGAAATGAGAAAGTTAAATTTCCAGTCCTAAAACTCAGTGGCTATAACAACAAAAATCAATCTTTTGAGACTTTTAACGTTAACCGCTATTTCAATGATACTCGAAGGGCAGCAACCTATAGTTTTGACCTCTGTGTCGATATCACCGATAAGCAAGCCAGTAACGCTAATGCTGTTAACGTGTATTTTGAGCAAGCAAACAACAGCATGATTGATCTTTCTAAGATCAAGACGGTCAATCATTGTAAAGTTCCACATATCACTTCACTATCGCCTAACTATGTTTATGTTTGGGCTCACTATGAATGGTCTAACTTCGACCGTACCACTGACCATTATTCCTATAAAGAAGCTCATGAAAAACGTCGCGTTAGAATTAGTGATAAGTGGGTCGAGCTGCAGAAAAAGGAGTATGAGAAAGAGAAAAGAGAATTTGAGAGAGAATTCTTATCGCGCAATAAAGGAAAATAAGGCAGGCCTTGAAAATTTAGGGATAAGCTATAGAAATAGCTTATCCCTTTTATTTTATTTTATTTTACTGGTTCTAAACTGAGGTCTGACACAGTTTCAAATGGGCGAACCATGATATAACACACCATCGCAATCACAGAAGCCAAAAACGTTGCACCATTATTGGTATCGCCGTAAATAAACAAGCCACTAGATACAACAAACACCAACAATGGCAGTGCTTGCATTAAACGCAGCTGTGATTTGGTACGAAAACGCTCCATAATTGTTGAAGAGCATGATTATTCCGACAACGGAAAGCGTGTCTACTGTGTCCGGGTTAGAGAAAAAACCTAACAAT
>NZ_JANEYT010000154.1 GCF_024357955.1 Photobacterium pectinilyticum
GGTCAATTGAGGGTTTAGGCATATTTGTCTCCGTAATGAATTAAATTCTAAGGCGACAACCATGCTGACACAGGGGGTTCCGGTTTAAACCGATCACCGATTCCGGGATTATCCGGCCAATTTTCACCTAACTCCGGAATCTATGATCGGAATCGCCGGAATCCATACTTTTTCTCTTTTAAATCAACAGCTCACTATCCTTGCTATACATCAGATGGTTGCAAGGAAGTGACAATGCCAAAAAAGAGAATACCGATGACCAAAATTAAAGAGGTGTTACGCCTGAAATTTGATTGCGGGCTGTCCAACCGCAACATCGCTTCCTGCCTGAAAATAGGTTGCTCCACCGTCTCTGAAATCCTCACGCGCTTCAAGCAGAGCCACATTGGCTGGCCGCTTCCCGAGGCTTGCTCAGACACTGAACTTACTCGGGCGCTCTATCACCCTAAGGGTGCAAGCCAATCCAAGGCTATACCTGACTTCGCCCAGTGTTTTGTCGAACTCAAACGCAAAGGTATGACCAAACTGCTCTTATGGCAGGAATATTATGAGCAGCACCAAGAGAGAGCTTACCGGTACAATCAGTTCTGCGAGCACTACACCCGCTGGCTTAAAAAACAAAAGCGCAGCATGAGACAAATCCATACCGCAGGCGACAAGCTCTTCATCGATTACTGCGGCCCAACCATCCCTGTTGTTAACCCTGATACCGGAGAAGTGCGCCAGGCTCAGGTTTTTGTTGCCACCTTAGGTGCATCTAACTACACCTATGTCGAAGCCTTCCCGGGACAGGGAAAGGTCTACTGGCTGGAAGCGCATGCCAATGCCTTCGAGCACTTCGGTGGCGTCCCCAGACTCATGGTGCCTGATAACCTGCGTTCCGCCGTCAGCAAGGCAGACCGCTATGCGCCAACGATCAATGACAGCTACCAAAAGCTGGCGCATCATTATCAAACCGCCATCATGCCTGCCCGCCCTTATAAACCCAAAGATAAGGCGAAGGCGGAAAACGCGGTGTTACTGGTTGAACGCTGGATCATGATGCGCCTGCGCCATCGAACCTTCCATACCTTCAAAGAGCTGAACCTGAGTATCAGGGAGCTCATGGATGAGCTCAACCAGCGAGAGATGAAGCAAGTTGGCGCCAGCAGGAAGGCCCTCTTCGAAACCCTGGACAAACCGGCATTAAAGCCACTTCCCATCCAGCGTTATCTCTACACCGAAACAAAACGGGCCAAGGTCGGCCCTGATTACCATATCGAGTACCAACGGCATTATTACTCGGTACCACACCAGTTAGTCGGCCAACATATAGAGTTGGAGGCCACTTCGAGGCTGGTGCAGATTTACTCTCAGGGGAGCCTTGTCGCGCAGCATGCCAGAAGCACGAAAGAAAGAGGGATGAGCACATATCCCGAACATATGCCCGAGAATCACCGACACCAAAAATGGTCACCGGAACGCCTACTGCGCTGGGGTGGTCGCATCGGCAGTGCCACACGGGAGGTGGTGAACGCTCAACTGATGTCGAAGCCGCACCCAGAGCAGGCATACCGGAGCTGCCTTGGGTTGTTGAACTTAAGTCAGAAGCATGGTGAATGCCGCCTTGAGCAAGCCTGTAAAGACGCCCTTCTGGTTAACAAACCTTACTTCCAGTTCATCAAAAATCTGTTGGTTAATCATCGCGAAGGCCAACTCAGCCACGACACGACAGTGACTCCAGAACTTGTTCACAGCAATGTGCGTGGCCCCGACTGTTACCACTAGGAGATAACGATGAACCAACTGAATGAACGACTTAAAGCCCTTCGCCTAAGCCATGCCGCCACCGCACTGGAGCAGCAACAAGAGCAACTCTCCACGTATGCTGAGCTGACGTTCGAGGAGCGCTTGGGCCTGCTGCTCGAAAGTGAGTTACTCAACCGCAGCCAAACCAAGATCCAACGCCTGAAACGCCAGGCAAAGTTAAGGCTGGATGCCCAGCCAAGCCAAATCCTGTACAAGGAAGGCCGCGGGCTCAAACGCCAGCAGGTCAGTGAACTACTGACCGGTGGCTATCTTCATAAACACCAGAACATCTTGGTGACAGGCCCGACAGGTGCAGGCAAGACCTATATCGCTTGCGCCCTTGCAACTCAGGCTTGCGAGCAGCAACACATGGTTCGCTACTATCGTCTGAGCCGTCTACTGGATGACCTGAGTACAGGTCGCTTGGATGGCACATATCAAAAACAGCTACAGACTCTGGCAAAAAAGCAGTTACTCATCCTTGATGACTGGGGGATGGAAAAACTGTCTCAAGATCATGCGGGGCACTTGCTGGAAGTGCTTGAAGATCGATACCAAGTAAATAGCACTATCGTTGTCAGCCAGCTACCAGTAAAGGAGTGGTACAACATGATAGGCAATGCCACCGTTGCCGATGCACTGTTAGATCGTCTGATACACCACAGCCACCGAATCGAGCTGGGAGGAGAGTCTATGCGAAAACTGGTGCAATCCGATCACTTAGAGTAAAAATAAGGGTAGAGAAAAAGTAGGTAAAAGGGTGATCGGATAAAAGCGGAATCCTAGATCACAATCGCCGGAATACGCAACGACTTTCGAAGTCGGTTCATGCGGTGGAGATAGCAACTGTACTCGATGGCTCTATTTTCAAACCGATGACGTGT
>NZ_JANEYT010000155.1 GCF_024357955.1 Photobacterium pectinilyticum
TCAAATTGTTAAAGAACAATACTGACTGGATAGCGGCTTAAGTTGCCGTGCTCCGTGTCAGTGAGGACGCATTATAGGGAGAGAATTCGAGAGGGCAATAGATTTTTGCAAATAAATGATCGCTCGCTCAATAAGTAACCACAGCGTGCATTTTAGATAAAATATCACTCAATATTGTGTTCGGATTGTCGCAAGGGAAACACTCTGTGGTTGCTGCCAGCGATCTTCCCAGGTGACCGTAACTTCAATTTGCTTCACATCACCTGCAGTCGCCAGTGTTTTCGAACGTACAGCCTGTTGCCAATCAAATGCTGTCCCCGCTCGGCTAACCGTTCCGGAAATAACGTTCAGGCTTATATCGGCATAAGACAACGGCTTCATTAGCTCCAACTGGTTTTCACCAATTTGGATGGCCATAAGCCCTTTTGCAGCGGTTTCACCTTCGCGCTCGTAGTAAGACTGCATCTTAATCATCGCCAACACCGCCACCGCCACAATGGCTAGAGAAACCAGTACTTCAATTAAGCTAAATCCTTGGTTATTTCTTACTCTATTGAAAATCACGCCACGTTCCCTGCTGCCATTGCACTATTGTATTTATCGTCGTCGGTAATCTGTCCTTCCAATACTTATCATTGTATTGGGCTTTAAACCCTGCATTGGCAATAAAGTTCATGCCTTCCATATCTACCGCAACCCCACCAAAAGTATGCAAGGAACCAGCAACATAAAATGCCGTATTCTTAAATGGTGTTTCATGAAAAGAATCTCCACACACTGATGCTTTATAACAAGAGGAAACCATATCCGCAGAGACTAAAGTACTCTTACTGTCATTCGTCTTGAACTGATAGAGCAAGCCAGACAGTCCCAATTGACCATTATGAAAAACCGCCCCATCCTGAACCACTATCAAAGCAGAATCAGTATCAGGCATAGGTATGGCAGGTGTTGATAAGTTGAAAGGCTTCAAGCCAGCCTCCTCTGATGTAGAAGTAATGTAGCAACTCCCTTCCACCCAAAATGACCTATCACCATTTTTAAATGCGGTATTAATTTGCTCGGCACAATCTGGAATCAAGCTCTCACCTTTGGGAGGGCTTATCACATGGAAAGTACCATTGTTCTTCACGCTCTCCCATTCACTCTTAGGCACACCAAAAAAATCGTTGAACATATCCATGTCAGGTTCTTCTAGAATATCTTTAGCCAAAGGCCAGACAGTCCCAACCTTTGCAAAACTTTGATAGCCTGAACGGCATGTCTGTGCGCTAGTCAACTTCGCAGTATTATTCACTGCATCTAAATCAACGCTTGTAGGAAGTTGCTCTGCACTATACCCATCGCCATCTTGGACGATTACTTTTGAATTACTCGTGCTATCTGTATGCTTGAAATTATTAAGATCTTTCACAATCATGGTTATACATTCTCCATCATTGTGATTGGGCAAAAATTCAAAGTCCCCTCTCAAGGTAAAAATTGACGAGGTCTTGAAAATCCCAGGCATCGGTGAAACATTTTCGACCTTAACTTCCTTTGCAACCTTTCTTTGACCTGGGCCTTTCTCTTCAGATACTGTGCTAGTGAGTGTATATAAACTCCCCGTTCCAATTTGCTGCCCCGTGACAGCCAATGTCAGACGATTTTCATCACCACTTTGACCTAAGACCAGATCGTCGCAAGCGTTATACGAACGCGTTTGAGGATCCCCCACTGTTATCTGGTTAACAGCAAACGCACACTGCAAGCCCCCCTCGGCTATCCAATGACTCTTTTTAGCCGAGAGAACATTCTGAAAACGCTTGACGTTATAGTGGCTCATTTCGACAGACTGATATAAACCATACGTTCCCAGTATCATGAGCATTAAAGTCACTGTCAGGGTGACAAATCCATTTTGCTGACGTCTCATATCCTTCTCCGAATTAATTCACTACGGTAACGTTCAACTGGCTACTATCTTGGGCTCCATTGACCGGTGAGCTAGCAGACATAGCGACAGCTATAGCCGGAAACAGAGAAATGTCTACCACAAAGCTGGCTAACTGAATTTCCGAACTCACTGAGATCACCTCTCCACCAGTACAGGCTGCAGTGATATTTTTAGGCGGTTCAGTAATACTTTTCTGTTTGGTGTACAATTTCAATTCGCTACTGTCATTCAAATACAAAGATGAATAATGAACTTTATCTACTCCACCATCTGTATACTCATAGGCATAAGCTAAGCAATCACGGGCTGCGTTAACAAACACAGTCTGCGGGGAATCTTTCCACTTAACGGCACCAGCTCTAGTACCTTCAATCGCAAAGCCCGCACGGCGCAGATCGTTACGGATAAACTGATTCAAATCGTGAAACTGGCTATCAAAATTAAGCTGCTGGGTAATACGATTTGATGTACTGAACCCATTAGCGAAAACGCTGGACAAGACCATCAGCAACACTGTCCCCATGACACATGGCCAGCATCAATTCGATTAATGTCATACCGCTTTGCTTAACACGATTCATAACCAACCACCGTACCAACAGAACAAATCCTTACTCTCGACTTGCTGCTTATACCAAACTGGAAAATTAACTGGTCAGGTTGATCCACTCTCTTGAACACATTTTTGATACCCTTTGAGGACTCG
>NZ_JANEYT010000156.1 GCF_024357955.1 Photobacterium pectinilyticum
GGCTGTGATATCAGCGATCTGCTGCCCTATAGCAAAGGGCCCTTCAATAGCTAGGTGGGTAGAATTACCCGCTTACCTTCATACTAAGCTAACGTGTTAAAAAATTGGCATAAACGTTTACGAACGAAGCGAAAATGCCAAGCGTTTTTAGTCACGGTTGAGCGCTTTGTTATGATGCTTCAACGACGTTTTCCACTGGCTTAAATATACACACTGCACCACCATTGGTTAGACTCACATCGAAGCGTAAATCACAATTTAATGCTATGAACATTACTGGAAGCTGCTCATTCCCAAATGAGTTTGGGAGAAAAGCTATTTTGCTTCCTTCCTTACACTTAGCTGCATTGTCAGCCGCCTTCCAGCTTTTAGCTGTACACAGCGTATCTTGATTAATATCGACAGCGAGTACTTGCAGTGGGCTAAGTAAAGTAATAGATGCGAACAGCAGCTTGTTGATAATTTGCATATAGAAAACTTCCTGTATTCATAAATGTAATAAATTTGAACTGTTAATTGCTTATAAAGATCACAGCTTTATATCTTGAATCATTCTTCTTATCCAATCTACTTTACAGCAATGCCTTCGGTTTAAGGTTTTGATTGTATAGGTTATTTTTTCTGTGTTCAGTGGGATAGGTTGAATTTTTCAATATATCATTATCTTCTATATCAAAAAGCTGTTTGTAAGCCCCATCAGGTATAGTGTGGTTATGCCGCAAACAGGAGTGCTGAGTTAGGATCTCCGTCAGCACTCATTACCTTTAGCATTATGACTATCAACTTTTCCGGTCGCCATTTTCCTTCCGACATCATCCTCCTCGTTGTGCGCTATTACGTTTCTTATAAACTCAGCTACCGTGAAATCGAAGAGATCATGGCAGAGCGGATCACTCAACTAAAATATGCGCCACTGTTGGAGCATCGAGCTCGCGGAAGAAAGAAGCCTGTCGCCTCTTCGTGGCGGATGGACGAGACTTACATTAACGTCAAAGGTCAGTGGAAGTATTACTACCGAGCCGTAGATAAGCACGGTAACATCATCGACTTTTTACTCTGTGACCGCCGCGACGAAAAGGCGGCTCGAGCCTTTTTCACCAAGGCCATAGGGCAGAACGGCTTACCTGACAAAGTGCCAACGCATTGGCTCTACACAATATCAATATCCAACTCTGGCTAGCAGGGATGATACTCAGCTTGATTGAAGTGCTTCAGGTTAAGTACCTGAACAATATTGTCGAGCAAAGTCATCGAAAAGTGAAAGGCAAAATGCATCAGTGCTTAGGGTGGAAATCAGATGAAGGTGCAAAGGCTACATTGGCAGGTATTGAGCTGTGGTCAATAATTAAGAACCAGCAAGATAATCATGACGAGATGCCAGCTTGGGAACAGTTTTATAACCTAGCAGCCTAGTTGTATTTGGAAAACAGTCATTTGTACTTCAGTATAATTTTGCGACAAAACCGTTGATGAGGGGGCATATATTTATGGAGAACGTTTAGATGATGTTACTAAACAAGTTAAGCTTGCTTTAAATCGTTAATGCCTCACTTGTAACGTTTACGATTAAACATAACACCCGTAAACCGATTTGCAGAAAGGTCGCCAATGGCGGCCTTTCTTGTCTTTGGTTGTTACATGATCACGCTCGTTCGTGGCTGATGAAGTATAACCACCATTGCATTAAAAATAGTAAAACAATATTTCATTTTGTGTTGAATTATTGATATTTTTGTAGATAATACTCTGAGCTTATTCTTATTTATAAGCTATTTGAATAGCCGTCATAGCTAATACCAGCCATAGCTATGACGGCTTTTTTACGCTTGTGATTTGCATTTTAGGTATCTGAAAGGCCAAAGTGAATTCGAGTCACTCACCGATTTTGTGGATAGGTAACTATCGTCCGAACGTTACACCTTCACGCCCGTTCGTGGCCAATTCAACATAACCACCACTAACGTACCGCGTTTTTTGGGGGGGCAGACGTGGCACTTAAAAATGGGATAAACAGGAGGAGGTTCTGGTTTCGATGCTAGGTTTAGCTTAAGAGCCTTTGTGAAAAAGTCGAATAAGACTCCAAAGCAAGAGATAGAGTTGGTTAGAGAGAAAAAGGTGAAATTATGAGTTTATCTGCATTAAAAAAGAATGCCCTTCAAAATCCAGAAGTAAAGAAAGCTTATGATGATTTAGGCCCTGAGTTTGAGTTTATTAGTTCTCTTATAATGATGAGAAAAAAATCAGGGTTAACTCAAGGTGAAGTCGCCGAAAGAATGGGGACAAAAGCTCCGAATATTTCTCGTTTAGAATCAGGCCGCTCAAATCCCAGCCTTAAAACTTTAGTTAGTTATGCCCAAGCATGCGGGTTTAAATTATATCTCGGTTTCACACATGCCTAATCACTGAGATAATTAACCATAACCCCCGAATAAGAACCGGACATACAACGAGCATGCAGGAGATACTTTGCATTTAGAGCATAGACTAATAGG
>NZ_JANEYT010000157.1 GCF_024357955.1 Photobacterium pectinilyticum
ACTCCGGAATCACTGTCCGGTTTAGCGGAAACCCTGTCCGGATACTCCGGAACTCCAATCTTTTCTCTTTTAAATCAATGCCTCACAATCTTTGTTGTCGATTTTAACGCAGCAAGGAAGTGAGAATGCCGAAAAAGAGAACGTCTATGGACAAAATCAAAGAGGTATTGCGCCTCAAATACGAGTGTCACCTATCACTCAGAAAAATCGCTTCCTGTACTAAAGTAAGCCGCTCAACGATCTCCGAGATCCTCACTCGCTTTGAGCACTATGGCGTTGGTTGGCCGTTGCCAGACAACCACTCAGAAGCTCAACTTGCTCAAGTGCTCTATCGTGCTAAAACCACATGCCTCAGCAAGGTGATGCCAAGCTTTAGCTATATCCACAAAGAACTACGCCGTCCCCCAATGACTAAGCAGTTGTTATGGGAAGAATATGTCGCTGAGCATCAAGAACGTGCTTATCGATACAGTCAGTACTGTGAGCACTATCGTCGTTGGCTTAAAAAGCAAAAGCGCAGTATGCGCCAGAGCCATCTGGCCGGAGATAAGCTCTTTATCGATTACTGTGGCCCCACCATCCCGATCATCAACCCAGAGACAGGAGAAGTTCGTAACGCTCAAATCTTCGTAGCAACACTGGGCGCTTCAAACTACACCTACGTCGAGGCCTGTGAAAGCCAAAGGCTAGAGCACTGGTTAGAGGCACATGCCAATGCCTTCGAGCACTTCGGTGGTGTTCCTGCATTGCTGGTACCAGATAACCTTAAGGCTGCTGTCACCAAAACAGATCGTTATGAGCCGAAGCTTAATGACAGTTACCGCCAGCTCGCCTACCACTATCAAACCGCAGTCATGCCGGCACGGCCATACAAACCCAAAGATAAGGCCAAGGCTGAGAATGCGGTTCTTGTTGTTGAGCGTTGGATCATGATGCGGCTGCGGAATGAGGTCTTCCATACCTTCAGAGAACTGAACCTGGCTATCAAAGAGCTCATGCAGTCATTGAATCAGCGGCGAATGAAAGAGCTGGATGCTAGCCGGACTGAGCTGTTCAACACACTGGACAAACCTGCCTTACGACCTCTGCCAGCGGAACGCTTCCTATATACAGAGTTCAAGCAAGCCAAGGTGGGGCCGGACTACCATATCGAATATAAGCAGCATTACTACTCTGTCCCACACCAGTTGGTTGGACAGCATGTTCAACTTGAGGCCAGTCGTAAACTTGTCCGGATCTACCATCAAGGTCAATGCGTTGCTCAACACCCAACAAGCGCAAAGGCGCGTGGCCAAAGTACCTACACAGAACATATGCCAAGTAACCACCAGTATCAGAAATGGTCGCCGGAGAAGCTACAGAGTTGGGCGGCGAGGATCGGCCCCGCAACGAGAGAAGTCGTCAGCCATCTGCTCCAGTCTAAAGACCATCCTGCACAAGCCATCCGTAGCTGTCTGGGGTTACTGAACCTCTCAACCAAACATAGTGAGCAGCGTCTTGAGCAAGCCTGCAAAGATGCCCTCATCGTCAACAAGCCGTACCTGCGGTTCATCAGAAACTTACTGCAAAATCACCGGGAGGGTCGGTTATCGGCCTCACCAGAAATTACACCGGACATCCAGCACAGCAATGTTCGCGGCCCGAATAGTTATCACTAGGAGCACACAATGAACTCTATCAATGAACAACTCAAAGTCCTGCGCCTTGGTCATGCTGCGACAGCGTTAGAGCAGCAGCGAGAGCAAGCCTCCACTTATGCTGAACTGAGCTTCGAGGAGAGGCTCACTCTGCTGTTGGAAAGTGAAATACTAGGTAGGGATCAAGCCAAGATCCTCAGACTTAAACGACAGGCAAAGCTCAGGCTAGATGGGCTTGCTAGCCAAATTATCTACGAAGAAGGTCGAGGGTTAAGGCGAGTACAAATAAGTGAACTGCTCACTGGCAAGTATCTTCAGAAGAAGCAAAACGTTCTGATCACAGGTCCAACAGGTGCAGGGAAGACTTACCTCGCTTGCGCCTTGGCGGGACAAGCGTGTGAGCATCTGCATAGTGCTCGATATTACCGCCTCAGCCGACTACTAGACGATCTTAGCTCAGGCCGCCTTGATGGCACATACCAAAAGCAGCTACAGGCGCTAGCCCGAAAAGATCTCCTGATCTTAGATGACTGGGGAATGGAGAAACTTAGCCCAGATCATGCCGGCCATCTGCTAGAGCTTCTTGAGGATAGGTACCAAACGAGCAGCACGATCATGGTCAGTCAATTACCGGTTAAGGAGTGGTACAACATGATCGGTAATGCCACTGTTGCTGACGCTCTGTTAGATAGGCTGATCCACAATAGCCACCGAATAGAGCTGAAAGGTGAATCTATGAGAAAACTAGCGCAAACCGGACAGGTAGAGTAAAAATAGGGGTAGAGAAAAGCTTGGGGAAAAGGGCGTCCGGTTAAACGCGGAA
>NZ_JANEYT010000158.1 GCF_024357955.1 Photobacterium pectinilyticum
GCACAATATCCCTGTGGTCGAGACCATTGCTGGCCGCGCCACAATGCTTCAGGACAACCCACTGAATGCTGGCCCAATCGGTGTAACCGGTTCAGATTCTGCTAATCACATGGCTAATGAAGCTGACGTGGTACTGGCTATCGGTACTCGCCTGCAAGACTTTACGACTGGCTCTTGGACAGTATTCAAGAACCCAGAAATGAAGCTGGTCAGTATCAATGTGGCGAAATTCGATGCTATCAAGCATATGTCTTACCCAGTATTGGGTGATGCGAAAACATCCATGACCAAACTGTCTGCTCTACTTGGCGACTGGCGTTCAGGCGATGAGTGGTCGGCAAAAGCCAAAGCAGAAGCTGATGAGTGGAAAGCCCTGGTACACCGCCGTACTCACCCGCAAGAGGGTGACTTGCTACCGGGTATGTCTTCATACGCGGAAGTGATCGGCAAGCTGAACACCTCGATGGAAAAAGGCGATACCGTACTGACAGCTGCAGGTGGTCTACCGGCTGAGCTTTCGATGAACTGGCAGAACTACCAGATTGGTAAGTTCGATATCGATTTTGGTTATTCGTGCATGGGTTACGAAATTGCCGGTGGCTGGGGCGCGAAAATTGCTAACCCAGACAACGATGTTGTCGTGCTGGTCGGTGATGGCTCATACCTGATCCAGAACTCAGATATTTACTCTTCAGTGTTGACTGGCCACAAGATGATTGTGGTGGTTTGTGACAACGGCGGTTTCGCGGTTATCAACAAACTACAGAACAACACCGGTAACGAGTCATTCAACAACCTACTTGAAGACTGCCGCCGCCCAGATGGCGAACTGGCTCGCGTCGATTTCGCTAAGCACGCAGAAGCTCAAGGTGCAATTTCCGAGAAACTGACGTCTGTTGACGAGTTTGATGCTGCCTTTGCCCGCGCGAAAGAAGCGGACCGGACTTACGTGATTGTGGTTGATATTGACCCAGTTTCTCCTGCGGCATGGTCGAAGTGTGACTGCTGGTGGGAAGTGGGTTTGCCTGAAGTGACACGCAACGAAGAGACTGCGAAGAAAGTCGCTGACTGGGAAGAAGGGCGAGTTACTCAGCGTCGTGGCGTTTAAGGTCTCGGCTTATAAAAACGCTGCACTTTAGCGAGAATTTATTAACCAAGAGGCTCTTATTACTGAGAGCCTCTGAGAATAAAAACTCTGTAAACAAGAACAATCTAATTCCAATATCTGAAACGCAGGTATCTCTCAAAAAATAATGGGGATCCCTGGCAAGGAGTGAAGCCATGTTTAATGAAGAACGTCATTTTGATCAACCTATCCGTTGGGCAATGGTAGGCGGCGGTCGTGGTAGCCAGATCGGTTACTCGCACCGTAACGCAGCGCAGCGTGATGGTTTGTTCAAGTTGGTAGCCGGTGCTTTTGATCTTGATCCTGAGCGCTGCCGTGACTTCGGTAACAACCTTGGCCTTGATAGCGACCGTTGCTACGCCAACTACCAAGAGATGTTCGAGCAAGAAGCACAGCGTGAAGACGGTATCCAAGCTGTTTCTATCGCAACGCCGAACTCGACCCACTACGCCATTTGTAAAGCAGCGCTAGAAGCAAACCTACACGTAGTGTGTGAAAAGCCAATCACTTTCACTACCGAAGAAGCAGAAGAGCTGAAAGAAATTGCGGCGAAAAACAACCGCGTTATCGGTGTGATGTACGGTTACAGCGGTTTCCCAATGGTTCAGCAGGCGCGTGAAATGGTTCAGCGTGGCGACCTAGGTGAAATCCGTGTTATCAACATGCAGTTCGCCCACGGCTTCCACAACGAAGAGTACGAACTGAACGATCCAGGCCTGAAGTGGCGTGTAAGCCCTGAAGTATCTGGCCCAACTTACGTACTGGGTGATATCGGTACTCACGCATTCTACCTATGCGAAGTGATGACAGGCCTTGAGGTTGACCGTCTATCTTGCATGCGTCAGAGCTTCATCAAGTCGCGCACTCCGTTAGAAGATAACGCGCACGTAATGATGGAGTTCAAAGGCGGCGCTGTCGGCACGCTTTGGGCATCAGCGGTGAACTCGGGCTCGATGCACCAGCAGAAGATCCGCATCGTCGGCTCTAAAGCGTCTATCGAATGGTGGGATGAGCAACCAAACCAACTTCGCTACGAAGTGCAAGGCGAGCCATCTCGTCTATTAGAGCGCGGCATGGGTTACCTACACCAAGATGCACCGGGTGTGGCATCTAACCGTGTTGGTGGTGGTCACGCTGAAGGTTACTTCGAGTCTTGGGCAAACTTGTACCACCGCTTTGCGCTGGCGTTTGATGCGGCTGATCGTGACGACCAAGAAACACTAGCAGGTATCTGGTTCCCGGGTATCGATGCCGGTATCGAAGGTGTACGCCTTTGTGAGAAATGTGTTGAGT
>NZ_JANEYT010000159.1 GCF_024357955.1 Photobacterium pectinilyticum
AGCGTACCACTTTCAGCAGTTGGCTTCCTCTTCTACACCTTTCCATGAATGTCGCACTTATTATCTGAAATCGGGGTATTAGTAGGCGTGAGCGACGGGAAATTTGTCGCGGGTTTTATTGGCATAGGCTACAAGCGCGAGCATGACCGGTACTTCTACCAGTACACCGACAACGGTTGCGAGTGCTGCGCCTGAATGTAGGCCGAATAAACTGATAGCTACAGCCACGGCTAGCTCAAAGAAGTTAGAGGCACCAATCATGCCGCCGGGTGCAGCAACACGATGCGGTTCTTTCCACTTGAACATCCAGTAGTAAGCGATAGCAAAGATCAGGAATGTTTGGATGATCAAGGGGATAGCAATTAACACGATATCAAGTGGGTTTGCCAGGATCTGAGGAGCTTGGAAGCCAAATAACAAAACAACGGTACTGATTAAGCCAAGGATTGAAAGCGGCTTGACCCTGTTTCCGAGCCGCTGTAATGCTTCCTCTGAACGAAGAACTTTTCGGGTCAACAGTCCAGCAACGAGCGGAATGACAATGTACAAAACCACAGCAATGATTAAAGTACTCCAAGGTACTGTGACGTCTGTTACACCTAATAGGAAGGCGGCAAGCGGTGCAAATGCTACAACCATAATCAAGTCATTGACCGCAACTTGGACAAGCGTGTAGTTGGCGTCACCTTTGGTTAATTGGCTCCAAACAAAAACCATAGCGGTGCAAGGCGCAACACCTAATAGGATCATACCGGCAATATATTCATTGGCCAGATCAGGCGTAATCAACCCCATAAAACCACCGAAAAGGTGTTTGATGAAAAGAATAGCCAGAAGCGCCATTGTAAAAGGCTTGATTAACCAATTCACAGTGAGAGTAATGATTAGCCCTTTGGGACGGCGGTGTATATTTTTGATAGAAGAAAAGTCTATCTGCATCATCATTGGGTATATCATCAGCCAAATGAGAACAGCGATGATGAAGTTAATATTGGCGTACTCTAATCCACCCATGAAGGTGAATAGTGCAGGAAATGCGGTGCCACCTAACAGCCCGGCAACCATAGCCAGGCCTACCCAGACACTGAGGTAACGTTCAAATATACCCATTACAAGTACCTTAATATTATCGGTTATCGTCGAATAACGATTATGTTAGTAACAAAAAATGCCTGATAGCAACCCCATTCAGGCATTTATGACGCTTAGGCTAAATAGCCAAGTAAGTCTTTCATTCTTTTTAAAGCTTCTGGTTTTATGCTGAAACATGTGCGCGGGTGCTGTACCTCGGCGTGAATCAAGCCTGCCTGTTTGAGCACCCGAAGGTGCTCTGAAATAGTCGACTGTGCAAGATCGAGCTGATCAACAAGGTCTGATCCTAAGCATTGACCACTTGCGAGAATTTTTAGCAACCGAACTCGTGCAGGATGGCTCATGGCCTTCGCATACGCAGCGATTTCTTTTTCAGTCGCTTCATCCAAGTCTATCGGATCAAGGTTAGTTAAGCATTCAGCCATAGTTAGACGTTATTACCATTCATCGTTAAATTACGATTAATGGTATGCCCATGTTTTGGGTAATGCAAGCAGATTTTATTAAGCTATTAAGTAAACCCATATTTTCAGCCTTATCCCCCATAAAAGTGCAGTCTCAATATCATTTCTCTCTAGATCAATTATTTACAAAAGAACATATGGTTATATGAGCATTTTCGAGAAAGATCACAGTTTGTAAAGATTTGTTGTATGAATATTAAGCAAATGTTGTTCACTTTTGCTTTTGCGCCTTTTCAATATAAGAATTTCATTATTGTTGATCGTTCAATAGGTTGCTGCGACATATATGGCATGAGTGATAATCGATTCACTAAGGGGCTGTTATGTGCATTATCTTTGCTTTTGTATGGTTGTTATTGTCTGTGGTTGCCGCTGTTTATGCGACGAGCAAATATCATTCTGGAACTGATTTTTTTATTATTGCTCTGCTAATTTCTCCTTTGGGGGCTGGGGTTCTCGCTGCTTTTCTACCTCCTGTTGACGATCTTAAAACATCGACTCATGATGATAAAATGGCTTGTGACCCTTCAATAGTTACTGATGAAGCTGATTGGCAGGATGCCGTGAGGTTTGTTGATTCGGTAAGGGAAGCTGTAGAAAAGCTTAATGATTCTGTTCCTTTGGCGCAGGTTGATAGTGCCATTGATGATTTACGCAGCCTCTATTTTCAATCTGGGGAAGCGGGTGTTACGAGCTCTGCGATAAATATGCTTATCAATGAGGCTAAATACCGAGAATTAGAAGCGCAGCAACAAGCATCTATCTGGAAATAAACGTTTTTGAATCGCTATGTTCCCTTAAGTTGTTGCTACACTTAAAGTAGGCAGCAACTGGAGGGAATTTTTATGCTCCAAGC
>NZ_JANEYT010000015.1 GCF_024357955.1 Photobacterium pectinilyticum
AGTGAGCTTGGAGCATAAAAATTCCCTCCAGTTGCTGCCTACTTTAAGTGTAGCAACAACTTAAGGGAACATAGCGAATAGAAAAGACCATGCGTACAACGCGTGGTTTTTTTTTGTCATGCTGTTAACATCTTAGCCATATAAGATCAAAAGGAAGCATCCCATGTTAATAGTGGTTTCACCGGCAAAAACACTCGATTATGACTCTCCGTTGGCAACAGAGATGTTCACCCAGCCTGAGCTGACTGATCATTCGGCAGAGCTGATAGAAGTGTGTCGCGAGCTGACCCCGGCCCAGATAGCCAGCCTGATGAAAGTCAGTGATAAAATCGCCGGTTTGAATGCGGCCCGTTTCGCTGAGTGGCAACCTGAATTTACCACCGATAACGCCCGCCAAGCGATTTTAGCCTTTAAAGGTGATGTTTATACCGGTTTGGCCGCCGAAACCATGGATGACGCCCAATTTGCTTATGCTCAGCAGCATCTGCGAATGCTATCGGGCCTGTATGGCCTGCTGCGCCCGCTTGACTTGATGCAGCCATACCGTCTGGAAATGGGGACCAAGCTGGCCAACCCGCGCGGCACCAATTTGTACCAGTTTTGGGGCAATATCATTACTGATAAGATCAACCAGGCATTAGTTGAGCAAGGTGATGATACCCTGATCAACTTGGCGTCAAATGAATACTTTAAGGCGGTTAAGGCCAAGCAGGTGGCGGGTAAGGTAATAACTCCAGTGTTCAAAGACTGCAAGAATGGTACTTACAAGGTTATTAGCTTCTACGCTAAGAAGGCGCGTGGCATGATGGCGCGTTACATCATTGATAACCAAGTGGATTCGGTGGAAAAGCTCAAGCAGTTTGATACCGCGGGTTATTACTTTGTGCCAGCCGAGTCGACGGCGACCGAGTTGGTGTTTAAGCGCGAAGAGCCGTAATTATTATCGTGTAGAGTCGTGGTACCAATATTATTGGGTTTGGTATTAGAAAAAACGGGCTGGTGAATACCAGCCCGTTTGTGTATTAGGTGAAAGCAGAAGTATTACTTCTTCGCTTTTTTCTTTTTCACAGCCGCTTTCTTTTTCGGATCTTTTTTCTTCTTCTTTTTCACGGTCAGGGCTTTTTTGTGTTTCGGGCGCATGCCTTCGATAAAACGCTCTGCCACTTCTTCGTTCATGTAGCGACCAACACGATCGATCATGCTTTGATCATGTGCTTCGATAAGCGATATGGCAGTGCCTTTCTTACCGGCCCGGGCGGTACGGCCAATTCTGTGTAGGTAAACGTCGGCAGTACGTGGCATGTCGAAGTTGATGACGTGGCTGATATCCGGCAGATCGATACCACGGGCAGCAACGTCGGTTGCCAGCATGATATTTATTTCGCCATCACGGAAGCGGCGGATAGTATTGTTACGCGAGGCTTGGGCCATTTCGCCTTGGAGCCAGCAGCAAGGGATCTGCATCGCAGCAAGCTGGTCACGCAGTGTCGCCAGACGTTCTCGAGTCTTGACGAAAATGATGGTGCGTTCGGCTTCGCTTTTAAGAATTGTCTCCAGCAGCGCCAGCTTGTGGGCCATGTCGTCGCAGCGGTGGTAGTACTGATGGATTTTCTTGCGCTCACGACGTGGCGGCTCGGCATTGACTTCAACTGGCTCGTTAAGGATGGTGCTTGAGAAGTCGCGGACACCTTTGCCTTCCAAGGTTGCGGAGAACAGTAAGCTCTGGCGGCGCCAGCGACATTCGTTGTGAAGACGTTGGACGATTTTACCAAAGCCCATGTCCAGCATGCGGTCAGCTTCGTCGAGGATCAGGCATTCAATTGCACGGCAGTCAAAGCGCTCGCTTTCGATGTACTCCATCAGGCGACCCGGTGTTGCCACCACGATATCTTGGGTTTTGCCCAATAGCTCGGCATGCTCATCGTAGGAGATGCCGCCGGTAATGGTGAAAACCTTCAGCTGGGTGTGCTTGGCAAGCGCGCGGGCTTGATCGGCGACCTGAATAGCCAGCTCTCGGGTTGGTGTTAGTACCAGTACGCGCGCAGGCCCCGGCTTTTTACGCGGGAAATCCTGCAGGTGCTGGATCATCGGCAGAAGAAATGCTGCGGTTTTTCCGGTACCGGTAGGAGCGGACGCTAGTACATCTCGGCCATCCAGCGCGTGCGGGATCGCTTCAGCTTGGATCACGGTTGGGCGATCGTAGCCGAGATCGGCAATGGCCTGCAGCAGCTCGCTATCTAATTCTAATTCGGAAAACTCTCTCACCAGTCATTTCTCCTTGGGGAAATAAGGGAATCCCCCTCTTTTATATGGGGAGCCTATAGATCGCCGGTTACGTGCAAAAAACATAAGGGGCGGCATTATAGAGATTATTGCCGCAACGATCACCGATAAAAGTATAAAAACTTCCGCATTTCGCCAAATTGAATGCGGTATTCACATTACATTTTCAAGTAAAACGCCTTGGTTAGGGCAATAAAGCCCTTGCTGTACTGGCCGCCTTGGTGGATCACCAGTCGTTCGCTTTGGCACGATGACGGATTTGTCCCCAATTCGATCAGCAGCCGGCTCGGTGGTTTGCGCTCGGTGGTTTTCACTTTGCACAACCGCTGGCAATAGAGCTGGTGGACACGCGCCGCTTCGATCAATTGCTCGCCTTCATACACCGGTAAAATGAGGCTGGCACTTCCCGTTGGGCTCAGCAGGTGGCGAATAGCCGCCAGCAACTCGTGATGTGGCAAGGTATCGGTATGACGTGCCGTTGCCCGTGCTTGGCTGTCAGCCTGCTCACCATGGTTGAAATAAGGCGGGTTACAGACAATCGTACCGACGGAGCCGGCTGGTTGCTGGTTAGCCCAAGCCTGAACGGTTTGGTGCGCTATTTTGATGCGTCCTGTCCATGGGGAGTCGGTGACGTTGCGCTGAGCTGCCAATGCTGCACCGTTGTCAATTTCAATCGCGGTGATGGGATTGCCTTGCTTAGCTGTGCGTTGTGCTGCCATCAGCGCTAGCAAACCGCTACCTGTGCCGATATCGAGGATCGGGCCAGATGGCGACAGGGTTACCCAGGCACCGAGCAGAACCCCATCAGTACTGACGGGCATACCACAGCCGTGGTCATTAATGTGGAATTGCTTGAAGGTGAAACCTTTTGCCATGGCGTAGCTGGACCTTGTGATGTTTTTGACCTTGCCATTATAGCCTGCTCGGGAACAATTTAAGAATGATAACCTTCTGTTGAATAGTTGTTGCATGGTTATTGATTCTGTTTTTTATGTTTTTCATAAGTGGATTTTATCGGTATTTAACTTTGATCTGGTTGTTTTTTTTGGTTGTATATACTAGTTTTTTAGTGTTGAAACCA
Organism: Photobacterium pectinilyticum; assembly: GCF_024357955.1. Lineage (GTDB taxonomy): Bacteria > Pseudomonadota > Gammaproteobacteria > Enterobacterales > Vibrionaceae > Photobacterium > Photobacterium pectinilyticum. Next base: position 3,365 of record NZ_JANEYT010000015.1, read on the forward strand.
AAGAATGTAGTGTTTTTAACTGTGATATTGCTTATTGAGTGCTTTTTCGTCATTATGCTGCGAGCAAGGTCACATTCAGGTAATCCTTTTTTGTGGCCAAAAAAATAACAATATTTACAAAACAGCAGACATAACATCAAGAGTGGAAGGTGCAGTTTGAAAAAGTCACTCAGTTTTACCGATATCATGGCGTTGGGTTTTATGACCTTCGCTTTCTTCTTAGGCGCAGGTAATATCATATTCCCGCCACAGGCTGGCCAGCAGGCTGGTGATCACCTCGTACCGGCGATGTTCGGGTTCCTTTCAACCGGTGTTACCTTGCCGCTTGTTGCCATTATTGCCGTTGCCGTTGCCGGCGGTTGGAAAGGCATGACCCAAGACTTGCCGTCGAAAGTCGCCACATTACTGGCTGTGCTGATCTTTATCGTGATCGGCCCGGCATTTGCCGCTCCGCGTGCCGGTTTGGTTGCCTATGAAATGGGCGTGAAACCGTTTATTGCCGATGCAGGACAGCTTAGCCTTACAGTTTTCTCTATTGTCTTTTTTGGCATAGCGATGTTCCTGTCGCGTTCACGTGGCAATTTGGTTGATTTGGTCGGTAAGTTCCTGACACCGATTTTGTTTGTGGCCTTAGTGGTATTGGCTGTGAGCGTTGTCGTCAATCCGCAAGATGCGATTGAAGCGGCCAAGGGTGACTATGTCGAGATGCCGTTCCTCAAAGGCTTTGTCGAAGGGTATAACACCCTGGATGCGGTTGCCGCCTTGCTGTTCGGTATGGTGATTGTTGATGCCGTGCGTAACAAAGGTGTGACCGATGAGCAAGCAACCCGTAAATACCTGATCATGGCCGGCCTTATTGCCGCTGCCGGTCTGGCATTTGTGTATATCTCCCTGTTCTACTTGGGAGCGACCAGTGTCAACATTGCGGCCAATGCGTCGAATGGTGGTGATATCCTGGCGATCTACGTTGCGGCGCTATTTGGCCCTGCCGGCCAGATGATGTTGTCGTTGATTGTGTTGTTGGCATGTTTGACCACCGTGGTTGGCCTGATCAGTGCGTGTTCTGAGTACTTCTCTTCGCTGACTCGCTGGTCTTACGAAAAATGGGCGGTATTGTTATCAGTGATTTGCTGTGTGGTGGCCAATGTAGGTCTGAACCAGCTGATTGTCCTGTCGCTGCCAGCGCTATTTGCTCTGTATCCAATTGCAATGGCATTGGTTATCCTGACGTTCATCCGCCGCTGGTTGCCAAGCCCGACACTGTCTTACCGCGTTGTTATGCTGGTGGCGCTGTCGTTCAGCATGATTGATGCCGCTAAGGTCGCAGGGTTTAATGTTTCTGCATTCCGTGTTTTGCCGTTGTTTGATTACGGTATGGCGTGGGTGATGCCGACATTTGCGGCGCTGGTTGTGACTTGCTTTGTTGGTTCACAACAGGCGATTAAGCAAGACCAGCAGGAAAGCCAAACCGCTTAAGGTGATATAGATTGTATCGCTTTGACTAAAAGAGCGAAGACAAAAAAGGGATGCCTCGGCATCCCTTTTTGTATTTCCAGCCGCTCACGCACGGTTGGAGGGGGGCGATGAAAAAAGCGTTACAGCGTTTCGCTGTACTCAGTTAGGATTTGTTCACACCATGTCGTGATACGCTCATCGCTCAATTCATATTGGCTATCTTCATCCAGAGCCAGGCCAACAAATAGCGTGCCGTCGTCGGTAAGTGCTTTCGAGGCTTCGAAGTCGTACCCTTCATTTGGCCAGTAGCCGACAAACTGGGCGCCGGTCGCCAGCAGTTTCTCGTGCAGCATGCCCATCGCATCGAGGAACCATTCGGTATAGCCTTCCTGATCGCCAAGGCCGAATAGGGCCACGGTTTTGCCACTCAAGCTGAGCCCGTCGAGTTGCTCCCACACGGCTTCCCAGTCTTCCTGCAACTCGCCGAAATCCCACGTCGAGATCCCAAGGATCAGCATGTCATACTGGTTCATCCCGCTGATATCTGCTTCTTTGATATTATGTAAATCAACCAGTTCAGCACCGATGCATTCGCGGATTTTCTCCGAGGCCATTTCGGTATAGCAGGTGGTTGAGCCGTAGAATAAGCCAATCTTCATGCTGCTTGTCCAATGTGTAACGAATAATGATAGGGGATTCTACCTAGCTTGGGCGGTCTTGACTATTTCTGAGTGATTGAGTCAGAAATTCCGGTTGCAACTGGGCCGAGTCGTTACATTTGACTGGAAATCGTCTACCATTGAGTACTGTGTATTTATCCATGTGTTTTTGCGGGAAATAACCCCTAAAGCGTACACCGAGGTTGTAGTGGAAAACGATGAAGTGATCATCGAGCGGTTTCTCGATGCGATGTGGATGGAGCGGGGCTTGTCTGAAAATACCCTGATGTCATACCGCAATGATCTGAAAAAAATGGAGAGCTGGCTCGACGAGCAAGGGCTAACGCTAGAGCGGGTGTCTACCGATGATCTGCAGCGATATCAGCAGTGGTTGTTCGATGCTGACTATAAACAGACTTCCCGGGCCCGCATGGTGTCGGCGATCCGTCGTTTGTTCCAGTATTTAAATCGGGAAAAAATGCGCGATGATGATCCCAGCGCTCTGCTCGTTAGCCCAAGGCTGCCCAAGCGCCTGCCCAAAGATATTACCGAAGAGCAAGTCGATGCTTTGTTGTCGGCTCCCGATCCCAACGATCCGATAGAGCTGCGTGACAAGGCGATGCTTGAGTTGCTGTATGCCACCGGGTTGCGTGTTACAGAGTTAGTCAGTCTGACGATGGAAAATGTCAGTTTGCGCCAAGGAGTGGTGCGGGTTATCGGTAAAGGTAATAAAGAGCGCCTTGTGCCGATGGGCGAGGATGCGATTGACTGGATTGAACAGTTCCTGCAAAACGGGCGCCCCTTATTGTTAGGGGAGAAAAGCTCGGATGTGGTATTCCCGAGCAAGCGAGCCAAACAGATGACTCGCCAGACATTCTGGCATCGGATCAAGCACTATGCGGTGAAGGCCGACATTGATGCAGAGACATTGTCCCCCCATGTGATGCGCCATGCGTTTGCGACCCACTTGCTCAATTACGGGGCGGATCTACGAGTGGTGCAGATGCTGCTCGGGCATAGCGATTTATCGACCACCCAGATTTATACCCATGTTGCGACCGAGCGACTCAAACAGCTACATGGTGAGCACCATCCACGAGCTTGAGTGGCTGTTTAGCCTTGCTTACCGTGATGGCTAACCTGCATCTGGTTGATACTTGGGTATATACTAGAAAGGGTGAGATTATTTGCGGAATGTGAAATTTTTTTGCACTATCGGGGTCATATACCCCGTAGTGATGGGTGCTGGCGGTGATCGCCATACTCCGGCACGAACTTATTTTTTTAAAGGAAAGAGTCGCATGCACTTTTTGAGTCGTACGTTACTTGCAACCGCAGTGGCAATGACTGCCTTTACGGCATCAGCCAAGCCAGATGAGGCGGCAATTACAAGCAAGTTGAGTAAACTGGGGCTGGCGCCGGTTTCTATCAGCGCTTCACCGCTACCTGGGCTCAATGAAGTCGTGACTGAGCGTGGCATTTTTTATGTGTCCGATGATGGTGGCCATTTCATTCTTGGCAGTCTATATCAGGCTACTGATGCAGAGCCGGTTAACCTGACCGAGCAGAAGATGGCTAAGTTGAACAAGGCCAAGCTACAGGGGATGGAGGACGAAATGATCGTCTATCCGGCCAAAGATGAAAAATATGTGGTAACGGTCTTTACCGATACCAGCTGTGGTTATTGCCGCAAGCTACACAGTGAAATGCAGGCCTACAATGATGCGGGTATCACCATTCGCTATTTGGCCTTTCCACGTGGGGGGGAGCGCTCGCGTAACTTCGGTGAGATGAGTGCTATTTGGGGAGCCAAAGATCCGGCGAAAGCGATGGATCAGGCCAAAGAAGGCACCTTTAACCCTGCCGGTGTTGAGACACAGAACGATTTGATCAATAAACATTATCAGCTCGGTGTCGCAATGGGTGTTTCCGGTACGCCGGCGATGATTTTGGAAGATGGCACTATGCTGCCGGGTTACCAGCCGGCGCAAATGCTGCGTCAGATGCTAGATAGCCGCGGTTAAAAAAGCATACACCCAGTGACTCGGGTACAAGGCCTCGGCTAAGACCGGGGCTTTTTTACACGCCGAATTTCTGTTGCCCGCTCATGTTCAGCGCCTATAATGGCTTGAGGCACATATGCCCAAGTAACCCTAACTTATCCCCTGCCTATAGACTGACCCAATGATTGAAATTAAACGCCGTCCAGAAGCCGATACCAGCCAGTTTACCGACTCAACTCCGCCTATCTTGCAGCGGATCTATGCTGCCAGAGGTATTTCTAGTGAAGTTGAATTGGAGCGCGGGGTACGCGGGTTGCTGGGTTATAACCAGCTGTACGGCATTGCCCCAGCGGTGGCACTGCTTAAGCAGGCATTAGCCGAGCAGCGTCGGATCATCGTTGTCGGTGATTTCGATGCCGATGGGGCAACAAGTTCAGCATTGTCCGTGCTGGCATTGCGGATGCTAGGCAGCCGTAATGTCGATTATCTGGTCCCTAACCGTTTTGACGATGGCTACGGCTTGAGCCCTGAAGTGGTTGAGCAGGCTGCCGATCGCGGGGCTGAACTGATCATGACGGTGGACAACGGGGTCTCTTCTATTTCTGGGGTTGCCGCAGCGAAAGCGCGCGGTATTCAAGTATTGGTCACTGACCACCACTTACCGGGAGATGTATTACCGGAAGCTGATGCCATCGTGAACCCCAATCTGCATGAGTGTACGTTTCCCTCCAAAGCATTGTGTGGGGTAGGGGTTGCCTTCTACCTGATGCTAGCCGTGCGTGCGTCGCTGCGTGAGGAAAACTGGTTTGCCGAGCAGGGGCTACCAGAGCCTAATTTGGCTGAGTTGCTGGACTTAGTCGCGCTGGGGACCGTGGCCGATGTGGTGGCTCTGGACGGAAATAATCGTATTTTGGTTCATCAGGGCCTGCAGCGTATTAGGGCTGGTAAGTGCCGGCCGGGGATCCGTGCCCTGATTGAAGTCGCCAACCGCGATCCAGCCCGTTTGGTCGCCACCGATTTGGGTTTTGCCTTGGGGCCGAGGATCAATGCGGCTGGACGTTTGGATGACATGTCATTCGGGGTGGAATTATTGCTGTGTGACAACATTCAGGCTGCGCGCAGAATGGCCACCGAGCTTGATGCCTTGAATCAGACTCGCAAGGAAATTGAGCACGGAATGAAAGAAGAGGCGGTGGCGATCTGTGAGCGCCTTAAGTTTAACAAACAGGACATGCCATACGGTTTGTCGCTGTTCCAGCGAGACTGGCACCAAGGCGTGATAGGGATCCTTGCCTCGCGTATCAAAGAGCAATATCACCGCCCGGTGATTGCCTTTGCTGATGCCGGTAACGGTGAAATCAAGGGCTCGTGCCGCTCTATCCCCGGTTTGCATATGCGTGATGTGTTAGATCTTATCGATACCCAAAACCCAGGGATGATCCTCAAGTTTGGCGGCCATGCCATGGCGGCAGGACTGACCATTCCTGAGACGCAATTGGACGCCTTTAATCAAGCCTTTGACAACGCGGTACGTGCTGAACTCGACGAAGATGCATTGCGTGGCGTGTTGCTCAGCGATGGTGAATTAATGCCGCAGGAGTTGAACTTGCAGGTGGCAGAAGTGTTGCGGGCTGGTGGGCCGTGGGGGCAGCAGTTCCCCGAGCCGATGTTTGATGGCCGCTTCCGTCTGCTGCACCAGAAGCTGGTGGGTAGCAAGCATCTCAAGATGATGCTTGAGCCATTGGCTGGTGGCAGCGTGATTGATGCTATTGCCTTCAATGTTGATGTTCGTCGCTGGCCGGATGCCTCGGTCCAGCAGGTAGAATTGGCATACCGACTGGATGTCAACGAGTTCCGCGATAACCGCAGCGCCCAGTTATTGGTCGAGCACATCACGGCTGTTTAAGTGCCGTTTGGCGGGCAAAAACAGTCTGCCGCTATCCCGGTTGCAGAGAGGCAAGGTGAAAAGCCGCCTCTTTGTAACAGACGGCGTTTTTGTGATCGGGTTAAAAAAATAAATTCGCCGATTCCCTTCCCTTTCCACTGTATATTCTATCTACAATTCGATAGAATCCTTCGGTTATGTCCATTTCGGCTATGAAGAGTGGCAATGTTCGAGATTAATCCTATTAAAAACCGACTTGAGGATGTATCAGCACGTACTGATATCCTTAGGGGGTACCTTTGACTATGATGCTAAGAAAGAGCGTCTAGAAGAGGTCAATGCAGAGTTAGAGCAACCTGATGTATGGAATGAACCCGATCGCGCACAGGCGCTGGGGAAAGAACGTTCATCATTAGAAGCGATTGTTGATACGATCGATCAGCTGGACCAAGGCGTGGAAGACGTCGAAGGTTTGCTTGAGCTGGCGATTGAAGAAGAAGATCAAGAGACATTTGACGAGATTGAACCAGAACTCGCTGAGCTAGAAAGCAAACTGGCCAAGCTTGAGTTCCGTCGTATGTTCTCTGGCGATCACGATGGCTCAGATTGCTATATCGATCTACAGGCTGGTTCGGGTGGTACCGAAGCACAGGACTGGACGTCTATGATGCTGCGTATGTACCTGCGCTGGGCAGATGCCAAGGGCTTCAAAACAGAAGTTATCGAAGTATCTGAAGGTGATGTAGCTGGCCTTAAGTCGGCAACTGTCCGTATTAGCGGCGAATATGCTTACGGCTGGTTACGTACAGAAACGGGTGTTCACCGCTTGGTGCGTAAGTCACCATTTGACTCCGGTGGCCGCCGTCATACGTCATTCTCATCAGCATTTATTTACCCGGAAGTGGATGACAACATTGATATCGAGATCAACCCATCTGATCTACGTATTGATGTTTACCGAGCTTCGGGCGCAGGTGGTCAGCACGTAAACACCACTGAGTCGGCAGTACGTATTACCCACGTGCCGACCAATACCGTGGTGCAGTGTCAGAATGACCGCTCTCAGCACAAGAACAAAGATCAGGCGATGAAGCAGTTGAAAGCGAAACTGTTCGAGCTTGAGATGCAGAGACAAAATGCTGAGAAGCAAGCCAATGAAGACTCAAAGTCTGACATTGGTTGGGGTAGCCAGATCCGCTCTTATGTGCTGGATGACTCCCGTATTAAAGATTTACGTACCGGGGTGGAAAATCGTAACACCCAGGCCGTACTTGACGGCGATTTAGACCGTTTTATTGAAGCCAGCCTGAAATCAGGTCTGTAACCGACTCCGGTTAAAACATTTAAGGGTTAACCCATGACTGATCAATTACAAGATGAGAATAAGCTGATTGCTGAACGTCGCGCGAAATTGGATAAGATCCGCGAAAATTGCAAGGCAAACGGCCACCCAAATGATTTCCGTCGCGATAGCCTCGCGGCAGATCTGCAGGCTAAATACGGCGAACTGACTAAAGAAGAGCTTGCTGAAGCGGGTAACGTAGTGGCAATTGCTGGCCGTGTAATGGCTAAGCGTGGTCCTTTCCTTGCGATTCAAGATGTCTCTGGCCGTGTTCAGGCTTACGCTGACAAGAACGTTCAGAAAGAGCTGAAAGAAAAATACTCAGGTCTGGATATCGGTGACATCATCGGTGTTAAAGGAGCCCTGCATAAATCAGGTAAAGGCGACCTTTACGTTAACATGGACGAGTACGAGCTGCTGACCAAAGCACTGCGTCCTCTGCCAGAAAAATTCCACGGCCTGACTGATCAGGAAATGCGCTACCGCCAGCGTTACGTTGACCTTATCGTTAACGACGACTCGCGTAATGCGTTCATCATCCGTTCTAAGCTGGTAGCTGCAATTCGTAACTTCATGATGTCTAAAGACTACCTTGAAGTTGAAACGCCAATGATGCATGTGATCCCTGGCGGTGCGACAGCGCGTCCGTTCATCACTCGCCACAATGCACTGGATATCGACATGTACCTGCGCGTGGCACCAGAGCTGTACCTGAAGCGTTTGGTTGTGGGCGGTTTCGATCGTGTATTCGAAATCAACCGTAACTTCCGTAACGAAGGTCTATCGCCACGTCACAATCCAGAATTCACCATGATGGAATTCTACCAGGCTTACGCGGACTACAAAGATCTGATGGATCTGACGGAAGAGATGCTAAGTACGGTTGCGATGGAAGTACTGGGTTCAACGGCGATGCCTTACGGTGACGAGACGGTTGAGTTCGGCGGTACTTACATGCGTATGAGCATGTTTGAAGCGATCAAGCACTACAACCCGAACCACGAGCAAATCCAGGCGCTGACAGAAGAAGATCTGCAGAACCGTGAGCTGATGGTTTCTATTGCCAAGTCTGTTCACGTTGAAGTGGAAGATTTCTGGACATGTGGTCAGTTGCTAGAGGAGATCTTTGGTGAAACGGCTGAGCCGAAACTGATCCAGCCAACGTTCATTACGGGCTACCCGGCAGATATCTCGCCATTGGCACGTCGCAGCGATGACAACCCGTTCTTCACTGACCGCTTTGAGTTCTTCATTGGTGGCCGTGAAGTGGCGAATGGTTTCTCTGAGCTTAACGATGCTGAAGATCAAGACGCACGTTTCAAGGCACAGGTTGAAGCGAAAGATGCCGGTGATGACGAAGCCATGTTCTACGATGCTGATTACATTACAGCGTTGGAGCACGGTCTTCCGCCAACAGCGGGTCAGGGGATCGGTATCGACCGTCTGGCAATGCTGTTCACCAACACTCACACTATCCGTGACGTCCTTCTGTTCCCGGCTATGCGCCCGCAGAACAACGACTAATCCACGCTGATTGTGAATGATGAAAGCCACCTCCGGGTGGCTTTTTTATTGGCTATCAAAGCAATCTAAGGGCCTTTCTGATTGGGATCAGAGAGGCCTTTTTAATAGTTTCCAATAATAAATCTGGTTACAAAATGTTCGTATAGTAAACGCGTGGGTGTGATGAGGGGCACGTTTTCCGTAATTGATAATTATGTATACAAAGCCATATATCGCCAAACTTTGTGCTATTGATAGTGTGAATAAGTTACCGTTTTGCATGGATTTTAGTGTTTTGTTTTGGATTTACCGTCTGATTCTGGTGATTAATGATGTATTTAAATTGTATCTAGATTGTAAAAATTATTCTTTTAAGTTTGTATTCACTGTGTAAAATGACGCCCAATCTCGTGATGGACAGCGGGAATGGGAACTAAATATAGTTTTTAAAGCACAACAGACTGGAGATGGACGATGAAGAAATCGCTATCAGGAAAGATATTTGCAGGCTTATTTGCCGGCCTGATCATCGGTACGGCAATACAGTACCTGTTTAATGGCGTGACCTTGATGGATACTTATGTGCTCGGCTTGGCAGAAGGTGCTGGCGGCATGTTTGTCTCGTTGATCAAGCTATTGGTTGTTCCTTTGGTGTATGTGTCGATTGTTTGCGGCATCGTTGAACTGAAAGACATTACCGCGTTTGGTCGCCTCGGTGGTAAAACCTTTGCCCTATACATTATCAATACCATCATCGCCATTACCGCAGCCTTAACGGTTGGGATGATTTTCCAACCGGGCGCCGATGCCAATTTGGCCGGTACCGTGTCGGAAGCCGTTGAACTGACGGCGACAGAAACCCCGGATATCTTCTCACTGATTGTAAACATCGTACCGAGTAACCCGGTGCAGGCATTTGCCAATGGCGATATGCTGCAGATCATCTTCATGGCGATCCTGACCGGTCTGGCGATTCAGGCACTGGATACCCGTGGTGGCCCTGCCATCAAGACCTTCAAAATGGCCAATGAGATCATGATGAAGCTGGTTGGCCTGGTGATGAGCTTAGCGCCATTCGGCGTGTTTGCCCTGATGATCCAACTGGGTGCCACTTTGGATGCCAACACCTTGATGTCAGTAGCCGGTTATGTGGCTCTGGTTGTCTCGATGCTGGTGTTCTGGATTTTCTTCTTCTACCCAATGATGGTGGGTCTGGCAACCGGTATCAAGCCGAGTGAGTTTCTCCGCCATACTCGCGAACAGATCCTGTTCTCGCTATCAACGGCGAGCTCGAATGCAACGATTCCTGTGACTATGCGTACACTGACTGACAAAATTGGTGTGTCGAAATCTGTGGCTGGCTTTGGTGTTCCATTGGGGGCAACGATGAATATGTCTGGGGTATCTATCTACATTGCCCTGGCAACGCTGTTCGTGGCCAATGCTTTCGGCCAGCCAATCAATAGTGCTGATATCTTCACTCTTGGTCTGACTATCCTGTTGCTCTCTATCGGTGCCGGTGGTGTACCGGGTGGTGGTGTGGTGATGGTGGGTGTGCTGCTGCACCAACTAGGCCTACCACCTGAAGGTTTGGCAATCATTGCAGCTGTTGACCGTATCAATGATATGTTCTGCACCAGCTCGAACGTGGTCGGTGACACGGCAGTCAACACCATTGTGGCGAAATCAGAAAATGAAATCGGCACCGCCGTTGAAACCGATTCAGAGCTTCAGGCTGAGCGCGCTACGGTGAGTTAACAATAGGTCTCAATGGGATGAAACATGAAAGCGCCTTCGGGCGCTTTTTTTATTTGCGTCTAAAATTTTTGTCTATCGCCAGACTTAGCTACAATTTTAATATTAAATTAATTGCGCATTAGTTAGATTGTATTAACTGGTTGGTTACAGACTATGTCTGAAATGGCACCTTAGCCAATAAGGATGCTCTGGCCGAGAAGGTATCGCGGATGAAAAGAACAAAGGGAAACAGTTCTGTCTTGGGGACATTGGTGATTTTAGGTGGTGGGGCACCGACCTGGATAAAGGTACTGGAGAAAGCGGGCTGGGCTTGCCATCGCTGTTACGATCTCCGTGCTGCCGAATCGTTGATGCTGGAAATTGGCCCCTGTATTGGCGTTGTCGATCTCACTCGGGATGACTTTAGCCTGCAAGGGGTGGCTGGGCTGGTCAACCGCAACAAACAGGTGCGCTGGCTGGCACTGGTACAAGAGCGTCAACTTAACCATGATTCTATTTGCCAGTTTATCGTTAACTTCTGTATCGATTACTTCACCGACCCGGTACCTGAAGCTCAGTTACTCGGCACCATCGGTCACCAGTTAGGGATGCTCCAATTGGAGCATAGGGTGTGGCCGCAGCTCGGAGTGTTTGGTCAATCTGGTTTGCAGGGCGAGCAGGCAGCAATGAAAAAGCTTCGTCATCATGTCAAAAGGATCGCGATGGCAGATGTCCCGGTTTTGGTCCAGGGAGAGATCGGCACTGGCAAGGAGTTGGTTGCCCAGGCTATCCACCAAGCGTCGACCCGTGGCAAGGGGGCGTTTGTCAGTGTGAATTGCGAAGCATTAACAGAGAGCTGGATGGCAGAGCTAGCGACTGGTAAACCGGCTGAGTGTTGCCTAGCCGCAGCAGATGGTGGGGTGCTGTTTTTTGATGAAATTACCCAGCTTGATCTCGAGCGCCAGCAGGAATTGGTTCGTTTGCTACAAGTCGAAGCCTTTACTATGGTTTCGGGCCGAAAAGTGTCAGTGGATACTCGGGTTATTGTTTCAACCCGTTATTCTCAAGAAGAACTTTTGGAGTCCGGGCTGATCAGTGAGGAGTTGTACTTTAGGCTTAATGCCTTGGGGGTGATGGTGCCAGCACTCCGTGAGCGGGGCGAAGATATCGTGCTGTTGGCCGAGTTTTTTATGCTGAAATTTGCCCGTCAGTACAATAGCCCGGTCAAGCAGCTATCATCGGAAGCTGGCCAGCTACTGGTGAGTTACTCTTGGCCTGGCAATGTCAGGGAATTAATAGGCCATATCAAGCGGGCTATTTTGTTGGCTGATGATAAAGTATTACAAGCCGATCACCTTGATCTACCCCGAGTGATGGACGATAAGCAAAGCCTCAAAAAAATCCGGGCTGATTCGGAGCGTGGGGCAATATTGACGGTGCTCGAAAACAATAAAGGGCAAATATCAGCTGCTGCCAGGGAGCTGGGGGTGTCGAGGGCCACCATGTACCGCCTGCTCAACAAGCATGATTTAGTGCCACCGCCCAAACACTTTCGTCAAAGCTGAAACTGGTGGCATTGTCTGGCGTTATACGTGATAGCGGTGAATAATTCATCAAATTCTGCGGGGCCAAGCTAATGCGCAGAGCATTGTTTTTTTATCACCGCAATCGAGCCTAGGTGGTTGTTTTGTATTCACTACTTGTTACAATAAACCCATACTTCAAATCTTCATAACTTATTACCGGAGGAGCTGATATGCCAGTTACTATCACGATGTCGTACACCAGTTCATTCGGTGAGACCTGCATCAAACCTAATCATTAACGGCAATCCGCTGTGTAAATGGGCCGCGGATTTCTGTCGCGGCTAGCTAAGTTTTTGCTTATGTTGTTAGCCTGAACGGCAGGATCTGTGTCCCTCCAACTATCTGTAATTATTTGGAGAGTACAATTATGCGCCAATCAGTATATCTACGCCTTGCAGTCTTTCTTGTCCAACTCGATGTAAAACGTGAGGATGCCCAGTGGCGTCGAGAACACCGTCGTGTTCAGGTCCACCTGCCGTACCATCTTTCGGCTTATATGCTAAAAGACATCGGTATCGATGAAGAGCAGCGTATGGCCCCACATCTACTGAGCACCTCTGCGAGTCGTAAGGTTCGCCATTTGAGACGGGAATACAAATCTAGACTCGTGACGTAATGCCTCCCTCCGTAAAACGGTTGCGGAGGGAGGAAAACATGACGAACTGTTAGCGACAGGGAGAGACCGTCATGGCTTGTAACATTTACCAACGCTTTGCGACGAATGCTCTCTAGAGCAAGGGTGGAAGCTTAGGTAAAGTAGCCGGGCATCAACAAAGGTGTCTACCTAAGTTGGTTGAGCTAATGTTTTTTGGCCTCCGTATTACGGGGGCTTTTTTTTTGCCTGCGATTTGCTGGCGGGGGCATTGGCAAGTCAAGGGCAAGGGTTGGAATATTGAACGCCGACCTGTTGCAGATCCTGCAACACCTCTTCACTTAGCTCGACATCTAGGCTGTCGATGTTTTCGTTAAGTTGTTCGAGCGTAGTGGCGCCGATGATATTGCTGGCGACAAAAGGACGTTGGTTGACGAAGGCCAGTGCCATCTGGCTAGGGTTCAAGCCATGCTTGTGGGCAATATTGACGTAGGCTTCGGTAGCGGCAATGCCTTGCGGTTTGAAGTAACGCGAAAAGCGTTCGAACAAGCTGCAGCGGGCTCCTTCCGGGCGGGCATTATTTAGATACTTACCACTAAGGGTACCGAAAGCGAGTGGTGAGTAGGCCAGTAGCTCGACCCCTTCATGGTGGCTGATCTCCGACAAACCGACTTCAAAGCTGCGGTTGAGCAGGTTGTAGGGGTTTTGGATGGTGACCACTCGTGGCAAGTTGTGCTTTTCGGCCAGGCGTAAAAATGACATGACGCCCCAAGGGGTCTCATTGGATAGGCCGATATAGCGGATTTTCCCCATTCTGACCAATTCGGCGAGTGCTTCAAGCGAGTCTGTCAGGGTAACGCCGGAATGATCCTCTTGGTATTGGTAGTTGAGCTGGCCGAAGCAGTTAGTCTCACGTTGTGGCCAGTGCAGTTGGTACAGGTCGATATAGTCGGTTTGCAACCGATTGAGGCTGGCTTCAACAGCGTCGTGGATATTGCGCCTGTCGAGGGCCATGTCCGGTCGGACATAAGGTAAATTGCGGGGCCCAGCCACCTTGGTCGCAAGGATAACCTTGTCACGCTGGCCGGTTTTTTTTAGCCAGCTACCAATATAAGTTTCGGTGAGCCCTTGGCTTTGTGCGTTGGGTGGAACAGGGTACATCTCGGCGGTATCAATGAAGTTAATCCCGCGTTCAAAGGCTAAATCAAGTTGGCTGTGTGCCTCTTGTTCGTTGTTTTGCTCACCAAAGGTCATGGTGCCGAGGCAGATTTTGCTGACCTCAAGGCTCGAGTGGGGGATCTTGTGGTATTTCATTAGCCCTCCTTGGACTGAGCAGATGTTCTGTCTTCGACTATAGCGCGAGTTTTATAGTGTGAGAAGTCCTACAGCACCTCGGCAGGTCCCTACCTTAGCCTTGCTGAGTTAGGGATTGTGACTAATAGTTAGGTATTGTCGAAAGTGGTAATGCAGAGTAACGCTGGGGGAGGCGCGATCGCGATGAAGCTGTCACAACTGAAACACTGGACCAAAGCGGGAGGTGGGGCTACTCCTGCTTGTATTTTGACAAGTTATGCAGGGTGTTCTGATTACCTGATCGAAGTGGAATACAAGCATCACCTCGAGCCGCTCAAAACCGAAAGTGGGGATATGGTTAAGTTTCAGTCCATCGAGCAGGTGAGGGAGCTGTTGCGGCCGCTGGGGATCACCAGTGTGACACTAAGGGTCATTGACCCCTATGATGAATTTTCGCCTGATGGGCTGCTGAGTAACTGCCGTGAGGATATGACGATTGCGCTATAATCGTGCCTAAAGGATAAAGTACTTTTCCAGCAGGCTGGCGGTAAACTGGGTCTTGAGGTAAAACCCTCTTGGCAGGGTTTTGATCGGTTGGCCATTGGCGCCGTATGCTTCGGTCTGCGCTTTACTGTTTGCCGCTTTAGGGCGCAATTGAAGTACTTCACCGTGGCGTGCGGTGATCTGCTCGACTTGGCCGAGTACGATCATATCCATCAGCTCCTCCCAGTCCTGCCGGAGTTGTTGCTCTTCCTCTGGTGAAGGGCTCCACAGTAGCGGAGAGCCGACATGACGATCGGCAAGAGGAATGTCTCGCTCTCCCTCAACCGGGACCCATAGTACCCGTGCGAGCTTATGGCGGATATGGCTGTTTTCCCAGCATAGGCCATGCAGTCCTATTAGCGGGGCAACACAGACGAAGGTCGTTTCCAGCGGTTTGCCGTGATATCCCACAGGAATAGTCTTGAGCTCAATGCCCAGGTCGTC
Organism: Photobacterium pectinilyticum; assembly: GCF_024357955.1. Lineage (GTDB taxonomy): Bacteria > Pseudomonadota > Gammaproteobacteria > Enterobacterales > Vibrionaceae > Photobacterium > Photobacterium pectinilyticum. The sequence goes on from NZ_JANEYT010000015.1 coordinate 18,407, forward strand.
GAAATCAGGCACCGGTTTGCTACCGGCACTGGCACCGAGGTGCCACTCCAGCAATTGCCCGACCCAGCCCTTGTCACGGCGGAGATCCGGCGGGACGACAATATTGGCGATCTGTGCCAGTTCACCGAGGGTCATTCCCGCGAGAGCGTTGGCACGCATCAAAAGTTCCTGTTCAGTCTTCGGGGTGGGTTGCATGACGTTTACCTTCTTTGTGGCAGGAGATCCTACCATAGCCGCCGTAGAGGATCCTATTATCTAGTTATCCACAGGGGGATGAAGGAAAAACTTTCCACCAGCCTGTCTGTGCATTTATACAGGTGTTGGTTGGTAAATTAATCAGTTTCCTGGTGCTTTTTTGAGTGATTGGTGCTTTTTGATGTGGATAAAATGATGATTGGTTGATCTTTGACCGATCGTGGTTGGTGGTGCAAAAATACGAGCTGTAAAACGTGGTTATAGTTGCTTTTTTGGTTTTTAATTCATGTTTATTAAGGTTTTTACTTTAATGTTGAGTCTCTGTTTTTATTTATTAGTTACTACAAACTCAATAGTAATCCTCTGGATTGACGGCTTCTTAACAAATCTATCCACAGAAAACGTGTATAAATGTGGGCTATGTCTCATTGGGGTGTTCATAAAGTATCCAGTCACCGAAAGTTATCCAGATAATGAGGCTTGGCTAGTAAAATAGACGGATAAATAACAATGTTTGTTTACCCATTGAGTTGTCTGTGAAAAAATCACTATTAATAGAGATTTAATTGAGGTCGTCCAGTGATTGATGGCGATGGGTACCGCCCTAATGTGGGTATTGTGATCTGTAATAGCCATGGCCAAGTATTCTGGGCTCGACGATATGGACAACATTCTTGGCAGTTTCCGCAAGGTGGGATTGATGAAGGGGAAACCCCTGAGCAAGCCATGTACCGGGAATTATACGAGGAAGTAGGGCTAACCAAGAAGGATGTACGAATTGTGGCGTCAAGTCGCCACTGGCTTCGTTACAAGTTACCCAAGCGCTTGGTGCGCTGGGATTCCAAGCCGGTTTGTATCGGGCAAAAGCAGAAATGGTTTCTGCTCAGTCTAGAGTGCGATGAGTCAAAGGTGAATATGCAACGTGGCAGTACGCCAGAGTTCGATGGTTGGCGTTGGGTCAGCTATTGGTACCCGGTGCGTCAGGTTGTGTCTTTCAAGCGAGATGTTTATCGCAGAGCATTAAAAGAATTTGCTGCTATAGCTATGCCTTTTAAAGAGCGCAAAGAGCGAAAAAAGCGCCGGGGCAAGCGCGGCTAGGCCTGTTGGTAGGGAGCGGGGCGGATTATGCTGACGCAACTAAGAGAAATTGTTGAAAAGGTGGCGACGGCCCCGAGTCTGCTTGATGCCCTTGAACAACTGGTGATCAGTACGTGTAAGGCGATGAAGACCGAGTGCTGCTCGGTATACATTGCCGATCACCAACGCCAGCGCTTCACCTTAATGGCTACCAAGGGGCTTAAAAAGCCCCACCGTCATGTCGGCTTGCCTTTTGGTAAAGGGCTGGTTGGTTTGGTTGCCGACCGGGCTGAGCCCATAAATGTTGCCGATGCCCGGCATCACCCTCATTTCAAACATCTTCCCGGGATCGGGGAAGAGTCCTTCAGTTCGTTTTTTGGTACGCCAATTATCCATCAGCGGCAAGTGCTCGGGGTACTGGTGATCCAGCAGCGTGAACAGCGCGAGTTCGACGAAAGTGAAGAGTCCTTTATGGTCACGCTAGCCGCGCAGCTGGCAGTATTGCTGGCTCATGCCAAGGCGCAGGGTATGTGGCCGGATCAACATAACGGTTTGCACTTGATGGGATCGGCTGCGTCAACCGGGGTCGCGGTTGCCCGTGCTTGGTGGGATGATAACCAGCCCCGGCTTGAGTTGGTGGCCCCGGCTTCTTGTTTGGACCGGGATGCTGAGCAAGAGCGTCTGAGTATTGCTATTGAGTTGGCGAGTGCGGAGTTTCGTCGGCTGCGCAAGCGTTTCGACAGTGAACTGCACAAGGAAACGCTGGCGATTTTCGACTTGTTCAGTCATTTGCTCAACGATCCCATGCTGCGCAAGGATCTGTCCCATAAAATTGCCGGTGGCGACATGGCCGAGTGGGCGATTCGCCAGGTAGTGGAAATCTATTCTGTTCGCTTTTCCAATATGGAGGATGCCTACCTCAAAGAGCGAGTGCAGGATATCCGCGAGCTCGGCCAGCGGTTGTTGTACTTTTTGGCCAACGAGAAAGCCACTGAGCACTCTTGGGATGAGCCGGTAGTACTACTGACTCGTGAATTGACCGCTGCAATGCTGGCTAGTGTCCCGCGCGACAAGCTGGCGGCGGTGGTTTCCCAGGAAGGGGCCGCGAACTCTCATGCCGCGATTCTTTCCCGAGCGCTGGGGATCCCTGCTGTGATGGGGGTCGATTTTGTTCCGGAAAAAATTCATAACAGCCAAGTCATTGTCGATGGTTACCGTGGCGATCTGCTGGTCAATCCCAATCGTCATGTACTGGCTGAATACCTACGCTTGCAGAAAGAAGAGCAGGAATTGGCCGAAGTTGTCGAAACTGGGTTGGATAAACCCGCGGCGACGCTTGATGATGAACGTATTAATATTTTCCTCAATGCAGGGTTGAGTGCAGATACCAGTATAGCGGTCAACCGCGGTGTTGACGGTGTTGGTTTATACCGTACCGAGGTCCCTTTTTTGCTGCAGCGCAGCTTTCCTTCGGAAGAAGAACAAACCCAGCAGTACCAATCTATTCTCAAAACCTATGGCGGCAAGCCGGTGGTCATGCGCACGCTGGATATTGGTGGTGATAAACCGTTACCTTACCTGGCTATTGAAGAGGATAACCCCTTCTTGGGTTGGCGCGGGATCCGTTTCACCCTCGACCATCCAGAGATTTTCTTAATTCAGGTTAGGGCGATGCTGAAAGCCAGTATCGGGCATGACAACATGGATATTCTGTTGCCAATGATCTCCGGAATTGCTGAGCTGGACGATTCGTTGGCCTTGATAGAGAGAGCCTATACCGAGGTGGCAAAAACAGCGGCTGATCAAGGGTATGTATTGCGCCGGCCACGGGTCGGTATAATGATTGAAGTTCCCTCCATCCTTTACCAGTTACCGGCCTTGAAAGGGCGGGTCGATTATATTTCGGTCGGTAGCAACGACTTAACTCAGTATTTGTTGGCCGTTGACCGGAACAATTCACGGGTTGCCGGTATCTATGATGCGCTACACCCTGCTGTAATCCATGCTCTCAAGCATATTATTGACGTCAGCCAGCAGCTTGAGCTGCCGGTCAGCGTATGTGGCGAGTTAGCCGGTGATCCGATTGGTGCCTTGTTGCTGGTGGGAATAGGGTATCGTTCGCTCAGTATGAATACCCGTAACGTTGCAAAGATTAAATACATTTTGCGTCACGTGTCGGTCAGCGACATGGAACAGTTGGCGGAGTTCGCCTTATCGGCGACTTATGCCGATGAAGTAAGGCGTAATACTATTGAGTTTGTTGATGGCCATGGCTTGGGTGGGTTCATTCGTGCTGGTAAGTAAAGTCATCGTTTTAGTTGGTTGGTATAACCGTTTTCGTTGGTTGGTATAAGCAGCATGACCGACATGGTACCTTTGTATGCAAACGAGTTATGGGTGTTTGCTTGGTGCTTGGCTCTGGGGGGCGTGGTCGGGATCCTGGCTGGCCTGTTGGGGATTGGTGGTGGTTTGCTGGTGGTACCGGCGCTGGTATGGTTGCTGCCTCAGGCGGGTATTGATGCCGATATGGTGATGCATATTGCTCTGGGAACGTCCCTAGCGAGCATTGTTTTGACCTCGGGCTCGTCGGCGCGTAACCATTTCAAGCTAGGTAATGTGGATTTAGCCATCGTTCGCAGCTTGGCTCCGGGAGTCATTTTGGGAGGGCTGGGTGGCAGTTTTGTCGCAGAATTAGTGCCTTCATCGATGTTGCCGAAAATTTTTGCCATTATTGTGTTATTGCTGGCAACCCAAATGCTGTTGTCACTGCGCTTTAGCGCTCAGCGTGATATGCCGAGTGGTGTGGGCACATTTTGCTCTGGTGGGGTGATCGGGGTTGTGTCTAGCCTGGCCGGTATTGGTGGTGGTTCGTTGACGGTCCCTTACTTGAACTGGCACGGGGTAGAAATGCGGCGGGCCATCGGGTGTGCCTCTTTTTCGGGTGTACTGATCGCGATTGCTGGCATGAGTGGGTTTGTGTTGGCGGGTGTGGGTGAGCAAACGCTGCCTGCGATGAGCTTGGGTTATGTGTACCTGCCGGCTTTATTGGGTATCGTATTGGTCTCAATGCAGACGACACGTTTGGGTGCGGCTTGGGTAAGTTATCTACCGACACCGGTACTTAAGAAAATATTTGCGGTTTTTTTACTGTTTATCAGTATCAAAATGTTTATGGGATAATCATCATAGGCCTATCGCCTGTGAAGAATAGAGATTTATTAGATGAGCCAAGTTTTTTTTACGTTTCCGAATATTGATCCGGTATTGATTGAAATTGGACCGTTAGCCATCCGCTGGTATGGCATGATGTATCTGTTGGGGTTTGTGTTTGCCATGTGGTTGGCTAACCGCCGGGCTGACAAGCCGGGCAGTGGCTGGACCCGCGATCAGGTCAGCGATTTATTGTTTGCCGGTTTCCTTGGGGTAGTACTCGGTGGCCGTATCGGCTATGTGTTGTTCTACAACTTCCCGTTGTTCCTTGATAATCCGCTGTACTTGTTCAAGGTTTGGACCGGTGGGATGTCCTTCCACGGTGGTTTGCTCGGTGTGATTGCGGCTATGTTTTTGTATGCCTACAAAAACAATCGAACCTTCTTCAACGTCGCTGATTTTATCGCCCCGCTAGTGCCATTTGGGCTGGGCGTCGGCCGTGTGGGCAATTTCATCAATGGTGAGCTCTGGGGGCGGGTGACCGACTCGCCATTGGGCATGGTGTTCCCGACCGGCGGTCCACTTCCACGCCATCCTTCTCAGCTGTATGAATTCTTCCTCGAGGGTTTGGTCTTAATGATCATCCTTAACGTATTTATCCGCAAACCACGACCGGCAGGGGCTGCCTCGGGACTGTTCCTATTCGGCTACGGTAGCTTTCGCTTTGTCGTCGAGTATTTCCGCGAACCAGATGCGCATCTGGGCTTGTTTGGTGGCTGGATCAGTATGGGACAGATCCTGTCGTTGCCGATGGTGATTGGTGGAGCTTTGATGATGCTATGGGCTTATAAATACCAGCCGAAAGGCAAAACAGCCTAATCCAAATATACTCTAAGACAGGGCAGCCATTGGGCTGCCCTTTTTTATAGCGGGATATAACCTGAATAATTCGTGGTTTCGTGTAGAATTAGCCGCACTTTATTTGTTAACTAAGGCCAGCGGAACCATGAAACAGTATCTCGCGCTTTGCCAGCGCATTGTGGACGAAGGAGTATGGGTTGAGAACGAGCGAACGGGCAAGCGTTGCCTAACGGTGATCAATGCCGATTTGAATTATGATGTAGCCAACAACCAGTTTCCGCTGATCACTACGCGCAAAAGCTTCTGGAAAGCCGCGATTGCCGAGATGTTGGGTTATATCCGTGGCTATGACAATGCCGCTGACTTCCGTGCTCTGGGTACGAAAACGTGGGACATGAACGCCAATGACAATGCCGCGTGGCAGGCTAACCCTCACCGCAAGGGTGAAGATGATATGGGCCGCGTCTACGGTGTGCAGGGCCGTAGTTGGCAAAAGCCCGATGGCAGCACGATCGATCAGCTGCGCAAGATCATTGATAACCTGAGTAAGGGGATTGACGATCGTGGTGAAATTCTGACCTTCTATAACCCGGGTGAGTTCGATATGGGCTGTCTGCGTCCGTGCATGCATACCCACACGTTTTCTTTGCTGGGTGATACTTTGCACCTCACTAGCTACCAGCGCTCTTGCGACGTGCCACTGGGGTTGAACTTCAACCAAATCCAAGTCTTCGCCCTATTGGCGATTGTCGCCCAGATCACTGGTCATAAGCCTGGTCAGGCCTACCATAAAATCGTCAATGCGCACATCTATGAAGATCAGTTGGAGCTAATGCGTGATGTCCAACTTAAGCGTGAGCCATTCCCATCGCCGCAGCTGAAGATTAATCCAGACATCAAGTCGCTCGAAGATCTTGAAACCTGGGTCACCATGGATGACTTTGAAGTCATTGGTTACCACCATCACGACCCAATCAAGTACCCTTTTTCTGTATAAAAGTATTTCTCCCGGTAACAAGGTGTTGTTGCTGAAATAACTTTACCCGCTAAAAAGTCCCTTTTGGGGCTTTTTTTATATCTCGCATTAGAGAGGTAAATAGAAGTACAAGTTAATTTACGCTCGCTAGTTCTTGGTACAAAAACAGTTTACATTCTTACGAAGTAAGGCAGTGAAGACAATTAGACGATACCGCTCCTCAGTAGCGCATAGAAAGCGTATAGACGATGTGCAGTGAGTTACCCCTGTAAAGACTACTTTGTACTGTTAGCGAGCGTCTGGGCTCTTTTAGGAGGAAATCGAAGTCGGGTAGTAAAGAGTAATTGCAATGCCATATAGGGATAGCAGGACGAGGGGCTAAACCGAGATAATAAAAAACCCGCCGGGGCGGGTTTCTTTTTAAAGCATCGTATTTGTGCTTAGGCAGTAAGAGCCAAGATAATGCCAGGTACTAGAACAAAAACAGTGCCTAGGTAAGCCACAACGGCCATCTTGTTTTTTGCGGCAACATCGCCCAGCCAGAAAGCACCTTTCACTGGCAGTTCTCGTAGGAATGGGATACCGAACACAACCAGAGTCGCCATAATGTTGAATACTAGGTGGACCAATGCGATTTGCAGAGCAAATACCGCGAACTCACCACTTGCAGATGTTGCTGCGATAAGGGCTGTGATACAGGTACCGATGTTCGCACCGACGGTGAACGGATAAACCTCACGTACTTTCAGGACGCCAGTGCCTACCAGTGGAACCATAAGGCTAGTGGTGGTAGAAGATGATTGCACCAAAATTGTCACAACACTGCCAGAAGCAATACCGTGAATTGGACCACGACCGATAGCTGATTTCAGGATGTCGCGGGCGCGTCCAACCATCAGCTTACGCATTAGTTTACCCATTAAGCTGATTGACGTCATGATAATGGCAATACCCATCACGATCATCACGATACCGCCAATAGTAGGAGAGAACATCGTGCCGACAGACTTGAACAGGTCTGTCGCCGGGCCTGTCAGGGTCTTCATAAAGTTGAAACCGTTGGCCGCACTCATGTCACCGGCAGCGGCCATTGGCGATACCAGCCACTCTGAGATACGATCCATAAGGCCGAACATAATTTCCAGAGGAAGAAAGATTGCCACTGCGATTAGGTTGAATACGTCGTGAATCGTTGCAGAAGCAAACGCACGGCGAAATTCTTCTTTACAGCGGGCATGGCCTAAGCTCACCAAGGTATTAGTGGTTGTTGTGCCAATGTTGGCGCCCATAATCATCGGAATAGCGGTTTCAACCGGCAGGCCGCCAGCAACCAAACCAACGGTAATAGAGGTTGTTGTGCTTGACGATTGAGTTAGCGCCGTTGCGATAAGACCAATCATTAAGCCGGCAACCGGATGCGAGGCAAATTCAAAGAGCGTTTTCGCTTGATCGCCAACCGCCATCTTGAAGCCACCGCTGACAACAGAAACGGCAACAAGTAGAAGGTATAGCATGAACGCTAGGTTTGCCCAGCGGACCCAATGCATAGAGCTGCTCATTGGCTGTTCAGCAGTAGTGGCTTGGGTAGTCATAATCATTTCTCCATGACAGGAATATGTCGTTTTGGTTTCATATTTTTGAAATCTGAGGGCGATGGTAGAGAACGATTATTTCAGAAATATGACAACTGCTGTCACGGAGTAAGTTTGTGCTCTTTTTGCGAGGTTAAGACGCGATCCTCGGTGTAATGAATATTTTACCTTGAAATTAAGATGCTGATTTTTATTGTTTATTTTTAAGTTGGTTGTTTCATGGTGACGTTAAATTTTTTTCTCTTGTAAATGTACTTTTTTTTAGAGTGAATGAGTAGCCGATGGTTTTTTGAGCCGTCATAAATGACAAGTATGACAGTGTAAATAAAACAGTACGGTTATTGCATGTATTGAAGGTATTATTACTCGGTTTTACCGATGTTTATGTTCTGAACAAACGATTTAACAATATAGTGCTGTGACGTCTAAACTAAATTTACATTTTTCTTGTGACATTTGTTTCATGCAAAGGAGTTCCGGTCCATGACCGATGCGATTCGTAAATTCTTAAAACTAGAATCTGCTGGTGGGATTATCCTGATCATCGCGGCAGCAGTGGCCATGTTGATAGCAAACTCTCCGTTGCAGGATTTATATAACGGCACTCTGCACACTTATGTTGCAGGCTTATCTATTTCCCATTGGATCAACGACGGCCTGATGGCGGTGTTTTTCCTGCTTATTGGCTTGGAAGTCAAGCGTGAGTTAATTGAAGGGGCACTAAACACTAAGGAAAAAGCGATTTTCCCAGCGATTGCAGCTGTCGGTGGTATGATTGCACCCGCATTGGTCTATGTGCTTTTTAACTTTTCTGATCCGTTGGCGATACAAGGCTGGGCTATTCCGGCTGCAACAGATATTGCTTTCGCTTTGGGTATCATGGCCCTGCTTGGTAGTCGTGTGCCGGTAACTCTGAAGGTCTTTTTATTGGCACTGGCCATTATCGATGATCTTGGTGTTATCGTGATCATTGCCCTGTTCTATAGCAGCGATCTGTCAACCTTGGCGTTGGCTGTGGCTTTTGCGGCAACAGCAGCTCTGTTTGTCATGAATGCTAGAAATGTTACCAAGGTGTCCTGGTACGTGGTGGTTGGTTTGATCCTTTGGGTCAGCGTGCTTAAATCTGGTGTCCACGCAACGCTGGCGGGTGTCGTAATGGGCTTTGCTATTCCGCTATCCGGTGAAAATGGTTTATCGGATGAGCATTCACCGCTCAAAAAAATGGAGCATGCCCTCCATCCGTATGTCGCATTCCTGATCCTGCCGCTGTTCGCTTTTGCCAATGCTGGGATCTCGCTAGAAGGGGTCTCTTTGTCTGGCCTGACATCGATGTTACCACTGGGTATCGCCCTTGGCCTGATGATTGGCAAGCCGCTAGGTATCTTCACCGCTAGTTACTTGGCGATTAAAGCCGGGATGGCTACTATGCCGGAAGGTATTGGATTTAGGCAGATTTTTTCGGTGTCAGTACTGTGTGGTATTGGTTTTACCATGTCCATCTTCATTTCGTCGCTGGCCTTTGTCGGTGCACCAGAGGATTTCAGTACCTACTCTCGTCTAGGGATTTTGTTGGGGTCGACGATATCAGCTGTAGTGGGGTACATGATGCTAAGCCGTTCGTTGCCTAGCGCTGTTGCCAAGGAAAACGGAGGTGTAATATGAAACGCGCATTGATTGTTGTTGGGATCATGATGTCAACTTCAGTGATGGCTGTGCCAGATTATCAAAACTGTAACCAAGACAGTAGCTCTGACATCTGTCAGGCTTACCTGGCTGGTTTGAACCAAGCTAAGTCGGCAGCTGAGACCACGGCTATGGCTGAAAGCGACAGCGCATTCCGCTCCAGGGCTCTTGAGCAGCGGGTTGGTGAGCGCTATCGAAAAATGACATCGATTGAGCAGAAAAAATATTCAACTACCGAGCAACAAACATTTTTTTTGATAGATGAAAACTGAATAAGTGTAATATTTCATTTGTGAATGATTGATTACGGTTGAAGCGCCCAGAAGCTAAGCGTAAGCTGACTTCTGGGTTTTTTATTTTTAAGGCAGTCGAATTTCCAATCAGTATTTTGGTAACTTGACGACGTTACCGTAAACTCTTCTTGTACTCGGCTACTCAACCTCTACGTTGGCCCTTGCCCATCCCGATTGGAAATACACATGCATATGGAAAATGGTTGCTAAACATGTCTCACCTTAACTACAACCACCTTTATTATTTTTGGATGGTCTGCAAGCAGGGCTCGGTTACCAAAGCTGCCGATGCGTTGTTTTTGGCCCCACAGACGGTTACCGGACAGATCAGAGCGCTGGAAGAGCGCCTCAAAGGTAAATTGACCAAACGGGTTGGCCGTAATATCGAACCGACCGAACTGGGTCAGCTGGTTTTCAAGTATGCCGATAAGATGTTCGATCTTAGTTACGAAATGCTGGATATCGTCAACTACACCCAGCGCGAGAATCTGCTGCTGGAAGTGGGTGTCGCTGATGCACTGTCAAAACGCCTGGTCAGCAAGGTCTTGATGGAGGGCTTGCCGGAAGATGAGCGTATTCACCTGCGCTGTTATGAATCAACCCATGAAATGTTGCTAGAGCAGCTATCACAGCACAAGCTGGATATGATTCTGTCTGACTGTCCGGTGGACTCTACCCAGAGCCCAGGCCTATACAGTAAGAAGCTGGGGGAGTCGACGATGAGCTTCTTTTGTACCGATCCGGATAAGCCGCTGAACTTCCCTGCTTGCATAGAGGATTACAAGTTGCTGATCCCGGGCCGGCGTACGGCAATGGGGCGTAAGCTTATCCATTGGTTCGATCAGATGGGTATTACACCGAATATCCTTGGTGAATTTGATGATGCCGCCTTGATGAAAGCGTTTGGCTTGTATCAGCAGTCGATGTTCGTTGCGCCGTCGATTTATGCCGCAGAGCTGGAAGATACCAGCCACAATATCCGCGAGGTGAAGCGGGTGAAGGAAATTCGCGAAGAATACTACGTGATTTTCGCTGAACGGATGATCATGCACCCAGCGGTTAAGCGGATATGTGAGGCAGACTTTAGGAAACTGTTTAAATAAGGTTGCATTTTTGTTCGTTTGATTCAAATATCCATACTGTGTGCTAGAAAACCACCTTTAAATTAAGTACATTAGCGTTAACTTAATTGACAGGTGGTAGCAGTATGGAACTACAGCAAATGGAGCAAAATGCCCCTAAAGCCGTAGCTCTGCTAAAAGCAATGGCCAACGAGCGACGTTTATTTATCCTGTGTTACTTGCTGGAAGAAGAAATGTCGGTTGGTATGATGAGTGAGCGACTGGGGCTTAGCCAATCAGCGCTATCGCAGCATCTGGCCTGGTTGCGGCGTGATGGCCTGGTAGAGACAAGGAAGGTTGCTCAGACGGTCTATTATCGCCTCAAGAGCGATGAGGTCAAAGCGATGATACAGTTGTTACACAAGATGTATTGCGGGACCTGACAGTGCAGCAATTGTTGAGAGGCAGATATAAAAAAACCGGCTTACGCCGGTTTTTTTATCGAAATCATAAACTCAAATTAAAGAGCTTTGATTTTAGCAGCTAGACGAGCTTTATGACGTGCAGCTTTGTTTTTGTGGATCAGGCCTTTAGTAGCCATGCGGTCCATAACAGGTTGCATTTCATTGAAAGCTTGAGTAGCAGCTTCTTTGTTGCCCGCTTCGATAGCAGCAATAACTTTCTTGAAGAAAGTACGCATCATAGAACGACGGCTAGCGTTGTGCTGGCGACGTTTTTCTGAAGTGATCGCACGTTTCTTAGCAGATTTGATGTTAGCCAAGGGTATAACTCCAAAACTTGGTACGGTGACATTTTAAGGCCGAGGACTATGCCTCTTTTGCCCGTGATTGTCAAATGATTTGTGCAAATAACCGCCTAACCAATTGAATTGGCACTTGCGGAATAACACGGTTAATATGGCGGCAGATTTTACCAGCATTTGGCTACGGAAGTCACCTTTTGGGGCCATCTTTATGAGGTTTTTTTTGTGAGCAAGCGTCTTTTGCGCTCAGGACTGATTGTCAGCACCATGACATTGGTCTCTCGGGTACTTGGTTTAGTGCGAGATGTGGTGGTCGCCAACCTGATGGGGGCCGGTGCTGCGGCCGATGTTTTCTTCTTTGCCAATAAGATCCCTAACTTCCTGCGGCGGCTGTTCGCCGAGGGAGCCTTTTCCCAAGCCTTTGTCCCTGTTCTGACTGAATACCATGCCTCTGGTGAGGTAGACCGTACCCGCCAGTTGATAGCGAGGGCATCGGGTACCTTGGGGATGATTGTTTCTATTGTTACCTTGCTGGGCATATTGGGTTCGGGCGTTGTGACAGCCTTATTCGGGGCGGGTTGGTTTCTCGATTGGCTCAACGATGGGCCCTCGGCGCCGAAGTTCGAGTTGGCTAGCTTGTTGCTGAAAATCACGTTTCCATATTTGTGGTTTATTACTTTTGTCGCGCTGTCGGGGGCGATCCTCAACACGCTGGGCAAATTTGCCGTTTCCTCCTTTACCCCGGTTTTTCTTAATGTCGCCATCATTGGTTGTGCTTGGTTCGTATCACCGAATTTGAGCCAGCCAGAAATTGGTTTGGCGCTAGGGGTATTCTTAGGGGGGCTGATCCAGTTCTTGTTCCAGCTGCCCTTCCTATATAAAGAAGGCATGCTGGTGAAACCCAAGTGGGGATGGCATGACCCAGGTGTGGTGAAGATCCGCACCCTGATGATCCCAGCACTGTTCGGTGTTTCTGTCAGTCAAATCAATCTGTTGTTTGATACCTTTATAGCCAGTTTCCTCGCTACCGGCTCGATCAGTTGGTTGTATTACTCCGATCGTTTGCTGGAGTTTCCGCTTGGCCTGTTCGGTATTGCTATTGCCACGGTGATCTTGCCTGCGCTGTCACGCAAGCATGTTGATCAAAGTCCGGAGCAATTTGCCCATACTATGGACTGGGGGGTACGCATGGTGCTGCTGCTCGGTCTCCCGGCAATGCTCGGTTTGATGGTACTGGCCAAGCCGATGTTGATGGTGCTGTTTATGCGTGGCGAGTTCAGCCCTAACGATGTTCATCAGGCGTCGATGTCTTTGTTGGCCTATGCGTCCGGCTTACTTAACTTTATGCTGATTAAGGTGTTGGCTCCGGGCTACTACGCAAGGCAAGACACTAAGACTCCGGTGAAGTTCGGTATTGTCGCTATGATCACCAATATGTTCTTCAATGCCATTTTCGCTTATTTCTACGGTTACGTCGGTCTGGCGATGGCTACCGCATTGTCGGCGTTGGTCAATGCGGCGCTGCTGTACCGCGGTTTGCACATGACTGGCGTCTATAAAGTGACAGCCGAGACCCTATGGTTTGTTATCCGCCTTGTCATTGCCGGTGCTGTAATGGCCGGTGCACTGCTGTGGTTATTGCCTGGCATGGCCGTCTGGCTGGAATGGAGCTTCCTGAACCGGGCGATGTGGTTGGCTGGGTTGATCGGCGTAGGTGCTGGCGTTTATCTGGTGGCTGTCATGCTGATGGGGATTCGCCCCCGTCACCTGCGTGCAGCCAGTTAACCAAGCCGAAAGAGCCAGCGAGAGGTGATAAATCACTGATAAAATCTCGCTGGTTGATGCATAAGGCAGGGGTTTGGGTATATAATCCGTCAGTTTTTCACTCTGCGAAAATGAACTTGACGCATGGAATTGATCCGAGGAATACATAATATCCAGCCAAGGCACCGCGGTTGCGTGCTAACGATTGGTAATTTTGATGGTGTTCACCTAGGTCACCAGGCAGTGCTTAGCAATGTCATGGCCAAGGCGAAGGAGCTGGGCTGTCCGGCGACAGTCATGAGCTTTGAACCCCAACCTCAGGAACTGTTTGCTGGTGATGACGCACCAGCTCGACTAACTCGCTTTCGCGACAAGTACTTACGCTTAAAAGCGCAAGGCTTGGCGCGTTTTCTGTGCGTGAATTTCAATCACCATTTTGCCAGCCTGTCGGCACAAGATTTTGTCCGCCGCTTGTTGGTTGAGCAATTGGGTGTTAAGTTTCTGGTAGTTGGTGACGATTTTCGTTTCGGCAAAGGTCGCAGCGGGAACTTCGCCATGTTGCAAGCGGCTGGTAAAGAATATGGCTTTACGGTTGTGAGTACTCAGAGTTTCTGTGTCTCCGAGCAGCGTGTCAGCAGTACCGCTATCCGTCAGGCTTTGGCCGACGATCAGCTTGAGCTGGCAGAGTCCATGCTAGGGCGCCCGTTCAGTATTAGCGGACGTGTCTCCCATGGTAGAAAATTAGGACGGACTATCGGGTTCCCGACAGCCAACGTCCCACTAAAACGCCGGGTCTCACCGGTTTCTGGCGTTTATGCCGTCGAAGTCCACGGCGTGGCCGATACACCGCTTGCCGGGGTGGCCAATGTCGGTCGACGACCGACAGTAAATGGTGTGCGCCGCCAACTGGAAGTGCACCTATTTGATTTCCAATCTGATCTCTACGGGACCCAGATTGACGTCGTGTTATGCCATAAGCTGCGCGACGAGATAAAATTTGAATCATTTGATGCGTTGAAAGCACAAATCGAGCGTGATGCCCAGTCAGCACGGGTGTGGCTGACTGAGCGTAATAATGTCCAACTTCGCCCAAGTAACGGAATCGAGAATCAATGAGCGACTATAAAGATACCCTGAACCTGCCTGAAACAGGGTTTCCGATGCGAGGCAACCTAGCTCAGCGTGAGCCTGCAATGCTTAAGCGTTGGTACGATGAAGATCTTTACGGTGAAATTCGTAAAGCCAAGAAGGGTAAAAAATCCTTCGTACTGCACGATGGCCCTCCATATGCCAACGGTGATATTCACATTGGTCACGCGCTAAACAAGATTCTTAAAGACATTATTATTAAGTCAAAGACTCTGTCTGGCTTTGATGCGCCATACATTCCTGGTTGGGATTGTCACGGTCTTCCTATCGAACTGATGGTAGAGAAGAAAGTCGGCAAGCCGGGCCAGAAGGTAACGGCTGCGGAATTCCGTGAAAAGTGCCGTACTTATGCTGCCGGTCAGGTTGAAGGCCAGAAAGAAAGCTTTATGCGTCTGGGCGTACTGGGGGAGTGGGATAAGCCATACCGTACTATGGACTTTGGCACCGAAGCCAACATTATCCGCTCGCTAGGTAAAATTGCCGATCAGGGTCACCTGCTTAAAGGCTTCAAGCCCGTTCACTGGTGTACTGATTGTGGCTCTGCACTGGCAGAAGCGGAAGTAGAATACAAAGATAAAGTCTCGCCTTCTATCGATGTTCGCTTTAAAGCGGCTGATGAAGCAGCAACTGTTGCGAAATTCCAGTGTGCTGATGGCCATACCGGTGAAGGCGATATCTCTATCGTGATCTGGACCACGACACCTTGGACCTTGCCAGCAAACCGTGCTGTTGCGGTTCGTGACGATCTGGAATACGTACTTATTCAGGTTGAAGGTGAGAAGAAAGAGCGTCTGATCGTAGCGGCTGAGCTAGCGAAAGATGTCCTAGACCGTGCGGGAATCGAACACTTCCACAACCTAGGTTTCTGTAAAGGTGCTGATCTGGAGTTGATGCAATTCAACCACCCGTTCTACAGCTTTAACGTACCGGTGATCCTAGGCGATCACGTAACGACTGAATCTGGTACGGGTTGTGTACACACCGCACCAGGCCACGGCCAGGAAGACTTCGCGGTAGGCCAGAAATACGGCCTAGAAGTGGCGAACCCTGTTGGTAGCAACGGTGTTTACCTGCCAGATACCGAGCTATTTGCCGGTCAGCATGTATTCAAAGCGAATGATGCCGTTGTTGAAACCTTGAAAGAACACGGTGCGCTATTGCATCACCACGCTTACGAGCACAGCTACCCGCACTGCTGGCGCCACAAGACGCCAATCATCTTCCGTGCGACTCCTCAGTGGTTCATCTCGATGGATCAGGCTGGTCTGCGTGCGAAAGCGTTGGAAGAAATTAAAGCTGTAGAGTGGATGCCTGAATGGGGCCAGAGCCGTATCGAAGGTATGGTTGAAGGTCGTCCTGAGTGGTGTATCTCTCGCCAGCGTACTTGGGGTGTGCCAATTGCCCTGTTCGTTCACAAAGAAACGCAAGATCTACACCCGAACAGCGCAGAGCTGATCGAGAAAGTCGCGCAGCTTGTTGAGCAGAAAGGCATCCAAGCTTGGTGGGACCTTGATCTAGCAGACGTCATGAGCGAAGACGATGCGGTTAAGTACGAGAAAGTACTTGATACCTTGGACGTATGGTTCGACTCGGGTGTGACTCACTTCTCGGTCGTTGATAGCCGCGAAGAATACAACGGCAACAGTGCCGATCTATACCTTGAAGGTTCTGATCAGCACCGTGGTTGGTTCCAATCGTCCCTGATTTCGTCGGTAGCGATGAAAGGTGTCGCGCCATACAAACAAGTACTGACCCACGGCTTCGTGGTTGATGGCCAGGGCCGTAAGATGTCGAAATCTATCGGTAACGTTGTTGCGCCGAAAGATGTAACCAACAAGCTAGGTGCCGATATCCTGCGTCTGTGGGTTGCGTCAACGGACTACACTGGTGAAGTGGCTGTATCTGACGAGATCTTGAAGCGTTCAGCTGATGCTTACCGCCGTATCCGTAACACGTCACGTTTCTTCTTGGCGAACCTAAGCGGATTCAACCCAGAAACTGACCTGGTTGCCCCAGAAGAGATGGTCGCACTGGATCGCTGGGCTGTAGGCCGTGCAATGGCTGCGCAGGAAGAAATCATCAAAGCATATGATGAGTACAACCTGCATACTGTTACCCAGCGCCTGATGCAGTTCTGCTCGGTTGAAATGGGTTCTTTCTACCTGGATGTGATTAAAGATCGCCAGTACACAGCAAAACAAGGTGGCCATGCGCAGCGCAGCTGTCAGACCGCACTATACTACATCGTAGAAGCCTTGGTTCGCTGGATGGCGCCTATCATGTCGTTCACGGCCGATGAGATCTGGAACGAAATGCCAGGCCAGCGCGATAAATTCGTGTTTACCGGTGAGTGGTTCGAAGGACTATTCGGTCTCGCAGAAGGCGAAGCGCTGAACAACGAGTTCTGGGCTGAAATCCAGACCGTGCGTGGTGCGGTGAACAAACTGCTTGAAGGCGCACGTAAAGACAAAGTGATTGGTGGTGCACTGCAGGCTGAAATTACGCTGCACGCGTCGGAAGCATTGGCTGCCAAGCTGAACAAGCTGGAAGATGAACTGCGTTTTGTTCTGCTAACATCAAAAGCAGAAGTCGTTGTTGCTGACAGCAAGCCAGAAGGCGCACAAGAAACTGACGTTGACGGTCTGTTTGTGACTGTTTCAGCGTCTGAAGCAGCGAAGTGTGACCGTTGCTGGCACCACGTTGCCGATGTTGGCACTATCGAAGGCCACGAAGAAGTGTGTGGTCGCTGTGTCAGCAATGTCGAAGGTGAAGGTGAAGAGCGTAAGTTTGCCTAATGAGTAAGTTATCGTCTGAGAACAGACTATCGCTGAAACAATCTGGGGTTCGCTGGCTATGGCTGGCGGCTCTGGTCTTTGTTATTGATATCGCCAGCAAGTTGCTGGTGATGAATACAATGGAATACGGTTGGCCAAACCGTATTGAGCTGCTGCCATTCTTTAACTTGCTGTATGTGCATAATACAGGTGCGGCATTTAGCTTTCTGAGTGATGCTGGCGGTTGGCAGCGTTGGTTGTTCGCGGCGATAGCCCTCGGGGTTTGTGCCATGTTGATGTTCTGGATGCGAAAGCTTCCGGCAAGCCACAAGCTCGCGAATGTCTCCTATGCCCTGATCATTGGCGGCGCGTTGGGTAACCTGTTTGATCGCTTATACCATGGCTTTGTCGTCGACTTCTTGGACTTTTATGTGGGTACCTACCACTGGCCAGCCTTTAATATCGCTGATATGGGGATATGTATTGGTGCCGGATTGATCATCCTCGAAGGTTTTCTGTCTGACAAAGACAAAAAGAAGCAAACCGTCAAACACTAGCCTTGCCTGAGCTTATAACCCAAAGCGCCGCCCGTTGATACGGGCGGCGCTTTGTTGTTAAATGGGCGGATAAAATATTCTAGAAGGGATCCTACATGCCGGTTATTACGGAAAGCAGTGAAGTTCTTATGCATTTTGCCATCAAGCTAGAAGATGGTTCTGTGGCAGATTCAACCCAGTCGATGGGCAAACCGGCAAAATTTACCATGGGAGATGGCAGCCTGACCGATAATTTCGAAAAATGCTTGCTGGGGTTGGCTCTGGGGCAGAAAAGCAGCTTCGATCTTGCGCCTGAAGACGCGTTCGGCTTACCCAATCCTGATAATATCCACCATGTTGACCGTACCAAATTTGGTACTGATGCCCCTGCCGAAGTCGGCAACATTATCGCCTTTGCCGGACCTGATGGCAGTGATATCCCGGGCATTATTACGGAAGTTCTCGGTGATTCTGTGACCGTTGATTTCAACCACCCGCTAGCAGGGCAGCGTGTGACTTTCGACGTGGAAGTCGTTGCCATTGAAAACTAAGAGTCGTTAGCAATGAAAATCTTACTCGCGAACCCTCGGGGTTTTTGTGCCGGTGTTGACCGAGCCATCAGTATTGTTGAGCGTGCGCTGGATATGTATCAGCCGCCAATTTATGTTCGCCATGAAGTTGTCCATAACCGCTTTGTGGTTGAAGGCCTCAAGCAGCGCGGTGCCATTTTTGTCGAAAAGCTGCATGAAGTACCGGATGACAATATTGTCATTTTCTCTGCCCACGGGGTATCGCAGGCTGTGCGCAACGAAGCCAAGGCACGTCAGCTGACCGTGTTCGATGCAACTTGCCCGTTGGTAACCAAAGTCCATATGGAAGTCGCCCGTGCTAGCCGCCGCAGCATGGAAGTGGTACTGATTGGCCATGCTGGCCATCCAGAAGTGGAAGGCACCATGGGGCAGTATGCCAGTGAGACTGGCGGCATGTATCTGGTCGAGAAGCCAGAAGATGTCGAAGCGTTGAGTGTGAAAGATCCAAGTAATTTGCACTACGTGAGTCAAACGACCTTATCAGTTGATGAAACGGCTGATGTCATCACCAAGCTGCGCGAAGTGTTCCCTGAGATCCAGGGTCCACGTAAAGACGATATCTGTTATGCGACCCAGAACAGACAAGATGCAGTACGTGAAATGGCGACGGATGTCGATGTCATGATCGTGGTTGGTTCGAAGAACTCATCAAACTCCAATCGCTTGCGTGAGCTGGCCGAGAAACTTGGCACGCCGGGCTTTCTGACTGATTGTCCGGAAGATATCGATCAGGCATGGTTTGATGGCAAAGCGAAAATCGGTATTACTGCCGGGGCATCGGCGCCGGAAGAGCTGGTTAACCAGATTATCGCCCGGATCCAATCACTGACCGATGCTAGTGTAGAGGAATTGTCCGGCCGAGAAGAGAACATGTTCTTTGAAGTGCCGCGCGAGTTGCAGGTCAGGAACGTCTAAGCACTAGCCGTCGGCAGTGTGCTTTTTGGATTTATTAGCCCCAGCCATTGCTGGGGCTTTTTTTATCGTTCTCAACAGGCTACATTGGGAGCCAGAGAGTAATACCAAACAGAACCAGGGAGATGAAACGCAATGGTTAGAATTGCGATTGCTGGCGCAGCAGGACGTATGGGCCGTCAGTTACTGAAAGCGACACATTTGTCCGAGCAGGCGGTATTGGGTGCAGCGACCGAGCGTCCCGAGTCAACACTGATTGGTGCGGATGCCGGTGAGTTAGCGGGCATTGGCCCGGTATCGGTGATTATCGTCGAGGACTTGGTCAAGGCCTCCGACGACTTTGATGTACTTATCGACTTCACAGCACCTGTCGCGACACTAGCGAACTTGGCCTTCTGCCAGCAGCACGGTAAGAAAATCGTTATCGGCACTACGGGCTTCAGCGATGAAGAGCGTGCCCAGATCGACAAGGCTGCGCAGTCGGTGCCTGTTGTGATGGCGCCAAACTACAGTGTCGGCGTCAACCTGGTGTTTAAGTTGCTGGAGAAAGCCGCCAAGGTGATGGGAGATTACTGCGATATCGAAGTGATCGAAGCTCACCACCGTCATAAAGTCGATGCACCGTCTGGTACGGCGATAGGTATGGGCGAGGCAATTGCAGGCGCTATGGGCAACAAGCTGAGCGATGTGGCCGTTTATGCGAGAGAAGGGATCACTGGTGAACGAAGCCGTGACGAAATTGGTTTTGCCACTATCCGTGCCGGCGATATTGTCGGCGAGCATACCGCGATGTTTGCTGATATTGGTGAACGGGTTGAAATAACCCACAAGGCGACTGATAGGATGACGTTTGCTAATGGTGCCGTCCGGGCAGCTGCCTGGCTCCACAGTAAACCTGCGGGTTTTTACACCATGCAGGACGTGCTAGGGCTCGATGAGCTGTAAATCTTCCAGAATAGACCGGCCAATTGGCCGGTTTTTTTTATTCCTTAGCGGGTGTGATGCCGGTTAATGGCTGCGATGATGTAGAACAAGGAGTCGTGCAAACCATTCCCGAGGGAAATTTCTTACCGGTTCGGCACTGCCGTTATGCTTGATGAGTGCATATTCAGCCACTTTCTTCTCGTTCGTTTAGCGTCTTGGTTAGGGGGTAGAATGTAGACTGTATTTTCTTGTCTTTGTGTCGTATTTTACCGTGTTTGTTCTAATTGCTGGCCTTTGTGCTTAAAAAGCGGTGCAAAGTGTGCCTTTGATGGCGGTTTGATGCTGTTTTTTTGTTTTTGTTTTTTTTGTGATTTAGGCAAACGATAAACTGGATCGGCGGTGAAAAAAAGACCGATCAATGCTGGGGTTTTCTTGTTCTTTTGCCAGCTTCTAATGGTTTTAGCTATGAGGTGGCTAAAAAATAATTATATTTTTCGTGATCTGTTGACAGATTCTGTCGCCATAACTAGAATGCGCGCAATTTGTCAAAATTCGGCTTGACTCGGGTTTTGACTTTGTATGGAATGGGTAATTGCAACTTTATCTGTTTTAACTGCATTTTTATATTTTTTGGAGGTTGTCTTGAGCAAATCAGCGCTGTTAGTCCTTGAAGATGGGACAGTGTTCCGCGGCGTGTCCATTGGGGCAGATGGTTCGGCCGTTGGTGAAGTTGTTTTTAACACCTCGATGACGGGGTATCAGGAAATTCTCACTGACCCTTCTTATTCTCAGCAGATTGTTACTCTTACTTATCCCCATATTGGAAATACCGGAACCAACTCCGAAGACGAAGAATCCTCCTCTATCCACGCCCAAGGCCTGGTAATTCGTGACCTCCCTCTTATTGCTTCTAACTTCCGTAATCAACAGACCCTTTCTGATTACCTGAAGTCCCAGAACATCGTTGGCATTGCCGATATCGATACCCGTAAGCTAACTCGCCTACTTCGCGAGAAAGGCGCACAAAACGGCTGTGTCGTTGCGGGTAACAACCTGGACGAAGCGCTGGCACAGGCAAAAGCGAAAGAGTTCCCAGGCCTGAAAGGCATGGACTTGGCTAAAGAGGTCACAACCTCTGAAGCATACCAGTGGAAGCAGGGATCTTGGACGCTGGAAGGCGGCCTGCCTGAGGCCAAAGATGACAGCGAACTGCCATACCACGTTGTGGCGTATGACTTTGGTGCCAAGCGCAATATCTTACGTATGCTGGTTGACCGTGGCTGTCGTTTGACAGTGGTTCCTGCCCAAACTTCTGCAGAAGAAGTATTGGCCCTGAACCCAGATGGTGTATTCCTATCAAACGGCCCTGGTGACCCAGAGCCATGTACCTATGCGATTGAAGCAACCAAAGTGTTCCTAGATAAAGGTCTACCGGTATTCGGTATCTGTCTAGGCCACCAGATCCTGGCTCTGGCTTCTGGTGCACAAACAGTGAAAATGAAATTTGGCCACCATGGTGCCAACCACCCAGTTAAAGATCTTGACCGCGATGTTGTCATGATCACCTCACAGAACCACGGCTTTGCCGCTGATGAAGCAACGCTGCCTGACAACCTGCGAGCGACCCACAAGTCACTGTTTGACGGTTCGCTACAGGGTATCCATCGTACTGACAAGCCGGCATTTAGCTTCCAGGGCCACCCTGAAGCAAGCCCAGGCCCGCACGATGCAGCGCCACTATTTGATCACTTCATTGACCTAATTAAGCAGCACAGCGCCTAAGCCGGAGTAGTAAGCAATGCCAAAACGTACAGATATTCAAAGTGTTCTAATCCTAGGTGCTGGCCCGATCGTTATCGGTCAGGCCTGTGAGTTCGATTACTCAGGCGCTCAGGCGTGTAAAGCCCTACGTGAAGAAGGCTACCGAGTTATCCTGGTTAACTCGAACCCAGCTACTATCATGACTGACCCAGACATGGCCGATGCGACTTACATCGAGCCAATCCACTGGGAAGTGGTACGCAAAATCATTGAAAAAGAGCGCCCGGATGCCGTTCTTCCTACCATGGGTGGCCAGACGGCACTGAACTGTGCACTTGATCTTGAGAAACACGGCGTACTGGAAGAGTTCGGCGTGGAAATGATTGGTGCTACGGCTGACGCGATTGATAAAGCCGAAGATCGTTCTCGCTTCGATAAAGCGATGAAGTCGATTGGCCTTGAGTGTCCGCGTGCTGATACTGCGAAAACCATGGAAGAAGCTTACAAAGTTCTCGATATGGTTGGCTTCCCTTGTATCATCCGTCCATCGTTCACTATGGGTGGTACCGGTGGTGGTATCGCCTATAACAAAGAAGAGTTCGAAGAAATTTGTCGCCGTGGCTTGGATTTGTCACCGACGAACGAACTGCTTATCGATGAATCACTGATTGGCTGGAAAGAGTACGAGACAGAAGTTGTTCGTGATAAGAATGATAACTGTATCATTGTTTGTACGATTGAAAACTTCGATGCCATGGGGATCCACACCGGTGACTCCATCACCGTTGCCCCAGCCCAAACACTGACAGACAAAGAATATCAGCTAATGCGTAATGCATCGCTAGCGGTATTGCGCGAAATCGGTGTTGAAACAGGTGGTTCGAACGTACAGTTTGGTATCAACCCGAAAGATGGCCGTATGGTTATCATCGAGATGAACCCGCGTGTATCTCGTTCTTCTGCATTGGCATCGAAAGCGACGGGATTCCCGATTGCAAAAGTAGCCGCGAAACTGGCTATTGGCTTTACCCTAGACGAACTGATGAACGACATCACTGGCGGCGCAACACCGGCTTCGTTCGAACCAACCATCGACTACGTTGTGACTAAGATCCCTCGTTTTAACTTCGAGAAGTTCGCGGGTGCGAACGACCGCCTGACGACTCAGATGAAGTCTGTTGGTGAAGTGATGGCGATTGGCCGTAACCAGCAAGAATCAATGCAAAAAGCGTTACGCGGCCTAGAAGTTGGCGCTAACGGCTTTGATGAAATGGTTGACCTAGACGCGCCAGACGCGCTAACAACCATTCGTCATGAATTAAAAGATGCGGGCTCTGAGCGTATTTGGTATATCGCCGATGCCTTCCGTGCTGGTATGTCAGTTGATGGCGTATTCAACCTAACCAATGTTGATCGTTGGTTCCTGGTACAAATCGAAGATATTGTAAAAGAAGAGCAAGCGGTTAAAGAGGGCGGTTTTGCTGGCCTGAATGCAGACGTACTGCGTAAGCTGAAGCGTAAAGGTTTTGCCGATGCGCGTTTGGCGAAACTGTTGGGTGTGGCTGAATCTGAAATCCGCAAACTGCGTGATAAGTTCGACATTCACCCAGTCTACAAGCGTGTTGATACCTGTGCTGCTGAATTCTCTTCGGACACGGCGTACATGTACTCATCTTACGATGAAGAGTGTGAATCACAGCCAACGGATAAAGATAAAATCATGGTATTGGGTGGTGGCCCGAACCGTATTGGTCAAGGTATCGAGTTCGATTACTGCTGTGTACACGCTTCGCTTGCGCTGCGTGAAGACGGTTACGAAACCATCATGGTTAACTGTAACCCAGAGACAGTTTCGACTGACTACGACACATCTGACCGCCTGTACTTCGAACCGGTAACGTTGGAAGATGTACTTGCTATCGTCCGTGTCGAGAAGCCAAAAGGTGTTATCGTTCAGTACGGTGGTCAAACACCACTGAAACTGGCTCGTGCACTTGAAGCGGCAGGCGTGCCGATTATCGGTACCAGCCCTGATGCCATTGACCGTGCAGAAGACCGTGAGCGTTTCCAAGCTGCTGTTGAGCGTCTTGGCCTGCTACAGCCTGAAAATGCAACCGTAACGACTATGGAGCAGGCTGTTGAGAAATCAAAAGAAATTGGTTTCCCTCTGGTTGTACGTCCGTCATACGTCCTGGGTGGCCGTGCGATGGAAATCGTATACGACGAGCAAGACCTACGCCGTTACTTCAATGAAGCGGTTAGCGTATCGAATGAATCGCCGGTTCTACTAGACCGTTTCCTTGATGATGCAATCGAAGTTGACGTTGATGCTATCTGCGACGGTGAGCGTGTGGTTATCGGCGGTATCATGGAGCACATCGAGCAGGCAGGTGTTCACTCTGGTGACTCAGCATGTTCGCTACCAGCGTATACGCTAAGCCAAGACATCCAAGATGTGATGCGCCAGCAAGTTGAGAAGCTAGCGTTCGAATTGGGCGTACGTGGTCTAATGAACACCCAGTTCGCGGTGAAAGACAACGAAGTCTACCTGATTGAAGTTAACCCGCGTGCTGCGCGTACGGTACCATTCGTTTCGAAGGCTACAGGCGCACCGCTGGCGAAAATCGCTGCACGTGTAATGGCTGGTCAGTCTCTTGAGTCGCAGGGCTTTACCAAAGAGATCATCCCGCCGTACTACTCTGTAAAAGAAGTGGTATTGCCGTTCAACAAATTCCCGGGCGTTGACCCACTGCTTGGCCCTGAAATGCGCTCTACCGGTGAGGTTATGGGTGTTGGCGATACGTTTGCAGAAGCGTTTGCCAAAGCTGAGCTTGGCTGTGGTAAAGAGAAACAAGCGAAAGGACGTGCTCTATTGTCTGTTCGCGGTAACGACAAGCAACGTGTGGTTGACCTAGCTTCCAAGCTGGTTAAGCAAGGCTACGAGCTTGACGCAACGCATGGTACTGCGGTCGTTCTTGGTGAAGCCGGTATCAACCCTCGCTTGGTGAACAAAGTACATGAAGGTCGTCCTCATATTCTTGACCGTATCAAGAACAACGAGTACTCGTACATTGTGAATACTGCGGAAGGCCGCCAGGCGATTGAAGATTCGAAAGTTCTTCGTCGCGGTGCCTTGGCTGAGAAGGTGAACTACACCACGACGCTGAACGCTGCCTTTGCAACGTGTATGGCTTGGAGTGCTGATGACCGTAACAAGGTAACTTCAGTACAAGAGTTACATGCTCGCATCAAAAACGCGTAACCTCGGTTTTAGTTAGCGCGAATTAATGAACAAACGGCCTGCATAGCAGGCCGTTTTGTTATCTAAAAGAAGCGGAATTCACCTAACTGTCATGGTTTTGTATAACTGTGATGCCATTAATACTTTGTGTCATTTGTAATTGAAAATCCTTTTGCAACCCTCAACTGAAGCGCGTACAATTAGCCGCATCGCATAAGCGATACTTATTTTTTTTGGAGACTTAGATGAACGATACCGACCATCCCCCGAGTATGAAGGTGGAAAATCAAACCTGTTAACGGTGTCGGTCTCCAATGATTCCGAACTAGCCTCAGGTTCGGAATAGTCTGTTACTTCTCATCTTTAGATGACCCTTTTCAAACATACTTTTCCTCGGTTTTCCCAGCCATTATCTCAATATAGAATCTCGCCAATGTGTGGTGAATGACAGGCTTTTTTCTGTCTGTAGATCGTTTTTATATCTCTGCAGATAGGAACTAGCACATTCGCGCCGTGTCATGGCGGTTTCTGGTGGTCGTTACTGTTAGCTAATCGGGAGATTCGCCATGGCGGTAATGAACTATGCAGCTGATGCTGTGCTAGTAAACGAAAACTTGGCTGAGAACGATGTTCTGGCCGTACGCAACGCGTTTTTGAAATATGACATCGAAGAACAAGCCAAATTGCTGGTCAAGATGCCTATTTCAGAAGCGATTGCTATCTTGCATGAGATCCCACTTCGCCATGTACAGATCTTGTTGGATCTGCTTGATGATATGGATGAAGAAGTTTGTATGCGTCACTTGGCTAACGGCCTGGGCTTAATTTGTTCGGAAGCGGAGCCTGCAGGTCACTATCTGCAAAACAGTGTATTTAGCCACGTGCGTGAGCGTATTGGCTGGATTGTTGGCTTGGCGTTGCTGGGTATTGTATCGGGTCTTATCATCTCTCACTACGAAGATACCCTGAGCCAGCTGGTACTTCTGGCCGTGTACATGCCTGTTATTGCGGCTGCTGGTGGTAACACCGGATCTCAGGCTGCAACCTTGGTTGTCAGAGCCCTAGCAATGGAAGAGATACGCTGCCGGGATTGGGTCAAGGTAATGTGGAAGGAATTCCGAGTTGCGCTGGTGATCGCCGGTGTTTTGGCCGCGGTTATCATGGGACGCGTGATGATGTTCAGCGATGGCTCGTCATTACCTATCGGTATGGAACTGATGGATATCTCGATGGCCATCGGGGTAGCCATTTCTTTGCAGGTTGTGCTGTCGACAACGGTAGGCGGTGTGCTTCCGATGATTGCCCGTGCAGCCAAGCTTGATCCTGCGGTACTGGTGAGCCCGGTATTGGCATCGGTAGTCGATATTACCGGTATGATCATTTACTTCAAGACGGTCAATGCATTCCTAGCGCTGGCCTAGTCCAAACTGCCTCAATATTTAGACCATAAAAAAGCGAGTGACGATGAGTCACTCGCTTTTTTGTTTAGCTTATCGACACACTTTAGTGTCAGTATTGCTTGTATAGGCTTTGGTATAACGTGCGCTCGAACGTTTCGATCGGCGGCGCAATAGCCGGTTGGCTTTCATCGCGTTCTGGCGGGAAGTAGTTACTCACCATCTGGACAAACAGCAGGGTTTTACCTGACTGGGTTGTTAGTATTCCGGCGAGGTTATAGGTGCCATACAGTGAGCCGCTTTTGGCGCGGATATTTCCCTTCAGTGGTTGCTGGCGGAGACTCTGGCGGTAGCGCAGGGTGCCGCTTTGACCGCTGACGGGCATGGTCGCCAGTAGATCTAACTCATCGTTATGCTGGTAGATGTAAGTGATCACTTCCATCATTTGGCTTGTTGTCATTCGGTTGTTGCGGGACAATCCTGAACCATCGACCATCACTGCACGCTCTAGGTCGATATTGGTTTCTTTCTTGAGGATCGCTTTTATGGCCTTGCTGCCGTTGGTAAAGCTGCCCGGCTGGTTGAAATACTCAGCGCCTAAGGTCTTGGCAATATTATCGGCATACAGGTTGTCGGATCTTTTGACCATATGGTCGAGTAATTCGTTCAGCGGTGCTGACTGGTGGTTTGCAATGACCTTGCCCTTTGTATCCGTCGCTTTGTCATCACGCTTTATCTGACCTTCTAGCTTGATCCCGAGACGTTTTAATTCAGCCATGATCACTTGGCTGATATAGGTTTCGGTGTCTTGTACCGCAAAATTGAGCGGCAGCGGCTTGTCGCGCTTTACTAGGCAGCCGCTCAAGTGATAGTGGTTACTTCCTTTATCAACCAGTTCAAGGTCACAATGACTCGCTTTCTGCTCTTCCTTGGTTGTTACTCGCGCACTGGTCGTGACGGTCAGTGGCTGGTGGTTGGGAATATTAACCCTGGTGCTCTCTCCGATTTGACGATTGCTGTATAGTGCCCCCTGTACACAGTTGTGTTCAAGGCTCAGGCTGCTCGATGGCGCGCTATAGCACACCCCCAGTATATCCCACGGCCACCCCGGCGCTTGCTCATAGCCACTGAACTGGCTGCCGTTAAGCAGAAAGTCCCCTTTGATGGTGCTACCAGTATGGGCCTTGAGCTTGCCCAGTAACCCTGTGAGCTGCTTGCGTGATAAAGAGGGATCACCACTGAAGCGCAGCACGATATCATCCTCTTGCTGTTCTAGCTGGGTAGTAAAGCGGTAGTCCTTGCCGAGGTATAGCTGGGCAGCCAGTGCCGTGACCATTTTCTGGATACTGGCAGGAGGTTGAAACTGGTTCTCACGCTGCGCATAAAGCATCTTGCCGGTATTGGCATCTGCAACGAGCAAGGCAGTATCGTTGCCGTAGGGTAGCGAGCGGAGATCTGGGTGAAATGTCGCAGGGGCCATTGAGGCTGGCTCAGGATCAGCTGTATTTATATTAGTGGGTTGGCCGACTGCCATGGGGGAAAGCAGCGACAAGCTAGCTGTTATAAGTACAAGACGAAGTGGCAGTTGCATCTGTGGCCCCTGTTTTCTGAACGATGAGTTTGAACATTAGATATTGAACATGGATATTTGATTCTCATTACACCCATGATAAACAATATGGGACAGATAAAAAGTCAGAGGCAGGAAAGCTTGTTGGAGCGGGGACAAAAAGTCTCTATAAAAAGAGATTGCAAACATAAAAAAACACCGGCCAGAAGGCCGGTGCTTAGAAAAGGCTGCATTAACGCTCTATATCCAAATTGGATTAGAAGTCGTAACGTGCACCTAGAACTAGCTCATCAGAAGTATTAGCTCGAGTGATACCAGCTGTAGAGTCTTGGTCTAGCATGTTGAACTTGTACGATGCGTACGTACGGAAGTTCTTGTTGAAGTAGTGAGTTGCATCAATTGCAAGAGAGTCACGTAGGTCAACGTTCTTGTCTGTGTCTTCTAGGTAGTTGTAAGTTGCAACAAATACAGTTTTACCCATAGTGTAAGCTGCAGCAAATTCGTAACCTGTAGATTCTTTAACGTTGATGCTGTTTTTGCTTGCATCTTTGTATACAGAAGTGTTACGTGCGTCTTGGTAAAGACCAGCAACGTAGAAATCACCGAAGGTGTAAGAAACGCCAGCGAATGCTTGCTTACCAGTTGAATCACCAACTTGGCCGTCTTGCTCGCCGTAACCCGCACCGAATGCTAGACCCATGTCTAGTGCGTAGATTGCACCAACAGAGTAACCGTCAGTATCATCACCATCGTCGAATACGTAGTTCGCTTTAACAACTAGGTTGTCACCGCCAAGGTCGAAAGAACCCACGTATGCTAGGTTGTTGCCAGTACGGTCAGCTGCAGCTAGTTTGTTACCCGCTTCGTTACCGTGGTATGACATGATATCAGTCATGTCAGTGATCATGCCTAGAGAGCCGTCAGTCTTACCGTAAACAACTTGACCGAAATCGCCGCCAATACCTGCGTTGATGTGACGGTTGTTAACTTGGTTGCCGTCAGTGAACTCGCCTTCGTAGAAGCCGATACCGTATACTGAATCAGTGATGTCAGTTTTACCAGCAACATTGATACGAGTACGAGTAGCATCAGAAACTTTGCTGTCGCCAGCTTCGTTGTCGGCCATTACTGCACGTGCTTCAAAACGACCACCAATTGCTAGGCTTGATGTTTCGTCAGAGTAAACTTCTGCTGCTGTTGCTACAGAAGAGATTGATGCTGCTGCTACTGCTAGAGCAATCAGTTTCTTGTTCATTGTCGAATCCTTTTGGAATTATTTTGTTGTATGCATATCAATGCTAAATGCATGCTGTTCTTTTTACTGGTCTCTGGCCCGATCTGTTAGTAAAAAAAACTGAAAAATACTTTATTCCAATAGGTTGCGATCTTTTTGTGATGCTTATTGTCTTTAATATCAGTTGTTTATAGGTATTAAATAAAGTTCGGTTTTAGGGGCGTTTTTTAGCTGTTTTTAGGGTTTTGTTCTTGCTTTTTTAGTCGGAAATAATTGTTTTATTAAATGTTTTTGTGATCTTTAGCGCATAAATTTTAAACGGCATGCGCTAGGCGTATGAATTGTGAAATTTTTATGATTTCTGACCGATAAGCTAGCGCCTGTCATGTAAAGTGTGCCGCTCAATGAACAGGATGATCTCTTGGGCATCTTTGTTTAGAATGAAGTGTTCCCATTAGTAATCGCTGAGTTCGACCAACCTGTCGGACTGGCTTTGTTTTGCCTAATAGCAGTCGCTATACGGGCGTTGAGGTAATAAGAGTTATGGATAAGATTCCAATGACGGTACGCGGCGAGAAGCTGCTACGCGAAGAGCTGGAAGTATTAATGAAGCGTCGCCCGATCATTTCACAGGCCATTGGTGAAGCACGTGAATTGGGTGACCTGAAAGAGAATGCTGAATATCATGCTGCCCGTGAAGAGCAGGGTATCTGTGAAGCGCAGATCCGTGATATCGAGTACAAGTTGTCAGTATCGCAGGTGATTGATGTCACCAAGATACAGAACACCGGTAAAGTGATCTTCGGTACGACAGTCAGCCTGATTGATGTGGATACAGAAGAAGAAGTCACGTATCAGATCGTGGGTGACGACGAGGCAGATATCAAAGCCGGTCGTATTTCGGTGAACTCACCGATTGCTCGTGGTCTTATCGGTAAAATGCAGGATGACGAAGTGACAATCACCACACCGGGCGGTGCGCGTGAGTTTGAAATTTCGGAAGTTGCTTACATTTAATATTACTAAAGTGTTATTAAATGTATCTGTAAAGAATGGATCATGGCATTCCGTGCCATGATACAGGCATAAAAAAGGCCGCAGCGGCGGCCTTTTTTATTTGCGCGGAAGCTCGATCTTACGTTCTTCGCTCTGGCGGTACAGTACCAGTGTCTTACCGATCACTTGGACTTTTTCTGCCTTGGTTTCGCGAACAATTGCGTCAACGATCAAAACCTTGGTCTCGCGCTCTTCAGCAGCCACTTTAACCTTGATAAGCTCGTGGTGGTTAAGTGCCAGTTCAATTTCGGCAATCACGGCTTCAGTCAGGCCATTTGCGCCCATTAGGACAACAGGCTTTAGGTTGTGGGCAAGACCTTTAAGGTATTGCTTCTGCTTGGTGCTTAGATTCATGTCGGCTCTATTATTAAATTAGGGTTGAAAACCGCGTATTCTAACGCCATATAGTCTAGAAGACTAATTTGTTTAGTATACGCCATTTGTGGTGTTGCTGAGTATACTTGATAAGTACCCAAACTCATTAGGTAAATCATGAGTAAGAAAAAACATTCGGGCAGTTCTGGCCGATGGCTGAAGGAACATTTTGATGACAAATATGTTCTAGAAGCTCAAAAAAAGGGCTACCGCTCTCGCGCGATTTTTAAAATCGAAGAAATTCAAAACAAAGATAAGCTCCTGAAGCCCGGCATGACCGTGGTCGATTTGGGAGCGGCTCCTGGTGGGTGGTCACAGTATGCGGCAGAGGTTGTTGGTGATGAGGGGCAGGTGATTGCCTGTGACATCTTGTCAATGGACTCGCTACCTGGTGTGAGCTTTCTGCAGGGGGATTTTCGAGAGGAGGCAGTCTTGGATGCGCTGCTTGAGCGTATCAAGCCGGATATGGTTGATGTCGTGTTATCTGACATGGCACCGAACATGAGTGGCAACTTGGCTTCAGATCAGCCTAGAGCTATGTATCTTGTTGAACTAGCATTAGATATGTGTAGACAAGTACTTGCGCCTGATGGCAGCTTTGCGGTTAAAGTTTTCCAAGGTGAAGGCTTTGACCAATATCTGGCAGAAGTGCGTAGTATGTTCAAGGCAGTCAAAATTCGTAAGCCAGATTCGTCACGAGATCGCTCTCGTGAGGTATATATTGTGGCTACAGGTTACAAACTGTAGTACCCTAAATTCATCTATTAGTTATCGCGAGGTTAACACCTTGAGTGACATGGCAAAAAACTTGATTTTGTGGTTGGTCATCGCTGTGGTTCTGATGTCTGTTTTTCAGAGTTTCGGTCCCGGTGATAGTGCTGGCCGTCAAGTCGACTATACAACCTTTGTCCGTGAAATCGGTCAGGATCAGATAAGGGAAGTGCGATTCAATGATCGTGAAATTACCGTATTCAAACGTGATAACACGCGATACGTCACTTATCTACCTGTCGTTAACGACCAAAAGCTGTTAGACGATCTTATTAACGCTAATGTAAAGGTCATGGGTACTCCGCCTGAGGAGCCAAGCCTACTGGCCTCAATCTTTATATCCTGGTTCCCGATGCTCTTGCTCATCGGTGTCTGGATCTTCTTTATGCGCCAAATGCAGGGCGGCGGTGGCAAAGGAGCCATGTCGTTCGGTAAGTCTAAGGCTCGCATGATGAGTGAAGACCAGATCAAAACAACCTTCGCTGACGTAGCGGGTTGTGATGAGGCCAAAGAAGACGTGAAAGAGTTGGTGGATTACCTGCGCGATCCAAGCCGCTTCCAGAAACTGGGCGGTAAGATCCCAACGGGTGTCCTGATGGTTGGTCCTCCTGGTACGGGTAAAACGCTGTTGGCGAAAGCCATTGCCGGTGAAGCGAAAGTTCCATTCTTTACTATTTCAGGTTCTGACTTCGTTGAAATGTTTGTCGGTGTGGGTGCATCCCGTGTCCGCGACATGTTCGAGCAAGCGAAAAAAGCCGCACCTTGTATCATCTTTATCGATGAGATTGATGCGGTAGGTCGTCAGCGTGGTGCTGGTGTAGGTGGTGGTCACGATGAACGTGAGCAAACCCTGAACCAGATGCTGGTTGAGATGGATGGTTTCGAAGGTAACGAAGGTATTATCGTTATCGCCGCGACTAACCGTCCTGACGTACTGGACCCTGCGTTATTGCGTCCTGGTCGTTTCGACCGCCAGGTTGTGGTTGGCTTGCCAGATGTACGTGGCCGTGAGCAAATCCTGAAAGTTCACATGCGTAAAGTACCGCTAGACGGTGATGTGAAGCCTGAGCTTATTGCTCGTGGTACACCGGGTTTCTCGGGTGCTGACCTGGCAAACTTGGTCAACGAAGCAGCATTGTTTGCAGCCCGTGGTAACAAGCGTGTTGTATCAATGGTGGAATTCGAACTGGCGAAAGACAAAATCATGATGGGCGCAGAGCGCAAGTCAATGGTGATGACGGACGAGCAGAAAGAGTCAACGGCTTACCACGAGGCTGGCCACGCGATTATTGGTCGCTTGGTACCGGATCACGATCCGGTTTACAAGGTCTCTATCATTCCTCGTGGTCGTGCACTGGGTGTAACCATGTACCTGCCTGAGCAGGATCGTGTAAGCCACTCTCGTGAATTCTTGGAGTCAATGATTTCAAGCCTTTACGGTGGTCGACTCGCTGAAGAGCTTATTTACGGTGTTCAAAAAGTATCTACCGGTGCCTCGAATGATATCGAGCGTGCAACAGATATCGCCCGTAAGATGGTGACTCAGTGGGGCTTCTCTGAAAAGCTAGGCCCATTGCTTTATGCTGAAGATGAAGGCGAGGTTTTCCTTGGCCGTTCAGTAACGCAGAGCAAGCACATGTCAGACGATACGGCGAAGCTTATCGATAATGAAGTTCGTACGCTTATTGACCGCAACTACGAGCGAGCGCGTGAAATCCTAGAGCAAAACATGGATATCATGCACGCAATGAAAGATGCGTTAATGAAGTACGAAACCATCGATGCTGGTCAAATTGATGACCTGATGGAGCGTAAGCCAGTTATCCGAGCACCAAAAGGCTGGGGTAACGAGGACGACACCATGAAAGCTGACGCTGTTGCTGACGAGCAACCTGCTGAGCAAGAGGAAGCGGCGGCTGAGCCAAAAGCCGAAACGCAACCTGAGCAAGCACCTGATACTCAATCAGTACAGAACAAAGAAGACGACAAGCCACAAGCCTAATCGTTGCTAGCTAATCAAAAACCCCGACTTAGTTCGGGGTTTTTTGCATATAGAACACCGAATATCCAGGAGCGGTACGCGTGATCCTCAAGAGCAAAACCAAAACGTTAGATCTTTCCCGTCCCCACACCATGGGGATTTTGAATGTCACCCCAGATTCTTTTTCCGATGGCGGGCGCTTTAACCGGATGGACGCGGCTTTGCGCCATGCCGAGGAGATGCTGGCGGCGGGCACGTCGATTTTAGATATTGGTGGCGAATCAACGCGGCCGGGTGCCGATGAGGTATCGGTTGAGCGTGAGCTTGAGCGGGTAGTACCGGTGATTGAAGCCTTGCGTGAGCGTTTTGATTGCTGGATTTCGGTTGATACCAGCAAGGCGCAGGTGATGAGCGAGGCGGTAACGGCAGGCGCCGATTTGATCAATGATGTCCGTGCCCTGCAAGAGCATGGAGCACTTGAGGCTGCAGCCAAGGCCGGCGTTCCTATTTGTGTAATGCATATGCAGGGTCAACCGCGTACAATGCAACATCAGCCGTCATACCAAGATGTTATCGCCGATGTCGGTGACTTTTTGGCTGAGCGTATTCAAGCCTGTGAGCAGGTCGGGATCCCCCGCGAGCAATTATTGCTCGATCCCGGTTATGGG
The DNA here is from genome assembly GCF_024357955.1 of Photobacterium pectinilyticum. GTDB lineage: Bacteria > Pseudomonadota > Gammaproteobacteria > Enterobacterales > Vibrionaceae > Photobacterium > Photobacterium pectinilyticum. Next base: position 52,761 of record NZ_JANEYT010000015.1, read on the forward strand.
TTTGGTAAGACCCTGGAGCACAATTATCAATTGCTGGCTCACCTTGATGAGTTCCATCGTTTCGGCCTGCCGTTATTGGTTGGCATGTCACGAAAGTCGATGGTGTTCAAATTATTAAATAAACAACCAGCCGATTGCCTGGCTGGTAGCCTTGCCTGCGCTGCTATCGCCGCAATGAAAGGGGCACAGATCATCAGAGTTCACGATGCGAAAGAGACCGTTGATGTCCTCAAAGTGTGCGAGATGACACTGTCCCAGTTGCGGAGCGAGTAAATGCCGGCGGGCAGGAAAGAAAATAGATAAGTTGCTAGGAGCAGATAATGGCAGAACGTAAGTACTTTGGTACCGACGGGATTCGTGGTTTGGTGGGCAAAGCCCCAATTACACCGGACTTTGTATTGAAACTGGGTTGGGCGGCTGGACGTGTATTGTCCCAGCAGGGCACCAAGAAAGTGATTATCGGTAAAGATACCCGTATCTCTGGCTATATGCTGGAATCGGCACTGGAAGCAGGCTTGGCAGCCGCTGGCTTGCAGGCGGCATTTACCGGCCCAATGCCAACCCCGGCTGTTGCTTATCTCACACGTACGTTTCGTGCAGAAGCGGGCATCGTGATATCGGCGTCCCATAACCCTTATTACGACAATGGCATTAAGTTCTTCTCATCAGAAGGAACAAAACTGCCGGATGAGATCGAATTGGCGATTGAAGCCGAAATGGACAAGCCCCTAACTTGTGTTGAGTCGGCAATGCTGGGCAAGGCATACCGCATTAACGATGCGGCCGGTCGTTATATCGAATTTTGTAAAGGCACTTTCCCGAGTAAGTACGACTTGTCAGGCTATAAAATTGTGGTCGACTGTGCCCACGGCGCGACGTATCACATTGCGCCAAGCGTGTTCAAAGAATTAGGTGCCGAGGTGATCACTATTGGCTGTGAGCCAAACGGCACTAACATCAATGACAAAGTGGGCGCGACAGATGTTGCGGCTCTTCAAGCTAAGGTATTGGAAGAGAATGCAAACTTTGGTATCGCGCTAGATGGTGATGGCGACCGGGTGATCATGGTCGACGAAGAAGGCAACAAAATTGATGGTGATCAGATTGCCTACATTATTGCCCGTGATGCTTTGCGCCGCGGCGAGCTCAAAGGCGGTGTAGTCGGTACGCTGATGACAAACCTTGGTATGGAAAATGCCCTGAAGAACCTGGGGATCCCGTTTGTCCGTGCCAAGGTCGGTGACCGCTACGTGATGGAAGAGCTGAAGAGCCACGGTTGGTTGATCGGTGCCGAAAACTCAGGCCATGTTATCTTGCTTGACAAGGTGACGACGGGCGACGGTATTGTCGCTGGCCTACAGGTGATGGCGTCGATTGTCGGCAGCAAGATGACCCTAAAAGAGTTGGCGGATGGCATGACCATGTACCCTCAGGTACTGGAGAACGTCCGTTTTGAAGGGGATTCTAATCCGTTGGAATCTGATGCAGTTGTTGCTGCAACCGCAGCCGTTGAAGCTAAACTCGGTGATAAGGGGCGCGTCTTGTTACGCAAATCAGGCACTGAACCTTTGATCCGTGTAATGGTGGAAGGGGAAGATGCTGCGCTGGTTAAAGAGTCAGCCTTGCTGATTGCTGACGCAGTGAAAGAAAACTGCTGATGTAGCCCTAAATTCAACTGATGGGTGTCGGTTTTGTCTAAATCTTCGACAAGTAATTCAAGAAACAGAGTTTTCGTTGATATTTTACTTGTCAGTGAAGAGCGCTTTCGCTAGTATTCATTCCGCTCCTAATGGAAGGGGTGCGCTGGCACTGCTGAAGCAAAGCCGGCACAACAATTTAACCATAGGTGGAACCCATGTACGAAATTCTACTTGTGATTTATCTGTTGGCTGCGCTTGGTGTTATTGGCCTAGTTTTGGTTCAGCAAGGTAAAGGCGCAGATATGGGAGCTTCATTTGGGGCTGGCGCATCAGGAACCCTGTTTGGCGCGAGCGGCTCTGGAAACTTTTTGACCCGAATGACCGCAGTTTTTGCGACTATCTTTTTCGTCATCAGCCTAGTGCTTGGTAATATGAGCGCCAAAAAGGCAAACGAAACAAGTGGTTGGGAAGACCTAAGCGCTCCGGCGACTGAGCAAGTTGTTGAGCCAACTCAGAATGCACCCGTTAACAGTGACATTCCTGAGTAAATAAAGAATTTAGCCGAGATGGTGAAATTGGTAGACACGCTAGCATGAGGTGCTAGTGCCGCAAGGTGTAGGGGTTCAAGTCCCCTTCTCGGCACCATTATTAGTCACTTGAAAGAGTGCTGTCTGATCGATATAATCGGTATCAGATTACGGACGCGGGGTGGAGCAGCTTGGTAGCTCGTCGGGCTCATAACCCGAAGGTCGTCGGTTCAAATCCGGCCCCCGCAACCACTTTCCGAAAAAACAGCTATTATTAGTAAGGTTGTTTTTTCTATCACAGCGACCCGCTGTGGTAATCAGGGTCCAGTGATAAAAAACCCCGTAATTCGGGGTTTTTTATTATCTGAAACATGACCATTCAGGTATCTACTGGGCTTTATAGCCCTTTTTTTGTTTCCGGGGGGTTGTCTTGACAGCTTTAGAGATGCAATTGACCGAACTGCTTGATGCGCCGGTAACGGCGACAGGCTATGAACTTGTCGGTCTGGAATTTATCCGTGCAGGTGAACACTCAACACTACGAGTATTCATCGATCATGAAAACGGTATTAACGTTGATGATTGTGCCGAAGTAAGCCGCCAGGTAAGCGCGGTGATGGATGTTGAAGATCCAATCACTGTAGCTTATCACCTGGAGGTCTCTTCCCCTGGTCTAGAAAGGCCGCTTTTTAAAGCCGCACATTACCAACAGTTTATTGGCCACGAGGTCAACCTGGTGTTGAAAATGGCGATGGGCAACCGTCGTAAGTGGAAAGGTGATATCGTTGCCGTTGAAGGTGAGCTTGTCACATTAAATGTTGATGGCAATGAAGAAACATTTGCACTGAGCAATATTTCCAAGGCCAACCTGGTTCCAAAATTCTAACCGCTAAATTGGGGCATTAGAAATGAACAAAGAAATCTTGGCTGTCGTTGAAGCGGTATCCAACGAAAAAGCTGTACCTCGTGAGCGTATCTTTGAAGCACTAGAGATCGCACTGGCCACAGCAACGAAGAAAAAACACGAAGCGGAAATCGATGTTCGCGTAGCTATCGACCGCAAGACGGGTGAGTTCGAAACCTTCCGTCGCTGGAAAGCGGTTGAAGAAGTGACTCAGCCTACGCTGGAAATCACTTTGGAAGCAGCCCAGTTTGATGATGAAACCATCGAGCTTGACGGCTTCGTTGAAGACGAAATCGAATCGGTTACTTTCGATCGAATCACCACGCAGACTGCGAAGCAGGTTATCGTACAGAAAGTACGTGAAGCTGAGCGTGCTCAAATCGTTGAACAGTTTATTGACAACGAAGGTGAGCTAATCACCGGTGTAGTAAAGAAAGTTAACCGCGATGCTGTTATTATTGACCTTGGTAATAATGCAGAAGCTGTTATCCAGCGCGACGACCAGTTGCCACGCGAAAACTTCCGCCCAGGTGACCGTGTTCGTGGTCTTCTGTACGCAGTACGTCCTGAAGCGCGCGGTTTCCAATTGTTCATGACTCGCTCTAAGCCTGAGATGCTATCAGAGCTATTCCGCATCGAAGTGCCGGAAATCGGCGAAGAGATGATTGAACTGATGGGTGCGGCTCGTGATCCAGGCTCTCGTGCCAAGATCGCTGTGAAGACTAACGACAAACGCATTGACCCTGTGGGTGCATGTGTGGGTATGCGTGGTGCACGTGTACAGGCTGTCTCTGGTGAACTAGGTGGCGAGCGTATCGATATCGTACTGTGGGACGAAAATGCCGCTCAGTACGTGATCAATGCGATGGCTCCAGCAGAAGTAAGTTCTATCATCGTTGATGAAGACAACCATACTATGGATATCGCTGTTGAGAAGGATAACCTTGCTCAGGCAATCGGCCGTAGTGGTCAGAATGTTCGCTTGGCGTCTCAGCTGACTGGCTGGGAACTGAACGTGATGACAGTTGAAGATCTTCAGAAGAAACACCAAGAAGAAGCCCAAGAGTCTATTGAAGTGTTCACTAAGCACCTTGATATCGACGCTGACTTCGCCACTGTATTGGTTGAAGAAGGTTTCACTACGCTTGAAGAAATCGCCTACGTACCGGTAGCCGAGCTGATGGGTGTAGATGGCCTGGATGAAGACACAGTTGAAGAACTGCGTAACCGTGCGAAAGAAGCGCTAACCACGCTTGCCCTTGCTCAGGAAGAAACTTTTGAAGGTGTTGAGCCTGCTGAAGATCTACTGGGTCTGGAAGGCTTGGAGCGTGAGCTTGCGTTTAAGCTGGCTGCGAAAGGCGTTACAACGCTAGAAGATCTTGCTGATCAGGGTACTGATGATCTTACTGATATCGACGGCGTCGATGAAGCAAGAGCGGGCGAGCTGATTATGGCTGCTCGTAATATTTGCTGGTTCAGTGACGAAGCATAAAAATTTCATACGCAAGGGAGAAGCAGCATGTCAGAGGTTACAGTTAAAGCATTAGCCGAGGAAATTGGTACGCCGATTGACCGTGTGCTTCAACAGTTTGCCGATGCTGGTATCAGCAAGAAAGCTGAAGAAAGCGTAAGCCAACAGGAAAAACAGACACTGTTAGCCCACCTGAAGAAAGAACATGGTGGCGATAGTAGTGCTGGCGAGGCTCCTACACGCCTTACTTTGCAACGTAAGACCCGAAGTACGCTGAGTGTTTCGGGCTCAGGTGGCAAAAATAAAAGTGTTCAGGTAGAAGTGCGCAAAAAGCGCACCTACGTAAAGCGTTCTGCGCTTGAAGAAGAACAGCGTGCCGCGGAAGAAGCAACACGCCAGGCTGAAGACAAAGCCCAGCGCGAAGCGGAAGAAGCCGCTCAGCTAGCAGCCAAAGAAGCTGCCAAGCGTGAAGCAGAAGAGCAGGCAAAACGCGAAGCTGAAGAAGCTGCTAAGCGTGCTGCTGAAGAAACGCGTTTAGCTGAAGAAAAAGCTAAACAAAATGCAGAACAGAATGCAGATCGCAATGCTGAGGACCAGCAGAAGCGTGATGCAGAAGATAAGCGTTTGGCCGAAGAAAAAGCTAAACGCGCCGCCGCTGATGAACAGGCTAAAAAAGAAGCTGAGTCGCTACAACGTCGCCGGGAAGAGGAAGCCAAGCGTAAAGCCGAAGAAGACAGTCAGCGTCAGCTAGAAGAGGCACGCAAAATGGCAGAAATGAATGAAAAGAACTGGTCAAAACCTGACCAGGAAAAAGGTAATATGGATAAAGCAGACTACCATACTACAACGTCTAGCTACGCACGCGCAGCTGAAGACGAGCAAGATCGTAAGGAAGAGGGTGGTACTACCCGTCGTCGCAAGAAGAAAAAAGCGGCTCCTAAACAAGACAACCGCGGTGGCCGCAACCAGCGTGGCCGTGGTAAGCCTCAGATGAACAAGCCGACGTCAATGCAGCATGGCTTTGACAAGACCGCGACCGTTGCTAAGCAAGATGTCGTGATCGGCGAGACTATCGTTGTTTCTGAACTTGCTAACAAGATGTCTGTAAAGGGCGTTGAAGTTATCAAGGTGATGATGAAGATGGGTGCGATGGCAACCATCAACCAGGTTATTGACCAGGAAACTGCAGCACTCGTTGCAGAAGAAATGGGTCACAAGGTTGTTCTACGTAAAGAGAACGAACTTGAAGAAGCGGTACTGTCTGACCGTGACGAAAACCTATCTGTTGTTCCTCGTGCTCCTGTTGTTACCATCATGGGTCACGTTGACCACGGTAAAACATCAACACTGGATTACATCCGTAAAGCGCACGTTGCTTCTGGCGAAGCGGGCGGTATTACGCAGCACATCGGTGCATACCACGTTGAAACTGACAACGGTATGATCACTTTCCTTGATACTCCTGGACACGCCGCGTTTACCGCAATGCGTGCCCGTGGTGCTCAAGCGACAGATATCGTTGTTCTTGTTGTTGCAGCAGATGATGGTGTAATGCCACAGACTGTTGAGGCAATCCAGCACGCGAAAGCGGCAGGTGTTCCTCTAATTGTTGCTGTTAACAAGATCGATAAAGAAGACGCAAACCCAGACAACGTTAAGAATGAGCTAGCTCAGTACGATGTTATCCCTGAAGAGTGGGGCGGTGAGAACATGTTTGTTCACATCTCTGCGAAACAAGGTACTAACATTGACGGCCTGCTAGAAGCTATCTTGCTTCAGTCTGAAATTCTTGAACTGACAGCAGTTGCAGAAGGTATGGCGAGCGGTGTTGTTGTTGAATCACGCCTAGATAAAGGTCGTGGTCCAGTTGCAACAGTACTTGTACAAGCCGGTACTCTTCGCAAAGGTGACATCGTTCTTTGTGGTCTTGAGCACGGTCGTGTTCGTGCAATGCGTGATGAGCTGGGTCAAGAAATCGACTCTGCGGGTCCTTCTATCCCGGTTGAGATCCTTGGTCTTTCTGGTGTGCCTTCTTCAGGTGATGAAGCAACTGTTGTACGTGATGAGCGTAAAGCACGTGAAGTTGCACTTTACCGCCAAGGTAAATTCCGTGACGTGAAACTGGCTCGCCAGCAGAAAGCGAAGCTGGAAAACATGTTCTCGAACATGACAGCCGGTGAAGTCGCTGAACTTAACGTTGTACTGAAAGCTGACGTACAGGGTTCTGTAGAAGCGATTGCTGACTCACTACGCAAGCTATCAACTGACGAAGTTAAGGTTAACATCGTTGGTTCTGGTGTTGGTGGTCTGACTGAGACTGATGCCGTACTTGCTGCAGCCTCTAACGCGATTCTTCTTGGCTTCAACGTTCGTGCAGATGCATCTGCGCGTCGTACCATTGAAACTGAGAACCTTGACCTACGCTACTACTCAATCATCTACCAGTTGATTGACGAAGTGAAAGCGGCAATGGGCGGTATGCTGTCTCCTGAATTCAAGCAGGAAATCATTGGTCTTGCTGAAGTTCGTGACGTGTTCAAGTCGCCTAAGATCGGTGCTATCGCCGGTTGTATGGTTACTGAAGGTACCATCAAGCGTAACAACCCAATCCGCGTATTGCGTGATAACGTTGTTATCTACGAAGGTGAGCTTGAGTCACTACGTCGCTTCAAAGACGACGTTCAGGAAGTTAAGAACGGCTACGAGTGTGGTATCGGCGTTAAGAACTACAACGATGTTCGTGTTGGCGACCAGATCGAAGTTTACGAAATTGTTGAAATCCAGCGTACTCTTGACTAATTTCAAGAGTCAACAAGCTGTTTTATAACAAATAATTTTATGGGGAGCTTCGGCTCCCCATTCTTTCAAGAGAGTTTTCTCTAAGAGAGGATTGAATGTCTAAAGAATTTAGCCGTACTCAGCGTGTTGCTCAGCAGCTGCAAAAAGAGTTGGCAGTGATCCTACAGCGCGAGTTGAAAGATCCACGCATTGGTATGACAACTATCTCAAGTGTTGATGTATCACGTGATATGAACTACGCGAAAGTGTATGTAACTTTCCTTACCATTGGTGAGCAAACACCGGAAGGTAGTTTGGAAGCACTCCGTGAAATTGCACCATACATCCGTTCATTGCTAGGTAAGGAAATCCGCCTACGTGTGACGCCTGAGCTAAACTTTATCTTTGATCAATCTTTGACTGAAGGTATGCGTATTTCTAACCTGGTTTCAAAAGCTGTGCGTGATGACGAAGATCGCCGCGGTGACGAGCCAGAAGCTGAAGGCGAGGAATAAAGCATGGCACGTCGTCGTAAGGGCCGTCCGATAGACGGTGTTATTCTGGTGGATAAGCCAACGGGCATTAGTTCAAATGATACACTTCAGAAAGTGAAGCGTATCTTTTTTGCTCAAAAAGCTGGCCATACAGGAGCGTTAGATCCTTTAGCGACGGGCATGCTGCCGATTTGTTTCGGTGAAGCGACAAAGTTTTCCCAGTTCTTGTTGGACTCGGATAAACGCTACCGGGTGATTGCCAAACTGGGTGAGCGCACTGATACCTCAGATTCTGATGGTGAAGTGGTGCAGACCCGGGAAGTGAAAGTCGACCGTGGCCAACTTGAACGCTGCATTGCCAAGTTCCGTGGCACCACCGATCAAATCCCGTCGATGTACTCGGCATTGAAATACCAAGGCCGTAAGCTGTACGAATATGCCCGCGAGGGAATTGAAGTACCCCGTGAATCTCGCAAAATCACTGTTTATTCTGTGGAGCTGCTGCGCTTTAGCGATAACGAAGTAGAAATGGAACTGCATGTGTCGAAAGGCACTTACATCCGTACTATCGTTGATGATCTTGGTGAGATGTTAGGATGTGGTGCACACGTCACCTTCTTGCGCCGGACGGGAGTATCCAACTACCCAATGGAGCGGATGATGACCATTGAGCAGCTTGAAGCCCTGCTTGAGCAGGCCAAGGAGCAAGATATTGCCCCTTCAGAGCTGCTGGATCCACTGTTGCTACCCACTGACACCGCGGTGCAAGATCTACCTGAAGTGAATATCCCCCCAGCATCGGCGGTATATATCCTTAATGGTAACCCGGTTCGCGCGGGCCGTTTGCCGGCAGAAGGTACGCTAGTGCGAATTACTGTTGCTGAACAGAAAGAGTTCATCGGCATTGGCGTGGTTGATCCAGAGGGTCAGTTGGCACCTAAGCGTGTTATGGCGAACCCGCAGGCATAGCGAAACAGCAATAAATTATCTTGTAGTTATTTTGCGCTCCACGTATAATCCGCGGCTCGGGTGTCGGCTGAATCAGAGATTGGCTGGCGCAAATTAGAAACATCTTTGTATTAGGAATGAGTTATGTCTCTGAATGCAGAAACTAAAGCAGCAATCGTTGCTGATTACGCGCAGTGCGAAAACGACACTGGTTCACCTGAAGTTCAAGTTGCTTTGCTAACAGCACAGATCAACCACCTTCAAGGTCACTTTGCTAACCACAAGCACGACCACCACAGCCGTCGCGGTCTACTACGCATGGTTTCTCGTCGTCGTAAGCTTCTAGACTACCTAAAAGGTAAGAACCTAGATCGTTACCAAGACCTAATCAAGCGTCTAGGCCTACGTCGCTAAGATTGCTTTCTGAAAGGAGCCGAATGGCTCCTTTCTTTTTATTCCTGCACTTCCATCTGTAATAACACGAGTCGTTTTCGTCGACCTTTAGGTCGCGACTAATGACAGTTTTCCTCCCGAGAGGGAATTTTCATTAGTCGCGATACGTGAAATTACCGTAAAGTGCTTTTCATCACATGACGCTTTTCCTTGTGTCAGATATACTTAACGGCGCAAATAGAAAGCGGATTAAATTAAGGAAATTCACGTGAATCCTATCGTAAAGACTTTCCAGTACGGTAACCACACGGTTACTATCGAAACTGGTGTAATGGCACGTCAAGCTACTGCTGCTGTAATGGTAAGCATGGATGATACGTCTGTATTCGTCTCTGTTGTTGGTAAGAAAACAGCGGTTGAAGGTCAAGACTTCTTCCCTCTAACTGTTAACTACCAAGAGCGTACTTACGCTGCGGGTAAAATTCCTGGTGGTTTCTTCAAGCGTGAAGGCCGTCCATCAGAAGGCGAAACACTAACCGCTCGCCTGATTGACCGTCCAATTCGTCCGCTATTCCCAGATGATTTCAAGAACGAAGTACAAGTAATTGCTACTGTTGTTTCTATCAACCCAGACGTTAACCCAGATATCGTGACAATGATCGGTACATCTGCGGCACTGGCTATCTCTGGTATTCCTTTCAATGGCCCTATCGGTGCAGCACGTGTTGGTTTCATCAACGATCAGTTGGTATTGAACCCGAGCAACACTGAACTTGAAGAGAGCAAGCTAGACCTTGTTGTCGCGGGTACTGAAGGCGCAGTATTGATGGTTGAGTCAGAAGCTGACCGTCTATCTGAAGAACAAATGCTACAAGCGGTTGTTTACGGCCACGACCAGCAGCAAGTTGTTATCAACGCGATCAACGAGTTCGCGGCTGAAGTAGCGACTCCTGCATGGGATTGGACAGCACCAGCTGTAAACACTGAGCTTAAAGCACTTGTTGCTGAAAAAGCAGAAGAGCGTCTATCGACGGCTTACCAAATCACAGAAAAGATGGCGCGTTACGAGCAAGTTGGCGCAATCAAATCTGACGTAGTTGAATCACTACTTGCAGAAAACGAAGCACTAGACGAGCGCGAAATTCGTGACATGCTTGGTTCTCTAGAGAAGAACGTTGTACGTAGCCGCATCATCGCTGGCAACCCGCGTATCGATGGCCGTGAAAAAGACATGGTTCGTGCGCTAGACGTACGTACTGGTGTACTTCCGCGTACTCACGGTTCTTCACTATTCACTCGTGGTGAAACTCAGGCGCTTGTGACTGCAACGCTTGGCACCCAACGTGATGCACAAATCATCGATAGCCTAATGGGTGAGAAGAAAGATCACTTCCTTCTACACTACAACTTCCCTCCATACTGTGTAGGTGAAACAGGTTTCGTTGGTTCGCCTAAGCGTCGTGAAATTGGTCACGGTAAACTGGCTAAGCGTGGTATTGCTGCAGTAATGCCATCTGTTGACGAATTCCCATACACAGTACGTGTTGTATCAGAAATCACAGAATCTAACGGTTCATCGTCAATGGCTTCTGTATGTGGTACGTCTCTTGCGCTTATGGACGCAGGTGTGCCAATCAAGGCATCTGTTGCGGGTATCGCAATGGGTCTTGTTAAAGAAGGCGATGACTTTGTTGTTCTTTCTGACATTCTGGGTGACGAAGACCACCTAGGTGACATGGACTTCAAAGTAGCGGGTACTGAAGACGGTATCACTGCACTGCAGATGGATATCAAAATCGAAGGTATCACCAAAGAAATCATGCAGATTGCTTTGAACCAAGCAAAAGGTGCACGTACGCATATCCTTAGCGTGATGGACGAAGCAATCAACACGCACCGTGAAGATATCTCTGAGTTTGCTCCGCGTATCCATACGCTGAAGATCAACCCTGAGAAGATCAAAGACGTGATCGGTAAAGGCGGTGCTGTTATTCGTGCACTAACCGAAGAAACTGGCACAACAATCGAAATCGAAGACGACGGTACAGTGAAGATTGCTGCGACCGAAGGTACTGCTGCGAAAGAAGCTATCCGCCGTATCGAAGAGATCACTGCTGACGTTGAAGTTGGCCGCATCTACACCGGTAAAGTAATGCGTATCGTTGATTTCGGTGCATTTGTTTCTGTTATCGGTGCGAAAGAAGGTCTTGTTCACATTTCTCAGATCTCTCAAGAGCGTATCGAGAAAGTGGCTGATCACCTTGAGATGGGTCAAGAAGTACAAGTTAAGGTACTGGAAATCGACCGTCAGGGCCGTATCCGCCTGAGCATGAAAGAAGCACAAGCTGATCAGAACCCAGCAGCCGCTGGCGAAGAGAAGCCAGAAGCATAAGGCTTTTTGCTAAAATCATGATATAAAGGGGCTATTCAGCCCCTTTTTTTATTTTATTGAGACCTTACCGGAAAATCCCTTGCATTAATCGGTCAGGAGAACGCGGTGGCGTCTCTTATGGGCTACGATGGTATATGCTAGAGATAGACGTGTCTCACTCAGGGAGAACTGCATTGATTGCAAATAGGATAAAACTCACGTGCCTTGCACTGGTCTTGATACTTTCCGGCTGTTCATCACCCCAGTCGCAATGGACCCAGCCACCGATGGCGGTACCGTTCCAGCCGACTATCCAACAACAAATTCAGTTGGCCCGGATTGACCAGCTGCTAAAGCGTGATGACTTGGATAACCAAACCTTGGCGCAGGTCTATTATGAGCGTGGCTTGCTACATGACAGCCTGGGGCTGCGTGACTTGGCAAGACTGGACTTCAACCAGTCACTTTCTCTGAAACCGGATCAACCGGATGTCTTCAATATCTTGGGTGTGTACTTTACCCAAGGCGCCCATTTCGATGCTGCCTATGAAGCCTTTGACTCGACCCTTGAGCTCAATGTCCGCCATCCTTTTGCTCAGCGTAACCGTGGTATTGCCCTGTATTATGGTGGCCGCTATGAATTGGCATTTGACGATCTCAATGCTCACTATCAGCACAATATCAATGATCCTTACCGGGTGATTTGGTTGTATATCGTAGAGCTTGAACAAGACTCTGAGACCGCTACTGAGAAATTGCGTAACCGCTATGATGCCGCTATTGACCATCAAGACTGGGGCTGGCAAATCGTTCGCCTTTACCTTAATGATGTCAGTGAGTCTGAATTCCTGCGTCAGATCGCCACTGAAAGTGAAGACAATGATGTGTTGGCAGAACGCCTGACGGAAGCGTATTTCTATCTGGGCAAGCGCTACCACTCCAACAAAGACTTCTCTTCAGCGTTGATGCTCTACAAGCTGACCTTATCTGCTAATGTCTATGAGTTTGTCGAGCACCGTTTTGCCTTGCTTGAGCTAAACCGTCTGATGACAGAAGTAAGCCTTAGCCAACCGGTTGAGCCGCCTGCACCGCCAGCGCAAGAGGAAGTGTGATTTAGTCATTTCAGGGCGAGACAAGATTTAAACAAAAGCCGCGGCAATGCAATTGCCGCGGCTTTTTTGTTAAAGATGCTAAACGCTCTCAGGTCTACTCGATGTTAAGACCGGCGAGGTTATGCCAGTAGCCGTTGCAGTGGTGGCCACCTTTTAGTGGTTGCTGCTGCTCACCATGCTGGTTGGCACGGAAGCTATCGACCAGCGACAGAGTGTCAATGCCCATCGGGCTGAGGCGTACGACGTCCACCAAGCCAGCCATACCCGGCTGATCGTTGATCAGGTTGTAGCAGTAACCTGATTGGGTCTGGATGCCGTTGAGGGTAAAGACTTTCTGCTCTTCCTGGCTGTTGACCGTGATCCCTGTTGGGTATTTGATACAGCAGGTCTCACAGTCGTCTTTTGCTTTGTCTTCAGCGCGGGCGGTGAAACAGCGGGCCGAGTAGGCGAGCGGCAGGTAGCCGTAGCTGAACACCTCGGTTTCGAATTTGTCACGGATCCCCAACTGCTCACACTCGCTGGCCACGTTCTGCAGCCAGTCGCGTGATAGCTCAACCGGCATACACCAGCGGATCATGCCTTTTTTCAAAAACAGGTTGAGGGTCTGGGCGTTGTAGCAGTTCACCGCAGGGCCAACCACGAAGGGGACCTTGCTTTCATGGGCCAGCTGGATTGCCGAAACATCGTTGGCCTCGATCGCGAAGTCGCCGTTATCAATGTATTTTTTCATTACATTGACCTCACTTGGCGCTTCGAGCAGGGCCATGGTGGACAATACGACCTGTTTGCCGCTGGCAGAAAGCGCCTTAGCTATATCGAACCAGTGCGCGGGCTTCATCTCGCGGCGTTTGGAGCAGACGGTTTCGCCAAGGTAGATGATATCGGTGTTAGCCTCTGCAGCCTGCTGGTAGAACGCCTCGACGTCCATTTTTGGCCAGAAATAGAGTAGGGGGCCAAGAGAATATTTCATTGTTGGCTCCTTATTGCCATTTACGGTGGTAGGCACCGAGGGTGGTTTGCTTGCCTTCCGATACATTGCCGAGGCAGGCATTCCAAGCTGGCTCAACGCTGTAGTTCTCCGGTGAGGCTAGGTAGCGGTCAATCGCAGCACGCCAGGTTCGGGTGACCTGCTCGACATAGGCAGGGCTGCGTTGGCGGCCTTCGATTTTCACCGAGGAAATATTGGCCTTGAATAGCTCAGGTAAGATCTCAAGGGTATTGAGGCTGGTTGGCTCTTCGAGTGCATGGTAGCGGCGATCTTCGCCATCAAGGTTGACGTCGAACCGGCCCTTGCACAGGGTTGGGTAACCGGCATTCTCACCGTGGGCATAGCGGTCGATCAGCACTTCGTTGAGGCGAGATTCCAGACCCGTTGAGGTTTCCTGCCAGCGGACGAATTTTGCCGGCGAACAGGCACCAACGGTATTCGGCGACTCACCCGTCATGTAGGAAGACAGGTAGCAGCGTCCCTCTGACATGATGCACAGGCTACCAAAGGCGAATACTTCTAGCTCGACATTGGTATTGCGTGCCAGTTGCTTGACCTGGTGGATCGACAATACGCGCGGCAAGACAACCCGTTTAACATTGAAGTTCTGCTGGTAGAAATCTATCGCGGCGGTATTGGTCGCCGAAGCCTGTACCGATAAGTGCAGCTCGAGATCCGGATACTTGGTTGCGGCATACTCCAATACTGCGATGTCTGCGACGATCAGTGCGTCGACCCCCATGGAAGCAGCGTTGTCGACCGCATTGCGCCAGCGATCAAAGCCATCGGGATGGGCAAAAGTATTGAGGGCAACATGCAATTTACGGTCGTGGTCACGCACGTACTGCACGGCTTTTTCGAGTTTACGTCCTGTAAAGTTTAAACCTGCAAAGTGGCGCGCGTTGGTATCGTCTTTGAAACCGATATAAACCGCGTCGGCGCCGTTATCAATGGCAGTTTTCAGCGCCGGTAAGTTACCGGCGGGGCAGAGTAGCTCCATATTATTTTTATCTACCAGTGTGTAAAATTAAGTAATAGAAGCAAATAGTAGGGGGCAGGCTGCCACCGTGTTTTGATATCAGGCAGGTTTTGTTGATTTAGGACAACTTATTTTCCACTTTTGTTTAACTCAATAACCATTATTGGTTGCTGCTGTCTAATGGTGATTGTGCTTGTGCAGCGTCGCTTCCAGTTCGTTTCTCGGTAGCGGTTTGTAGAAGTGGAAGCCCTGGATCGCATTGCAGTCGAGGTTGGACAGCAGAGTCGCTTGCTGGCGAGTCTCGACGCCCTCGGCCACCACGCTCATGTTGAGAGACTTACCGAGGTTGATGATGTTTTCGATCAATGTCAGCTGTTTGGGCACATCTTCGATATCTTTGATAAAGGCGCGGTCTATCTTTAGTTCGTCCAATGGGAAACGGGCGAGGTAGGACAGGGACGAGTAACCGGTACCGAAATCATCGATAGAGAGTGAGAATCCCAGTTTCTTGATCGCGTTGAGCATTTGGATCGTGTGTTCGCCATCGCTCATTACGGCGCTCTCGGTGAGCTCGAACGTGATGTCGTTGGGGTTGACTCCGGTCGCCTTGCGCAGCTTGTCGACAAATTGGATCAGATTGGGGTTGCCGAACTGCTGCGGTGACAGGTTAATGGCGACCTTGCCGGGTAGCAGGCCTTGGGTTTTCCAGTAGCGGACGGTGGTAAAGACTTCGCGCATGACGACCTGGCCTAACTGCTCTATCAGCCCTGAGCGCTCGGCGACGGGGATAAACTGTGCCGGGCTGATATAGCCTTCAACCGGGTGCTTCCAGCGCACCAGTGCCTCGGCACCGTTAATCGAGAAGTCACGGGCGTGCACTTTAGGTTGGTACCACACTTCTAGGCCATTATTTTGCAGGGCTTTCTGCAGTTCGATTTCCAGCCAGAGTTGCATCCTGGCTTCTTTGTTCATCTCCTCGCTGAACTTGACAGCCCGGTTGCGGCCGCGGTTTTTGGCCTCGTACATGGCCGTATCGGCATTTTGCAGCAGGATACGGGCATCATTACCGTCCCCCGGGTATTGCACCATGCCAAGAGAGCAGGCTAAGTGCTTGCTGAAATGGTGCAGGTCGAAAGGTTGGTTGATCAGGGCGATGACCTGATCGGCTGTCAGGCTTCCTTGTTGCTCATGTTCAGGATTTGGCAGCAAGATGGTGAATTCATCCCCGCTGAGGTGGCCGATAATGGCATCGTCGGGCAATAGTCGCTTGAGCCGCTGTGAGATTTCCTGCAGCACCTGATCACCAATATGGTGCCCCAGTGAGTCATTGATACTTTTGAAGTTATCGATGTCGAGGTACAGCATCACCAACGGGGTCTTCTGGTGGATCAATTGCTCTAGTTGACGGCTGAATCCATGGCGGTTCAGTAGTCCGGTCAGCGGATCGGTATGGATAGAAGGAGTGCCCTTGTCTTGTTTGGCGCCCGCAGGGCTGTATGGTTGCAGGAGCACCAGCTGTGCTGACGTTCCTAGTACCTCGACGGTTGATGTAGAAAGCTGCAGTGTCTGCTGTTTCGGGCAGTGGCGGCTGGTCTGGCAAAGCCAGGCCTCTCCGTGCTGGAGTGAAGCCAACTGCGTGCGGGTAACGGGTTGCTGCTGATTATCAACGACCAGTTTGCTGAACGTCTTACCCTTAAGATCATTGGGGTGTTCGAAGCCAAAAAGCAAGGCCGCTTTGTTATTGGCAGAGACAACTGTGTCGCCTTCAACGATGCAGCTCCCGTCATTCATTAGCTGGTTGAGGCTCTGCAGATGCTTTTCATGTTCTTGGATAGCATTGATCAGGATTTGGCGTTCTGACGTGTCGACGCAATGCAGCACGATATGGTTTATCTTGCCATCATCACAACGCAGCGGTGTTAGGCTGAAGTGCATACTGGTATCGTGGTGGTTGTCATCAAGGATGACTTCACTCTCCAGCGTTTCGCCATTTAATGCCCGATCATAAAAAGGGCGCATTGAGTGGTAGAATGTCTTGCCAAGTATATCGGTATCGCCGAGTCCGATGAGATCGTCACGGCTAAGGCCGCTAAGCTCGCAGTAGCGGTTGTTTACCATCAAATATTTATGCTGGTGATCCAGTACTGCAAACAGGAATGGGCTGTGATCAGTGAGAAGGGGAAACCAATGGTTCAGTTGCTCTGTCAGCATGATCTTGGGACATTCTTCCATAGTTTCTGCCAACTAGCGAGGTGGCAGGTGGGTTTGCAACCACTATATCTAGGTCATTGTCACAATACCAAGTTTTACCCAATCAAAGCTGTATTTTTTGACTCAAGGCATAAAAACACTGCCATATATTGCCATACAATCACTAGAGATATGCGACTGACTACAGGAAAAATTATTCAGTGATTGCTCAACTTAGAAAACAATTGGTTCAAAATGGCCCGGCGCTATTGCGTGTTCCTGTCAAACTGGCTCCTTTTCCGCTGCAGAAAAAAGTGATGCTGGATGGATTGGCCATGGTATTCAAGGAAGCACTGGAAGATGGTGATTTTGAGTTTCTTGAAGATCGCTGGCTAAAAGTCGAAGTACGCGATTTGGATCTGCGCTGGTACATCAGTTACCAGAATGAGCAATTGGTGGTGGCTGAACATGTCGATCAGGAAGATGTCAGTTTTAGTGGCGAATGTAATGATCTGGTATTAATTGCTGCTCGCAAAGAAGATCCTGATACACTGTTCTTCCAGCGTCGTCTTCGTATCGAAGGTGACACCGAGCTGGGACTGGAAGTGAAGAACCTGATGGATAGCATCGATCTGGACTCGCTACCGGCACCGGCGAAATTTGTACTGCACCAGTCAGCTGACTTTATCCATAAAGGCATGCAGTCGGCGGCTGGGCAAGAAGAGGTCATGAATGCTCATTAGATCTGAGGCTCCGGCCGATATTATGCCGATCGATTTCCTGCTTAAGTCTGTATTTGAGACCGAGGCTGAAGCAGCGTTAGTGATGCGGTTGCGTGAAAACGGCAAGCGTACCTTATCACTGGTGGCGTGCAATGATGACGGTGAGCTCGTCGGCTATATGTGTTTCAGCCCAGTGATGCTCGACGGTGAAGATCATCACTGGCAGGGTTTGGCTCCGATGGCTATCAAGCCGGAATACCAGCGGCAGGGGATTGGTCAGGCAATGATCGAAGAAGCCAAGCAAACCCTGGCAGAGCTGGGATACCCAGTGATCGTAGTGCTGGGTCACCCTGACTATTACCCGAAGGCGGGCTTCGCTCCGGCAGCGTCTAAAGGTATTCAATGCCCTTGGCCTGTACCAGAAGAGGTGTTCATGGTATTGGAAGCTGTACCCGGTGCGATGGATGGTAAGACAGGCATGATCAGTTACAGCGAAGAGTTCAACGCGCTGTAGGCTGCCATTGAGTCTTCGTTTCATTAAAATACCACCGCAAGGTGGTATTTTTTTATATTTGAGTGGCCTCGAATGCAGCGGGATCTGATAGTATTCCGGGCCAAAGTGAACATCATCAAGGTGAGTGGATGAAACAGCGTGATTTACAGCTGATGAAGGCGATCGGACTAACCTATTGGCAGATCCGTAAACCGGGCTTTTTTCCCGAGCAAGAGCAGCCGATGATTGATTTGCCGGACACTTGTCAGCTGTTGTTTGTCTGTGACGAAGAGTTGGACGAGCATGACCGTTGGCTGTTTGGTCGGATCCTCGGCAGTATGAAGCTGACACCGGAGCAAGCATTGTGTATTCCCGCCGCAGCTGTTGAGCAAGTCCGTGAACATCACCTCAAATGGTGTTGGGTGGCTGGTTGTGAAGCGGCTCATCCGGCAGGTTGCCAGCGACTGACATCATCCTCACTGAAATCGATGCATACCAATCCCGGCGCGAAAAAAGCGCTGTGGCAACAGATTTGTTCTTATGACGCATAATATTGTTTTACTAGAGCCACATCACCTGGATGATGTTTGGCGTATCGAGCAAGCCGCTCACATGTACCCTTGGGCGGAGTCGATGATCCGCAAAGCGCCAAATAAGATCGCCGCCAATTATGTGCTGGAGATCGACGGCCAGCTAGCGGGCTATTGCTTTGGTCAATTGGTAGCTGGTGAGGCTACCCTGCTCAATATTGCTATCGACCCCGTTTTTCAGGGAAAGGGCTACGGCAAGTTATTACTGGAAGGTTTTCTATCGCAACTTGAACAGTTGAACGCGCAAGATGTATGGCTCGAAGTCAGGGCAAGCAATCAGCGTGCTTATCAGTTGTATGAATCCTTGGGCTTCAATGAGATAAACCGCCGTGAAGGCTATTATCCGTCACCGGATGGTCGCGAAGATGCATTAATCATGACTTACATGATGATGTAGCTGGTGTCGAAGTGTCGTTTGCACTGCCATCAACCGTGTTAGCACTGTCTCTTTGGCTGGAGTTTGCGTATAATTCCGCCATCTTTGGGTCTAGCACCCTAAAAATACATTGGAACCTGCCGCTGCATTGTACGTGCGGTCGTCGCGGGTTCAATCAGAGAAATCTCTCACAGGATTATCAACGTTATGTCTTTTCTATCTGAAGTGAACAAACGTCGTACGTTTGCCATCATTTCTCACCCGGATGCGGGTAAAACAACCATTACCGAAAAAGTTCTGCTATTCGGAAACGCTATCCAGAAAGCTGGTACGGTTAAAGGCCGTGGCTCAAACCAGCATGCTAAGTCTGACTGGATGGAGATGGAAAAAGAACGTGGTATCTCGGTGACCACGTCGGTGATGCAGTTCCCATACAATGACTGTTTGGTTAACCTGCTGGATACCCCGGGACACGAAGATTTCTCGGAAGATACCTACCGTACTCTTACCGCGGTTGACTCATGCCTGATGGTTATCGATGCCGCGAAAGGTGTCGAGGATCGTACCCGTAAGTTGATGGAAGTTACCCGTCTGCGTGATACGCCAATCGTCACTTTCATGAACAAATTGGACCGTGATGTTCGTGATCCAATGGAAGTGCTTGATGAAGTTGAAAGCGAGCTTGGTATGGCTTGTTCGCCAATTTCATGGCCGATTGGTTGCGGTAAAGAATTCAAGGGTGTTTACCATATCCACCGTGATGAAACGATCCTGTATGAATCTGGCCATGGCCATGAAATTCAGGAAGTGCGTATTATCAAAGGTCTTGATAACCCAGAGCTGGATGTGGCTGTGGGTGAAGATCTTGCTGCAAGTGTTCGTGATGAACTTGAGCTTGTGATCGGTGCATGTCCTGAGTTTGATCATGATCTTTTCCTTGCTGGTGAGCTGACGCCTGTTTATTTCGGTACGGCACTGGGTAACTTCGGTGTCGACCACATGCTTGATGGTCTAACGAAATGGGCACCAGCGCCGCAAACGCGTCAAGCCAACGAGCGTGATGTTGAAGCAGCGGAAGAGAAATTCTCTGGTTTCGTATTCAAGATCCAAGCAAACATGGATCCTAAGCACCGTGACCGTATTGCGTTTATGCGTATCGTATCGGGTACTTACAGCCAGGGCATGAAAATGAATCATGTCCGTACCGGTAAAAATGTGAGTATTTCCGACGCCGTGACCTTTATGGCAGGTGATCGTGCCCGCGCCGAGAAAGCGTATGCGGGTGACATTATCGGTTTGCATAACCACGGTACGATTCAGATCGGTGATACTTTCACCCAGGGCGAGAACCTGAAGTTTGCAGGTATTCCAAACTTTGCGCCGGAATTGTTCCGTCGTATCCGCCTGAAAGATCCACTTAAGCAGAAGCAGTTGCTAAAAGGTCTGGTACAGCTGTCGGAAGAGGGCGCGGTGCAGGTTTTCCGTCCGCTGCAGAACAACGACCTGATCGTTGGTGCGGTCGGTGTGCTTCAGTTTGACGTGGTGGTTGCCCGCCTGAAAGCCGAGTACAACGTTGAAGCTATCTATGAAGGCGTTAACGTGGCAACGGCCCGCTGGGTAGAATGTGGCGACAGCAAGAAGCTGGAAGAATTCAAGCGCAAGAGCCAGTCAAACCTAGCGTTGGATGGCGGTGATAACCTGTCTTACATCGCGCCGACCATGGTTAACCTGAATCTAGCGAAAGAGCGTTTCCCTGATATTGATTTCCGTGCGACCCGCGAGCACTAATTGCCCGCAAGCCGCTAGCATCATGTTCTAGATCGAAGCCGTCACATTGTGGCGGCTTTTTGTTAAATACGACTGACTAATCCTTCATATTGAAACAAGCATGAATCAGCCATTTGTCGGCATTAATTGGCTATATTTCTTCACGTTAAGGCGGCATATTATAACCATTGAAGAGCAATATTATTTAAGCTCGTCAAACATGAAAATAAAAAATCATTCTATATGTAGGTATTAATTATCTATTTATTATAAGAAATATTATTGAATAATAAATATACCTTAAAGATCACTTTTACGTTTATATAACGATGGTTATTTTAATACCTATTAACCGTTCATACTAATTCTCCTGGAGATAATGTAATGAGTGTTTCCAATGATCTATATCCAAATGCCTCTACGCCACTTGAAAGAAAAGAAAGTGGGGTTCCCTATGTTCGTCCCGGCCTTCATGTTGAATCTTATAATGACTTCGATCCCCTTCGGCATGTGATTGTGGGCATTGCTGATAACCAGCATATCCCTGAAGCTTGCCCGGCAAGTAATGAAAAGATCCCCGCAGATTCACCGATGCGTGGAGGAAAAGCCGGGCGTCGGACGCAAGAGTCTATTGATCGCGCCAATGAATGTTTAAACGGCTTTGCTAAGCAATTAGAAGATCGGGGTATTATTGTTGACCGCCCAGGAGCGGTTGATTGGCATCAGCGTATTACTACTCCAGATTTTACGATTAGCTCTGGTTTTGGTGTTATGCCTCCGCGAGATTGTTTGCTGACCATGGGAAAAAGTATCCTCATGGCACCGATGAGTTTCCGTAGCCGTTATTTTGAGTATCTCGCTTATGTTGATTTACTTCGTGAGTATTTTGAATCTGATCCTGAATGCTTAATTGAACAAGCACCACGCCCTCGCTTATCTGATGATAGTTTCAGGATGGACTATGTTGCTGCCTATGAGCACCTTTCTGATGAAGAAACGATGGCGCGTTCGTTGCGAAAAGAATATTCAACCAAAGAAACTGATATTCTATTCGATGCTGCGGATGTAATGCGTTTGGGTAAAGATATCTTCGTGCAGCATGGACTGACAACGAATCTGGCCGGTATTCGCTGGATTAAGCGTAAGTATGAGCCTCAGGGTTTCCGTGTTCATACTTTAAGTTTTGAAGACAACCACCCAATCCATATCGACGCAACATTCTGTCCGCTTCGTCCGGGGCTCATGTTATTGAACCCACATCGTCCGTTATTCAAAGGCCAGCGTGAAATATTTGAAAAGAACGACTGGCAAATTGTTGAAGCGGTTAATCCGGCCTGGGATAATCCACCACCGCTGTGTTACTCAAGCACTTGGCTATCAATGAACACGTTGATCCTTGACCATAAAACAGTGTGCGTCGAAGCATCGGAAAAAGCCCAGCAAGAGCAGTTTGACAAACTTGGTTTTGAGGTCATTCCTGTTGATTTGCGTGATGCTTATGCGTTTGGTGGTGGTTTACATTGCGCAACGGCAGATGTATGGCGTGAAGGCCAGTGTGAAGATTACTTCCCGAATCAATTTTCTGGGGCACATGATATTAGTCACTGGGAATACTAACCCATAATAAACGTCTCCTTGGGATTATTCAACGGGGTGGAATAATCCAAATATCGATAGAGTCCGGTCGCGTTATTGCTTCCGGACTTTTGGTGTTTATTTCAAGCTGATAATTATCGCTGTACCAAGCATCTTGATATTACTTGTCTATATACTCACTTTGTGCGATGTCACATTTGTTTTATATTGAACTTGTTTGTTATCACACTTGTTTGTTTTAGTGTTAGTACTTTGGGACATAAGCCGACAAAATAGCGGAAAATCAGATTAGAGGTAGATTATATGTGTCAGCGTGTTATAGCGAATACACCGAAGTTTCTGCTGTTTGATTTACAGTCGGCACTGGAAACAAAGCACCTACTTTTTTGTGCCGATTATGTGCTAGTTTGGCCACGAAATAGCGGATGCACACTGTATCTCGGCACCTCGAGTCATAATATTGCCCCTGGCCAGCTTGCTTTGCTTGCACCATTTTCCCCTCATCGCTTTGAGTTTGAGTCGACGAATAAGGGCGGGGTTGAAACGCAATGTGATGTACTGCATTTTCGCCTTAATGCGCTGGGGCAGACTTTCATCGATAGTGTGCAATTTAGCGCGATCAAGCAGATGCTTGACAAAGCCCGTAGTGGTTATTTGTTTGATGTGGCTGCAGATTCAAATGTTAATAAGTATCTTCAAGTTATCAATAATTCTTATGATTTTTCGCAGGTACTAAACTTACTCCATTTGCTGGAGGTGCTCTCGACACAAACGAGAAATTGCCTAACTGATTGTGATTATGATGTGGTTGACAGCCAGCGGATAGAAAATAAAGTGCGGATTGTATTGAAGTACATTGAAGAAAACTTAGGTGAACCGCTCTCTGTGACAATGGTCGCGAACCAACTCCATATGGCTGATAGTACTTTTTCTCGTTTCTTTCATGCCAACTTAGGGGTGACTTTTCGCCAGTATCTTATTGAGCAACGGGTTCGCCAAGCCGTACGTTATTTGATTACCACCGATTGGACGATTGCGCAGATCGGCGCAGAGGTCGGGTTTTCATCTCTGTCTAATTTTAATGCGAAGTTTAAGAATATAATTCGAGTTACCCCGCGAGAGTACCGAGCAAGCCACCTCAATAAGCAGCATTATCATGCTAATTATCGCAGTGTGGTAGGACAGTTGCAAAACCAACTAGTCTGAAAGTTATCACTCTATTAATCTTTTATTTATCAGATGGTTGATGGATAAAGTTTGGCGAAAGCATAAAACAGTCATTTATTAGCATTAAATGACTGTTTTTATTCATGCCATGGCGCCTATTATATAAAGGCGAGAGGGAGAGTGAGTTTTCTGTATGAAAATTAATATTAATGAATGAGTTTGTTCTCATCGATTATATTATGGCTTTCTACTTTTTATATCTATTTTCACATGTTGCTATATTAAAGTATAGGTGGGGTGTGGCTGTTTTCTATTGGGAAATTAACGGTTTATCTATCAGAGATAGCAATATATCAAATATATAGCTAACGATATTACGTTGGTAAAAAAAACAGGGAGATATGGTCATGAATAAACTTTATGTCGGATCTGAAGTCGGGCAACTGCGGCGGGTTATTATTCACCGCCCTGAGCGAGCGTTAACTCACCTAACCCCATCAAACTGCCATGAATTATTATTTGATGATGTGCTCGCTGTTAAACGTGCTGGTGAAGAGCATGACATTTTTGCCAATACGCTTCGCGAGCAAGGAGTTGAAGTCTTACTGCTGCATGATTTGTTATCTGAAACCCTTTCTGTTCCAGAAGCGAGAGAATGGTTACTCACTTCACAAATATCTGATTTCCGTCTGGGAGGCGTGCTTGCCAATGATGTCCGGTGCTTTTTAGCCGATCTGCCCAATCAAGAACTTGCTTCAATTTTACTTGGTGGTCTTAGTTATGGCGAGCTGCCTGTTCAATCATCTTCGATGATGCAGGGAGTGCACGAGCGTACAGATTTTGTTATCGAACCGCTGCCCAACCACCTGTTTACACGCGATACTTCTTGCTGGATCTATGGTGGTGTCTCAATCAATCCAATGGCGAAACCTGCTCGTCAGCGTGAAACGAACCACCTTCGAGCAATCTATCGTTGGCACCCTTCTTTTGCTGGGCAAGGTTTTATTAAATATTTTGGTGACGAAGAGCGCAATTACGAGAACTCTACAATCGAAGGTGGCGATGTACTGGTGATTGGCAGAGGGGCGGTGCTTATCGGTATGTCCGAACGTACAACTCCGCAGGGGGTAGAACAGTTAGCATCTAGCTTGTTTAAGCGTGATGAAGTGAATCAAATTATTGCTATGCAGCTTCCTAAGCACCGCTCTTGTATGCACTTAGATACGGTCATGACACACATGCGGGAAGATACTTTTTCCGTTTACCCAGAAGTTGTACGCAAAGACGTTCAATGTTGGCGTTTGACTGGGGATGAGTCTGGCCAGGTCGATGTAAAAGAAGCCGGATATTTTGTCACTGCAATCGAAGAAGCTCTAGATGTAGGCCCGCTGAACCTTATCACGACAGGCGGCGATAGTTTTGAATCTGAGCGTGAGCAGTGGAACGATGCGAATAATGTTTTAACCGTTAAGCCAGGTGTGGTGATTGGTTATGAGCGCAATGTCTACACCAATGAGAAATACGATAAAGCTGGGATAACGGTGCTTCCCATTCCTGGGAACGAACTCGGTCGTGGTCGAGGTGGTGCTCGCTGCATGAGTTGCCCAATTGAACGAGATGGTATCTAAGTCAGTCAAGCTTTGAATAGCCACGACTATCCGTAATAAACAAGAAAGAGACGATCCTATGACCAAACAAACAGTTGTTGTTGCTCTCGGTGGTAATGCCTTATTGCGTCGCGGTGAACCATTAGAGGCAGATATTCAACGCCAAAATATTGCGACCGCAGCAAAAACCATTGCTGACATTGCACAAGAGTACAATGTCATATTAGTGCACGGAAACGGTCCGCAAGTTGGTCTGCTGGCGCTGCAGGGGATGGAATATAAAGAAGTCAGCCCTTATCCACTTGATGTGCTGGGTTCAGAAACTCAGGGCATGATCGGTTATCTATTAATGCAAGAACTTAAAAATCTTCTGCCAGATCAGAAAGTTTGTTGCATGCTAACGCAAATGCGGGTTGATCCTGACGATCCTGCTTTTGCTGAGCCCACGAAACCTATCGGCCCTGTATACAGCGAGGCTGAAGCCTGCGAGTTAGCGGAAAAATACCATTGGACAGTGAAATCAGATGGCCAGTATTACCGCCGTGTCGTACCAAGCCCCAAGCCTGCCGGTATCATTGAAGATGAGACAATTTTAACCCTTGTCAAACAGCAGCACTTGGTGATCTGTACTGGAGGGGGCGGGATTCCGGTGAAAACAGAAAACGGCAAACTGGTAGGTGTAGAGGCCGTTATTGATAAAGATATGTCTGCAGCATTTCTTGCAAAACAGCTTAATGCCGATATGTTGCTAATTCTTACCGATGCAGAGGCTGTGTATCTAGACTGGGGGAAAACGAGCCAAAAAGCATTGCGAAGCACCACTCCGAGAGAATTAGCACAATACGTTTTTGATGCCGGCTCTATGGGGCCCAAAATTGATGCCTCTTGTGAATTTATCAATCAAGGCGGCAAGCTGGTGGGTATCGGTTCACTGGGGGCTGGGTTGCAGATCTTATCTGGGGAGGCTGGTACGTCGATTATTGCCGATTAGTAAGGAAGCAATATAAGAATGGTCAAACCATAAGTCACTTACATGAGGGGCGACGCTCGTAGTGTTATAGCGGTAACGATGCATCGGCCAGAACAATACAGATTCTTTAGAGGGAATAAAATATGGCTTTTAATCTTCGAAACCGCAACTTGTTAAAACTACTGGACTTCACTCCGCGTGAAATTCAACACTTGTTAGATCTCTCAGCCGAGCTTAAGAAGGCGAAATACGGCGGCTACGAGCAGCCGCGTCTGACGGGCAAAAACATCGCACTGATTTTTGAAAAAAGCTCAACTCGTACCCGGTGTGCATTTGAAGTGGCCGCCTTTGATCAAGGAGCTAAAGTGACATACTTAGGCCCATCGGGCTCACAAATTGGCCATAAAGAGTCAATGAAAGATACCGCGCGTGTATTGGGCCGTATGTACGATGGTATCGAGTACCGAGGCTTCGGTCAGGACACGGTTGAAGTGCTTGGTTCATATGCGGGTGTTCCTGTATGGAACGGTTTGACGGGTGAGTTTCATCCTACTCAAATTCTGGCTGATTTTCTGACAATGCAAGAGCATGGGCAGGGCAAACAATTGCACGAAATGACATTGGCCTATCTTGGTGATGCCCGTAATAATATGGGGAACTCACTGATGGTTGGTGCGGCAAAAATGGGGATGGACATCCGTCTGGTTGCGCCCCAAGCATACTGGCCAGAAGCAGAACTCGTGGCGCAATGCCAAGCTATTGCCGACGAAACGGGAGCTAATATCACCTTGACTGACAATGTTGAGGAGGGGGTCCACGGTTGTGATTTTTTATATACCGATGTTTGGGTCTCAATGGGTGAATCTAAGCAAGCATGGGATGAGCGGGTCGAGATTATGATGCCCTATCAAGTTAATATGGAAATGCTCAAAATGACATGTAATCCCAATGTAAAGTTTATGCATTGTCTACCTGCGTTCCATAATGATGAGACAACGGTGGGGGCCGATATTGCTGAGAAATATAATATGAAAGGCCTAGAAGTGACGGAAGATGTATTTGAATCAGGCCATTCGATTGTATTTGATGAGGCTGAAAATAGAATGCACACAATCAAAGCCGTTATGGTAGCTACCTTAGGGCAGTAATATATTTTTTACCATCAACTCAATTATTCTTATGGATCCATTAAAGACGCATTCAGATTCAATTTTTATGGGTCTGAATGTCGGTCTACTTATAAAAAATAAATTTTATATTTTAATATATTGTTTGTTTTTGGCTCACGTAAAATAGAATTAAAGCGTATCTTGCGTTATGTATATAACATTCAGTTGAGTGAATAAATTAAGCAGGTATTGGCATGATTATGGCAGCTTTTCGCTAGTAGTTACCTCCCAACATTTCTACTATAAAGTCATCATTACATGAGTATCCCGGGACTCTTCTTTATCGTAATGACGTAGCTAAATTTATTTTTAGAGGATGAGATCATGAAAAAGACGGCGACCAGTCCCTGGAATAATAACAAGTCACATTTTCTTGCTATAACCGGTATCAGTGAGCTGCGATTTATACGGCGAGCAACAACGACAATGGCATCACCGGTGAAGCCGCCCCCCATAGTTACGTCCCCACCGAATGCCGATGGCTGCAATATGGCTGCTGAAAAGAGTGACGCTGATATTATTGTTAGAACGGCATCTCTTGCCGATCTTGAGGCGATTGAGTGCATGGTACAGTACTGGGCTGAATTAGGTGAAAATTTACCTCGCGAACAAGATGAGATAGTCAGGGACATTGATTGCTTTGTGGTTTTTGAATCGCAGGGGATAGTAACTGGGTGTGCTTCATTACACGCATATGATTCATGCTTAGCGGAAATTCGGTCGTTGGGCATTTACCCTGGCGCTCAAGGGCAAGGCCAAGGGACGGCATTGGTGGAACATTTGGTCGAGAAGGCGAGACAAATGGCCATTCAAAAAGTATTCGTACTTACTCGAGTTCCAGCGTTTTTTCAGAAACAAGGCTTTATGCTAACGTCACGCGCGCTATTGCCTGAAAAGATCATGAAAGACTGCCAAGGGTGTCCGCGAGAGCATGAATGCGATGAAGTGGCGTTGGAAGTGTGCTTTGAGCAATAGCTGCTGGGTGTTTCAATGCCCAGCAGGGGATCTCTGCCCCCTTTCATTGACATGGCAGGTTATGTCAATGAAAGGAGATATTAAGAACAGTGAACTCAGCTGGAATTACAGCTTTATGTTGTATGCGGATACCTGTCAATTATCTAACGTGAAACTATGTTGTGCTCTACATGGTTATGGCGGTTCTGAAAGGCTTTTGCAGTAACATAATAGGATATACAAGCAAGCATTGACGCGTATATTGGCGCTTCGACCCAGCCGAGGTCAAAATAAAGGAAGAATGTACACCCGGTCATAAAGCCGATCACGATCGAGACTAATGCCGCATAGATGTTGGCAGGGATAAAATGAGCCAGTAGTGTCGGAGCAACCAAAGCCGCCATTAGGGTACCAGAGCCTAAAATAGCGAGCATCGATAACATAAAAGGCGGAACGTATAACATTAGCGTGAAACCCGCAGCTCCTAATATCCATACCGCAAAGCGGTTGAGGTATAGCAAAGAGCGGTCTGAAAGTTTGCAGTTAGGCCAGATAGCTTGGCGTAGGTCATGGGACACTGACCCTGCGATAGAGTGCAAAACTGAGTTAGTGGTTGATTTCATCGCAAAGAGAATAAACAACGTCACCACGGCAGATACCGTTGGTGACAAAAAGGTGGTTAAAAATGTTGGCATCGCTTGATCGGGGTTTTCAAGTCCTGGGACTTTTACCCTGACATAAAGTCCAGCGATAGGCACTAGGCTTAGCAAGCAAGCCATCGGCGTCATATAGGCGGCGATATGGTGCAATTTGGTTTTTGATGACAGGGCCATAAACCGAACAGACATGTAAGGCAAGGTGGTGCTGTAAATAAACGCATAGGGTAGCACTAGCAACACATGCCATGCTGACGCGCCATATGGACCCGAATTGCTCGGGGCTAACAGTTCGGGATCGATCGCATCAAGGCTCGCTAACAGTTCCGCTATCGGTAAATCTGAGAAAATCGTCCAGATAATAACCAATGCCGAAATACACATTCCTACTACCATAAAGGCATCAGTCAATGCGACGGCAGCAAGTCCTCCGATTGATGTATAAACCACAATTATCGCTAACATTAATAGCGAAGCGGCATGGTTATCGACACCAAGCCAAGGACCGGCCAGTAACCCTAGTGCTTTTATTTGACCAACCAAAAATACCAAAAGTAAAACAATGGTGATTACCGCCACGAAGGCTTGGGTTAACCGCTTAGCGGTGTCAGGGCCTTCATGACTGTTGGCAATGTACTCTGGTAAGGTTAAGCTTCCTATCTTATTGGCTTTGGTGTGAAGAAATCGGGCGCAAAATAACACCGCAAAGATCATGGCTGGGGCAAAAAAGAAATTACCAAGTAGCTCAATTGCGCCGTATTTATAGGCAACGCCAGGTGAGCCCATAAACCCCCATCCTGAAAAACCGGTCGCGACAATGGTTGCTCCGCCAATGAACGGACCGAGGCTGTTAGCGGCTAATAAAAAGCCGCCTTCTCCCTTGCTTGAGTGTACAATACGGTTGCTGTATAGCGCTAAGGCTATCATGATGATCACAGTGGCAATGAGTAGCGCCCAGTTTAATGAGATGGCCATCATGACCTCCTAGTCGTTATTGGCTTATAGCTTTGGCTTGTTTGCCACTATTGTGCTTCTTGGTCATTGTTAAGACGATTTCGCCCATCCCCCCTCCGATAACAAGGATCCCCCCTAAGGTTTGCAGCATGGTGAGTGATTCGCCAAACATGCTGATACCGATACCTGCACCCACCACCGTTTCGAGATAAGAGACACAGGCGAGCTCAGCCGCCTTGAGGTGCTTAGCTGCAATCGTTAGCAGTGACAGGGCGCCAAAACCAATGAAAAAACCCATAGAGATTAACCAAATCCAAGAGCTAAGATCCATCTCTGCCAGTGACGGTGGGTTAACCGTAAAGCACAAGGCAATGGCGATTGCACCAAACAAGAAGTTAAAAAATGAGCGGGAGTCAGAGCTGACATCGGTACGGTAACGACTAAAGAATAAATACAGCCCGTAGCCAACGCCGGATGCCAAACCTAACATATCACCGAGGAAGTTTTCCTTGGAAAAAGAAAGTGACATGGATAAGCCATTTGTAGCGTCATAACTTATGATACCAATAATGAATAAGCATCCGATGAAAACAGCCGTGAGTAAGCCGGCGGTTAACTTTGATATCTTTTCCTTCAAGAATATCGCAGCCAAAATGGTTGAGAATACTGGGCCGGTATAGATAAGAAATACGGCATTAGCCAGTGTTGTATGTTGTGTTGATGAGACATAGGCGGCTAAACAAAGCCCTAAACAGACTCCGCTAGCAACAACGGAAGGGGTTAATTTTGTCGACTTAATGAGCATTGTTTTGCCCTGATTAAACATCAGGACAAAGACACAAATGGCGCCAACAGTCATTCGAGTAAAGGCGATGACATCACCGCTGGTATTGATGTTACGGGCGAACAATCCGACACAGCCCATTAGCGCTGCCGATACAATCATGGTGCTGTAGCCTAGTGTTTTTGTATTCATGACTAACCTCGTTGATCGTTATTGTTTGATGAGTCATAGAGCATTCCTCCGCCCGTTATTTGCTGATAGCCAAAAATACTGGCAACAATCATCCATAACAGTAGGTTGGCAATAATAAACGCGTCGATAGACCAGTATCCGGTAAGCATTTTCTATCCTTATGCAAGATATGGTTTAAAGTGGAATGAACTCGACCATGCTTAATTCATTGAGGTAGTGTCGACTATATCTTATAGGTCTCACCTTTCAGGAACCCTGACGCATGTACCGTTTTTTACTCAATGAAGGTCAGCGATAAAGAGCCGTTTGTTGGTGTTTATTTTGAATGACCGTGATTATGATAACTAGTCAAAAGCTGCTAACAACTTGCTGAATACTGCTGATATTTTTGAATATTAACTTCGTGTTGAGGCGGTAATTACCGCTCACCAGTCGGCGTTTTGTGATGTTAACCAGATCTTAGTGCTAGTGGGTGTACTATTCTGGATATGAGTGTTAGTGCAAAGCAAAAAGGATGATGGCATGAACAGGGTCGAAGAGTTCGGGATCTCGCTAAGTACCGCGTTGGCGGCGGATAATCAGATTTATACCTTACCCGGCGAGGCATTTCCGCTTGGCTCATCAGTACGTGAGGGGGGGGTTAACTTCAGTGTTTATTCCAAAGATGCCACCCGGGTGACCTTGCACCTGTTTGCCAGTGCCGATGCTGCGGGGCCTTTTCGTTCCTTTGAGCTGAGCCCTGCCCTGCATAAGCGTGGTCATTATTGGTTTATCTTTGTGGGCAATATCGGCCATGGTCAGTACTACGGCTTTCAGGTAGATGGCCCATGGCTACCTGAGCGTGGACTGCGTTTCGACTGCGAGAAAGTGTTAATTGACCCCTATAGTCAGGCGATAGGCTTCGGTCGCAACTACAGCCGCCAGCGAGCTATCGGGTCGGGCGATAACATGGATGCCTGTATGAAGAGTATTGTGGTCGATCACAGTGACTTCGACTGGCAAGATGATGTCGCACCTCGCCACTCTCTAACCGATACCATCATCTATGAAATGCATGTTGCTGGATTTACCCGCCATCCTTCTTCCGGTGTGGTGCAGGCCAAGCAAGGTACCTTCTCTGGGGTCATCGAGAAAATTCCGTATTTGAAATCGCTCGGGGTGACGGCCGTTGAGTTGATGCCGGTTCAGCAGTTTGATGTCGATGATGCACCTGAAGGGCGTGATAACTACTGGGGTTATAGCCCGATAAACTTCTTTGCTGTCCATGCTGACTACAGCGTTGAGAAAGCCCCCCTCAGTGCAATCGATGAATTCAAGACCTTGGTGCGTGAGTTGCATAAAGCCGATATTGAGGTGATCCTCGATGTGGTATTCAACCATACCTCGGAAGGGGATGAGCATGGGCCGACATTTTGCTTCAAAGGGCTGCAAAATGGCGCTTATTATTTGCTGGACAAGGAAACGGGTCACTACGGTAACTACAGCGGCTGTGGCAATACATGCAACGCCAACCATAGCGTCCTGCGCCGGATGATCATCGATGCACTGCATTATTGGGTGACTGAGATGCACGTTGACGGGTTCCGTTTTGACTTGGCTTCGGTATTGGCTCGCGACAGTCAGGGTTCACCGATGAAAGAACCGCCGCTGCTGTGGTCGATCGACTCCGATCCGATCTTGTGTAGTACCAAGATCATCGCCGAGGCTTGGGATGCAGCAGGGTTGTATCAGGTGGGGTCGTTTATCGGTGATCGCTGGAACGAGTGGAACGGTAAGTTCCGTGATGATGTCAGGGCGTTTTGGCGAGGTGATGCCGGTTATGCTAGCCGGTTTGCTTCAAGGATCCTGGGCTCACCGGACATGTACTGTAGCCGCCACCACTCACCGCATCGGTCGGTCAACTTTATCTGTGCTCATGATGGCTTTACCCTCAATGATTTGGTGAGCTACAGCGAGAAACACAATGAAGCCAACGGCGAGGGCAACCGTGATGGTGACAACCATAATGTGTCAAGTAACTACGGGGTCGAAGGACCAACCGATATCGCTGAAATAGAGTTGCTGCGTCATAGGCAGTGCAAGAATATGTTAGCCACATTGTTTTTGGCGCTAGGTACGCCGATGCTCAATATGGGCGACGAAGTCCGCCGAACCCAACAGGGCAACAATAATGCCTATTGTCAAGACAATGAACTTAGCTGGTTTGATTGGCGTTTGGTCGATACCCACAGTGACTTGCTACGCTTTGTCACCTTGCTCAGCCAACTGCGAACCGCCGAGCCAACCATTGACTGGAACATGCATATGTCGCTCAACTCGGTATTGGAGGATGTCGGGATCCGTTGGCACGGGATCCAGCCTGATCAGCCGGACTGGTCGGAAAGTTCCCATTCCATTGCGCTGACGGTGTATCACCCGATCACTCAAGACGAACTCTACGTGGTGTGCAATGCTTTTTGGGATCCCCTCGAGTTTACCCTGCCGGATCGCCACTGCAGCGATTGGCACTTGGTGATCAATACCGCCAAGCCATCCCCCCATGATATTTATTCCATCGATGAGGCACCGCTTTACACCCGCGATACCATTTTGGCGACTGGGCGTAGTATGATCGTCATGGTAGCCAAGGCCATCAAGGCCACAAAACAGGATAGATAGGCATGATGTCGTTGATCAAGCGTGGGGTAGCGGCCTATGACCGCTGGTGTGAAAAAATGGGGCTAGTGCCCGAGAACCGTCGTTGCTGCGCACCGGTCCGCTATGACAGTGACGACTCGCGCCATCCAGCGAATAGAGGCAAACAGGAGGGCGGTACAGTAAAGGTCAAACCTGATGCTGATTGATAGCCATTGCCACTTCGATTTTGCGCCGTTTTGTGATGATCCCGAGTACTACTTGGCACTATCTCATCAGGCCGGAGTTGGGAAAATCGTCATCCCGGCGGTTGGCCAGCGAAACTGGCAAGCAGTGCGTGAGCTGTCAGCCCGTTTTCCCCAGCTTTACTTTGGTTTAGGGTTGCATCCTTTTTTCAGTGTCGAGCATGATGTTAGTACCTTGATTCAATTGGAATATGAGCTTGCGTCGGAGGCCGAACAACGAGAAAAAAAACAATCACACTGCGTTGCTGTCGGGGAATGTGGACTAGACTTTGCCATTGTGAATGCCGACCGGGGTCAACAGATTTCGTTATTGGCAGCCCAGTTACAGTTGGCTAACCGCTTTGAATTACCGGTCATACTCCATTGCCGCAAGGCTTTTCCCGAATTGCTTCGGGTTTTGAGGCAAAATATGCCTATTGCTGGTGGGGTGTACCATGGATTTAGTGGCAGTCGTCAACAAGCGGTGCAGCTTATTGATCTAGGTATCAAAATTGGGGTCGGTGGAACGATTACATATCGCCGAGCCAATAAGACTCGAAATACAATAGCCGCACTGCCATTGGATGCACTTCTGCTTGAAACAGATGCACCCGATATGCCAGTAGCTGGGTTTCAAGGGGAGCCAAACCGGCCCGATCGGTTGGTGAAGGTGCTGGGTGAACTGGCAGCAATCCGAACGGAAAGCGAACAGGAAATTAAGCAGGCAACTAGCTTAACCACTGCTGAACTTTTCCGTATTCCGATGTGAAGCGCTGTCACAAATTAAACGTTTGCGTGAATCGTTTGCGCGAAACCGTGATGTAGTTCACATTTAGGGTTGAACTTTCACTCTCTTTCCTTGCAAACTGTGATGTCGGCGTTATTTTATCCGCCGCTGCATGAGTATAATGCGCCGGACTCTTAATGAGCCGAATTGTCGAGACGCCAACTTAACTAAAGGGAAGCCATAAACTATGAGCATGTTTATGAGCCTGGTTGGGATGGTCGTACTGCTAGGTCTTGCAGTACTTCTATCTGATAACCGTAAAGCTATTAATCTACGTACAGTGGGTGGCGCATTTGCCATTCAATTTTGTTTAGGTGCATTTGTTCTTTATGTACCTGTTGGCCGTGACGTACTGTATGGTATGTCTACAGCCGTTGCCAACGTTATCGCTTATGGTAACGACGGTATTAACTTCCTATTCGGTGGCCTGACTTCAGACAAAATGTTTGAAGTGTTCGGCGGTGGCGGCTTCGTGTTTGCCCTGCGCGTACTACCAGTAATCGTTTTCTTCTCTGCACTGATCAGCGTACTTTACTACCTGGGCATCATGCAGGTTGTGATCAACATCCTAGGTGGTGGTCTACAGAAAGCACTGGGTACATCTCGCGCCGAATCCATGTCTGCAACAGCTAACATCTTCGTTGGTCAAACGGAAGCACCTTTGGTGATCCGCCCGTTCGTACCAAAAATGACTCAGTCTGAGCTGTTTGCGGTTATGTGTGGTGGTCTGGCGTCTGTAGCGGGTGGTGTACTTGCTGGTTATGCCTCTATGGGTGTACCTCTAGAGTACCTAATCGCCGCTTCATTCATGGCAGCTCCTGGTGGTCTTCTATTTGCTAAGATCATCAAACCTGAAACTGAAGAAGCTGTTGAGCAGCTAGCAAGCGATGCTAATGACGCTGACGACAAGCCAGCGAACGTTATCGACGCAGCAGCAGCGGGTGCTTCTTCTGGTATGCAGCTTGCGCTAAACGTTGGTGCAATGCTTCTTGCGTTCATCGGTCTGATTGCGCTAATCAACGGTATGCTAGGTGGTATCGGTGGCTGGTTCGGTATGCCACAGCTGACACTAGAGCTTATCCTTGGTTATGTTTTCTCTCCTCTTGCATTCCTAATCGGTGTGCCGTGGGAAGAAGCAACAATCGCAGGTTCATTCATCGGTCAGAAGCTGGTAGTTAACGAATTCGTTGCTTACCTGAACTTTGCCCCATACCTAGCGGAAGGTGCTGAGGTTGTTCTTTCTGACAAGACGAAAGCTATCATCTCGTTCGCACTATGTGGTTTCGCTAACCTGTCTTCAGTAGCTATCCTACTGGGTGGTCTAGGTGGTCTGGCTCCAAGCCGTCGCCATGACATCGCACGCTTTGGTATGAAAGCTGTAGCTGCAGGTACGCTTTCTAACCTGATGTCTGCAACTATTGCTGGTCTATTTATCACCCTGTCTTAATTTCAGACAGCTGATAATCAGATAAAACGCCGCGGTCTTCCGCGGCGTTTTTGTTTTTCTGGCTAGAGGCTAAATAGCTGATCCTAATAGTGCTACATTTTGATAACTCCATGACCGCCTCCTGGAAATGGTGATACGTTGTCCATGAAGAACTTCACCTGCCGCAGAAGTTGCCACATATAGCTACATTTGTGGTTCCGTGTGATGGTTTCATGCAGCGCATTCCACAGTCGCTCAATAACATTGACCCAAGGCGAATAAACTGGCTGGAACAGCAAAATGAACTTGGGGTTTTGTTTTAGCCAGGCTTGTGTTTTCCGACTCTTGTGAATGATGTAGTTATCCAAGATAAGCGTGATCGTCTTTGCG
>NZ_JANEYT010000160.1 GCF_024357955.1 Photobacterium pectinilyticum
GCAGTAGGCTTAATTATATGGTCCGCCTCACTCTCAAGCCCTTAAGCTTAGAGTAGGCTCTCAGAATGAGGTGAACCATATGTCTTCTATTCATATTTTAGGTATCGACCTAGGTAAACATTGCTTCCATGCTATCGCACATAACCGTTGTGGCGTGGAGGTGCTGCGTCGTAAATTTAATCGCACTCAACTCTTAATCTTTCTTAGTAAAATAGAATCAACAACCATTGCTTTCGAAGCTTGTGGCGGTGCTCATTGGCTTGCTCGAAAGTGTAGTGAGTTTGGACATCAACCCCGACTTATTCCTCCTCAGTATGTTAAACCTTATGTCAAAGGCAATAAAAACGATTTCATCGATGCTTCAGCGATCGCAGAGGCTGCGGGTCGACCGACCATGAGGTTTGTAGCTGTAAAAAGTGAAGAGGCTCAAGTCATCGCAGCGATTCATCGAGTCAGAGATAGTTATATCAAGGAGAGAACCGCCACTATGTCGCGGATCGGCGCGATCTTACTTGAGTTCGGCCTTAGCTTTCCCAAAGGGCATGCAAAGATGAAGTCTCTGTTTCAATGGTTAGCAGAACAAACCGTCTCATTACCAAAAAGCTTGCTATGTGAATTGATATCTATTCACGAACATTACAAGTACCTTAATGAACAAATCAAAACTCAAGATAACAAGCTTCAAACTATTGTTAATAATAACGAAAGTGCTCAATTATTAAAAACTATCCCTGGAATTGGTGATCTTACCTCCACATTGTGTATTGCCGATGTAAGCTCTCCGAGTAACTTTACCAATGGCCGTGAGATGGCGGCTTGGTTGGGGCTTGTGCCAAGGCAATTCTCAACGGGAGGAAAGACCAAGCTACTTGGTATGAGTAAACGAGGGAATAAACACCTCAGAACTCTGTTTATCCATGGGGCAAGGGCTGTACTCTCTAGACTAGAGACGACAGGGAAAGTGTTTGGAGAGTGGCTTGTGAACCTACGAGCCACCAAACCATTTAATGTAGTGGTAGTCGCATTAGCCAACAAGCTAGTGAGGATAGCTTGGGCGGTGTTATACCACCGCCAAGCTTTTAAGGCTGTTTAGCTATAACCAAGTTTGCAACGCCAATGAACGTGATGACAAAAACGGTCAATCGGCCAGATTAAGAACCTGACACAAAAAATAGCAATTAATGCTTTGGGCTTTTTAAGGATAATCTGGCGCGGATATCATCGTGGAGCTGGGAAGCTAGTGCTCCCAACAAGGACTCCGAATACACTGACGGATCCCCTCATAATTGCCCTAGTCCTGCGTTGTGTGTGAGCCTTTGATATTCGAACATTCCCCATTGATATTGGGATTCGTTAATTTGATATCGTCGATGATTTCGTACCTCTCTTCCTAGACGAGGTATGGATAGAACTCGGCGGTGTTTAATGCTATTGGCTTGGAAGTCAAAATGCCACTTGGCTTGTACTGCAATGAGGCCATTCCACCACATCAAGATTTCAGCGAGCAACGCAATAAGAAGTAGGATATCCAATCGCTTAGTACAACGAGTTCTGTTGTGACGAAGTGCGATCCCATAGGCGGTACTCTTTAGATCGCGGAAAGCTTCTTCTATTTGCATGCGCTTGGCGTACAGGTTAGTAATTTGTACTTCATTTAAGATATGTCTAGGGATATTGGTAGCGAGTAACCACGGCTCCTTTGCACTGCGTTGATAGAGATGTGTAGCGGAGTGTTTTTGGCTGGTTCTGCTATGGCGCTGGGCTTTTCTGCCTTTTTCTAATCCCTTGTAAACATAGGCTTCACAAGATATCGGTGATCTCTTTGCTAATAAGCAGTGGCCAAGATATTTGGGTTTATGGACAGCGTTTGGATAAAAGGTTTTATTTGAGACCCAAGGTTTTTGGGGCTGTTTGATTGATACTTCACCTCGGACACGACCTAACCAAAACCAACCTTTCTCCTGAACTTGGCGGAACCAAGTATTTCTAAAACCCGCATCAGAAACGATGATCGGACTGATTTTATTCGGCAAAATACTCTGCAATTTATCGAGGAATGTTTGGTGACTTTTCGGTGAATTGTATTGGCCATACTCAAAAACTTGTTCAAAGATTGTGATGGCTCGACCATCAAGTGCAACGGATGCTCTTAACGTCATATAACGAAGTTGTTCACGAACATCAGACCAATCAACAAGGATCACAGGGCATGGGTTAGCGCCCGTTATTAAGCAGGCATGCCATTTATAGATAAGGTCTTTTTCACGATGTAGTTGGCGATTTCCAAGCAGTCTATCAACGCGTTTGATCGCATGTTTTACCGTGGTATTAGTTTCCAGTTTCCGACCTAGTTTAGTCAGCGTTAAGTCTGAACCGTCAAGTACACTTTTTGT
>NZ_JANEYT010000161.1 GCF_024357955.1 Photobacterium pectinilyticum
ACCCTGATCTCGACGCTTTACTGCCCTGGAACTTCGCTCATTAATACTCGCCCCGTGGGATCATGGGGCGCATACGAATTAAACGAGAGGCGAGTAGGGCAACAACAACCATAACGACTGCCAATATTGTCAATAAGCTGAAGTAATCACCATAGACCGTTTGTACCACCTCTTGGGTAACCTCCTGTCCTTTCTCCATTGCAATAGAGGTTGAAAATACGGCACCGACAATACCGCTTAGCGCGATGGCGACAGAAAACAGACTAACTGAGAAGTTCTCAATATGCTTTGGTGCAACCGACAGGATGAAAGCAACGACTAAGCTACCAACAATCACTTCTGCCAATGCTTGGAAGAAGTGGATAGCCAGAAAGACTTCTGGGCCGATGATGACATTTTCACCGATGTTGTAGACCGCCATCGTCAAAATACCGAAGGCAATGGCAGTCAGTACAAAGGAAAAGCTCACTTTGGTCGCGGTAGAAAAATTGATATTTCGTTTTTCCAGCGAAGAGAAAGTCCAAGAGACTAGCGGACCACCAACAATACACCAAAGTGGGTTCATTGCCATTGAGGCTTCTGGGGCGATAGGGATAATACCGAAGAGATCGCCGCGCATGGTATTGATGGTCACCATCGTCATTGAGGTCATCATTTGACCGTAGTAGACAAAAAATGCAGTCGTAAGGGCCGTTATAATTAAAATTGTGCCCATTTTTAGCGAATCAGAGCGGTTAGCCTTCATCATCAGCCAGATAAAGTAACCGATCGCGGCCGCACCAATGGCATATACGATGTTTTTGCCAATAGCCATGTTTGAGAACATGAAGAAAACCAGGCCGATCATCGATGCTGAGATAACGCTGAAGGCAATCCAGTTTTTAGCCCCAGTAGGTTGGTTATCCATTTCAGCCGCAACAGAGAGTAGCGACTTACGTGAGGTAAGCAAAATTACGAAGGCAAGAGCAGCCATCCCCCCAGATAGTGCAAAGCTACCATTGAAGCCAAGGATTAATACGATCATTGGGAAAAAGTACTGGCCTAGGAGCGCACCAATGTTGTTGACCGAGTAGTTAACTGGGTAGGCATTCTCAAAGTGCTCTTCAGATTGGAAGGTACGCTTGTAAAGGCTAGGGTAGGAAGGGGACATTAAGCCGCGTGAATAACTTGCTAGCGCAATACCGATCAAACTCATTGGCACGTTAAGGGTGGACGCACCCATTACAAGTAGTGTGTAACCAACAGCAAAGCCCAGATAGCTGATTGTCAACGAGCGGTAGGCACCTAGATATTTATCAGCAATAAAACCACCAGCGATAGCAAACAATGGTCCAATGGATGAGAAAGCACCAACAACCATCATGGTGTCAGCTTCACTGTAATTGAGGTCTTCTAGGAAAAAGCGGGTGAGGATCACCATCACGCCGTAGAAAGAAAGGCCAAACATCATTTGGCACACCATCATCGACTTATTGAGTCTGTTCCACATATTTACATCTCTATGTCTATGGATTAGGGGTGATTACAGAATTTTAATTTGTAACTAAATGTAAATCATGGCAGATATTATCACTTCTGACCGTCAAGTACTCTTTAAAATGTGTTTTTAGTGAGCAAGTCATCATTAGTTTTATTTATTTTACGGGTTAATAAATTGGTTCTTCTCCGCTTACATGAGCTTGATATTTGGGTAAAAAGTAGAGTGGGTATCTGGGATCGATGTTTGCCTGATCTTTAATTTGAAGTAGTCCGTGTCCCTCACACCTCGAGCTCTTCGCCTAAGCAGACCAATGGAGACATTTCCAGCTTCTACTCGGGCGTTGGTCAGTTTGTACTTTGCGTAGTTACAGATCCCAACTTGTCTTTCTAACAATGCATCGGCGAAATTGCTCAGAGAGAGGATTCGAGAGGATTTAGCAAGGCGGCACCATGCTTCAAGCGCTGCTACCATCGTCTGATAACTAGGCTCGTCCCATATTGCTTGTAGTTGTTCTTTCAACATATAAATGATGCATAGACTCTTATTGCTCTCGAGTAGATCATCGAGCCTGTCGGACTGTCTATTGTCCAGTTTGACGGCGTTTTTCAGTAGGAGGAAGAGGGTACCCTTGAGCATCTTCTTTTCCTCATGAGAGCCGTTCCTAAAAGCTTTGGCTCTCTCTTTCTTAATCAAAATGCAGTAATTCTGCATCACATGGAATCGGTCAAAAACAATATCGGCATTGGGTAACATCTTCCTAACTGCCGATTGATAGGCCTGTCCCATATCCATTGATACTGCTTTGATCCCTTCCCGTGTCATCACCGGTAACTGCTCGAAGAATGAAAT
>NZ_JANEYT010000162.1 GCF_024357955.1 Photobacterium pectinilyticum
CTGACCCGCCTACGGCAGGATCAACAATGCTTATTTGAGAGTGAGGCCATCGAATTTACATTTTGGGGCTCAGGTACGCGAACTAGAGGATTTGCCTGTGCAAAAAATATCACTAAAACATTGTATTTCTCCCTACGAATTTTTGCCGTATCGGAGTTTCTTTTCCAATAACCGGTGATCTGCCTCCATCCTATACTGTTGATTTTTTGGCTGGGCTCATGCTGAAAGATATCCTCAATAATGGCAATTAACCTCGTAAACTGTTTTTTTTTGTTCGCTGTCTTTTTGCCTTTCGATAGGTAAGGGTGCATGTATAACCTGATTTCTCGGTATGTCTTGGGGTCCATTTTTAACCTAAATATGCATTTGTTATTGAGATTCGACCATGACCCAATTCATTGCTGACTTGCAGCCGGCATTGGTGGTCTAGTTGGCGAGAGGCATTCAGTGATATGCCGAGTTTCTGGCTGATGAAGTGGTGATGTTGGGTGTGACCAACACCTGAACGAACAGGCGATTGCACCCCTGATAGTTGCTCATAACGATCATTGGCGTAGCTGTGCCGTTCCCCATGAAATGTCATTCCCGTATCCTTCATTTCACGATAGGACTGAAACTGATATTGCCGCCATGTTTGATATTCAGGGATCATCGAGCGTTCGCTACCTTGTTGAGATGCCGCTGTTCTGAGGGCTTCCAGTTGGGCATTGCTATTGATCGGTACCTCTCGTGGTCGCCCACCCTTTGTTCCAGCATCGATTGTGATTTTCCCCGTTTTTTCCCCCTCAACCACAGCTAATTTGGCGTTGATTAGGCTGCTCTCCTTGAACCTAAGCCCCAGTTCCCGCTGCAGCCCTAGTTGAGATGCCAGTCGAGAACTAACCTTCTGACAGGTCTTGGTGTGTAGGCCCTCTGGTGTGCTGCGATCACTGTCGGCTATGCCAGATCTTGTCGGTAACCCAGCATCGCGGACAGGATTTAGGTGGCATTTATCATCTAACCTGGCATTACTCATGGCAACATTCACTCTGGATAGCATTACTTGAGCAGAACCCGCCGTAATTTCACCTTGTTCATAACGCTCATTCAGATGCTCTGCGTAGCCCTGAACATGCTCCAGCTCTACACGCCTGAGATCCTTAATCCCATGCTCATCTCGTAGGTAGTTCGCAAATGATCGACAAAAACTTTTGGTGTCAGCGTTTGTTTTATCTCCATTTGCAGATAATTGGTACGCATTTACCAGTGCTCGGCCGAGATCTCGAGATCCTAGACCATAATTCCTAACGTTCATGTTTCTATTCATTTTTACACTCATGTTGCGCACCCCTCGGGTGTAATGTTGAGAGTTCCGCGCATTTATTTTGTGACTACGCTAGTTGCGCTTCTAGAACGGGCTTGTTGCATCCCTCGTAGTCCTGAGTGTTTAGCCTTTTGGCTGGGTTTTGTGCGTAACATATTCCCCCCACGTTTGCGTCCACCACGGCAAATCCGTAGCTTCATGGGCGTAGAATGTGAATAACCTCCAAAAACCTCGATGATGTTAGTTGATGAGACAGGCGTAAGCGTCTGTTTATAAGGCGAAAATCATCTGGTTTTTTGAGGTTGGCACCGTCGTCAAGTTGCTATCGCAACTTGACGACTAGCTACGGTGACGTAGATATAGGTGAACGCAGCATATGGAGCTAGCGCTTGTGAATTGACGAGATCGCCAAAAATCTAGTGCAGTTAGTGCAGTTAGTGCAGTTAGTGCAGTTAGTGCCGCATTAGAATGTCTTTAAGGGGAGCTGTTAGCTCTTTGATTTAGATCTTTAGGGGGAGCTGTTAGCTCTTTGATTGGTTTATAGCTATTGGTTTATAGCTTTAGGTGCTTTTGATTTTTTTCCGTTAGGAGAGGAGTTCTAACCGTTATCGGTAATCTACTTAGAACTGTAGATTTTTACGCACGTTGTGCGAGATAAATTTCATATTACCCAAATTGCTGATAAATACAATAATTCTGTTTCTGACGCGCTCCGCTTGTCCCACATAGCTCTACACAAAAAATTTTTTTGTGTGTAGAGCTATGTGTTGGCTAAAAGTGATAAAAACGCCCCTTATAGGGGCGTTTTTGTTTCAAATGAATCGCCCCCGAAAGACCCTGTAAATCGCCCTCAAACCGTCACAAACTTTCAACTGTTATTAGGCATGCATCGCCTTGATCATCTATGTGAAATGCCGCCTACGGGCTTCTGAGGGGCTGGAAAGGCCAAAATCA
>NZ_JANEYT010000163.1 GCF_024357955.1 Photobacterium pectinilyticum
CAACTTGATTGAAAAACAGCGGGAATGACTGTCCGGATAATGCCGGAATAGGTGTCCGGTTTGCTCCGGCGCATGCATCAAGTCGAACAGAGCAATTCTCGACATTTTGTTGCTATCCAGCGCTTTGCGATACAAATAAGCAATCCTCCGTTGCATCATATATGCCTCTCATGCAACTCCAACTCCGCGTAAGAAAGTTTTGGACATTTTCGCGTTAGAGTTGAAGCTCTAAGTTGACAACTTTGGATAATCTGAGTTTAAGTAAATGAAGCAGAGCCCAACACAAGTATGTCTATCAGGTCGATGGCAATTCAATGACAGAAGTCGCTCTATAGTTATTGTTTTTAAACCCTCTTAACATTATTCTGACAATCACAAACTAACATCTGACAGATTAATATTCTTTTTAGGGTTTGACATGAAATATTTCAGTGTGATTGCCGTGCTGTCACTAGCTATAACAGGGTGCGGCTCTGACTCAACAGAACAACAGAAAACTGCTTTAGTTTCATTTAGCGTATCTGATGCTCCTGTTGATGATGCTAGTGAAGTTGTTGTGGCATTCGATGCATTAGAACTAAAGCACCAAAATGGTGAGAGTTTTTATCTTAATGTTGTTGATACCGATGAGACCAAAGATTACCAGCAGGTCGACCTACTTGACTATCGAGGTACAGATGCGAGATTGATCCTGAGTGATCAACGCATTCCTTTGGGTGAGTACAAAGAGCTTATTGTTCATACAAAGGCTGGTAGCCTTAATTGGGTAACTAATAACGGGATGCATGATCTCAAAATACCTAGCAATAAATTGCGCCTAGGTGGTTTTGAGGTAACGACTGAAACTGTCCAAGCCTTCACTATTGAGTTTGATTTGAGAAAATCTTTGGTATTAAGAGGTAACGCGGGCAATAACAATGGTTACAACCTTAAACCGCACGGGGTGACCATAGTCGACAATAGTGCAGCCGCATCTATCAAAGGTTCGGTAGACCCTGCGTTGTTTAGCTCCGGAGAAGCATGTTCAGAAGACGGTGGAAACTTTGTATACTTATACGAAGGTCATCATAGTAACGGTATCGCTACACTAGTCGATAATATTGACGTTGATGATCAAGATTATAATGATGATTTAGAGCTTCCAACTAACTACGTCTCACCATATGCATCAACCGGAATCTATCCAGACGGCTCATACGCATTTGGCTTTGTACCTTCCGGTGAATATACAATCGCCTTTACATGTAGCGCGTATATTGACGATCCAATTCAATATGACCAGATACTGATCGCTAACCCTAGTGAGCAAATCGCTGACATCGTACTCTCTCCTACTCAGGAATATATCCACAACTTCGAGTAATTGCTCTTTGGCAGTGTCGATAAAGACACTGCCCGCTCGCTTGCACTATTCTGCATTTTTGATTCAGACTGATTTGTGCAGCAGGCTGTTGCACAATTAGGCCCGATGCAAGTTGTTGCAAAAAATGCAACAGTCCAACTACCGAGGAATCCTCGGTAGTTGATTGATAAGC
The DNA here is from genome assembly GCF_024357955.1 of Photobacterium pectinilyticum. Taxonomy (GTDB): domain Bacteria; phylum Pseudomonadota; class Gammaproteobacteria; order Enterobacterales; family Vibrionaceae; genus Photobacterium; species Photobacterium pectinilyticum. Next base: position 1,536 of record NZ_JANEYT010000163.1, read on the forward strand.
AAAGTGTATATTTTGCGCACTAGTCAGTGCTATGAGAGGAATCTACACCAAAGTTTTCATCTGGAAGGTCTTGCTCATCATCGAACATTACAATGCTTCGACGATGTTCCTTTAGAGCAGATAATGCAACTTGAAAACAACTTTCACACATATCAAGGTGATGAGTAATACCGTCCATTTTTGACCCAAATCCCCAGTTAGCAGTCAGTTCACCAACCTCTTCTAACTGAACGCCATTTGAATTGACCATCACGCTAGCACCACAAATATCACAATGTCGATCAACAACGACCTCTATCGTTTTTTGTCCATAAATTTTCATTGTGAACTCCTGTCGCTAATAAGATTAATCATTACTTGGATGTTAGCTAGTACCAAATTACGACTAAGTAGTAGCTGAAAATTATAGCTGTCCTATGGGCAACTGAGCAATTACCAAAGTCACTGAATTATCATCGTGAATCAGCGAAGTATCCGCTTGTGTAGCCACATTTACCGTATTAGCAAAACTAAGTCATGTGGCAGAGCATCAGAAAGCAGGCTCAATTGACGCTGGCATACAATGGGGCAGAATGTATGGTACGCCCCGTTTTGCAAGTGAAAAGTCAAAAAACGGAGTTGGTTTGCGCTAATGTATTC
>NZ_JANEYT010000164.1 GCF_024357955.1 Photobacterium pectinilyticum
TGAGTTACCCCTGAACTCTGGTGCACTGTTCCTATTCACAAACAAGCAGCGTGACAAGATAAAGGTGCTTTACTGGGGTGTGCCACGAACAAAAGACTAAGGTCTTTTGGAGCTGTGCTATTGATGGGAGAAGGCCTCCCGAAATCTACCTGTAGGGGTCGGTTTCAAACCGCCAAGTGCTGCTGTATTTAAGAGATATGGTGGTGAGCGACTATGGAAAAGGTATCAGTTATAGATATCAGGTATGAATCAAGAAGATGAGCGAAAGCAAACCGTCCGATGACGCATCGTTAAGGATTAAGTATTGTCAAAACTAGGGTCGCCCAGTAGTCCTAGGACAAGCTGAAAGGAAACCTACTTACTGTTTCAGCGGCAATCGGTGTATAGGCGGCATGAGCTTGATTTAGGCGGTAGCACGGAACGTGGGAACCTGTATTTGAATGACAAGGAAAATGACAAATGGCAAACACCATGAGGAAGAATACCAATGTCAAATACAGGGGCGGAGCTGCTCGTAGTAGTGTTGAATCACCTGTAATGGGTGTGGAGCGAAGGGGCAGCATTATCCAGTTGATGAAATTTAGTCAACCTAGCAAAACTAGGGAGGAGCCATATGGCATCGACAAAATCGTTTGATATTTCAAAACAGCTGGTTTGGAATGCATATAAACGTGTAAAAGCCAATAAAGGTGCTGCAGGTGTGGACAGAGTCACATTGTCTACATTTGAGCAAAACTTAAAAGGAAACCTTTATAAGATATGGAATCGTATGTCGTCAGGCTCTTATATGCCACCGGCTGTCCAGCAGGTAAATATACCTAAGAAGGATGGTGGAATAAGGAGTCTGGGTGTTCCTACTGTGTCAGACCGAGTCGCACAGATGGTGGTTAAGATGTTAATCGAACCAGGAATCGACAGGTGCTTTCATACCGATTCGTACGGCTATCGACCGGGTAAGTCTGCTTTGCAAGCTATTGATAAAACTCGACAGCGATGTTGGCGGATGGACTGGGTTGTAGAGTTTGATATCAAAGGAGCGTTCGATAACATCGATCATGATCTCCTGATGAAAGCTGTACGTCATCACGTAAAGGAACCGTGGGCTTTGCTTTACATCGAAAGATGGTTAAAAGCACCAACGCTCACCGTCGATAGTACTTTGGTACCTCGAACCCAAGGTACGCCTCAAGGTGGTGTTATTAGTCCATTATTGATGAACCTGTTCATGCACTACGCATTTGATATTTGGATAAGTAAAACTTCTCCCAAATGCCCATTTGCTAGGTATGCGGATGATGCAGTTGTACATTGTCACTCGGAAGCCCAAGCCAACTATTTGCTTAGAGCGATAGAGGTAAGGCTGAAGAAGTGCAAGCTCACAATGCATCCAATCAAGTCAAAGATCGTTTACTGTAAGGACAGCAATCGACCGCTTGCATATCCAATAAAGGAATTCACTTTTCTAGGTTTCACATTTAGACCAAGAAAGGCGAATAACAAGGAAGGAAAGCTATTTACAAGCTTCTTACCTGCGGCAAGCAACGAAGCGTTAAAATCCATGCGATCACGTATCAGGACTTGGCGTTTGTCAGTAAGAACCCCCTCAACATTGGCGGAGTTATCACGTTTATACAACCCGATATTACGGGGATGGTTCCAATATTATGGATGCTTTTATCCAACACAAATGCGCAAGCTAGCAGACTATCTGGAACTCAGATTGGGACGCTGGGCAAGGCGAAAATATAAACGTCTTGCAGGGCATAAGCGGAAAAGCTCACAGTGGTTAAGGCATGTCGCTCAAAGTAGACCAAGTCTATTCATCCACTGGCATTATTTTGAAGATCAACGATTGGGTAATGGGAGCCGTATGATATGAGAGTATCACGTACGGTTCTGCGAGAGGCTAGAGGTGAAATTCCTCTGGTCTACTCACCATACCACAGGCTTCGCCCTGTGGTATAAGCGCCTGGAAAAAGCCAAGTTTAAATGGCCTGTCAGAGAGAAAAAACAGGTGTTTACCCTTAGCCAATTTGAACTGGATAGGCTGCTTGCTGGCTTCACTATTATTGGCCATAAACCCGTTGAAATACGCGATTTTAC
>NZ_JANEYT010000165.1 GCF_024357955.1 Photobacterium pectinilyticum
AGAGCGTACCACTTTCGGCAGTTGGCTTCCTCTTTTACACCTTCCCATGAGTGTCGCACTTATTATCTGAATTCAGGAGTATGGATTAACAGAGCAATTAACCGCAGGGGTAAATGGTCTAGCTTCCGATAATGGTGGCCTTTTGGGAGTGTCTGCTGTTACCGGCAACTTCTTGGGTAACATTTCTCTTAGGTTAACCTATGGTTACTATCGTGAGAATGAATACCGTAATGGTTATATCGGCTCTATTGACTATGAACAATCCGTGTTTGGGAGTGGAAATAGCAGCGCGGCAAATTTACGAGTTGGTTATGAATACCAAAATAAATTTTCATCAATACCTTGGGTAAGTGGTGGTCAACGAGATGGTTATACTACTTATATTGACTATTCTACTTATCCTAGTGATGCTCTTGATTTTTCAATAGGTGCTCGTTTAAGTAACTATGAAGGCGCAGAGCAATATGATACTTACTTTGCTAATGCCAATTACTCCTTTGGCGATAGAAATAACTATTTTGTCATTGGATTGCGGGGAGAATATAGTTCTGAATCACGTTCTGATATTGATGAATATACTGTTAACCTAAGCCTGAGTTGGGATTGGTTTTCTGATACCCGACGTTATTCATCATCATTAAGGTATGACACTGATGATAATAGAGTGGCTGCTGACTTCTCCCGTACCAGTGATTATGGCATCGGTGGGCTGGGTTACCGCCTCTCTGCGGAACGTCGCGATGATTATGATCGTCAAAGTGGCAATATTGATTACGTGGCTAACCGGTGGCGTGGCAATGCCATTGTATCAAGGTATAGTGATAGCTCTTCTGACGATGAGTTCGCTGCATCGGTTTATTTGTCGACAACAGTTGGTTTTGCCGGCGGGCGATTTGGTGTGGGTAGTGACCCTGTTGGCCCATTCGCTATTGTATCGGCACATCAATCTTTGGAAGGGTTGGATGTAGAGGTTAATGGATTTGAAGGTTATAACCCTAATGCGATTGCTACCCATCAGTTACCTGCTGTTGTTGGGCTTAATCGCGCCTTTACCAATAATCAAGTTAATGTCGATATTCCTGATGCGCCTCCTGGTTTAGATTATGGTGATCATTTTCATTCTATTGTGCCAGGTAGCTTGACGGGGCATGTGATTCATATTGGTTCCGATGCGGTTTACACTGTTATTGGTCGCTTGCAGGATCCGTCATCCGCTGCTGTTGCATTGAAAAGTTTTAATATTGTTGGTGAAAATGGCCGATATTCGACCTTTACCAATCGTAATGGTCGTTTTGTGGTGGAAGGTATGCAGCCTGGAAATTACATCATCCATCAAAATACCGATCCATCAGTTCGAGCTTCTTTTATTCTTGAAGAAGCAGAGGATCCGCTTGTTTACTTAGACCCAATCATTTTATCAGATCCTGAAGTGCAGCAATTTGAAGTGGTCGAAGAGAGCTCTGATGAGAAGGACGATAAAACGAATGAAGAAACGCCATCCGTAGGAAGAAATATACTTGTTCGGCCCGGTGATTCTATTTGGCGATACACCTACGCTGAGGTAAAGCGGGCTAAGCAGAATAATGGGTTTGATTTTTCAACTGTTGAAAAGCACCGTTTAACACTCTCTTTGAGCGACTATGTTGTGAGCGTAAATGAGCTCGATGACGGTAATATTATCCATCCTGGCCAAGAGATCTTTGTACCGAATATGGACAGTTTCATCATTGATTATGATAAGGCTATGGGCATGTCATTATAAAAATGGGTTTTCAATATAAAGGCAATATGGGGAAAGGATATGAAAAAATGGTATTGGTTAATATTTATATGTTTACCGTTGTTTTCACATGCTAATGACGATTGTACAGGGAGTTGGACGGTTAGGTTTATTGATGAAGACTCGTCAATTAGACCCAACTTTGGCGAATCAGCATGGGTAAAAGCTTATGTTGAAGTCGAAAGTTCGTAAGCGTTCACCAGTAGGTACTTGATTTAGGGGTTACAAGCTAAATACGTTTGGATAAGGCTGGCGAGCAGTAA
>NZ_JANEYT010000166.1 GCF_024357955.1 Photobacterium pectinilyticum
TATCGGTTTCGCCAACCACGGCAGCATCATTGACCGCAAGCACATCCACCGTCACAGTGGCCGTATCAAAGGTATCGTGACCATCCGTTACGGTATAAGTGAAGGAGGCTGGGCCGTTATAATCAGCATCAGGTGTAAACACCACATTGCCGTTTTCATCCAGCTCGACCGTGCCGTGAGTATCATCTGTCGCTTCAACACCAGTAATGGTCAACTCGTCACCATCAACATCGGTATCATTAGCCAATAAATCGGACGGGCTGATAATCAGCTGACCATCTTCTTCAACTTCAATCGCACTAGGCTCTACATCAGCACCGAAGGTCGCAATGCTTGGCGCATCGCTACCAGGAAGACTACTGTCATCTTCCGCTACCACGGCATCATTGACAGGGTCGACCGTCAATTCCATCTGGGTTGGCGTAGTGAATTCACCGTCGGTGATATCAAAAGAAAGAATGATATCCCCATGAAAGTCCTGCGGCGGCGTAATATCGAAAGTACCATTCCCATTATCGACAATTTCTACACCTGGGTGGGTGGTTGTTACGTTCTGGGCAACCATTGCATCCCCATCAGCATCCGATGCATTAGCAAGCAACGCATCCTGAGTAATGGTGATGGTGGTATCTTCATCTGTCGAAGCACTAGCAGGCCCTGTCACCTCAGGTGCAAACTCCCTCGCATCCACATGGATAGTTTGCGCCGTCGAAGCCGAATCATCATTTGAAATTTCTGTTGCTGTTGCTTCAACGACCAGATCAAACTCATCATTGAAGTCTTCTGGTAACTGCAACTGGATAGTCTCTTCCAAAGCAACGGTTGGCAACACAATCGGGGTTTCACCATCGGAGAGTATTTCACCACGGAAAATAGTGCTGTTTTCTTCCCCCATATCAATGGTGAACATGAAGTCATCGTAATCACGATCACCGCCACCTAACCAGTCTTCAATACCGTAGACAATTTGTCCATCATCATTCAGAGTGGTATGCGTATGTTGGAAATTATCCTGATTGAGGTTTTCACTACTACCACCATGGAAGATAGCATCACCAAACTGGCTGCGAATCACGGTTTCTGAACCATCATCGCCAGCAAAAACTAACTGCGGATCGGTTGATGACATAGTGGCAGGGTTACCATCTTGGTCACGGAACTCAAAATGCCCCTCTCCGAGATTATCAAAGTCATTTTTGTTGAAGCCGTTCGGAATAACAAAAATATTAAAGCTGTCACCTTGATCTAGTTCAAAACTGAACGATGACTCGCCAGGCAACAAATCACCACCACCTTTCACCTGAGAGGCATTGTCATACACCAATTCAACATCAGAGATATTGCCGTCTTCATCGACACGATAATACCCCACTGAGTTTTTGAAGCCTGCCCCCTCTCCAGCGAAGGTTACCGTCACTTCGGTATCGACATAACTGGTCAATCCATTGTCTTGCGAATCTAAAACGGCTTGACCGTCATACCTCAGCACACCACCTTCAGGGACGCCATCAATAGTTACACTGAGCGTTTCAGACAAATCCTGATCAGTTAAGTTAGCGGCAATATTTAGCTCAATGACTTCATCAGGGTCAGTGTCTACAACATTACCCGGTATTGCATTATTATCTCCATCTGTCACTGATAGTTCAGGCGCATCGGCAACCGCATCAACAGCGATGGATCCCGAGGCGGGTGTCACTGACCCATCGTTATCATCAACATCGAAGGTGAACGGCACATCGCCGTGAAAATCGGCTTTTGGTGTAAAGGTAAAAGTACCATCTTGGTTGTCTTCCAGGGTGCCGTACTGCGGGTCAATGTGCAGATTAACGGCGGTCAGGTCACTGCTATCCACATCGCTGGCGTTTTGCAGCAGCATAGCCTGGGTGAAAGTAATGGCAGTA
>NZ_JANEYT010000167.1 GCF_024357955.1 Photobacterium pectinilyticum
CGCTTAGTACGCTAGGCAAAGCTGGCGTTGTGAATATGGGGTGAAAGTCCCCTCTTAGTAAGGGTTAGCCACCCGCTAAGTCCTCGAGCTATGCGCTTAGTCAGGTAACTGCCTAAGTGAAGTGTTAGTAGAGGCACCTGTAGGCTAGGTATTGAGCCACGTAATTTATAAATCGGAGGTGGTGATGCTGTTAAGCGAAGCAGAAACCAATAACAATCGAGGCGAAATGGCAAGCCAAGAACGTACCTCCCGGGGTCGGAGACCCTATGCATGCAGGGAAATTCACCGTCGGAACCTAGGAGATCCTAGACCGTCCTGAGTTGAGCATTCAGGAACATACAGCCAAAGCATTGTGCCAAGGTCGTATGGCACGTCTAGGAAGTCGGACAGAGGAATAGTACTGTTGAAACAAGTGAACAAAGCAATTAAACAAGCTGCGGAATTTGTGGAGGGAAGGCCTCTGACCAAGGGGAACAGCCAACAGCGTCTCCACGTCCAGACTCAGAGCTGGAATTACGTGACGTCTGGCCTGCTGGCTGTGCGAAATGTTGCAAAGAAGGATAAGAAGCGACAGTTTACCAACTTGCTTAAGCACATCGATGAGCAATTGCTAAATGAAAGTTTCTTCAAATTGAAACGACGATCAGCAGCAGGGTGCGATGGTGTGACATGGGACAGGTTCAGGCTAAATCTGGCCGGGAACATTCGAGAATTACACGATCAAATCCATACTGGCAGGTATAAACCAAAACCGGCTCGGCGGGTCTTTATCCTGAAAGAAGACGGTAGCCAGCGTCCACTGAGTATCATTTGCCTAAGAGATAAGGTCGTACAGCAGGCAATGGTCACAGTGTTGAATCAAATATATGAAGAGGACTTTCTTGGATTCTCTTATGGGTTCAGACCCGGGAGGGGGCAACATGACGCACTTGATGCATTGAATGTAGCGATAACCAAGAGGAAAGTAAACTGGGTGCTGGATCTGGACATCAGTAAGTTCTTCGATACTGTAGAGCACGACTGGCTCATCCGGTTTCTCCAGCACCGAATCGGCGATAAACGAGTTGTTAGACTAATCAATCAGTGGCTAAAAGTAGGTATCTTGGATGAGCATGGTCATCGAGTCCATGCCAAACTCGGTACTCCGCAAGGAGCGGTGATCTCTCCGCTTCTGGCGAATATCTACCTACACTACGTTTTTGATCTTTGGCTAAACAGGGAAAGGACTCGTTCAGCTCAAGGAGAAGTGGTTATTGTCCGCTATGCAGATGATGCTGTACTGGGTTTTCAGAAACATAAGGATGCTCAAGCATGCCTGTGTGGTTTGAAAGCCAGACTAAAATCCTTTGGCTTGCAGATCCATCCTGATAAAACCAAATTGATCCGCTTTGGGCGTTTCGCGTTGTCACAATTTAAGGAACAGAAAGCAAGGGGAAAACCTGGCACTTTCGATTTTCTCGGTTTTACTCACTACTGTGGCCTTAAGTATCAGGGCGACAAAGGTGAGGTGGCAATCAAAAGGAAAACGAAGCGTAAGCGATTGACAAATCAGTTGAAAAAGATACGTCATGAACTTAAGCGGAGACTACATGATAAACCGTATGAAACAGGTCAATGGCTTAGGCGTGTTGTGCAGGGGCACATAAATTATTATGGCGTTCCATATAACAGCAAGTCACTCAGTCTTTTCATAGAAGAAGTGAGAAAAGCATGGTTAAAAGCGCTTAGGCGTAGAAGCCAGCGAAGCCAAATGACCTGGTCGCGTTTTGAGAGACTAGCAAAATACTGGATACCGCCACCGAGGATCGTCCACCCTTATCCGGAAAAGCGCTTTTACGCTATGCACCCAAGGTAGGAGCCGGATGCGTTAGTAGCGCACGTCCGGATCTGCGCGGGGGG
>NZ_JANEYT010000168.1 GCF_024357955.1 Photobacterium pectinilyticum
ATAAGGAACAACAGGCCAGCAAACAGTGCGGCTGGAAGCACTTCTGAGCCCAGCATCCAGCGCCAGCCCATATCAACCAACCACGTTTCACTCATACCTTTTGCAATCAGGTAGTTAACGTAGAACACCCCAGTCTGACCGATAACAGCAGATTGTTGGAACATACTGACGGCACGGCCGCGGAAGTCTTTCGGCGCCACTTCAGACATGTACATAGGTGAAACCACACAGGCCAAACCAACAGCGACACCACCAACAATGCGAAGTAGAACATAGAACGTGAAGGTAGTGGCAAGTGCCGAGCCGATGGCGGAGATCATGAAGAGGATAGCGCCGATGAAGAGGGTTTTACGACGGCCATATTTGAGGGCTGCCCAGCCGGCACTTACCGCACCAATGATACTACCTAGAACCACACTTGATACTGCCCAGCCGGTTTGTGCAGAGGTTAGTCCAAAGTGTTCGCGTATGGGGCCGATGGCGCCGGAAATAACAGCAGTGTCATAACCTAATAAGATTCCCCCTAGGGCTGCAATACAACAAATTCGAATAATGTAAGCAAAATTATGTTTTCGGGCCTCGGCCGCGGTTGTGGGTGACATGCGTTGCTCCTTGATTTTTTTCCCTTCTCTCACTCAACCATCGAATAAGCATGAGCTGGGTAGCGGTCCGATACGCCTTTACTGTAGGGCATAGGTATCGGCTGTTTTATTTCACCCTTTTATCTGTAGTAGTTATATGTTGCTCTGAAAATATTTTTTCATAAGGTGATGTTTTAATCATATGGACAACATTTGCTCTCGGCTATACCTAAAGTTGATTTTTATTCGTAAATGATATCTTGATCAAATTAAGAAAAATATTTTTCAAAATTAATTTTTAATTTAAATGGTTGTTTTTATTGGGTTTTATCGGTTTGTGATCTTGCTCAAGAAATCGCCTTGGACCGCGTGGTTACTGGGTTCTTTCTATTTTTTTCAAAAAAATGAAATGCTTTTAGATGTTCGGAAAATATTTTTCATTTTGTTTTTTTTGGTTATAGTAATTCCCAAGTTAAGCGAACGGTGAACAGAGCGACATTCTTTACCTAGATGCGAAAAAGGCATAATCCAAAGAACAAGCTAATCACCTCATCACGTTAAATTTTTATTTAAGTTATATTTTTGGAGAACAAACATGAGCAATGTGCAATACGGAATCAGCCCACTGACTTGGACTAACGATGATATGCCAGAATTGGGTGGTGAAATCCCATTGGAAACATGTTTGAGTGAGATGGCAGAAGCGGGCTTTACTGGTACTGAACTAGGTACTAAATATCCTCGTGAGCCAGAAGTACTTATTCCACTTCTAGAGCAACACGGTCTGGTTCTCGCTTCTGGCTGGTACAGCGGCAACCTGATGACGCTAACCGCTGACGAAGAAATCGCAGCAATGCAGGAGCACATCAAACTGCTGAAAGCCGCTGGCTGTAAAGCGATGGTATTTGGTGAAGTGAGCAATACAGTTCACGGCGACATCAACACACCATTGTCTCAGCGCGTTATCCTGACAATGGATGAGTGGAAAACCTACTGTGAGAAGCTAACAACAGTTTCTGAGTACCTACTAAACGAGCATGACATCAAGCTGTCTTTCCACCACCACGTGGGCACTATCTGTGAAACTGAAGACGACATCAACATCATGATGGAGCTAACTGGCGATGCTGTTCACCTAACGCTAGACACAGGTCACATCACATACGGTGGCGGTAACCCTGTCACTATGATCAAGCGTTGGGGCCACCGTATCGGTCACATGCATTTTAAAGACCTACGTCTAGACGTTATGAAGGCCGCTCGTGATGCAGACAA
>NZ_JANEYT010000169.1 GCF_024357955.1 Photobacterium pectinilyticum
TATAAGATCATAAATCGATCTGCCGGTCAAACTTACAGAATTTGGTCAGAAAACGTTCGTGATCTCACCCTGGTTAACCTGCTGACCGAAAGTGCTTTCCATACCTCGACCTATGATGATTGGAAAGGCAATTTTGACCTTGAGAAGCTTGAAGCTGCTATTGAACAATACGGCTCGGTGAACATAGCCGCTATTATTACTACCGTCACCTGTAATAGTTCGGGCGGTCAACCTGTAGCGATGGAAAATATGCGGGCGGTTTACGAGCTAGCGCAGAAGAATGATATACCCGTGGTGATTGATTCCGCCCGGTATTGTGAAAACGCGTATTTTATTAAGCGGCGAGAAGCGGGTTATGCGGAAAAGCCCATTCTGGACATCATCCGTGAAATGTATCAATACGGCGATATACTAACGATGTCGGCGAAGAAAGATCCGATGGTGAATATCGGTGGTCTGTGCTGTATCAAAGATCATGAAGACTTGTTCCAAGCGGTGAGGACCCGGTGTGTGCCGATGGAGGGCTTTGTTACCTACGGCGGCATGGCCGGGCGGGATATGGAAGCGTTGGCGCGGGGGCTCTATGAAGCCGCCGATGAAGACTTCCTTCATTACCGGATAAACCAGGTGAAATATCTGGGTGAGCGGTTGCGAGAAGGCGGCGTGCCAATCCAATACCCTACCGGTGGGCATGCGGTGTTTGTTGATGCAAAGAAAATGCTGCCTCATATTCCACCTCACCAATTTCCGGCCCATGCCTTGTGTAATGCGCTTTATTTAGAATCAGGTGTGCGTGCTGTGGAAATCGGTTCATTGTTGATGGGGCGGGATCCGCAAACCGGCAAGCAAAAATCCACGGCTTTGGAGCGAATGCGGTTAACCATTCCACGGCGGGTATATACCAATGATCATATGGATTATGTCGCCGATGCCTTGATTGCCGTTAATCGGCGGGCCAGTGAAATACGTGGCTTGGAGTTTGAGTATGAACCACCAGTATTGCGCCATTTCACGGCAAAGTTGAAGCCTATTGCGGATTAACGTGCGGATAACCACCGTTAGTTACCGACTTTCTGTGGTTTTGACGCATTTCTAACGTAGCGATGACGCTGAGCCCACAATCACAGCACTAAAATAAATATCAAGTTATATGAGAATGCTAACTAAGGAAATCAAGATGAAAAAGACCTTACTTGCACTGGTTGTGGCTGGCTTCGTACTGGCGGGATGTGATCAACAAGCCACACCAGAATCCCCATCTCACACTGAGGCTGAAACAGCAGCGGTAGTAGAAAACCAAGTTCAAGCAGATGACACATCAACAACAGAAGTGCCTGTTACTTTGCCAGAAGTAGACCAAACAGAAGGCGCTCAACCAGAAGTAACGCAACCTATCGCTGATTCAGCTCACAGCGCGCGTAATGCACTGGATTGGGATGGCACTTACACTGGTATCCTACCTTGTGCCGACTGTGAAGGGATCAAGACTGAGCTCGTCGTAAAAAAGGATGGTACGTTTATTATGACTGAGGTATATCTCGGAAAAGAAGGTAATGCCTTTGAGTACGAAGGATCATTTAACTGGAATACAGCGGGTAACACGATTGCCCTGTTAGGTGCCGGTGATGATGCGGTGCAGTATTTTGTTGGTGAAAACCAGTTGTTCCGATTAGATCGAGAAGGCAACCGAGTCGAAGGTGATTTAGCAAGCCATTACATGTTGCGTAAACAGTAAGTGATAATAAAACAGCCACCGAAAGGTGGCTCAGATTGCTGACGAACCCCACTTTTTAAGTGGGGTTCTTTTTTAGAGAGCGGCCGCGATCGCGATTTTTTTAC